>JAIXUQ010000070.1 GCA_027483465.1 Sphingomonadales bacterium
GCCCGGCAGGAACAGCACCAGTTCCTGCGGCACCAGCCCCATCACCCCATCCAGAAACTGCACCTGCTCAATGCCCGCCAGCGTGTCAGTCCCATCCGCGTTCGCCCGCAAATCGCGGATCGTCACCGTCTCGCCGCTGCGCGTCACCTCGTAATCACGGCGGCTGCCGGAGAAGATCGCGATATCAAAACCGGTTCCGCCTTCCAGCCGGTCACCGCCGCTGCCGCCGGTGAAACGATCATCGCCGCCATTGCCAAACAGCAGATCTGCCCCCAGACCGCCGCGCAAATCCTCGCCGCCACTGCCGCCGATCAGTTCGTCATTGCCGGCCCCGCCATCAACGGCGCCGCCGATCAGGCCGGCGCGGCCGTCATAGCGGTCATCCCCTTCCTCAAGCTGCACACTGCCCCTGATTTCGCCGTCATTGCGGACAAGCCAGGTGATCAGCGGGTTGGGCGTGTTGTTCCACGTGGGGCCCAGCACGCGCCCAACCCGGCCAACAACACTGCCCGCCGTGATGGTGAGGGCCTGCAGCGAAACGGGTTCGATCACCATTTGCGGCGCCACGATGTTTTGCAGGGTGATGGACAGCGGCCCTTCAACCCCCAGCCGATCAATGGCGGGAAGGCCGGTCAGCAGCATGCTGCCGGCGATGTTGCGATAGGCGCCGAGCGCGATGCTTTCAAAGCCCGAGACGTTGCTGAGATCAACGCTGACCGAACCCCCGGCATCAAACCCGATGGACAGGCTGTCCCGGCCGGCGCCGCCCTCCAGCCGCAGCGGCCATGACAATGCGCCACTGGCATCGCTGGCCAGCGTGACGGCAAGAAAATCGTCGCCGCCGCCAAGATCAACCCCACGCAGCCCTGCCCCGTTCCACAGGACAACGGTGTTGCGGGCATCATCGCCGATCACGCTGCCCACATTGCTCCGGTCGAGATAGAGCGCCGCCAGGCCGCTCACCGTGATATCGAGCGAATCCAGGCTGGTATCCCGGATGTAGAATTGCGGGAGGATGGCAAAGGGGTCGGTGTCGACCAGATCCCCGATGATCTCCAGCCGGCGCACACCCTGCAACGCCCACAGATTGGTGTTGCGCGGAATGCCGGGGCCGCTCTGGCCGGCCCCGTTGAGCACGACGGTTTCGAAGTTGCGGAATTGGGAGCCGGACGAGAAGAGGGTGCTGTTGACCAGCTCGAGGCGATCGTCCCCCTCGCCGCCATCAAGGACGCCGAACCCGAAACCGAGCGGGCCGGTCAGCCGCACCAGATCGTTACCGGCCCCCATCTCGATGCTGCCCGCGCTTTCTTTGGTAGCAATATATTCATCATTGCCATCACCCAACAGGATCCGGCCGTTGATCGTGCCATTGTTGATCAACCGGTCCGCACCGGGCGAACCGGTGACCGCGGTGACCGGAATGTTGAGGGCGAAATTGCTGCGCGTGACCACGCCGCCATCATCAATCACCAGCGTGCTGCCGCCCACCGCGAAGCGCAAGCCTTCGATCAGGCGGCCGGTTTCGGTGACGGTGACGGTGACGCCGGCGGCGCTGACCAGCGCTTCCTCGATCACCCGCGTGTCGACGCGCACGGCCTGCAAGGGAATGTTGAAGTCCATCAGAAACCCACCGGGAAACAAGCATGAAGGAAGCGATAAATCCTGCCCATGACAAGATAGCGTTAAGGAAACGGAACACAAGTCATTGACAGAAAAAGCCGGCCGCTTCCGGCCACATGTCACATGGCCATGGCCTGTTGATGGCGATCGAGCGCGCTGGCCACATCGGGGAAATGGGTCAACTGGCCCTGTTCCAGCACGGCGGCGCGCTGGCAATGATCCCGCAGATAATGCACATCGTGGGAGACGATGATGAGCGCCCGGTCGGCACGCTTGACGAACAATTCCTCCTGGCAGCGGGCCTGGAAGCGGCTGTCGCCCACCGCCACCACCTCATCGATCAGGTAGCAATCGAAATCGATCATCATCGACACGGCAAAGGCAAGCCGCGCCCGCATGCCCGAGGAATAGACCCGGACCGGTTCGCGCAGGAACCGGCCCAATTGGGAGAAATCCTCCACGAAATCGATCACCTCGCGGTAATCGACACCATAGATGCGGCAGATGAAGCGGACATTGTCCAGCCCGGTGAGGCCGGACTGGAAGGCGCCGGTGAAGGCCAGCGGCCAGGAGATGCGCATGGTCTGCTCGACCCGGCCGGCGCTGGGCTGTTCGATCCCGCTCACCAGCCGGATCAGCGTGGATTTGCCGGCGCCATTGCCACCAACAATGCCAACCCGGTCACCGCGCGCGACCGCGAGGTTGATGCCCTTCAGCACATGCACGCGGCCGCCGCGCACCGGGTAATATTTGTGAACGTCAACCAGCCGGATCATTCGGGCACATGATCACGGCTGACCTGGCGTTCGAGCGCCAGGGCAAACAGGCTGATCCCCAGGTTGCACGCCGCCAGATAGGCGATGCTGTAGTGGGCGGTGAACTTGCTGCCGAAATAGCCATCGCGGATGATCTCGGTGCAATGCACCATGGGCAGCCACAGCGCCATGGCCTGGAAATCCATCGGCAGCGCGTCCACCAGATAGGCGGCACCGGCCAGCGGAAACAGCAGATAGGCCGCCGGATGCCACAGTTTCTCGATCACTTCCGACCGTTCCGACAGCGTGCCCAGCAGGATGGCGAAGGCGGCACCGAACCAGGCCGTGAGGAACCAGCCCAGCGCCACCAGCAGCGGCTGTTCCGGCGGCGCGATGCTTTCCAGCGCGACAAAGACGAGGGTGAGCAAGATGAAGGACAAGGTGGCGCCGATGGCTTCCAGCGCGATGCGGGCAAGATAGATATCGATCACCCTGACATTGCGGTGATACATCAGCGCCGAATTGGGGGCGAGCGCGCCCACGCAGCGCGAGGGCATGTTGCGCCACAACAGCACGGTGGAATAGCCGGTCATGGCAAAGGCGACGATCGGCAGATCGGACAATTTGTGCAGGCCGGCGATGGTCCACAGCGCGCTCACCCCCAGGGTGAACAGCATCGGTTCGACAAACAGCCACAGAAAGCCGATGTTGTGCCGGCCATAGCGGGTGAGGACTTCACGCAGCAGCAGGGCGCGCAGCACGCCAAGCTGGATCCGGGCAGAGCGCGCCAAGCTTGTTTCGGGCGCCGCCATCGCGACTAGTCCCGGTGCTCGCGCACACCAGCCAGCAGCATGGAGAGCACCCCCCAGGCCACCAGGCCGGCCACCAGCACGGAGATGATGCCCCGGATGCGGCGGGGTTCCATGGCGACATCGGGCTGGCTGGGTTGGGCGATGCGCTCCACATAGGCGCGCTGGCGGCGGGCGTCGTTGCGGGCGTCCTGCAGGGCAACCATGGCGGCGGCCAGTTGGCGATCGGCGAATTCGCGTTCCAGTTGCAGCCGCTGATATTGCGCGGTGGTGGCCGAAAGCGAGCGGTCACTGCCGGCAACGGCGCCCATCTGCTCGGCGATGGCGCGTTGCAGCCCGGCGATACGCACCTTGAGCAGCGGGATCTGCGGGTTTTCGCCGGCGGCGGCCGAAAGTTGCAGCAACTGCATGCGGGCGCCGATCAGTTCGTCCTGCAGCTTGGAAATCATCTGCAACTGCACGGTTGCCTGTTTTTCCGGATCGATCACGCCGGCGCGGTTGCGGAAGGCGGCCAGCGCCCCGGCCGCGGCGCGGGCACGGGCCTGCGCCTCGCTCACCTCACGCTCGGCATAGCGCACCAGATCACCCTGGCCGCGATCATTGAGCTGGTTCACCAGCGCCTCGGCGCGTTCCAGCAGGCGGCGGTTGATGGCCTGGGCCTGTGGCGCCGAAAACGCTCGCACCGTCAAGGTGGTGATGCCGGTTTCCCGGTCATAGTCCACGGCCACCTTGTCTTGATAATAAAGGAACAATTCCTCGAACGAGCCTTGCAGGCCAAAGGGATCGAAGCGGTTCAGCCAGAAGATGCCGGCATCATGCCAGGCGCGCCGGGCCAGGCCATCGGCTTCCAGCGCGCGCAGGCCATCGCGCGACAGGATATAGCCCTGCGCCGCCCGCATCTCGTCGCTGCCGTTGGAAAAGCCGGTGGATTCCAGCAGCACGCCAAGGCTGGAACTGGCCGGCTTTTTCGGGCTGCGCACCACGAACCGGCTTTCCGAGACATAGACGTCGGACGCCAGCAGACCGAAATAGACCAGCGCCAGCGCCGTGGGGGCAGCCACGCACAGCCAGAACAGCGCGCCGGCCTGGGCCAGCCAGCGGCGCACCCCGGCCAGCGGGCCGGGGCCAGCCAGGGCCGTGCTGCCCTCCTTGTCAAAACGGGAATGCGGATTCACTGCAAATACACCATGCAACGGCTTGGCCCGCCGGGGGAAACGGCCACCGGCCCGATAACCGATAAACACCGCGGCGGCTAGATGGCCGTCTGGGCCATAGTGGTGCAGTCGCTTTGACTTTGCCGGGCCCAGATGCCATGCGCGGGGTTGCAAGCGTGGTGACGGGCAAGCCCCCATCTGCCCGGCCGCGTGACAGGAAGAGTTGCCGCGTCCATGCCTTCACGTCGCCCCCCATTGCGCGCCGCCCTGTTGGCGCTGTTGCCGCTGGCCCTGGCGGCCTGCCAGCCCTTTGGCCCCAGCCGCACCGCCGTGCTGCGCGGCGGCGCGGTGCCGGCCACCAGCGGTGCCGCCGCCCCGATCACGGTGATCCAGGTGCGCGGCGACATGGCGGCCCGCTTCAAGCCGCCGGCGCCGTGGCCGGCCTTTGCCGATGTGCTGGGCGGCGTGCAGCCGGTGGGCACCGTGGTGGGCGTGGGCGATGCGCTGGAAATCACCATCTGGGAAGCGCCGCCGGCCACGCTGTTTGGCGGCCCGGCCGCCGATACGCGCATCGGCTCGGCAATCAGCACGGCGCGGCCCAGCACGCTGCCCGAACTGCTGGTGGGCCCGGATGGCAGCATCAACGTGCCCTTTGCCGGCGTGGTACCGGCCGGCGGCCGCACCTTGCGTGAGATCGAGGCCGAGATCGTGCGCCGGCTGCGCGGCCGGGCCAATGCGCCGCAGGTGCTGGTGCGGCTGGTGCGCAATGCCACCGCCACCGTGACGCTGGTGGGCGAAGTGGGCCAATCGGCCCGCCTGCCGCTGACCCCGCGGGGCGAACGGCTGCTGGATGCGCTGGCCCAGGTGGGCGGGGTGAAGCCGCCGGTGAACCTCACCACCATCCAGATCACCCGCGATGGCCGCAACCACCGCATGGCCCTGGCCGACATCATCGAGCGCAGCGGCAACAACATCGTGCTGGCCAAGGATGATGTGATCACCGCGCTGTTCCAGCCCTACAGCTTCACCGTGCTGGGCGCGGCGGGGCGCAATGATGAAATCCGTTTCGAGGCGATGGGCATCACGCTGGCGCAGGCGCTGGGCCGGATCGGCGGCCTGCAGGATGGCCGGGCCAATCCGCGCGGCGTCTTCCTGTTCCGCTGGGAGGAGCCGGCCACCCCCGGCGGCCAGCGCGTGCCGGTGATCTACAGCTTTGATCTGAAGGACCCGGCGGTGTTTTTCCTCGCCCAGCAATTCCGCATGAGCGACAAGGATCTGATCTATATCACCAATGCGCCGGTGGCCGAATTGCAGCGTTTCGTCGGCATTGTCTCGCAAACCATCCTGCCGATTGCCACGGTGACCACCGTGATCCAGCAGAATTGAGCCGGGCCGGGCCGGCCGCCATGGCAGACAATGACGCGCCGCTGATCCTGGATGCATCGCGGCTGGTGTGGCGGCGCTGGGCCGGGGTGCGGCCCACCGGGATCGATCGGCTGTGCCTGGCATGGCAGGCGCATTATGCCCCGCGCGCCCAGGCCAGCCTGGTGCACCGGCGCGGCCGCCATATCCTGCCGATGCGCGCTTCCCAATCGCTGTGGCGCCTGCTGGATGATGAGGGCCCGCGTGACCGTTTCCGCCGCCGGTTCGTGGCGTGGGCGGCGCGCAACCTGGGATCGCTGCTGCGGCCGCAGCCGGGGCGCGGCCGGCTGTGGCTGAACGCCGGGCACACCGGGCTCAACCTGCCCGGCCTGGCGCAGTGGGTGCAGGCCGCCGATCTGAAACCGGTGCTGATGCTGCACGACATCATCCCCATCACCCACCCGCAATATTGCCGGGCGGGGGAGAAGGCGCGTCATGCGGTGCGGGTGGCGACCCTGCTGGCCATCGCCCATGCCGTGCTGGGCAACAGCCAGGACACGCTGGACCGGCTCCAGGCCTATGCCGATGCCACCGGGCAGCGGGTGCCGCCGCGCACGCTGGCGGTGTGGCCGGGCACGCCCCGGCTGGTGCTGCCGCCCGCCGAGCGCCCCCCTGTGGGGGACGAATTCATCATCCTGGGCACGATCGAGGGCCGCAAGAACCATATGCTGCTGCTGGATGTGTGGCAGCGGCTGGTGGCCCGCCATGGCCCGGCGGCGCCGCGGCTGGTGATCATCGGCCGGCGCGGCTGGGCCTGCGATGATGTGCTGGCCCGGCTGGATGCCGGCGGCTTTGCCGGCCGGGTGGAGGAAACCGGGCCACTGGATGATGCCGAGATCGCCCGCCGGCTGGCCGGGGCCTGCGCGCTGTTGTTTCCCAGCTTTGCCGAAGGCTATGGCCTGCCGCTGGTGGAGGCGATGGCGGCCGGCGTGCCGGTGATCGCCAGCCAGCTTGAGGTGTTTGCGGAGATCGGCCAGGGCGTGCCCGATCTGTTGCCGCCCGATGATGTGGATGGCTGGGCCGATGCCATCATGGCCTATGCCGCGCCGGGCAGCCCGGCCAGGGCGGCGCAGATGGCCCGGCTCGCCGGCTTCCGCGCGCCCGACTGGCCGGGCCATTTCCGCGCCATCGACGCGTTTCTGGCCACACTCTGACGGCGTCAGACCTGCGTTGACGGCACCGGTTCCACGCCGGTGATGCGGCCGTGGACGAGATCGTGATAATCCTGCGCCATCTGCAGCGTTTCCGGGCCAACCTGGAAATGCCACGGCCCGATTTCGGCCAGCGGCGTCACTTCGGCGGCCGAACCGGTGAGGAAGGCCTGTTGGAAGCTGTCCAGTTCCTCCGGCCAGATGGCGCGTTCGATCACGTTGATGCCGCGCCGCCGGGCCAGCGCGATCACGCTGCGGCGGGTGATGCCATCCAGGAAGCAATCGGGCGTGGGCGTGTGCAGTTCGCCATCCTTCCAGAAAAAGATGTTGGCGCCCGTCGCCTCGGCCACCTGGCCGCGCCAATCCAGCATCAGCGCATCATTATAGCCCTCGTTCTCGGCCTTGTGCTTTGACAGGGTGCAGATCATGTACAACCCGGCCGCCTTGGCCCTGACCGGCGCGGTATAGGGCGCCGGCCGCCGCCACGGCGCGATGGTCAGCCTCAGGCCCTGCTTCAGCGCCTCCGGCCCGAAATAGGCCCCCCATTCCCAGCAGGCGACGGCCAGATGCGGTTTGGTCTTCTGGGCCGAAACGCCCATCTGCTCGCTGCCGCGCCAGGCAATCGGGCGCACATAGGCGTTGGCGAGATTGTTGGCCGCCAGCGTGGCTCTACAGGCCTCGTCAATCTCCGCCACGCTCCACGGCAGCGGGAAGCCCATGATGGTGGCCGAATCGATCAGGCGCTGCGAATGGGCGGAAAGCGCATAGATATGGCCGCCATAGGCCCGCGCACCTTCAAACACCGCGCTGGCATAATGCAGGCCATGGGTGAGGATGTGGACATTGGCCTGGCGCCAATCCACCAGCTTTCCGTCCATCCAGATCAGGCCGTTGCGATCATCAAAGCCGGTTTCCATGGCAATCCTCACCTGTGCAGCAATTTTTCAACATGGCCAGCCACGGCGGCAACAAACGAACCCTTGGGTGGCCCGTTGCTGCCCGCTTGTTGCGCAGCCGGCTTGCCTTGCCATAACCCTTGTGGCAGATATGTCAACATGACTGTCCAAACCATCCCGGCGCCGGCGGCGCCCCTGCGGGTGACCCCGGCCTCCCCGCTGTTCCTGCGCGAGGACGAGATCAGGCGCGGCATCGAGCTGCTCTATTTCGGCTATACCGCGATGATCCGCGGGGCCGACGCCATCCTGGAGGCGCAGGGGCTGGGCCGGGCGCACCACCGCGCGCTCTATTTCATCGCGCGCCAGCCGGGGCTTTCGGTCGGCGAACTCATCGGCCTGTTGGGCATCACCAAACAGTCGCTGGGCCGGGTGCTCACCGAATTGCAAGCGCGCGCGCTGGTGGAACAGCAGGTGGGCACCGCCGACCGGCGCCAGCGCCTGCTGCGGCTGACGAAGGCCGGCGCGGCGCTGGAAGCGCGGCTGTTTGGCGAACTGGAACGATCGATGGCGCGCGCCTATGGCGAGGCCGGGCAACAGGCCGTCACCGGCTTCTGGGCCGTGCTGATGGGCCTGGTGCCACCCGACGACCGCCCGCGCGTGGAGGCGTTGCAGGCCTAACCGAGCTCCTTGGATCGGGCGGCGGCCGCCGCGATCACCTGTTCCAGCAGCGGCGTGAGTGCCGGCATCAGCACCGACAGGCCGGCCGCCGTGGTGCCACCCGGAGACGTCACCCGCTCGCGCAGGGTGGCGGCCGACGTGGTCCCATCCTGCGCCGCCAGCGCGGCGGCGCCGATCAGCGTCTGCCGCGCCAGCCGCATCGCCATCGCTGGCGCCAGGCCGGCGGCCTCGCCAGCGGCGGCCAGCGCCTCGATGAAATGGAACACATAGGCCGGGCCGGAGCCAGAGAGGGCGGTGACGGCATCAAACTGCGACTCGTCGGCCAGCCACACCGTCTGCCCCACCGGCTGGAACAGCGCCTCGGCCGCGCCCTGCACGATATCGCCGTCGCGGGTGAACAGCGCCGTTGCCCCCTGCCCCACCGCCGCCGGCGTGTTGGGCATGGCGCGCACGATGCCGGCGCCGGGAAACAGCCGGGCCAGATCCTCGGTCTTCACCCCGGCCATCACCGAAATCACCAGGGTGAGCGGCCCCAGCCGGCCGGCCAGCGGCAGCACGGCCTGGGCCCAGGCCTGCGGCTTCACCGCCAGCACCACGATATCGGGCTTGCCGGTGGCCGGCGGGCGCGGCATCGCCGCGATGCCTTCGGGCAGGTTGCGCGCGGCCGGATCGATCACCGCTACCGGCCCCAGGCCCTCATCCAGCCAGCGCCGCAGCAGCGCCCCGCCCATGTTGCCACAGCCGATCAACCAGATCGGCGCCGCCGCATCCTGTGCCATGCCTCAGGCTTCGCCGGCGGTTTCGAGCAGGGCCGAAGCCAGCGCCTCGGCCGGGGCCTGACCGGCGAGCAGCACCAGCTGAAACACGGGGTAATAGCGTTCAAACTCCTCCACCGCGGCATCGGTGAGGATCTCGGCCTGCGCCGGAGACAGATCCCCGCCATCGGCGGCGTCATCATCGGCCAGCAGCGTGGCGTGGCGGAACAGGATCGCCCCGTCCGACGACCAGAGTTCGAAATGGCCCATCCACAATTGCTCGTTGATCAGGCCGATCACCTCATACACGGCGGCGCGCTGCTCATCGGCCACGGTCAGATCGCCGCGCGCGATGATCTGCAGCACCCGGTCCTCACCGCGCCACAGCGCGCGCAGCTGATAGGTGGTCCAGCCGCCCTTGATGGTGGTGATGATTTCCTCGTCGCCCAGCCGCTCCGACGCCCAGCCGTTGGCATCGAACAATTGTTCCAGCAAGTCGATCGGTGCGGCTTCGGGGCCGGCAAATTCCATTTCGGGAAAGCTCATATCGCCCCTCCCATACAGTCTTGCCGGCAGGCTGGGCAAGCCCGGCCGATTCGGCAAGGGCTTGGCACTCGCAAAGCTGTGGATATCAATCCGTTTCGGTCAATCACCGCTGCGGGCCGCGGCCAATTCGGCCTTCAGCGCGGCGATTTCGGCCTTCAATTGCTCCACCGCCTCACGCGCGGCCATGGCGGTGGCCTTCACCGCATCAAATTCATCGCGGCTGATATCGGCGGCGCCGACGAAATCCTTCATGCGTTCGCGCGCCACGCCGGAAATTTCCTTGGTGGCGCCGGCCAGCGTGCCCATGGCGGCGGTGGCAACCTTTGACAGGTCTTCAAACAATTTGTTGTCGTTCTGCATCGATCAGATCCCGATCTGCATGGCATCGGCCATGGGGTTGAGCATGAGGATATTGGCGTTGAGCCCGGTGGCAAAGCACAGCCACGCCAGATAGGGCAGCATCAGCCAGGCGGCCAGCCGGTTCACCCGCGCAAAGGCCCAGGTGGTGGCCAGCGCCACCGCCAGCATGGCGATGATCACCGCCAGCGCGGCGCTGATCATGTGCAGTTTGAAGAACAGCGGCGACCAGGCGAGATTGATGGCAAGGCCGACGGCAAACAGGCTGATGGCCAGCGGCTTGCCGGGCGCATCGCGGGTGGCCCACACCAGCGCAAAGGCGAGCGCGATCAGCGTGTAGAGAATGGCCCAGGCGATGCCGAACAGCGGACCCGGCGGCTGCAAGGCCGGCAGGGTGAGCGACTGGTACCAGGGGTTGCTGTCGGTCGAGCCGGAGATGCGCGCCGCCAGCCCGCCGACAAACAGGATGCCGGGCACCGCCACCAAAGCGGCGCGGGCAAAGCTGCCGCCGGAAAACCAGGGCGCGGGAACAGAATCGGCGATGGCCATCACCAGCAACCTAGCGGCTTTGCCGCCATTCTTCTATCCCGCCGCCATGGCTGACGATGCCGCACAAGGCCCCTGCTGGTTGTGCCTGCGCCCGCTGGGCACGCGGGTGGAATGGCATCACCCGCTGCCCCGCGCCAAGGGCGGGCGCGAGACGGTGCCGCTGCACCCGATCTGCCACCGGGCCATCCATGCCCGTTTCCGCAACGCCGAACTGGCCCGCATCGGCAGCAACCGCGCCGCGCTGATCGCCCACCCCGATCTGGCGCCCTTTCTGGACTGGGTGGCCGGCAAGCCAGCCGATTTCCATGCCCCCACCAGGATCAGGCGGCGTTAGGCCCGATGGGCCCCGCACGGCCGGTGCGTGCAAGGCGCCATCGGTCCCACGCTGGCCTGATCAGAAGTTCATGTTGGCCGCCAGATAATAGAAGGCGCCGTTGAAGCCGAACTGGCCGGCATTGCGGGTGAACGGGATCTGGCCGTTGGAATATTGGGCGGCCTCACCCACAAACCCGTTGCGCCGGGCGTTCCACTTGTCTGGGTAGGTGTTGAAGATATTGTTGCCGCCGGCGGTGAGGGCAAAACGCTCGGTGAAGCGGTAGGTGACGCTGAGATCGACCAGGGTCTTGGCACCAAAGGTCTGGACGCAGCGATTGCTGGCATCGCATTCGACATTGCTGTCGGCCGCGCTCAGGCCGGCGCTGAACGCCTTGACCGAACCGAAGTGGCTGGCCCGGCCGGTCAGGTTGAGCTTGCCCAGATCAAGGCTGGAGGAGAACAGGATCTTGGTGCGCGGCAGGGCGACCTCGATCAGTTCGATGGCGGTCAGGCCGATCAGCGGCGTGGCGCGAACCGTGGCGCTGGCACCGGCGATCAGGGCCTGCGGCGTGGCGCGCTGGCGCAGCACCTCGGTTTGGGCATGGGTGCCGGCCAGCGTCAGGTTCAGCCGGTTCTCGCCGCCCAGCGGCACCTTGTAGGTCGCCACCACATCGATGCCGCGGGTGCGCGTGTCGATCTGATTGGTGAAGAAGCGGATTTCACGCACGCCCGGGAACAGCGCCGCCACCGCCGGATAATTGGCGGTGATGATGCCATCGGTGATGGCGATGCGATCCTTGATGTTGATCTGGAAGGCATCGATGGTCACGGTCAGCCGGTCAAAATCGCCGGTGAAGCCGCCGGCAAAGCCATCGGACACTTCGGCCCGCGGATCGGCAATGCCCAGTTGGGCCAGGCGCGGATTGTCGCTGGAAATCTGCTGGGTTTGCAGGATCAGGCCGTTCTGCACCGTCGAGGTGTTCACCCGGTTGCCGATCTGGGCCAGCGACGGCGCGCGGAAACCCCGGTTGTACGAGGCGCGCAGGCCGATGCTGTCGGTCAGCTTGTAGCGCCCGGCCAGCTTGCCCGAGAGATTGCCGCCGAAATCGCTGTAATTCTCATAGCGCAGCGCCGCCGTCACCAGCAGGCGATCGGTCACATCGGCTTCCACATCCACGAAGGCGCCGATGTTGCTGCGGCTCAGGTCATTCTCGTCTTCCGGGGCAAAGCCGGGCCGGCCGTTGGTGGCCGGGGTCTTGCCGGTGACGGTGAGCGGGCCAATCGCATAGGAGGCCGGATCACCGCGCGTGACCTGGAAATTGTCGCGCCGCCATTGCACGCCAAAGGCGATGTTCAGCGATTCCATGCCCAGCGTGGAACCGAAATTCTTGGACCCGGTGAATTCCACCACCTGCTGGTTGAAGGCCGAGCGGCCGACATAGAAGGACGTCGGGCTGGCCGCGCCCAGCGAGGCATTGACCGTGTTGCGCGCCCACTGATCCAGATGGTTGTGGCCGAAACCATAGCTGAGATCGAGTTTCCAGCCATCAAACTCGCCGCGCAGGCCGCTGTTGACCGACCAGTCGATGGAACGGCCGGGCAGCACCGGCACATAGCCATCGGGGAAGATGGTGAGGTTGGAATTGGCGAAGGTGGCCGGCGCCCGGAAAAAGCCGAAGGCCTGGATATCCTTGCGGGAATAACCGCCAAACACGTAGGCGGTGATGGCATCCGACAGCGGCAGTTCGGAATTGACGAAGGCCTGATAGGTCTTGTTCTGGTTGGAGCCATAGACGCCGACCACGAACGGCCCCTGCGGATAGACGCCGCGATCGGCACGCGGGTTGGCGGTGGTATAGGGGAAATTCGCCGTCGGCCCGGTGAAATTGGCCGGCGCGGCGGGATACATCACGCCATCATAGGGATCGGAGCGGTTGGTGGCATCGGCGCTGAAATATTCCAGCGTGTAGTTGATGAAGCCGCCGTTGCTGCCCAGCTTGAACCCCTGGTTCAGCATGGCCCGCATGGTGAAGCCGTCACCGGCCTGCTGGATGCCGGAGGTGATGTTGGCGTTCACGCCCTCGCTGGCATCGTTCAGCGTGAGGTTGATGATCCCGGCAATGGCATCGGAACCATATTGCGCCGCCGCACCATCGCGCAGCACTTCGATGCGCTTGATCGCGCCCGAGGGGATGGCGTTGAGGTCGGACACCACGGTGCCCAGGCCCGGCGACAGGTTGAGGTTGAGCGCGGAAAACTGGTGGCGGCGCTTGCCGTTGAGCAGCAGCAGCGTCTGGTCGGGCGACATGCCGCGCAGCGAGGCCGGATCAGCGAAATTGGTCGCGCCGTTGATGCCATATTTGGTTGAGTTGAACGACGGCGAGGTGAATTGCACCTGCTGGCCCAGATCAATCTGGCCGGTGCTGCGCAGTTCGGCCGCCGAAATGATGTCGACCGCCACCGGCCGGTCAACATCGGTGCGGGCGCGGCCGCGCGAACCGATGACGGTGATGGCCTCGGCCGCCTCGGTTTCGGCCGGTTCGGCTGCCGGGCCTGGCGCGGCCGGGCCTGGCGCGGCCGGGCCTGGCGCGGCCGTCTGGGCCGCGGCCATGGCTGGCAGGCACAAGGCGTGCAGCGACACACCCAGCAGGGCGCGCGCGAAGCAGGTTGGCATGGTCATGGTGCCGGTTCTCCCCTCAGGACGAAGCGCGCCCGCATTTGCGTGGCCGCTGTTTATGATCTGGCCCGCCTGCCCCGGGTGGGCGCGCCTAGTCTGGTTGGCGTTGCCGGTGCAACGCGACATCACGCCGCTGCACGGCGGGCGGCACCGGCACGGGTTCAGCGCGTGGCCGCGATCAGATATTCCACATTGCCTTCCGGCCCGGTGATCGGGCTTTGGGTGATGCCGGCCACGGCCCAGCCGGCGCCGTCCAGCCAGGCCGCCACATCGGCGCACACGCGGGCATGCACGGCCGGATCGCGCACCACGCCGTTCTTGCCGATCTCGGCCCGGCCGGCTTCAAACTGCGGCTTGATCAGCGCCAGCAGCCGCGCGCCCGGCCGGGCAAAGCCCAGCGGCACCGGCAGCACCTTGGCCAGCGCGATGAAACTGGCATCACACACGATCAGATCAACCGCCTCGGGGATGTGCGCGGGCGTGAGCGCGCGGGCCGAAAGCTGCTCCAGCACCACCACGCGCGGATCCTGGCGCAATTTCCAGGCCAGCTGGTTGGTGCCGGAATCCACCGCATACACCCGCACCGCCCCGCGGCTGAGCAGCACATCGGTGAAGCCGCCGGTGGAACTGCCGACATCGATGGCCACCGCGCCGGCCACATCCCAGCCAAAATGCGCCAGGCCATGATCCAGCTTGATGCCGCCGCGCGACACCCAGGGATGATCGCGCCCGCGCACATCCAGCGGGGCGGCTTCGGGCAGGGTCTCGCCGGCCTTGGCGATCTTGCGATCGGCGGAAAACACCAGGCCGGCCATGATCAGCGCCTGCGCCCGCGCCCGGCTTTCCACCAGGCCGCGCGCCACCAGCAACTGGTCCACCCGCGCCTTGCCCGCCGCCGGCTTCACCACGCCTTTTGCAGCTCCACCACCATCACCTCGATCGGTTCCTTGCCGATGTTGATGTCCTGATGCAGCGTCTTGGGGTTGGCGGGCAGCCAATAGGCCTTGCCGGCTTCCCACACGGCGATGTCGCTCTTGTCGGGCGCCGGGCCGGTTTCCTCCAATATGTGCATGGTGCCGCCCTTCAGCGCCACGATCACGCGCGGATGATCATGCCGGTGCAGCGGCAGCGGATTGCCCGGCATGATCAGGCTTTTCCACACCCTCACCTCGGCGTTGGCGAATTGCGGCGTGCGCATCGTGGTGGGCGCCGCCCCCTGCGCCACCGCCAGCCCGGCGCCAAAGCCCATCGCCGCCATCGCCGCCCCGATCATCCCGATTTTCATCATCGCTGCCCTTCCGCTGCCGTTGCCACGCCCCAGCCTATCGCAGCCTCGGCCGCGCCGCCAGCGGGCGGCACCGGCCGGTGCATCACCAGCGCCGACAATGCCAGCCAGGTGGTGAACATGATGGCATAGGGCCATTTGCGCGGCAGCAGGCTGGCCACCAGCAATGTGGCCGCCGCCGTGCCGGCCAGCGCGAACAGCGCCGAACTGGCCGCCCGCGTGCCGGTGCCCAGCAGCGCCGTGCTGAGCGCCATGCTGGCCCATTGCGCCGGCAACAGGGCCAGCAGCCAGGGTGGCAACAGGCCCGGCAGTGTGGCCGTGGCCACCAGGGTTGCCGCCTCGCCTGCCACCACAAACAGCGCCATCAGCCAGCCGCGCCCACCCAGCGCCCGCGCAAACAAAGCCCCGCGCGCCGCAAAGCTGAGGCAGGCCACCAGCACCGCCAGCCCGGTTGAAAAAGGGTGCGGCAGCGGCCCGAAGCCGGCGCCGCGCAGCAGCAGCACCAGCCCCAGCCCGGCCAGCACGGCGATGCCGAACCCCGGCCAGAACCGGCCGGCCGCCGCCGTGCCGATGAGGCCGATGCCCATCAGGCCGGCCGCCAGCACCGGTGCGCCAACGCCGGCCACCCCCACCGGCCCGGCCAACAGCAGCGCTGCCGGCATGGCCACGCCGGCCAGCAGCGCCACGGCCCAGGCCGGCCGATTTTGTCCCGCTTCGTTCATGGGATGCCCTTACGGCGGGCAGCACCCGCCTGTCGAGGCGGCCCGTTGGGCTAGAAACGCGCGCCCCTGGGGACGGTGACCGGTTCAATTCGGCCGATGCGGCATTGGCCATGGTTCATGCCGCCGACCGGATCGACCACGTCGGTCAGATCATTGACGCACAGCCGCCCCTGGGTGTTGCGGCGGGCGATGATGCGGTTGGCGCCCATGCCGGGGCAGCCGCCCACCAGCTCGGCCCGGAAGGCCGCGCGGCCCCGGCGCACCAGCAGCCAGTCGCGATTGGTGGTGGTGACGAATTGCAGGCCGGTTTCATCCAGGCATTTCACCGCCACACCACTGGCCGGCAGCGCCCCCACATCGGTGCGCGCCGTCAGCAGGGCCAGCATGATCATCAGGCTTTGCATGTGCCAGCCATAGGCCAGGCCGGCTCAGGGCACAAACACCAGCTTTGGCCCCGGATCGGCCATGGCCTCGGCCGCATCGGCAAAGGGCAGCACCCGGTGCGTCACATGTTCGGGATGGAAATGCCCGCAGGCCAGGCACTTGGCCACCGCCGGCAGATGCGCGCGCGAATCCACCCGCGCCGTCACCAGCGTCAGGCCGCGATAATAGGCCTCGGTCAGCGGCACCGGGGTCAGGCGATCAAGATGGATGGCCACGCTGGTCAGCACCGCGTTGCGCCCGGCTGATCGGATGGCAAAGGCCAGCGCCGCCGCACTGCCGGCGGCCTCCACCACGATGTCAAACAGTTCGGCCGGCGCCCGCCCGGCGTCCAGCGCCAGCGGTTCGGCCACCGCGCCCAGCCGCGCCGCCCGTTCGCGCCGGACGGGATCATCATCCAGATAGAGCACCCGCCCGGCACCGGTCGCCACGGCGCACCCGGCGGCATAGAGGCCCACACTCTGTGCCAGGCCGCCCACCACCAGCACGCTGGCGCCTGGCCGCGCCGCCAGTTGCGGCCCCACCGCCCGCCAGCCATCGGCGATATTGTCAGCGGCGCTGGCCACCGCCACCGGATCGAGCCCATCGGGCAGCGGCACCAGCATGTGATCGGCAAAGGGCACACGCATCGCGCCCGCCAGCGCGCCGCCATGATCGGTGCGCGGCGCCCCGCCCAGGCCGAAATTGGCCAGCGGCGGATAGGCCTCGCAAC
>JAIXUQ010000067.1 GCA_027483465.1 Sphingomonadales bacterium
AGGCGACAATGCGGAAAACCCGGACAGAAACGACAAAACTGTCAAAACTGGGCGGCCCTTGACGGGCGGGGCCGGGCGGACTAGGCGAGGCGTGGTATCGGCGCCCGTCCTGGTGTGCCCGCGCTCGTCTGAGCCCATTCCACCCCCCCGTCTCGCGCCTGCCGCCAGAGGAAATCGATGCATCTGCAACAACTGAAAAAAACTGCTCCGGCCGATCTGGTGGCCATGGCGGAAGACATGGGCGTGGAAAACGCCTCCACTCTGCGCAAGCAGGACATCATCTTCGGCATCCTCAAGGCCGCGGCCGAAGAAGGCACCGAGGTGATGGGTTCGGGCACCATCGAGGTGATGCCCGATGGTTTTGGTTTCATGCGCTCGGCTGATGCCAGCTATCTGGCCGGCCCCGATGACATCTATGTCAACCCGCAGATCGTGCGCCGTTATGGCCTGCGCACCGGCGACACGGTGGAAGGCGAGATCAGCGCGCCCAAGAATGGCGAACGCTATTTCGGCCTCAACAAGGTGACGGCGATCAATTTCGATGATCCCGAAGCCGTGCGCCACCGGGTGAATTTCGACAATCTCACCCCGCTCTATCCGAACGAGAAATTGAACCTGGAAAGCGGCGATCCGACGTCGAAGGACAAGACCGGCCGGGTGATCGACATTGTCTCGCCGCTGGGCAAGGGGCAGCGCTGCCTGATCGTGGCGCCGCCGCGGGTCGGCAAGACGATCATGATGCAGAATATCGCGAAGGCGATCAGCGCCAACCACCCGGAATGTTTCCTGATGGTGCTGCTGATCGACGAGCGCCCCGAAGAAGTGACGGACATGCAGCGCACGGTGAAGGGCGAAGTCATCTCCTCCACCTTCGACGAACCGGCCACCCGCCACGTGCAGGTCGCCGAGATGGTGATCGAGAAGGCCAAGCGCCTGGTCGAACACAAGCGCGATGTGATCATCCTGCTCGACAACATCACCCGCCTGGGCCGCGCCTACAACACGGTGGTGCCCTCGTCCGGCAAGGTGCTGACCGGCGGTGTTGACGCCAATGCCCTGCAGCGCCCAAAGCGCTTCTTTGGCGCGGCCCGCAACATCGAGGAGGGCGGCAGCCTGACCATCATTTCGACGGCGCTGATCGACACCGGCAGCCGCATGGACGAAGTGATCTTCGAAGAGTTCAAGGGCACCGGCAACGCCGAAATCGTGCTCGATCGGAAGATCGCGGACAAGCGCGTGTTCCCGGCCATCGACATCGGCAAGAGCGGCACCCGCAAGGAAGAACTGCTGGTGGACAAGGACACGCTCAGCAAGATGTGGGTGCTGCGCCGCATCCTGATGCAGATGGGCTCCACCGATGCGATCGAGTTCCTGCTCGACAAGATGAAGGATTCGGCGACGAACGGCGATTTCTTCAAGACAATGAACAAGTAGCGAGGCGACGCGAACATAGCGCAGCTGTTTTCCGGTTCGCCGAACGGTCGGCCAGCGAACGAAAAGGGCGGCTCTCAAGCCGCCCTTTTTGATTCGACTGACGGCGTGGCTCCACCGCTGGCCGCGCCCACCTGGCACCTCGCTTACCCGGTGATCGCCTTGCGCACCTCGGCCGAGCCCCAGTCCAGCGTGCCCGATACCCGCCAGATTTCCTTGCCCTCTTCATCATAGAGGATCGTCACCGGCAGGCCTTTGGCCTTCACCGCCTCGGCATAGCTGCCCGGCTGGTCCAGCCCGGTTTCGATGTTGGCAAACTTGCCCTTGCCCCAGAATTTGTCGACCGCCTGCCAGCCTTCCATGTCCTGCGAAATCGGCAGCACCATCACCGGCACCTCGCCGGCCAGCTTGTCGAGCGCCGGCATCTCGGCGATGCACGGTGCGCACCAGGTCGCCCACAGATTGACCAGCATCTTCATGCCCTTGTGGTCGGCGAGGCGTTGCTTGGTGCCGCCCTTCATTTCCCAGGTCACGGCGGCCGGGCCGGGTTCGCCGGCGTGGCTGCGATCGATGGTGTTGATCGGCGCTTCCTGCGGCTTGGCAGCGGCGGTTGCCGGAGCAGCGGCAGGTGTCTCGGCCGGGGGCGCCGGGTTCTGGTTGCAGGCGGCCAGCACAAGGGCGGAAAGCAGGGCAAGTCGGCGCATCGTCGGGATCCTCTAAAGGCAGGCTCACCGGATAAACAGCGCAGTGGCGGGCGGCAAGCGGCTGTGGCACTGCGGCAAGCGCAAGCAGGGGAGTGAAAGCCATGGCGGTCTCACGGCGGGAGGCAATGAAACTGGCAGCGCTGGGCGGCGCGGTTGCGGCCGGTTGCGGGGGCAGCGGCAATGCCCTATCGGCGACCACCATGAGCAACGGGGTAGACAGCATGGCACCTGCGCCCGCCGGCGGTGCCAACAGCCTGTGGGGCGGCCGCTTTGGCGGCGGCCCCTCGGCGATCATGCAGCAGATCAACGCCTCCATCGGCGTGGACAAACGCCTGTGGCGCCAGGACATCCAGGGCAGCCGTGCTCATGTTGCCATGCTGGCCAAGCAGGGCATTGTCTCGGTCGATGACGCTGCCGCCATCGACCGCGGTTTGCAACAGATTGCCGCCGAGTATGAAGCCGGCAAGCTGGTCGAAAATCTGGCGCTGGAGGATATCCACCTCCATGTCGAGACAAGGCTGAAGGAGATCATCGGCCCCGCCGCTGGCCGCCTGCACACGGCGCGCAGCCGCAATGATCAGGTGGCGGTGGATTTCCGGCTGTGGGTGAAGGCCGCCTGTGCCGAAGCCGATACGGCGCTGAAGGGCTTGATCGGTGCGCTGCTGAAGCGTGCCGAGGAGCATGCCGACACGATCATGCCCGGCTTCACCCATCTGCAGGTGGCGCAGCCGGTGACGCTGGGCCACCATCTGATGGCCTATGTCGAAATGCTTGGTCGCGATCGCGGCCGCTTTGCCGACGCGATGCGGCGCATGGACGAATGCCCGCTGGGCGCCGCCGCGCTGGCCGGCACCAGCTTCCCGATTGATCGCCAGATGACGGCGAAGGCCTTGGGTTTTGCCGGTGGGCCGACGCGCAACAGCCTCGACAGCGTGTCGGATCGGGATTTCGCGCTCGAATATCTCAGTGCCACCCACATGACCGGCCTGCACCTGTCGCGCCTGGCTGAGGAAATCATCATCTGGGCCAGCCAGCCCTATGGCTTCATCACCCTGCCCGATGCCTGGTCCACCGGCAGCAGCATCATGCCGCAAAAGCGCAACCCCGATGCCGCCGAACTGGTGCGTGCCAAGGCCGGTGAGTTTCTCGCCGCCTTCACCCGCCTGTCTGTTGTCATGAAGGGTCTGCCGCTCGCCTATTCGAAGGACATGCAGGACGACAAATCCACCGTGTTTGCCGCGTTTGATGATCTGGGCCTGTGCCTCGCCAGCATGACCGGAATGGTGGAGACCATCATTTTCAACAAGGCGAAGATGCGGGCGGCGGCCAATAGCGGCTTTTCCACGGCCACTGATCTGGCCGACTGGCTGGTGCGGGTTGCCAATGTGCCGTTCCGCGAAGCGCACGAGATTACCGGCAAATGCGTGAAGGCCGCCGAGGCCAAGGGCACCGATTTGAACGGTCTGACCGATGCCGAATTGAAGGCCATCGATGCACGCATCACCAAGGCGGTGCGTGACGTGCTGTCGGTGGAAGCCAGCGTGGCCAGCCGCACCAGCTTTGGCGGCACCGCGCCGGCCAATGTCCGCGCCGCGATCGCGGCCGCCCGGCAACGCCTGTGAGGCGGGCGTTTGCCATGGCGGCGGTGCTGCTGCTTGCCGGTTGCGGCAAGCAGGGCGCGCTGGAGCCCAAGGCGGGCCGCCCCGCGCCGCAGCGCGGCGAAACCCAGGTGCGCGCTGCCACGCCGCAGGAAATGCTCAAGCTCGATCCGCAGGCGGTGCCACAGCGCGTCGACGACAACCAGGGCCCGTTGCCCGAACGCGGCAATGATCCCTTCAACCTGCCGCCTCCCCGATAAGGCCTGTTGAGCGATGGACCATTTCCAGATCCGCGATGGCGTGATGCACGCCGAGGACGTCAGCCTGGCGGCGCTGGCCAAACAGGTGGGCACGCCGTTCTATTGCTACAGCAGCGCCACCATGGAGCGGCACTTCACCGTGTTCCGCGAAGCCGTGGCCGGGCTGGGTGACGGCAATCCGCTGGTGGCCTTTGCGGTGAAGGCCAATCCCAATCTGGCGGTGCTGGCCACGCTGGCGCGGCTGGGTGCTGGGGCTGATGTGGTTTCGGGCGGCGAACTGGCGCGGGCGCTGGCGGCCGGCGTGCCGGCGGACAGGATCGTTTTTTCAGGGGTGGGCAAGACCCGGGCTGAACTGGCTGCCGGGGTTGAAGCCGGCATCCTGCAATTCAATGTCGAATCCGAAGCCGAGATCGACATGCTGGCCGCGGTGGCCGCCGCCAAGGGCGCCACGGTGGAGATCGCCATCCGCATCAACCCGGCGGTGGACCCCAAGACCCATGGCAAGATCAGCACCGGCGGCGCCGATGCCAAGTTCGGCATCCCGTGGGAGCGGCTGCCGGCGGCCTTTGCCCAGGCCGCTGCCCACCCCAATCTGCGCCCGGTGGGCCTGGCCGCGCATATCGGCAGCCAGTTGACCAAGCTGGAGCCGGTGGAGGACGCCATCCGCAAACTGGGCGATCTCGCCCGCCAGCTGGAGGCCGCCGGCCACGAGATCAAGCGGATCGATGTGGGCGGCGGGCTGGGCGTGCCCTATCGGCGCGATCAGCCGGCGCCGCCCAGCCCGGCTGATTATGCCGCCATGGTGGCGCGCGCCACGGCCGGCTGGCCCTGGCGGCTGATGTTTGAACCGGGGCGGATGATCGTCGGCAATGCCGGGGTTCTGGTTTCCGAAGTCATCCTCACCAAAGAAGGCGCGTCGAGGCATTTCATCGTGGTGGATGCCGCAATGAACGATCTGCTGCGGCCCTCGCTCTACAATGCCTGGCACGACATTTTGGCGATCCACCCCAAGGCCGGTCGCATCATCGCCACCGTGGTTGGCCCGATCTGCGAAACCGGGGACACGTTCGCGGAGGACCGGGAGGTGGAGGACGTGGCAGCCGGTGATCTGGTCGCCTTCATGACCGCGGGTGCCTATGGCGCGACCATGGCCAGCACCTATAACTCGCGGCCACTGGTGCCCGAAGTGATGGTGCGGGGGGCCGAATGGGCCATTGTTTCCCAGCGCAACCAGCCGGCAGCGATGCTGGCACTGGATGCCAAGGCGCCATGGCTCTGATGCCATGGCGGTAACGCCGGCCCCCGCTCCGGCGCCGGCCGGCCGCATCCTTGCCGCCAGCCTGGTGGGCACGGCGGTGGAGTTCTATGATTTCTACATTTATGCCACGGCCGCTGCGCTGGTGTTCGGGCCGTTGTTCTTCCCGGCCGAAAATGCCCAGGCACAGTTGCTGCTGAGCTTTGCCAGCTTTGCCGTTGCCTTTGTTGCCCGGCCGATCGGCGCCCTGGTGTTCGGCCATTATGGCGACCGGCTGGGGCGCAAATCCACACTGGTGGCCTCGCTGCTGCTGATGGGCGGCTCCACCTTTGCCATCACTTTCCTGCCGCCCTATGCCGCCATCGGCGTGGCGGCGCCGGCGATCCTGTGCCTGCTGCGCTTTGGGCAGGGTTTTGGCCTGGGCGGTGAATGGGGCGGCGCGGCGCTGCTGGCGGTGGAAAATGCCCCGCCCGGCTGGCGTGCCCGCTATGGCATGTTCCCGCAATTGGGCGCGCCGGTGGGCTTCATTGCGGCCAATGGCCTGTTTCTGGTGCTTGGCCTGTGGCTGGATGATGGCCAGTTCAGCAATTGGGGCTGGCGGCTGCCCTTTGCCGGCTCGATCCTGCTGGTGGGCATCGGCCTGTGGGTGCGGCTGACCATCCTGGAAACGCCGGCCTTTGCCGCCATGCTGGCACATGAAAAGCCGCCGGCCGTGCCGCTGGCCGAACTGGTGCGCCACCACGGCCGCGAAACCATTTGCGGGGTGGCTGCCGCCGTCACCTGCTTTGCGATCTTCTATATCGCCACCGCCTTTGCATTGGGCTTTGGCACCACCCAACTGGGCTATGCTCGCAGCGAATTCCTGCAACTGCAACTGGGCGCGATCCTGTTTCTGGCCGCCGGCATCATCGCCGCCGGCTGGCTGGCCGATCGCACCAGCCCAGCGCGGGTGCTCATGCTGGGCAGCCTTGCCACCGTGGCGGTTGGCGCCGCGATGGGCCCGCTGATGGCCGGTGGCACCCAAGGCGTGTTTGCCTTCCTGTCGCTCAGCCTGTTTGTGATGGGCTTTGTCTATGGCCCGTTGGGCGCGTTCCTGCCTGGCCTGTTTCCGGCGCGGGTGCGCTACACCGGGGCATCGGTGGCGTTCAATCTGGGCGGCATCATTGGTGGCGGCCTCACGCCGGTGATCGGCCAGGCGCTCACCAGCCAATATGGCATTGCGGCGGTGGGCTGGTATCTGGGCGGCGCGGCGCTGGTTTCTGTGATAGGCCTTGCGCTCTTGCCCAAGGGGGCGGCGGCCGATAGCCTTGGCGGATGATCATCCGCTCCCTGCTGCTCGCCTCCGTTCTCGCCGTTCCGGCGCTGGCCTCCCCCGAAACCGATCGCTGGGCTGCCCGCCGGGCCGCAGTCACTATCACCCGTGATGAATGGGGCATCCCGCACATCAAGGGCAAGACCGATGCTGATGCGGTGTTCGGCATGATCTATGCCCAGGCCGAGGATGATTTCCACCGGGTGGAGACCAATTTCATCAACGCGCAGGGCCGGCTGGCCGAAGCCGAGGGCGAAGCCGCCATCTGGCGCGACCTCAGGATGAAGCTGTTCATCGATCCGGCCGAGTTGCAGGCCCAGTTCAAGACCGCACCCGGCTGGCTGAAGACGTTGTGCATCGCCTGGGCCGATGGCCTCAACCAGTATCTGGCCGCGCACCCCGAGGTGAAACCGCGGGTGATCAGCCATTTCGAGCCGTGGATGGCACTGTCCTTCTCGGAAGGCAGCATCGGTGGCGATATCGAGAGCATCAATCTTGGTCGGCTGGAAAGCTTTTTCACCGGCCAGCCGGTGAAGCTGACAGCCATTGAGCAGGGCAGCGAACTGGCTGAGCCGGCCGGGTCCAACGGCTTTGCGCTGGCGCCCAGCCGCAGCACCAGCGGCGACGCACTGTTGCTCATCAACCCGCACACCAGTTTCTATTTCCGCAGCGAAGCCAAGGTGGAAAGCGGCCAGGGGCTGGATGCCTATGGCGCCAGCACCTGGGGGCAGTTCTTTGTCTATCAGGGCTTCAACCGCCATGTCGGCTGGATGCACACCTCGTCAGGCGTGGACAATATCGACGAATATGCGCTGACCGTGGAGAAGCGCGGCGGCAAGTGGCATTATCTGCACGGCACCACCTGGCGGCCGCTGGCCGAAAAGCTGATCAGCGTGCCCTACAAGGCCGCCGATGGCAGCATGAAGACCCGCGTGTTCACCACTTGGCGTTCCCATCACGGCCCGGTGATCCGCGCCGAGAACGGCAAGTGGATCGCGGTGGCCCTGATGCATCGCCCGGTTGCCGCGCTGGAACAAAGCTTCCTGCGCACCAAGACCAGCGATCTGGCCTCCTATCTCAAGGTCGCCTCCCGCCGGGCCAATTCATCCAACGCCACGCTCTTTGCCAGCGACAAGGGCGAGATTGCCTATCTTCACCCGCAGTTCGTGCCGATCCGCAGCGACCGTTTCGATTGGCGCAAGCCCGTGGATGGCAGCGATCCGGCGACTGACTGGCAGGGCGAGCATGGCCTTGAGCAATTGCCCAGCGTGATCAACCCGCGGTCGGGCTTTGCCTTCAATGTCAACAACTGGCCATGGACGGCGGCGGGGCCGGACAGTCCGAAACAGGCGGCCTTTCCGAAATATATGGATGCCGCCGGCGAAAACCCACGCGGGCCCAATGCCTTGCGGCTGCTGAGCGGTGACCGCAAGTTCGATCTCGATGCGCTGCTGGCGGCGGCCTATGATCCGTTCCTGCAGGGCTTTGCCGATACCATCCCCGGCCTCGTCAAGGCATGGGATGCGCTGGCACCGGGCGAGCAGAAGGCGCGTCTTGCCGCCCCGGTCGCCACCTTCAAGGCATGGGACTATCGCAGCGGGGAAGCCTCGGTGGCGACCAGCATCGCCATGATGTGGGGCGACGAGATGGTGAAGCGTTTTGGCAAGTTCGCCCGTGATGATGAAGAGGCGGTGGTGCCCTATATCGCCAGCGACAAGGTGGCCGATGCCGATCGCCTGGCCGCGCTGGATACCGCCGTGGCCCGATTGGCCGGCGATTTTGGCGGCTGGGATGTCCCTTGGGGCCATATCAACCGCTTCCAGCGACTCACCGGCAATGTGAACCAGGTGTATGACGACAAGCTGCCGTCCACGCCGATCGGCTTTGCGAGCGGCAATTGGGGCAGTCTCGCGTCATTCGGCTCACGCCCGCGGGCGGGCACCAGGCGCTGGTATGGCGATTATGGCAACAGCTTCGTCGCGGTCGTCCGCTTTGGCAAGGATGGGCCGGAAGCCCGGGCGGTCCATGCCGGCGGCATCAACGCCAATCCGGCCAGTCCGCATTTCCGCGATCAGGCCGAACGCTATCGCAGCCATGATTTCCGCCCGGTCTATTTCACCGATGCGCAACTGGCAGGCCATGTCGAGCGCAGCTATCGGCCGGGCGAGTAATGCCGGACGCGCTGCCTCATCTTGCGGCGGCCACCGTAAGGCCTGAGGCCGGCAGCGCAGCGCGGATATCCGGGGCATACATGGCCTCGGCGCGGGCAGGGGGCAGGGTGAACCGGCCCTCGCTGCCCAACCGGAGCCGATATTCGATCACGGACGTGCCATTGAGTTCGCGCCAATAGGCTTGCATGGCGCCAGTGCGGCGATCCAGCCAGTCCGGCCCATTGCTGCCTATGGTGCCGGCATCAAGCAGTTCCGAACGGTTGGCAAGGCCGTTGCCGAGGATCGTGGCCCCGGCCGGCACCGGATCGATCAGCGCCACCCAGGCCGTGGGGGCGCTGGCCCTGAGCGTGAGGCGCACGGCCACGACATCGCCCCGGCTCCAGCGACCGGGCACCGCCTGTGTGACGGGCCGCAGACTGCGCGTGAGGCTGAGCCCGGCGCTGGTGGCGCGGGTTTGCGGCACCCGGGCCTGCAGGGCCACTTGCGCCCATGGCTGGCCGCTGCCGCTGTGGCTGATGGCCAGTGTGCCGGCTGTCAGCGGCAGGCGGACCGGCGCCGGATCTCCGCCGGCAGGCCAGACAACGCGGACCGGCGGGCCGGCGAGGCTGATCTGGCTGGAGCCACGTACGGGGCCGGCTTCAAACCGGCCAGCAAAGGCCCGCATGGCCAGCGTGCCAAGCGCGTTGGCCGGCGTGGTGCGCCAATGGCCGCGCTGCCGGGCCTGCGCGAGGGCCCGGGCAAGGCGCGGGGCATCAGCCGCCCAACGGGTATCGGCGCTGGCGATCAGCAGCAGCCGGGCCAACGCGGCATCGGGATCGGCCATCAGCGACCAGTCATCAGCGGGGCCAGCCAGTCGCATCACGGTGCCACGATCATCCAGCCGGGCACGCAGGCGGGAATAAGTTACGGCCACTTCGCGGTTGTTGCCGCTGGCCCGCGCGATGGCCAGCCAATCCATCAACGCGGCCGGGCCCCAGGCATTGGGGGTGATGTTCAGCCCCGTGCGCATGCGGCCAACGGCAATGCCTTCACCGGCCAGTGCGGCAAGGGCAGCAAGGCGCGTCGCGTCAGCCGCCGGTGTCCGGCCATCGGCAATGGGGGTGAGCCCGGCAATCAGCCTGGTACGGGCTGTATCCGGCAGCGGCCACCCCGACAGGCGCGACAGGCGCAGCACATAGGCGGTCAGATCGGCATCGCCAGGCAGGCCGCTGCCGGGGAAATAGCGCAGCAACCCGCTGGAATCGGTCCAGGTGAGCAGGCCTGCGGCCTCCTCGTCCCAGCGCGCGCGGTCGCCGGTGGCAATGGCGCGTGACAGCCGCTGTTCGATGCAATCATGCGGATAGGCTGCCATATAGGCGGCGACACCCGGCAGGCTGGCGAGGCTGCGCAGCAGGCTGACATCCACATGGCCACCCCTGGCCCCGGCCGGCGGTTGCAGTGCCAGCGGCTGACCAGGGCGGATGAGGCTGGCGGCCACGACCTGTTCGGGGAACGCAGGCTCCACCATCTGGGCAATGGCAACGGAATCGCGGGCCCTGCCGGCGCTGGCGGTGAGGCGAATGCTGGCCTGGCCGGGCGGGCCAGCCACCAGCGGCCAGCGCAGTTCCGTGGCGCTGCCGGCCGCCAGCGCGATGCGCCGAGCGGGCAGTTGGTTGAGCGTGATATTGGCGACCATGGCCGTGCTGCTGGTGTTGCGCAGCGTGGCTGTGGCCACATACTTGTCGCCCTCGCGCACCAATGGCGGAATCCCGGGCAGGATCTGCAGATCCTGTGTGGTGCGCATGCTGGCGCTGCCGGTGCCAAACAGGCCGGGCCCGGCGCTGGCGATCGCCACCAGCCGGAAACCGGACAGGCTGTCGTTCAGTCGGAAGGGCACCAACGCCTCGCCGCGCGCATCAAGCTTGACGCGGCCCGCCCAGACAATGACTGGGGTGAAATCCCGGCGCGCCATCCCGGCCGTGGCGCCGCCGCTACCACCGGCCGCCACCGCCTTGGCCCCATAGTGGCGCTTGCCGACCACCTGGCCCTGCGCGGTGGCCATCACCACACCCAATGGCCGTGGTGCCATCATGGCATCCAGCAGTTGCCAACTGTCGTTGGCCTTCAGCGCGAGCAGCGCCTCGTCCACAACGGCAAAGGCCACTTCGGCATCGGCTGGCAGGCGCTGGCCCCTGGGGGCTGTCACCCGGATGCGGGCACTGGCGTCCTCCCGCACCGCATGGCTGGGCCGGTCGGGCGTGACGCTCACGGCCAGACGATGGGCATCATGGCCCACCTTCAATTGCGCCATGCCGATCCGGTAACTCGGCCGGGCCAAGTCAACCAGCGCGGTGGGCGCGGCGCCGTCGCGGCTGAACCACGGCAGATTCCAGCGCCGGGCCATATCCGCCAGCCACAGCCGCCATCCCGCCACCCGCCCGCGCACGGCGAGCACGGAGACGTAGACATTGGGGGCATGGCGGCCGTTGATCTTCAGCGTCACCACCGGCTCCTTGCCGGAAAGCCTCGTCACAAAACTGTCGATCACGCCGCCGCGCATGATGGTGACGAGTGCGGTTGCCTCGCGGAATGGCATGCGCACAGCCAGCCGGGCGGTGCCGCCCACCGCCACCTCCGGGGATTCGGGTATCAGGTCCATCCGGTCGCCATTGTCGCCGCCAAACCACCAGTCATCGGCGCCGGCCAGCCACAGGCTCTGGCTGGCACGGGCTATGCGGCCGGCGCCGTCAGTCACCTCGGCAAGCGCGATCACCTCGCCCGACAGGCCGGGTTCCAGTTGGCATTGCGCCCGGCCACGGGCATCGCTGCGCACGGTGCAGCCATTCCTCAGCTCGCGGGTTTCCACCATATTGTCATAGGCATAAAAGCCGCCGACCAGCCGCTTGCGGGTGGAGATGATGCTGCGGGCGAAGAGGCGCACGCGGATGCTGCGGCCGGCCAGTGGCCGATTGTCCAGCCCCAGCACCACCAGCTTCAGCCGGGCATCATCGGATTTCATCAGCCAGCCATCGCTGGCAATGCCCACACGCAGCGCGGCCGGCTCCAGCGGCAGCCGGGTGATGCCGGTGGCAATTTCGCCATTGGCATCGGGATAGTCCATCTCCGCCACCAGCATCGAAGGGCGGGTGATCGGCGCCCAGCCGCCGGCCAGCACGCGCGCGGTGCCGTTGCGGCCAAGGTTCAGCGGCTCCTCGCGCGCCCGGATCGGGGCTCGGGCGGCCTCGCTCTCTTCCAGCCGGGCAAGGCCGGGTCTGATCGGTTCGGCGGCGAAGGTCCAGCCTGGATAACCGGCCAGTTCCACCTGGCGCGGCACCACCCTGGTCCGCAACGTGACCGGGGCATTGGCGGCTGATCCTCCGGAAAAATAGGTCAATGCCAGGTCCAGCGGCAGGCTGGCCGGGGCGACTGGCAGGGTCTTCGGCCCAGACAGACTGGCCCTCAGCGTCGGCAGCCGGAATTCCTCCACCTGCAGGCTGCCCACGCTGGTTTCATCGCCAGCACCGGTCTTGAGCCGCAGATCCCAATCGCCGGTGGCGGCGCCGGCCGGCAGTTGCAACTGCCCCACCGGATCGGCACCGGAACCAAGCGGGATCGGCAGCACCGTATCTGACGGCCAGTGCCTGGCCGTGAGGCTGAGCGGCTCGGCGCGCGGCCGGGCAAGACCGGCATCGCCCGCCTGCCGACGGAACAGCTTGAGATTGACCCGGTCTCCCGGCCGCGCCAGCGTGCAATCGAGCACCGCATGGGCGATCGGCCCGGCCCGGCTGCCACCAAAAGGCAGATTGAAATCATAGGCCTGAATACCCTCACCCCAGCCGGAGAGGGTGAAGCTGTAATCATCGCCGGTGCGTGCACTCACCATCAGCGGCGGGCTTTCGCCGGCTTCGCAACTGCTCCAGCTGATCGGGCTGGGCAGGCGCCCGGCCGGCACGATCGCCCGGCCACTGGCATCGCTGCGCCCCTGCCACAACAGGGCGCCGGTGCAACTGTTGGTCACCGCGAGACGGGCGCCTGCCACCGGCGCGGCATCTGAAAGCCGCGTGACCCACAGCAGCGAGGCGCCATCACCCCATTGGACATGCACGGCCATGTTGGTGACCAGCGCGGCTGTGCTGACATGATAGGACTGGTTTCGCCCCGACAGCGCCGCCCCCAGCGCCGGCGAGCTGATTTCCACGATGTGCAGCCCGCGGCTTTTCAGCGGGATGCCCACCACCTGCATCGCCCCATCACGCGGGCGGCTGAGGCGGAATTGCCGGGCATCACGGCGGCCGGCCAGCAATTGGGTGGTGCCGGTCATGTCGATGCTGGCCACGCTGCCATCGGCCAGCGGCTCGCTGCGGATGTCGCGCTCGCTGGCGCGCGCCACAGCGCGCAGCAGTTGTGCCACCGTGCGGTCATCATCCACCCGGATGCTGCGCACCGGCAGGCTCAGTGCGGCCGCCGGCAGCGGATTCTCCACCCCGCGCAGTGTCACCGGCAGGATGCCGCCTTCTTCGGCTTCCAGGATGCCAAAGCGGCCGGCGAACTTGGCCAGGGGCGGATAATCGCCTGTGGCCACCGCGAGCGGGAAGCGGCCCGCATTGGCCAGCGGCCGGCCGGCATCATCGCGCACGCCGGACGGCATCAGCAGCTGCAGCTGTGCCTGCGCCGGCCAAGGCCCCTTGAAACGCACCTCGTTCAGGCTATTCGTGCGCTCGCCCGGGATTTCGGGGGCCAGGTTGCGGCCATTGGGCAGGCGCAAACGCGTGGCGAGCGCCTGCGCGCGCGCCACAGGGGCGGAGAATTCGACCCGGATCGAATCAAGCGGCGAACAGGCTGCGCCCGTGTTCACCCGATTGCAGGAAAGACTGGCCGTGAATGGCGCTCGCACCTGATAGCGGCGCTGCCAATCGGCGCCGGCAGCAAGGCCGTTGGCCGCCGCGATGTTGCCGCGCCAGCTGAGCCCCAGCATGCCCCCCGCCGGCAGCAGCCGGCGGCAGCGCACGGCCATGACATGGGCTGGCGCGGCCCGTTTGCCTTCGGCGTCCGGCCGCCAGCCAGCGCGTTCCAGAAACCAGTCAAAGCTCCAATCACCGCGACTGGATTTGATCAACGCGTCACGCGTGGCGGCCGGCAGCACATCCAGCGGCACTTTTTCGCCCACCCCATCGATCAGGCAGGCCGCACCGCTGGCCAGGCTGGCGGCGCTGGGTTCGGCCTCGGTTGCGATCAGGAAAATCTGGTCCTCGGCCACAGCGCCGGCTTCGGGCAGCACGGCGCGGATCGCCGGGCCAGGGGTGCTGAAGCGGAAGGGGCCAACCGGAGGCAGGGGCCGGCCGGCGAGATCCCGAAGGCCGGGCACCAGCGTGAACTGGCAGGCCCGCCCGCCGGGCAGGGGTGCGGGCAGATCGACGGCGAAGCGTTGCGGATCAAGCCAACGGCCCTGGCCGCCGCGGGCGCAGGCACCAGCGATGGGGGGTGGCCCCTCAGCGCCCAGCGCAACCATCGGCGTGGCAAAGCGGACGACAATCTGCGTCGGTGCGGCCACCGTGCCACTCGGCGAGAATCCGGCAACGCCGGGCCGGGCCTGGCCGATCAGGGGCGTTGTCGCCAGGGCCAGTCCGGCAAGGGCCAGCTTGGACAGGCGGGGCATGAGAGTCGACACGGCGATGAGCTTGCCGTGAAGCCCCATGCACAACAAGCGGTTGCCGGCAATTTATCCGAAGCGTATTGCATGAATAACACGGAAGGTGATCTCATGCATCTTGTGCTCCGGCCTCTCGCTCTCGTGCCCATCGCACTGGCGCTGATTGCTGCCGCGCCGAAACCAGATGGGATCACGCTGCCTGCCGATGCGCCGATTGCGGCGAGCATCAACGGCGAGCCGGTCAGCCTTTCGCTCGCCACCGGCGGGGTGGATCGTATCACCCTCAATCCCGACACGGTGGCGCGGCTGGGCCTGAAGCCGGCGGGCCTGATGGGCAAGGCGCAGGTGCGCATCGGCCGCTCGAAAGTGCTGACCGGGCGCAACACGCCGGGCAAAGTGATGCTGGCCGGGCTGGCCTTCAACCAGCGGCTGTTCTGGTTCGAAGGCGCTGGCCCGATTGCGGAGCACGGCAGCATCGGCCCGATGGCGCTGCCCAAGGCGGTGGTGACGGTGGAGATCAAGCCCGGCGGTGGCAGTGGCGGCAGCGAATGGGCATTGCCCTTGTTTGGGGACATCAACAGCGGCAGCTATGGCGGCGTGCGCGGCGCTGGCTATGGCTTTGGGCTGAGCGTGGACGTGCGCGGGCGGCTGCCACTGCCGCTCGCCAGCGCTGCCGTTGGGGCTGATCTGGCAACTGCGCTGGGCGGGCGGCTGGAAGGCGAGGCGTGGGAGGAGGAGATTTTCCTGGGCGTGCGCCGGCCGGTGCGCCGGCTGGTGCTGGATCGGCCGCTGCAACTGGGGCCGTTGCGCTTTGATGCCGTCGCGGTCAGGGTGAATGACCGGCGCGATGCGACCGCGCAGCTTGCCAACGGCCAGGCGGCGCCGCCCGATGCCGATGATGATCCTTCGGAGATTGTGGTGGCCGCCGATACCGGCAAGCAGCGGCGGGTGGTGCGGGTGTTGACCCTGTCGCGCAGCCAGTTGGACGCGGCTGACTGTGCTTCGCTGGTGGTGGACAAGCCGGCAAAGCAGTTGCGGCTGCGCTGCTGACTTTTTTCTGTCATGCTGTGCGCCTAGGCGATGTGCATGATGCGCCTTGCCCTTTTGCCCTTGATGGTTGTCCTGATGGCTGCTGCCCCGCCGAAACCTGCCCCGCCGCCGGCGCCGCCCCCGGCCCCCCCGATCATCATCGCCCATCGCGGCGCCAGTGCCGAGCGGCCGGAACATACGCTGGCCGCCTACAGCCTGGCCATCGAACAAGGCGCCGATTTCATCGAGCCTGATCTGGTGCCCACCAAGGACCATCAGCTCGTGGCCCGGCATGAGAACGAGATTTCCAGCACCACCGACGTTGCGGCCCATCCCGAATTTGCCGCGCGCAAGACAACCAAGACCATCGATGGCGAGACGGTGACCGGCTGGTTCACCGAGGATTTCACTTTGGCAGAGCTAAAGACACTGCGCGCGCGTGAACGCTTGCCGCAGCTGCGCCCGGCCAATGCGGCCTATGATGGACAATTCGAGATCCCGACGCTTGCTGAAGTGATCGCGTTGGCCAAGGCGGCGACGGCGAAGACCGGGCGGGGCATCGGCATTTATCCCGAAACCAAGCATCCAAGTTATTTCAAGGGGTTGGGTTTGGCGATCGAGCCGGTGCTGCTGGCCGAACTGGCCCGGGCCGGCTGGACCACCGCCGCCGCGCCCGTGTTCATCCAGAGCTTCGAGGTGGATAATCTGAAGGCGCTGAAGCGCCAGACCGGCGTGCGGCTGATCCAGTTGATGGCGCCTGCGGGCAGAACCGCTGATGGCCACGACTATGCTGCCATGGCGACTGCGGCCGGGTTGAAGGCGGTGGCTGCCTATGCCTTTGGGGTTGGCCCGGAAAAGGCGCTGGTGATCCCGCGCGGGCCGGATGGCCGTTTGCTGGCGCCAACCCGTTTTGTGGCCGATGCCCATGCCGCCGGGCTGGAGGTGCATCCCTGGACCTTCCGGCCGGAGAATTTCTTCCTGCCAGCCGAACTGAAGGCCGGTACCGATCCGCACGGCATTGGCGATGGCGTCGCGGAAGTCCGGGCTTTTCTGGCCACCGGCATTGACGGCGTATTCAGTGATTCGACAGCCACCGCGGCAAAGGCGATTGCGCCGCCGCGCTGAGCGGCATCAGCGGTCAGGCCAATCCAGCACGAAATTGATATGCGCAGCGGTGATCGGCCGGCTGCGATCGGCCTGCCAGGCGCTGGCATGGACGTTGACGACCCGGCGGCCGAGTTTGGTGATGCTAGCGGCGGCGCGGGTTTCGATTGGCGCGCCTTCGCGCATGAAATCGACCGTGACCGTGACCGGGCGCACACGCGGCAGCGGCTCGCCTTCCGGTTGGGCAGCGATCACGGTGAGCAGCCCGGCCAGCTCAAGCAGGCCGGAAATGGCGCCGCCATGCAGCCGGCCGGGCGAGCCGATCAGCGTTTCGGCAAAGGGCATGATCAGTTGCAGTTCGCCATCCACCCGCTCGAACGATAGATCGAGCAAGGCGGCATAGGGCAGGAGATCGAGCCGGCCACTGTTCTGGCCCAACAGGGTCACAAGAGCGGGGTTGGTCATTGCCACCCCCCTGCCAGTTTCGAGGCAGCGAACATGAAGGTGCCAGCCACATGGGCGATGGGATCGGCTGGATCGCCATCATGGGCAAGGCCACGCACGAACGCGATTTGCCGGGTCATCCGGTAGCATTCGCCGCGTGCTGTCACCGTTGCTTCCGGCTTGGGGCTGCGGACATAGTCAGTCCTGAGATCCAGCGTGGCGTGGGGTTCGAAGGCGCCGCGGGCCAGCATGGAGGCCATGCCAACACATGTGTCCATCAAGGTGATGATCGGGCCCGATGCCCACACGCCATGATCGGGATCGACCAGAAAGCGCGGAGAGAATGGCAGTTGCAGCTCCACCCAGCGGTCGCCGGCCGCAACAAAGCGCAGGCCAAGCTGCTTGTTATGGGGCACCCGGCCCACGAACGGACCCATGAACTGGCTGACCTGCTCGGCAAAGTTGCTCATGCCTTCTCCTGGGCCAGCGCATCGATGCGGGCGATCATGGAGGCAAGGCCCTGCGTGCGGTTTGAGGAGAGATGCTTGGCCAGGCCGAGCCCATCCAGCCTGGCGCGGATGGCGGCAGCGTCGATGGCCGCGGCAGGCTGGCCATCCACTAGCATCAGCACCAGAGCCACCAACCCCTTGACGATGGCGGCATCGCTATCGGCGGCAAAGCGCAACACATCGCCGTCGCGGCGCGGGTGCAGCCACACCTGAGAGGCGCAGCCACGCACCTTGTTGGCGTCGGTTTTCAGGGCTGGGTCCATCGGCGGCAGGGCAGCGCCCAGCGCGATGATCAGGCGGTAACGGTCGTCCCAATCGTCGAAAGCTTCGAATTCGGCCTCGACATCGGCGAAGGTGGTGATTGCCATGTCCGACGCCCATGCGGCGGCGGGACGGGGTGGTCAACCCCTGCGTCGGCCGCAGGTACGGCGCGTCGCAGGGAGCGATGGTTACAAATCCACGCCGGCGGCGATCGCTTCCAATTTTCGGATGCGCTCTTTCAGATCGGCCAGATCGATGCGCTGTCCCACGGCTGGCAGATCCGCGCTGGCCGCGGGGCGCACTTCAAGTTCGCGGGTCTTCAGCTTCAGCCAGCCGGCCCAGGCCCAGGCGGCCAGGCTGCCAATCATGGCCAGCCCAATCAGCGAGGCGGAGGACAGGATCATCAGGCTGTCGGCGGGAGGCACTGACGGGGGCATGTTCAGTCTCCTTTCGTGGCTTCACTTGTCTTTCAGCGAATCGATTTCTTCGGCCAGGCGCCGGGCCGGATCGGTGGCCAGCCGTTCGAGCACGCGGATGCGCTCGTTCAACCGGGCGACTTCGGCATTGAGGCGCAGATTCTCAGCGGTGTCGCCAGCATCATTGCCTCGGCCCATCCGCTCCAGCGATTCCCTGCTGCGCCGGCCAGAGCGTCCGGACAGCACTTTCCCAATGGTGACAATCAACACGATCACCACCACCATCTCAGCCCAGTTCATTGCGGCATCCTCCCATCACCGGCCGGGGGCGGGCCGGGGTCGTGTCAGTTCAACTGCTTGGTGGCCAGCGCGTCAATTTCGGCTGCCAACCGGCTCGGCTGGTCGGTGGCGATGCGTTCCAGCACGGCCATGCGGTCCTTCAGGCTGCCCAATTCGGCACGCAGTTGGGCGTTTTCCTGGGATAGCAGCTTGATGCGTTCCATCGCCTCGCCGCCGCCATTGGGATAGAGCGGTTTGCCCCAGCTGTTTTCCAGCGGGTAGCCGTTCTTCACCTTCAGCCAGGTGGTGGCCACCCAGCCAGCCACGCCGGCAAAGACACCGATCGCCCCCACCGGCGCGATGGCATTGATGATCTCGGGGTTAAGGGCCATGGGTCAGCCTTTCAATTCAATTGCTTGGGCTCATCGCGCAGGGCTTCGATCTGCACCGCGAGACCCTCGTTGCGATCAGTGACGATGCGGTTCAGCACCGCCACCCTTTCCTCCAGCACCGCAATGCGATTGGCATATTGGGCGGCCTGTTCGGCCGAATGCGTTGCGGTCAATTCCAGCTGGCGCTCCTTGAGCTTCAGCCATTTGGTGAACACCCCGGCCAGGATGGCGACGATGGGGATGGAGACACCCAGAATGGGGATGAGAAACGGCGACATCAACGCAAGCCTTCGATCTCGGCCAAGAGCCGGGTGGGTGGGTCGGTCGCGATGCGTTCCAGCACGTGCAGCCGTTGTTCCAGCCGGACAACGCGGTCCTGCAGCGCGCCGTTCTCGCTGATCAGCGCCGCCATTGTTGCCGATGTGTCTGGCGCGGGGTTGATCGTCTTGCCCAGGTCGTCAGTGATGGGATAGCCGTGGCGGGCGCGTATCCAGCTGGTGATCACCCAGCCGATCGTACTGATCGCCACCAGCACCGCGACGAATGTCTGTCCTTCGCTCATCGATGCCCCTTCAGCGCAGCTTTTCGATTTCGTCGGCCAGCTGGCGGCTGTCGCTGGTCAGGTGATATTCCAGATCGCGCAGGCGCCGATCGGCGTCGCGGAATTGGGCGTTCACATCGCGCAGGGTGCGCTTGGGCGCCACCCGCACATCCCGCCAGAATTCCAGCCGTTCGGGGGCTTCCTCATAGAGCGAGCGGGGCTTTTCATTGGCAATCCAGCCAACCACAAAATATGCCGGGATGAGCGCACCGCCGCCCATCACCACGCCCACGGCAAGCGCGGCGCGGACAAGTGTGACATCCCAGCCGAAGTAGTCGGCGATGCCCGCGCATACGCCCATGATCTTGCCGTTGCGCTTGTCGAGATAAAAGCGGGTGCGGCTTTCAGACATTTTCGTGATCCCTGTTGGCCGGAGACGAGGCCGGCGGTGGAGTTTAGCGGAGGGACGGAGCAATAAAGCCGATCAGCAGATAGATCAGGATTGGCGATCCCACCCCGAACAGCGCGGCGACCACGAAAGCAATGCGCACAAGGCTGGCATCCCAGCCCATGTAGTCGGCGATGCCCGCGCATACGCCCATGATCTTGGCATCGCGCTTGTTCACGAGAAACTGGCGGCTCATTGCGGTGGCCCTCCCTGGGCCCAGGCTTCAGCGAAGTTGCCGGCGCTGTTCGGACAGATCGGCGATCCGGTTGTCCTTCCAGTTGGGATTGTCGGCAGCGACGATGCGTTCCACGGTTTCAATGCGCTGATCGAGGCGACGGGCCAGATCGTGCAGCTCGTCGAGAAGGGCTTCATCCTCACGGCTGATGCCGGTTTGGCTCTTCCACTTGGTGATGTAGTGAAGGATCAGCCAAGGCAGGCCGATGAAGAGGCCGCCGATGCCAAAGACGATGGCGACAATGCCGGTCACGTCCATGGCGATCAGCCTTCCGCCTTGCCGAGGCGGGCCTTCATGGCCGCCAGTTCGGCATCAACTTCATCATTGCCCTGCAGCGCGGCAAATTCATCCGCCAGGCTGCGCGTGCCGCCGGGACCGGCAAGGCCAAGCGCATCCGCCCGGCCCTCAGCCATGTCAGCACGGCGTTCCAGCACCTCGAAGCGGCTGAAGGCTTCCTCCACGCGCGGGCCGCGGATCATGTCGCGCAGCCGCGAGCGCTGGGTGGCGCTTTCGATGCGGTTGAGCAGCGCGTTCTGGCGGCTGCGCGCTTCGCGCAGCTTGCTTTCCAGCTTGGCGATATCGGCTTCGTTGAGCGCCAGCGTCTCGTTCAGCAGGTCAACCTCGGCTTGGGTGGTGTCGATAAAGGCCTTGGCCTTGTTCTTTTCCACCAGTGCGGCCTTGGCCAGATCCTCGCGGCCCTTTGACAGCGCCAGTTCGGCCTTGTCCTGCCAGTCCTGGGCGGCCTGTTCAGCCTTGATGATGGCGCGCTTCATTTCCTTCTGATCGGCGATGGTGCGGGCGGCGGACGCGCGAACCTCAACCAGCGTTTCCTCCATCTCCATGATGATCATGCGGATCATCTTGGCCGGGTCTTCAGCCCGGTCGAGCAGGTCGGTCACGTTGGCAGCGATGATGTCGCGGGTTCGCGAGAAAATGCCCATCGGTCGGATCTCCAGAAATTCAAACTTGGCGGCGCCATTGGTGGCCGGGGCATTGTCCGGGTTGAGGGGGCGGGTCATCGGAATCAGCACCCCGGCCACCGTATCGAGGCTCACGCCACGATATCGCTGTTTGCCGCCGGCGTCACCATGGCCGGCAGGGTGGCCGCGGCGACGAAGGTGGAGCCGATCAGCAGAGCGGCGACGAGCGCCATCATGGTGCGGCCGAACTGGGGAACGTTGATGGTCATTGTTGGTCTCCATTGCATTTGTTGGGCGGCGGGGCCGCTCATGCCAACTGCATTGCATTGGTCGTGCCAACTGCGCGCAGATCGCCAACATGCTGAAATTTTGCGGGAAAAAATTTTTGGCTGTCAAACCATCGGCCAATACTTGCCAAAAATTGGGAAAAATGCCCAATTCCTCGTATGGCCGCTCCAGTCCAGATGATTGGCTCCTCGTTCAGCTTCCTCGATGTGGTCGAGCAGGCATCGGCGGCGGCTGCTCTGAATCGGCCTGTGCTGGTGATTGGGGAGCGCGGCACTGGCAAGGAGCTGATTGCCGATCGCCTGCACCGCCTCAGCCCGCGCTGGTCCCAGCCCTTGATCAGCCTGAATTGTGCGGCACTGCCGGAAAACCTGATTGATGCCGAACTCTTTGGTTACGAGGCCGGCGCTTTCACTGGGGCCCAGCGTGCCCGCGCCGGGCGATTCGAGGATGCCGATGGCGGAACCTTGTTCCTCGACGAGATCGGCACGCTCTCATCCCAAGCACAAGAACGGCTGCTGCGCGTTGTTGAATATGGCGAACTCTCCCGCTTGGGATCGAACAAGACGGTGAGGGTGGATGTCCGGCTGGTGGGCGCCACTAACGAGGATCTGCCTGCCATGGTGGAGCGCGGGCGCTTTCGGGCCGATCTGCTTGACCGGTTGAGCTTTGAAGTGATCACGCTGCCGCCGCTGCGCGAGCGTGCTGAGGACATCGAATTGCTGGCCACCCATTTCGCCCGCCGCATGGCCGCGGAGTTGAACTGGCCACGCTTTCCCGGCTTTGCCCCGCGCGTGCTGGAACAGATGCTGGCATGGCATTGGCCGGGCAATGTGCGCGAACTGAAGAATGTGGTGGAGCGCGCCCTGTATCGCTGGGGAGATGCCGAACGGCCGGTGGGGCAACTGGTGATCGATCCGTTCGAATCGCCGTGGCGACCCACGCCGATGCCCGGCAGTGTGGCCGCCGCACCCTTTGCGCCGGCTGTTGTGCCGTCCCTTGGGCCGGCCGCCGCGGCTACGCCGGCTGAGCCGGTCTCCGATCTGCGTGCGGCCGTAGCGGCATATGAAAAACAGCTGCTCGAAGCCGCATTGGAGCGCAACCGCCACAATCAACGCCGCACGGCTGCGGCACTTGGACTGAGTTATGACCAACTGCGCCATGCCCTGAAACGGCATGGACTGATGGGGGAATGAAGGCGTCAGTCCAACTTGAGCCCGTGCTTCGTCAGCAGGGGGGCCTGTGCCAGGGTGAAGGCGAAAATGGCGATGGTGACGCCCCAGACCTTGAAGCTGAGCCAGTCATCATAGGACAGCAGACGCCGCGCTGCTTCATTGGCGACGAGCAGGCCGAGGAAGAACAGCGCCCAGTTGCGAGTGAGCAGGCGCCAGCCACGATCCGCGAGGCCGGGCATGGCCTCGCCCATCACCAATTGCAGCGTGGGCCGGCCGGTGACGAGCCCGCCAAATAACAGCGCTGAAAAGACGCCATAGATGATGGTTGGCTTCAACTGGATGAAGGCCTTGTCTTGCAGCCAGATGGTGAGGCCTCCGAACAGCACAACGATGAGGGTGGTGAAGACCATCGCCGGCGGCAGATGTCGGGTCTTGGCCCAGTGCCAGACGGCTGCGATCAGGCTGGCCGCGACGAAAATGCCGGTTCCCACCATCGCGCTGGCCAGGTCCGCATCATGCAGGCCAGGCAGATCACCGTGCTCAAACAGCGCCTTTCCGGCCTTGCTGCCGGCAAAAAACAGCAGCAGCGGGCCAAAATTGATGGCCAGATTGCTGGTGGTAGAGAGGTGCGGGCGAACAGGGGCAGCCATGGCGGCGCCATAGCCGGATTTGCCCGGCTTCGCCAGTTGCGGCGGAGCCGAGCGGCGGTTAAGCCTGCCAGCGTGAGCGAAGCGCTGGAAATCATCGATTTGGCCTGCCAGCGCGGCGGCCGGCTGCTTTTTGAAGGCGTGTCTGCCCAGGTGGTCCCCGGGGGGGCGTTGCAACTGGTTGGCCCCAACGGCACGGGCAAATCCACGCTGCTGCGGCTGTTGGCCGGGCTGCTGCAACCGGCGGCGGGTGCTATCCGTTATTCCGGTCGTCGTGCCTTTGCGGGGCACGAGGTGGCGTTGAAGCCGCGTCAACCGCTAGGGGTAGAACTTGCGCATTGGGCCCGGCTTGATGGCGGCCTGACCCGTCTGCCGGCAGCGATGACGGCGATGAACATCACGGCGCTGGCCGAAGTGCCTTGCCGTTTGCTTTCCTCCGGCCAACGGCGGCGGGCCGCCATCGCACGGGTGATTGCTGCCGGGGCCCCGCTCTGGCTGCTCGATGAACCGACAGCCGGCCTGGATTCGGCTTCGGCCGCCCTGCTGGCCGCTGCCATGGCAGCGCATCGGGCGGCAGGCGGACTGATTGTGGCGGCCGTGCATGGCGACATTGGCCTTGATGGCGCAGCGCAGTTGAGGCTGGGCTGATGCTCTGGGCATTGTTCCGCCGCGATGTCGTGTTGATTTCCCGATCGCCGGCCCTGTGGCTGCCGGTGATGTTCTTCGTGCTCGCGGCCGCGCTGTTTCCCTTCGCGGTTGGGCCTGATGCCCGGCTCCTGGCCCGCATTGCACCGGGCATCATCTGGGTGGCGGCGCTTCTGGCCAGCCTGTTGCCGGTGGAGACGTTGCTCGCCCCTGATCTGGACGATGGCACCATCGATCAACTGATTACCCGCGGGATTGCGTTGGAACTCGTGTGCGCTGCCCGCATCGCGGCCCATTGGCTGGGCTTTGCGGTACCGCTGCTGGCCGCCCTGCCAGTGGCCGGGGTGCTGCTGGGAGTAGATTTTGCGACGGCGCAACGGATGGCCTTCGCGCTGTTGCTCGGCACACCGGCGCTGGCAAGCTTGGCTGTCGTGGCCGGCGCTCTCACCGCCGGCTTGAAGGGCGGCGGCGCGCTGGCTGGGCTGATCGTGTTGCCGTTGGCATTGCCGGTTTTGATCTTCGGCGTTGGCAGTGATGTTGCCGGCGCCTTTCGTCTGCTTGCCGCCGCCAGCCTGGTGGCGTTGGCCGTGGGACCCTTTGCGGCCGCTGCTGCGCTCAAGCCGGCCTGAACGCCAACCGGCCTTGTGCGCCGCAAGATGAGATCGTGCACGCTGGCCGCAACGGCGTGATTGCCGCCAACATGATGTGGTGGTAATGAATATTTACAGATAACTTCCTGGGGTGGTGATGCTCCGTAACTTGGCCGTGATTTTGGGGTTCGCGCTGATCACCATCGCTTGTGACGAGGTGCGCAAGCCGACGATCGATGAGGCCGGGACATCGGCGAAAACACCCCAGCTGGGACGTCCGATGGCTCCCACTGACAGCTTCACCGATCTGCCGCCTGTGGAGCCCCCCGTGAACCAGCCTTCGTCTGGCAAAGAGCCGCCCGTCCGCTGAACAGCAAAGCGGTGACGTCGGATTAGAACGGCCCATTCAATTCGACGATAGCCCTGTTCAGCATGGCGGCAAAACTGACCCACGCCCAGTATGGCAGCAGCAGTACCGCAGCTGGTCGGGATATGCGCCACAACACCACGATCAGGATGGCGATACTGCTCCACAGCACGCCCACCTCAAGCGCAGCATAATCAGGCCGGTGCAGGCGGAAGAAGAGAAAGCTCCACAGCAGGTTGAGAAAGCCGTTCAAGGCAAACAGGCCGATTATCGATTCGGCTTGGGAACGGGTGCGTGCCGCCAACCAGGCAGTCGCCCCCGAAATGGTACACAGCCCGAAAATCACCGTCCAAGCGGGGCCGAACAGCCAGGTGGGCGGCGCCCAATCTGGCTGTCTCAGCGCCATGTACCAAGGGCCGATATCGGTGATGGTGGCGCCAACTGCAGCGGTGAAGCTGGCTGCCACCGCCGCAACCGCAGCGGGCAGCACCCACGCCTGTTCCGACAATCGCGCCATCACGATCCTTCCTGCCAGCCGGCGGACGCGGCGGGTGAGGATCCTGGGCGGATCAGGCCTGCGCGCGTTTGCCGGCGTTGTTGCCTTCGCGGACCCCGCCACCCGAAAGAATGCCGGTGATCAACTGTACCGAGTCTTTCAGGAAGATGCGGACATGGGCAAGCGGTTTCCGCCTGACCAGTTCCTTGTTCATATAGGCTTCCCAGGTCAATTCCTGGATATCCTTGTCCATGCACAGCTTGACGAACTTCTCGCGCATCGTGTCGGAACGGTACCACCACCATTGCATGATGCCCAGCACGGTGAACACCGTGCCATGGCCTTTCAGGAACCGCTTGCGGGCCAGCGCCAACCGGGCAGGATCGCCAGTGCGCACGGCCTCCGCGGCAGCCTTGGCGGCTTCACGGCCTGCGGTCATGGCGTAGAAAATGCCTTCTCCGCTGGCCGGGGCAACTGTGCCGGCGGCGTCGCCAGCGACCACCACGTCCTTGCCATTGTCCCACTTTTTGCGCGGACGCAGCGGGATGGGGGCGCCTTCCACGCGCACGGTCTTGCAGGTGGCTTCATCCATGCCCAGTTCGCCGCGCAGCTTGGCCACGGCCTTTCGCAGTTCAAAGCCCTGCACCGCGCTGCCGGTACCGATGCTGGTTTTGGAGCCGTGCGGAAACACCCAGGCATAAAAATCGGGGCTATGCTTGCCCTGATAGAAGACATCGCAGCGATTGCCTTCAAAGCCCTTGAAGCCTTCGGGCGGGCTTTCCACGACTTCGTGATAGGCTGCCACAAACGGCAGTTTCTCTTCGGGCAGTGCCGCACGGGCGACAGCGGAATTGCAGCCATCGCAGCCGATGAGCATTTTTGTGCGCACCCTCACCGGTTCGGAGCCGCGTGCCGCCCCTTTGGGCCGATAGCAAACGATGGCAGTGCCATCGGCATCGCGCTCGAGCATCTCGAACGTGCCATCGCGGCGGTCGGCGCCGTTGCGGGCGGCGCGTGCCCGCAGCCATTCATCGAACACATCGCGATCAACCATGCCGACCCAGCCGCCTTCGCCCACCGGCATGTCCACCTTTTTGTCTTTGGGGCTGATCATGCGGGCGCTGTTGGCCGTGGTGCAAAGCAGTTCCATGGGCACATCGAAGTCCTTGAGCAGCCGCGGCGGCACAGCGCCGCCACAAGGCTTGATGCGTCCCATGCGATCCAGCAGCATCACCTTGAAACCCTGCAAGGCAAGATCATTGGCTGCGGTTGCCCCCGAAGGCCCGCCGCCCACCACCACCATATCGAACGTCTCGGTCATGCCAGTGCCTCCTGCGAAGTGGGCCTGCCCGCCTGTTGCCCCATGCGGTCATTGAGTTTCAGTGCGATAAACGCTGCCACCAGGAACAACCCGGCTTCGGCGGCAAACACCAGTTCGAACGCGCGCCCGGTATCGGCCAGCAGGCTGCGCAGCCGGTCGACTGCCAGCGCGCCCACAAAACCGCCGATGCCAAAGGCTGCTGCCTGCGATGCACCCCACAGGCCCATCCTGATGCCTTCGTGCCCAGGCCCCCCACGCCCGGCCAGTTCCAGCATCGAGCCAATGGCAGCAACCGCAAACATGCCGTTGGCAAAACCCAGGACAGCCACATTCAATGCGAGCGGCCACCCCGGGCCGGCACGGGCTGCCATGGCAAGGCTGGCCAGCGCCAGCCCGGAGGCCATGCAGCCGGCCACAATCCAGCGCTTGAGCTTCAGGCCGGCCTTGCCACCAAAGGCATGGCCGCCAAGCCCCACCAGGATCATCCCTGCCAGGACACCTTGATGCTGCACGCCGGACAGGCTTGTGGACTGGCCCGGGGTCATGTTGAAGACCAAACCGGCAAACGGCTCAAGGATCAGATCCTGCATCGAATAGGCCAGCATTGAAAAGAACACGAAGATGCTGAACAGCCGGGTGAGCGGATCTGCCCAGATGCCGGCGATGGCTTCGCCAAAGGGTGCAGCCTCTCGCCTTTCCTCGGTCACCGGCGTGCCCTCAACGCCCCATACTGCCAGGCAGGTGAGGGCAAATGCAGCGGCGACCACGCCCGCTGCCACCTTGAACAAGCGTTCGGGGCTGAATGGATCGAGCAACTGGCCGGCCACACCGGCTGAAATCACGATGCCGATGATCATCATGATCCATGTCAGGCTGGCTGCGGCGGGCCGGCGGCTTTCGGCTGTCCGGCTGGCCAGCAACGCCAGCAACGAGGTGCCTGCCGCCCCCACCCCAATGCCGATCATGGCATAGGCCAACACGAGCGCAGCAAAGGCCGGCCAGAATGGGCCCTGCAATTTTGTGGTGATGAACGTGGCGAGCAGACCGCCGGCGCCCAGCACGGCCATGCCGCCGATGATCCATGGCGTCCGTCGCCAGCCCGCATCACTGCCATGTCCCCATTTCGGTCGTGACAGCTGCACGCCATAATGAAAGGCGACCAAACCGGCAGGCAGGGCCGCAGCCATCGCATATTCCACCACCATGATGCGATTGAGCAGCGACGAGGCGAGCATGACGATCGCTCCGAGTGCACTCTGCACCAGACCAAGTCGGGCGATACCGAGCCATTTGAGCGGCGCCATCACACGATCACCGACAGACCAAAAGCACTGGTGAGCATGCCCAGCACGTACAGCGTCGTGCCAGTGGCGTTGTAGAATGGGGCATTGGCGGCTGGCGCCGCCAGCACCCGCTGCATCAATACAACTTGCATCGTCAGCGAGAAGGCCACCATCGCCGCTGGCCAGGCCAGGCCCCAGCGGGCGAGCAAAATGATGACCACCACTTGTGGGAGTGCCATCGTCCAACAGGCGATCTCGGCGGCGTTGCGTTCACCCAATTGCACCGGCAGCGAATTGACCCCCGATTGCGCATCGCCCTTCACAGCCTTGAAATCATTGAGCACCATGATGCCGTGCGCGCCCAGAGCATACATGCACAACACCCAGATGATGCGGCTGTCGGGCACGCCGCCCGCCATCACGGCAGCACCGGTGAACCAGCTAACCCCTTCATAGGCCGCTGCACAAACAAGCGGGCCGAGCCATCCATCGGCTTTGAAGCGGAGAGGCGGCGCCGAATAGGCCCAGGCCATGGCCACGCCGACAATGGTAGCGATGCCCACCACCGGCCCGATCACAAAGCCAACGACAAGGCTGATGATGCTTCCCAGAATGGCGATATAAAGGCCCCAGCGGCCGGGGATGCGGCCCGACGGGATGGGGCGCTGCGGCTCGTTGATCGCATCGACATGGCGATCGAACCAATCGTTGATCGCTTGGCTGTTGCCGCAGACGAGCGGCCCCGCCAGCAGCATGCCGGCGATCAGGAAGCCCACCCGATCTGCCAGTGGCACGCCTGAGGACACGACCCCACACATGAAGGCCCACATTGGCGGAAACCAAGTCACCGGCTTCAGCAGTTCAACCACGGCGCGAGGGCGCGGCAACCCTGCAGACGGCAGGCCGGGGCCAGCAGGCAGCGCATCACCAGCGCGCGGCGGGGGGACATGTTCCATGAGTGTAAGTTAGTCTTGACGCCTTGAAGGCGTCAACTTCGACAGACAGTTGGCAGCGAAAGCGCCGCGATTTGCCGCGCCGCCACCGATCGCGCCGTTCGTCACCCGGTGCTGTGGCCGTCGCTGCTGTTGTCGTTGCTGCTGTCGGTATCGCCCAGATTGGCCAGGCCCAGATTGCCGAGTCCATGCCGGTGAAGTTTGGAATAGAGGCTTTGGCGGGACAGGCCGAGAATTTCGGCTGCCGACGCACGGTTATCATCGGTGTAATTCAGTGCCGCCTCGATGCAGAGCCGCTCGATGAGGTCGGTCGATTCGCGCACGATGTCCTTCAATGAGACCCGGCCCACCAAGTCGGTGAGTTGGCTCATCGGCAGCGAGGTTCCTGGCGCCTGGCTTGCATCGCGCACCGCTGGCCGGATTGAGAAGCCGTGACGAAGTTGTTCGGCTTCGCCGCTCGAAACAGCCGAGACCTCGACCGGTTCACCGTCGCTCGCCGCTGGATCGCCGCTGCCTGATCGAACGATCGTGGCAAAGCCACGCACGGTGCCATGATCCCGCAACGCCGTTGTGAGGACGCCCAGATCAATCCCCGGTCGGCCAAGGTACCGGCTGATGGGCTGACCCACAAGATCCGCTGCGCGGGCAAGGCCAACCAGATCGAGGAAGGCACCGTTGCCGGCTATGATGTCAAAATTATCGTCAGTCAGGACAAAGGCGTCAGGCATTCGCTCCATCGCTTCGGCGAGCGGCTCACTTTCCGCCGGCGCGGCAAGATCCAGCGGTGCCAACCGAATCAGCAGCCTGTTGTCTCGATCCTGGCGAAACAGGCTGGCGCTCATGGCAAAAAACTGGCCACTGGCCAGTCGCAGCCGGGCAGGATGGCGCTGGTCGCTGGCGGCAAGTGCGCCCAGGGTGGCAATGGTGCCGTCGTGATCGTCGGGGTGCACCAGAGCGGCGAAATTTTGTCCTGTCAGCGCTTGTGCCGCAAGACCGGTGGCCCGGCGCGCGGCGGCATTTGCCTCCAGCACGCGGCGGCTGGCGGCATCGATGATGAAAATGGGTTCGGCGGCTGTGTCGAACAGCAGGCGGTGCCGCGTTTCGAGCTGGCGCAACCGCATCGAGTCGCGCTCCATCGCTTGCTGTGCACGGACCAAGCGTTGTTGTAGGCTGGCCGCAGCGCGCTGGTCGCGGGCAATGGCCAGCCGGCGGTTGCCCGGCAATGGCAGGGTGAGCCATTTCAGCGGCAACTCGTTGGTGCTGCCATGATGATTGGCTTCGCGCCAACGCGGCGCAATCGCTTCATTCATCAACGCATCGATCTTGTTCTGGCTGTCGGCCAGGGCTGTCTCGTGCCAGTCCATGCCCTCCCAGCCAGCAACCTCACCTGGCTCTATGTCGCCGCTGCCAACATGAACCTGATCGATTCGGCCGTTGGCGGCTACTACAAGCACCAGATCTGCCGCTGCCAGCAGGGCTGCCAGTGCACTGTCGGGGCGGCTGGCCACCAGGGCGGCAAGATCAATGGCCCCATCGCTGGGCAGGGCGCTGATGTGATTATAGTTTCTTGCATCCATGCCGTTGCTCTCCGGCCCCCATATCCTGCCCAGGTTGCCCAGTTCCGTCCCGCTTCATGCCCCTTCGGCAGCCGCGCGCACCGGCAACCGCCCGATCAGAAACTGCTCTGCCAGCGCCACCGCATGTGCAGCATCGCGGGCTGCCGCATCTGCGCCCACACGCCGTGCGACCGCGGCCTCGCCGTTCACCGCTGCGCCGCCCACGATAATGAGCAGCGGCTGCTTCACCGCCCGGCGCACTGAAGCAATCGTGCGAGGCAGGCTGGCCAGAACACGCTGGCTGCCAGCTGAAAGACCGATGACGTCAAAATCGTCCTGTGCCACCAGGGTCAACAGCGCATTTTCATCTAATGCCGGCCCCGACCGCGTGGCCCAACCGGCACGGCGAAAGCCGTGTTCCACCATCATTGCGCCCAGCACATGTTGTTCACCGGGCGCTGGCAGGATCAGGGCATGGCGTTGCATGACACTGGGCAAGCCTGCTCCAGGTTCGCGGGCAGACAAAGCATGAACCAAAGTCTGGCAGCGCCAGACACCCAAGGTCACATCAACGAAGTCAATTTCGTCAGCCAGCCACCAATCGCCAAGCAACCTAGCAGCCGGTGCCACCAGGAATTCCATCAGCCTTTGCGCCGTGTGTCCGGCATCGTGGAGAGCGTCTACCTCAGCCTGCAATGCGGCGGCGTCATCGTCGATAAGGGCGCGGGCGAATCTCGGCACAAGGTAGTTGGGAAGGACCGACCCCTCAGCCGTGCCCTCCGCCTTGCGGCCGGCCAGCAGACGCGGGATTATGTCGGCCTCGATCAACCGCACCAGTGCGTCCCGGTCTGAGGACACAGGGATGGGGCCAGCGGAGCCAAAAGCAGCCTGCCGGGCGCGTTTCCAGCCGTTGGTGGCGGCGCTTGTCGCATCCGCCACAATGTCCATCATGGACGTCATCACCTGTTCCCGTCACCGCTTGGATGACGGCTCCCGCGTCGGTCACGCGTCGGCCATGGATTGCCGATCTGTCGCGACAGACTGACACAGGCTATGCCACTCCTGATCAACTGGCAACCGCTTGATTTGCCATTTCACGCTGATTTCGCAGGCGCGATGTTGCGGCGCAACACGGCGCACTTGGAAACACGTCGCAACCTGCCGGGGCCCTGCCACGATGACAAGCCAGCATGACAGGCGCTGGCGCAATGCCGGTTGACACGCGGGGGGGGAGTGATAGGGAAAATTGCGTAATCTTTGAGGGGTAGAGGGTTTGTCCGGGTCAGGGTCTGCGTCGGCGGCGGCAAGCGTGGAGCGTCCGCTTTACACGCCTGAAGAACGCGCCCGCCGCGACGGCACGAAGTGGACGCTGGTGCAGGGCCTGTTGGCTCCTGTCCAATTTCTGATCTTTGGGGTCAGCCTCTATCTGGTGATTGATTATCTCAATACCGGCAATAACTATGATCTGGCTGTCTGGTCCGTGGTGATCAAGACAATCGCGTTGTACACGATCATGATCACGGGTGCGATCTGGGAAAAGGTCGTTTTCGGGCAGTATCTCTTTCATGAAAGCTTCTTCTGGGAGGATATCTTTTCGATGCTTGTGATCGTGCTGCACACGCTTTACTTGGTCGGGCTCTTCACCGGTATTGCAGATGAAGGCGTTTTGTTCGGCACGGCTCTCGCGGCTTATGTTGCATATGTGATCAACGCAGCGCAATTCATCTGGAAGCTGCGCATGGCTCGCCTTACCTCTCAGCCGTCCAAGGCAAATGTTGAGTCGTTGGCGGAGCGGGATGCGCCTGCAGCGGCCATGACCGGGGTGCAGGCCTCGGTCATTGGCGCCTCCGCAGCGGTGATTGCTGCCGCATGAGCGGGGCAGGGCCCAAGGCGTGTGCTGCACCGCCAGTGGGTGCCGATGGCATTTTGCGCGAACGTGGCCAGCGTGAAGTCTTTTGCGGCCTGACCGGGATCATCTGGCTGCATCGGAAGATTCAGGATGCGTTCTTCCTGGTGGTTGGCAGTCGCACATGTGCGCATCTTTTGCAGTCGGCAGCCGGCGTGATGGTGTTTGCCGAGCCGCGGTTCGGCACGGCGATCATTGAGGAAAAGGACCTTGCCGGCCTGGCAGACGCCAATGAGGAGTTGGACCGGGTGGTCACCCGCCTCCTGGCACGGCGACCGGATATTCGCATGCTATTCCTGGTCGGCTCCTGCCCGTCGGAGGTGATCAAGCTTGATCTGTCGCGTGCGGCGCAGCGACTCAACCAGCGTTTTTCGCCCAATTGTCATGTGCTCAACTACAGTGGCAGTGGCATCGAAACCACCTTCACCCAAGGGGAGGATGCGTGCCTCGCTGCATTGGTGCCGGAGCTGCCGTTCACCGATGCGCGCCAACTCATGCTGGTTGGCAGCCTGCCTGACGTGGTGGAAGATCAGTTCCTCCGACTGTTTGGTGACCTCGGCATCGAGAAGGTTGTGACGCTGCCGGCGCGCCGGGCCGGTAACATGCCCGGTGTGGGGCCTAACACGCGTTACCTGTTGGCGCAGCCGTTCCTGGCGGAGACCGGCACGGCGCTGGACAAGCGCGGCGCAATTCATCTTCCGGCGCTTTTCCCGTTTGGTGCCGAGGGGACCACAGCCTGGCTGCATGCCGGTGCCCAAGCCTTCGGTGTGCGCGAGGACCGGTTCGAGATGGTGACGGCGCCGCCGCGTGAGCGGGCCCGCAAGGCGCTTGCTGCGCACCGCGCAAAATTGGCCGGCAAGCGTATCTTCTTCTTGCCCGACAGCCAGCTGGAAGTGCCGCTGGCGCGTTTTCTTGCAGGCGAACTTGGTATGTCGTTGGTCGAGGTCGGTACGCCCTATCTGCACAAGGGCCACCTGATTGACGAATTGGCTGCACTGCCGCCGGGCACGCTTATTTCCGAGGGCCAAGACGTTGAGCGACAGCTTGACCGTGTGCAGGCACAGCGCCCGGATTTGACCGTTTGCGGCTTGGGTCTGGCCAATCCGCTGGAGAAGACGGGATTGTCCACAAAATGGGCGATTGAGCTGGTCTTCTCCCCGATCCACGGTTTCGAACAGGCGGGTGATCTGGCCGAGCTTTTTGCCCGGCCGCTGAACCGCCGTGATCTGTTGAGGGTGTAGCCCATGCAGCTCACCGTCTGGACATATGAAGGCCCGCCCCATGTGGGGGCGATGCGGGTGGCGACGGCCATGAAAGGCTTGCACTATGTTCTGCATGCTCCGCAAGGCGATACCTATGCGGACCTTCTTTTCACGATGATCGAGCGGCGGGACCACCGGCCGCCCGTGACCTACACCACCTTCCAGGCGCGCGATCTCGGCAAGGACACGGCCGAACTGTTCAAGACGGCGGCGCGTGATGCCTATGAACGGTTTCGACCGCAGGCGATGATCGTCGGGGCAAGCTGCACCGCTGAGCTGATTCAGGATGACCCCGCCGGGCTTGCCGAGACCATGGGCCTTGATTGTCCGGTGATCCCGCTGGAACTGCCCAGCTATAGCCGCAAGGAAAATTGGGGCGCTTCGGAAACATTCTACCAATTGGTGCGTGGTCTGGCCGACAAGCAACGCCGGCCACCACCGGCGGTGGGTGAGGCTGGGCCCCGGCGCCCGCGCGCCAACATTCTTGGGCCGACAGCACTCGGTTTTCGGCATCGCGACGATGTGGTGGAAATCACCCGACTGCTCAGCCAGTTGGGCATTGATGTGCATGTGGTGGCGCCGATGGCGGCGGCTCCAGCTGATCTGGTCCGTCTGGGCGAGGCCGATTTCAACATCTGCCTTTATCCCGAAATTGCTGCACAGGCTTGCGGCTGGCTTGAACGCACCTTTCGGCAGAAGACCGTGAAGACCGTGCCGATCGGCTTGAATGCCACCCGCGAATTCGTGTCGGAAGTGTGCCAGGTTGCAGGCGTGATGATGCCTGGCGCCGTTGACCAGGGCCGCATGGGCTGGTGGTCGCGCTCGGTTGATTCCACCTACCTCACGGGCAAGCGGGTTTTCATTTTCGGCGATGCCACGCATGCGGTGGCTGCAGCGCGGGTCGCAGCGGAAGAGCTTGGCTTCAAAGTGGTGGGACTGGGCTGTTACAACCGTGAATTCGCGCGCGAAATCAGGGCGGCGGCCGAGAAATATGGTGTCGATCCGCTGATCACCGATGATTATCTGGAAGTCGAAGACGCGATTGCCGCTGCTGCACCGGAACTTGTGCTGGGCACCCAGATGGAGCGTCATATCGCCAAGCGGCTGCGGCTTCCTTGTGCGGTGATCTCTGCCCCGGTGCACGTCCAGGATTTCCCGGCGCGCTACAGCCCGCAGATGGGCTTCGAGGGCGCCAATGTCCTGTTTGATACCTGGGTGCATCCGCTGGTGATGGGCTTGGAGGAACATCTGTTGACGATGTTCCGCGAAGATTTCGAGTTTTCCGATGCCGCTGGTCCAAGCCATCTTGGACATGCGGCGCCGGCGCATGTGCCGGCTGCGGCTGACGCGCCTCCGCTATCGGTGCCACCTGCGACACCGGAACCTGGCGGCTGGACCGAAGAAGCCCTTGCTGAATTGGGCAAAATTCCGTTTTTTGTGCGCGGCAAAGCCCGCCGCAATACCGAACGCTATGCCGCTGAGCATGGCGTTGCCACCATCACCCGCGAGACCTTGTACGAGGCCAAAGCCCATTATGCGCGCTGATACCCCGCCTTCAAAGCAGGACCGGCCCGATCATTGCCATGTCGTGATTGTCACCCTGGACAATCATTTGTCTGGTGCGATTGATCGGGCGCGGGCTCGGTTCCAGAAACTCGGTCTGCCGGTTTCGATCGGTTTCCACGCCGCGGCTGACTGGGACAAGCCGGGCCAGCTGGAAGCCACCCGCGCCGATATCGCTCGCGCCGACATCGTGGTGGTGACCATGCTGTTCCTCGACGAGCAAATCAGGCTCATCAAGGAAGCATTGGTGGCGCGTCGCGAGGAATGCGACGCAATGGTTTGTCTGATGAGCCAGTCCGACGTCGTGAAGATGACCCGGATGGGCGATTATCGCATGGATGTGCCGCCCAAGGGGCCGCTGGGCTGGCTGAAGAAGCTGCGTGGCAGTTCGAAGGACGGTGCTGCCAACAGTGGCGCCGCGCAATTGGCTGTGCTGCGCCGTCTGCCCAAACTGCTGAAGTTTGTTCCGGGTACAGCACAGGATGTGCGCGCTTATTTCCTTACCCTGCAATATTGGCTGTCGGGCAGTGACGACAATGCTTTCCAGATGGTGCAGGCGCTGGTCGATCGTTATGCCGATGGCCCTCGCAAAGGGCTGCGCGGCAAGGCAAAGGTAGAGCCACCGCAGGAATATCCTGACGTGGGCGTTTACCACCCCGATCTGCCCCAGCGCATGTCGGAGAAATTGACCGATCTACCGTGGAAGAAAGACGCGGTCGGTACGGTCGGCGTGCTGATGCTGCGCTCCTATGTGCTGGGCAAGGATGCCAACCATTATGATGGCGTGATCCGGGCCTTGGAGGCGCGCGGTCTTAACGTGATTCCGGCCTTTGCCGGCGGGTTGGACCAGCGGCCGGCCATCGAGGCGCTGATGATGAAGGATGGTCGGGCAACGGTCGATGCCGTTATCAACCTGACCGGCTTCAGCCTAGTGGGTGGTCCGGCTTATTCCGATGCGAAAGCCGCCGAGGAAATCCTGACCAGACTCGACCGTCCGTATATCGCCGCTCACCCGGTGGAATTCCAGACACTGCAGCAATGGGGCGCCAATCGCCAGGGTCTGCTGCCGCTGGAAGCAACCATCATGATCGCCATTCCGGAACTGGATGGCGGCACCCAGCCGATGGTTTTTGGTGGCCGCAGCGATGCCAGCGGCGAAGCCTGTACCGGCTGCGAGCGCAAATGCAGTTGGGCTGCCTCGGACGGGGTCCGCGCGATGCAGTCCTGCCCCGAGCGGGCGGAAGCGCTGGCTGACAAGATGCTGAAACTGGTGCAATTGCGCCGGACGGCCAACAGGGAGCGCAAGCTCGCTGTCGTGCTATTCAATTTCCCGCCGAATGGCGGGGCTGCGGGCACCGCCCAGTTCCTGAGCGTGTTCGAATCGCTGCACCGCACGCTGAAGCGCCTGAAGGCCGAAGGTTATGATGTTGAGGTGCCGGACGATGCCGAGGCTGTGCGCCGCCGGGTGATTGACGGCAACGCCATGCAATATGGCCAGGAGGCCAATGTCCACGCCTTCGTGCCGGCTGATCAAATCGTGGCAACCGAGCCCTATCTGAAGGAGATCGAGGCGGAATGGGGCCCGGCACCGGGCAAGTTCCAGTCTGACGGCAGGAACGTGCTCATCACTGGAGCCCAATTCGGCAATGTCTTCGTGGGCATCCAGCCGGCCAACGGTTATGAAAGTGACCCGATGCGGTTGCTGTTCGATGGTCGTTTCGCGCCCACTCATGCCTTCATGGCCTTTTATCGTTGGATCCGGAATGATTTCGGTGCTCATGCGGTGATTCACTGGGGCACGCACGGCAGCCTTGAGTTCATGCCGGGCAAGCAGACCGGGATGACCATGAGCTGCTGGCCAGAGCGTATCATTCAGGATCTGCCCAATATATATCTGTACGCTGCCAACAATCCGTCTGAAGGCGTGCTTGCCAAACGCCGCTCTGGCGCCACGCTCGTGTCCTATCTCACGCCGGCGTTGACCAATTCCGGCCTCTACAAGGGGTTGTCAGACATCAAGGCCAGTGTTGACCGCTGGCGCTCGACTGAACCGGGCAGCCCTGAACTGCCGGGCTTGGAAGAAGTGATCCGGGAACAAGCCGCGGCCATGGACCTTGATGGCAGCGATGTTTCGAATCTTGCCGCGAAACTTTACGAAATCGAGCAGGAGCTGATTCCTCAGGGCCTCCATGTGTTTGGCGAGGCTGAAAGTGAAGAAGCGCGCATCGACATGCTGTCAGCTTGTGCGCAGGCTCGCGGCGAAACCGTCGATCGCGATACGATCGAAAAGCTGATCAAGGGTCGCATTGCACCCAATACACCAACCCTGCGCGAATTGGCCAACATCAATAGCGCCTTGATGGTGAACCATGAGATGGACGGCCTGATCAGGGCACTGGAAGGGCGCTATGTCCCGCCCGTCGCGGGCGGTGATATCTTGCGCGATCCGGAAATTCTGCCGACCGGCCGGAATATCCACGGCTTTGATCCCTTCCGGTTGCCATCCGCCTATGCCTGTAAGGATGGCGCCGCCCAAGCCCAACGCATCCTGGATCGTGCCATGGCCGATGCCGGAAAGCTGCCAGAGACCGTGGCCATGGTGTTGTGGGGCACTGACAATCTGAAGAGCGAAGGCGCGCAAGTTGCCCAGGCTATGGCGCTTATGGGGGCCAAGCCGCGGTTTGACAGTTACAACCGGCTTTCGGGCGCGGAACTGATCCCGCTTGAGGATCTGGGGCGGCCACGCATCGACGTGCTGGTCACCATGTCGGGCGTGTTCCGCGATCTTCTGCCACTGCAGACAAAAATGCTGGCAGAAGCCGCTTTGCTTGCTTCCGAAGCGGATGAACCGCTGGACATGAACTATATCCGCAAGCACAGCCTCGCTTATCTCGATGAACATAACTGCGACATGGCGACCGCTTCGTTGCGGGTCTATTCCAATGCCGAGGGCGCCTATGGTGCCAACGTCAACCTGCTCATCGACAGCGCCAACTGGACTGATCCCAACGAATTGGCCGACTGTTACGAGAAGCAGAAGGGCTATGCCTATGGTGTTGATGGCAAGCCGAAGCGCCAGCCTGGTTTGCTGGCCAGCGCACTGAAGACAGTGGACTGTGCTTATCAGAATCTTGAAAGCGTCGAGTTGGGCATCACCACGATCGACCAGTATGTCGATACCCTGGGCGGTATCAGTCGGGCGGTAACGCGTGCCAAGGGTGAAGCGGCACCAGTTTATATTGGCGACCAGACCCAGGGTTCTGGCAAGGTTCGGTCACTTCAGGAGCAGGTGGCACTGGAAACCCGCACGCGCACGCTCAATCCGGTGTGGATCGAGGCTCAATTGAAGCACGGCTATGAAGGCGTTCGCCAAGTGGAGGCGGCGGTAACGACCACCACCGGCTGGTCAGCGACTACTGGTCAGGTGGATCCTTGGGTTTATCAGCGCATCACTGAAACTTATGTGCTGGATGATGCTATGCGCCAGCGTATCGCTGAAATGAATCCGCGTGCCGCAGCCAAGATCGCCAACCGCCTGATCGAAGCTGCCGACCGCAATTTCTGGCAGCCCGATGCGGAAACGCTGGCTGCTCTCTATGCCGCCACTGATGCCATTGAGGATCAGCTGGAAGGTGTCGCGCCGGCCGGTTCCATGGCCGCCTGAAGGAGTCTGAGCATATGACCCTCATCATCGACAAGACCCGCAAGCCTGGATTCCCTGGCGATGGGGAGGGCAGCGTGCAGTTCAAGCTGGATCCCGGCCAAACGATCGAGGGTGCCAAGGTTTTCGCGGTTTATGGCAAGGGCGGGATCGGCAAGTCGACCACGTCGTCCAACCTCTCGGCCGCCTTCTCGCTGCTTGGCAAGCGGGTGCTTCAGATCGGCTGTGACCCCAAGCATGACAGCACATTCACCTTGACCAAGAAGCTGATGCCCACGGTTATCGACGTGCTGGAGCAGGTTGAATTCCATCACGAAGAATTGCGGCCGGAAGACTATATGTTCGAAGGTTTCAATGGGGTGATGTGCGTGGAGGCCGGCGGCCCCCCGGCTGGCACCGGTTGCGGCGGCTATGTCGTCGGGCAGACGGTGAAACTGCTCAAGCAGCACCATCTTCTCGAAGACACTGATGTGGTGATCTTCGACGTCCTTGGCGACGTGGTGTGCGGCGGCTTTGCTGCGCCCTTGCAACATGCTGAACGCGCTATCGTGGTGACGGCAAATGACTTCGACAGCATTTTCGCCATGAACCGCATCATGGCCGCAATTCAGGCCAAGGCGAAGAATTATGAGGTGCGGCTGGCCGGATGCATCGCCAATCGTTCAGCCGATACGGATGAGATTGACCGGTTCTGCACTGCCACTGGCATAGACCGTCTGGCCCATCTGCCCGATCTTGATGCTATTCGCCGCTCTCGCCTCAAGAAATGCACGATATTTGAAATGGGTGACGAACCTGAGATCGTCGCAGCCCAAAACGAATACAAGCGGCTCGCGGCCTTGCTCTGGGCCGGCGTGGAGCCCTGCAACGCGCATCCAATGAAGGATCGTGACATTTTTGATTTTCTGGGGTTTGAATGAACGTGCATTCGCCAGTGCCGGCGCCCGGTTGGGATGCCAAGCGCACCAAGCTCGAGCATTATTTCGATCGGACCGCCCTTGCTGCTTGGGCGGCGATGACCAGTGATGCGCCGGTTTCCCGCATCCGCGCCACGGTGCGGGCTGGGCGCGACGAGATGCGGAACACGTTGCTTGGATGGCTGCCGCAGGATCTGTCTGGCCGCCGCATTTTGGATGCGGGATGTGGCACCGGCATGCTGGCGATTGAGGCCGCGCGCCGTGGTGCCGAGGTGGTTGGCATTGACGTGTCGCCGCAGCTGATCGAGATCGGCAAGCAGCGTCTGCCTGATGATGTGAAGGACAGGATCAACCTGTTTGCCGGGGATATGCTTGATGCGTCCTACGGCAGCTTCGATCATATCGTCTCGATGGATGTGCTGATCCATTACGAGAGCGATCAGATTGCGGCTGCCACGGCGCGCCTCGCTGAGCGAGCTCGCCACTCCATGCTTTTCACGTTCGCGCCTGGTACGCCGCTGCTCCGCACCGCGCGGGCGATCGGCCAGCTGTTTCCCAAGAGCGACCGTTCCCCCAGCATCATTCCGGTCGCCCATGATCTGCTGAAATCCCGCTTGTCGCGCAGCGTTCCTCACGCAAGGCTGGGCCGTGATCGCCGGGTCAGCCGCGGTTTCTATACGAGCCACGCCCAGGAGGTGTTGTTGGCATGACCGATGCGCCACCGTTCGTCTGCGACATCTGGCCACAGGGTGTGGCAAACGTCGTTATGGGGGCGCAGGGCAAAGTGACGATTTTGCTGCGATGGGCAGGAAATGTTGCTTTTCTGTCATGCGCTGCACTAACAGGTCTGCTAAAGCCGGTGCCGCTGGCTTTGTCAGGGAATCGCAGGGTCATCCCGCAGGCGCGGCGGGGCATGGCCATGGTGACCGCGCCGGTTTGCTGCAGCCAAGCGCAGGGTGCAGCAGGCTATGGTTCTTGAGGGGAGATGCCTCGCATGTCGAATGTTCATCTGGTTGGCGGCCTGGACATCGCCGAACTGACCTTCTTTGCCTTCTTCCTCTTTTTCCTCGGGCTGGTCTGGTATCTCCGTGGTGAGGATCGGCGCGAAGGCTATCCGGTCGAAGATGACCTGACGGGTGCTGGGCATGGCGGCGTCGAAACCGACGCACTGTTCTTCAAGCCAGCCAAGACCTTCAAGCTGCCCCATGGCCTGGGCGAAGTTACCACCCCAACCGCCAATGCCCGCGATCCATTGCCAGCCAACGTGCTGCCGCGCGCTTGGGCTGGTGAACCCCTTGACGTTGTTGGCGACAAGTTGACCTCCGGCGTCGGCCCGGCGTCGATCGCGCAGCGTGCAGACCGCCCTGACCTCGACATGCACGGCCAGCCGCGCATCGTTCCCACCCGCTTGGTCAGCCATCCCGTCAGCGTCCATCAGAACGATGTCGATCCCCGTGGCCTCCCTGTATATGGCCTTGATGGTGCAACGGCGGGCACGGTCAAGGAGCTTTGGATGGACCGGGCCGAATCATGCCTGCGCTACCTCGAAGTTGAACTGACCCGCGGCGCCGGCACCGTCCTGATGCCCATCACTATGGTCCGTGTTGGGCGTGCTGGCGTCTCGACGGATGCAATCACCGCAGCGCAGATTGCCGGCGTGCCGCGCACCAAGTCTGCCGATCAGGTGACCCTGCTCGAAGAAGAGAAGATCACCGCTTATTTTGGTGCCGGTTATTTGTGGGCGACGCCTGAACGGGCCGAACCGCTCATCTGATCCTGCTCGCCACCGTTGCCAAGGCCAATTGAGCCACGACGGCCAGATCGCGGACAGAAGCGCACGGAGCTGCAAGTGTCGATGGAATATGAGGACGAGCCAATCCCCGGGTTGCCGGGGCGGCTGCCGCCGGGGGAGAATATCCTTTGGCAAGGCACGCCTGATTGGCGCGGGGTTGCGCGTGGTGTGTTCCACACGCGGCTCGTTGCCGGCTGGTTCCTTTTCGTTGCCAGCCTCGCCTTTCTTGCTGGCGGTACGGGCCTCACAGGTGCGCTTGTCACGCTGGCGGTTGCGCCGCTCGGCCTGGGGATCCTCGCGATCCTGGCGCGCGCTCAGGCAAAGTCGACCATCTACACCTTGACCAACAAGCGGGTGGTGCTGCGCTTTGGCGTTGCCCTGCCAAAATGTGTGAATGTCCCGCTGTCCTTGGTTGGCCGCGCCGATGCCAAGCCGGCCGGCGCTGGCTTGGTAGACGTGTCGCTCACCCCGACCGTTCGCTTCCCACTGGCCTATCTTCAAATGTGGCCGCATGTGCGCCCATGGAAATTTGGGTCGCCGCAACCGATGCTGCGCGCGGTGCCCGACGCCTTTGTGCCCCTGCTCGCGGATGCGCTGCTCAAGTCCGATCCGGCAGGAAAGGTTGCGGAGAGCCCGGAACCCAATGGCTCGGCTGCCATGCTAGGAGCGGCCGCATGAGCGGCGAGTTTACCAACGAGCGCTTCCCCAAGTCTGCGCTCTATGCCGCAGGCGCTCTGATTGCTGCGTCGATCGTCACCGTCGGCAGCATCAGGGTTGGCGTGCTGCCGGCGCCAGAAACAGCACCCCAGTCCCGCGAGCGCCGTCAGGTTGCCACGATTGCCACGCGCGATTTCCGGTTCGAGGATAGGGCTGATGGTGCTTTGCTTGTCTTCGACGTTGCGGCTGACCGATTGGTGTTCATTTTCCCGCCCGGCAGCAACACCGGCTTCATTCGCGGGGTCATGCGCGGCCTCATGCGAGAGCGGCGCCTGCATGAAGTGGCTCGTACTGGCCCGGTGACCGTTGCCCAATGGGCCGATGGTGCCCTGACCCTGACCGATAAATCCACCGGACGAATCATCGAACTTGGTAGTTTCGGTCATACCAACCGAGCTGCATTTGCGCAGCTCTTGGTTCCTTATGCCCCAGGTGGAGGTGGGGTCCCGGCTGAGCCCATCACCGGCAAGGCGCCCGAGGCAGCGACCATGCCATTTCTTGCGGGAGACGGCTGATGGGGCTGTTCACGCGTGACCGGCTTGACACCCAATGCACGATCCTGATCGAGCACACGTTCGACAATCTCCACGCGCATGTCGAGCTTGACGGCAATGTGGAATTGGGCCCGGGTGATCAGGTGAAGGTGCATGGCGCGGCCGTGAAACTGCCGTTTGGCGAGAGCCTGACCCTGCGCCGCGACGTGACTGTTTGGAAGGCAACGCCTTTCGAGCGGCTGTGGACAAAGCTCAAGGCTCAGTTGGAATTGACTGAATTGTACGAAATCACCTTCAGCTCGGAGAAGCCGTGATGAATGCCGTGACCTCAATCCAGGCCGGCGGTGCCGTGGAGATCACCAAAGAAGACGCAATGGCGATCGCGCGGCAAGAAACCGTGCTGAGCCCGCGTTTCTACACCACCGATTATGCCGCCATGGATCGGATTGATGTCAGCCGGGTGCGGGCCGAGTGGGACAGCCTGATTGCCGAGATGCAGGCTGATCCCAACAGGAAGCATTTCAAGCGCACGCCCGAATTTGATGGCGTTATTGCTGCCATGGATCCAGAGCTGAAGCCCGAATTCATCGATTTCCTGGTCTCCTCGATGACCTCGGAATTCTCCGGCTGCATTCTTTATGCCGAGATCACCAAGCGCATGAAGAATCCCGACGCCAAGGCGCTGTTCAAGCTGATGGCTCGCGACGAGAGCCGTCATGCTGGTTTCATCAACGACAGCCTGAAGGATGCCGGTATCGGCATCGATCTTGGTTTCCTGACCAAGACCAAGAAATACACGTATTTCCGGCCGAAGTTCATTTTCTATGCCACTTATCTGTCGGAAAAGATTGGCTACGCCCGCTACATCACCATCCATCGTCATCTGGAGCAGCATCCCGAGCGGCGCTTTCACCCGATCTTCAAATGGTTCCAGGAATGGTGCAACGACGAATTCCGTCACGGTGAGGCATTTGCACTGCTGATGCGGGCTGATCCCAAGCTGACTTCGGGCCTTAATGTGCTGTGGATACGCTTCTTCCTGAATGCGGTTTACGCGACCATGTATGTACGCGATCACAAGCGGCCTGCCCTTTACAAGCATTTCGGCATCAACCCGACCGAGTTCGGCTTCCGCGTGTTCCGCATCACCACAGACATTACGCGGCAGGTTTTCCCGATTGGGCTGCAGACCGATGCGCCGAGTTACCGTGCGCTGCTGGAGACGATGCGCGAGACGAGTGACGCCATTGACGCTGCCGTTGCTCAAGGCGGTGTGGTTGGCAAGCTGAAGCGCGTCGGGTTGTCGTTGAAGGCAGCGGCAACCTTTGTCCGCCTCTATTTTCATCCGGTGGACAAGCTAGAAGTCACTCCCAACGTGCGCCTCGCGCCTGTGTGGTGAGCCGGTAGGCGCCATCGTGACCGAGTTCGCACTGCCTCTGCTGTTCGCCACCGTGCTGTGGTTTGTCGCCACCGGTTTTGTCCTGTGGCTGGACAAGCTGCCCAGCCATACGTGGCCGATCAGCATTACCATGGCCACCATGGCTTCCGGTTTTGCCATGGGCGGGATCATTGCCACGGCAGAGGAAACCAGCCCTTGGGCGGCCTATGTGGCGTTTGCCTGCGCACTCGTGTTGTGGGGCTGGCACGAATTGTCGTTTCTGATGGGATTTGTCACCGGGCCAAACCGGGAGCCGTGCCCACCTGATGCACGCGGTTGGCGGCGGTTCCGGCTGGCGGCCGCAACATTGATTTATCATGAGGTGGCGATGTTCCTTTGTCTGATTGCGCTTGCCGCGGCGACATGGGGCAAGGCCAACCAGACCGCGACGCTGACATTCCTCTTGTTGTTCGTCATGCGGCTTTCCGCGAAGTTCAATATCTTCGCTGGCGTGCCTCACCTGTCCACCGAAATGATGCCGGACCACATGCGCTATCTGGCAAGCTATTTTCGCATTGCCCCGCCGCGCTGGTTTTTCCTTGCATCGGTGTCGGGCATCGCCGTGCTGGCTGCGTGGTTGGCTGACAAGGCGCTGTCCAGCCAGGATGGGATCGCTACTGGTTATGCACTGGCGTTCGCGCTGGTCGCCTTGGCATTTCTTGAACATGGATTTCTTGTCGTCCCCTGGCAGGATACCGCCATGTTCCGCTGGGCCATGCCCGAACACTTGCGCCAGCCGGCGCGCTCCACTGTCAAGCCCGCAATGACAGAGTCGGCGAATGTGTCAGCCCAGCCTGACACGAATCCACTTGCGGTGCGACAAAATGCCGTGCAATGAACGGCGCCGGGAGAAGATGAATGGACTTTGAAGCTCACTTCCAGGCGGCGCTGGACGGCTTGAAAGAACGCGGAAATTACCGCGTGTTCGCCGAACTTCAGCGGCACAAGGGTGACTATCCGCATGCGACACGCTACCTAGATGATGGCCGCACGCAGGACGTTACGGTTTGGTGCTCAAACGACTATCTCGGTATGGGTCAGCACCCCGATGTGCTTCGGGCCATGCACGAAGAGTTGGACAAATCGGGCGCTGGTGCCGGAGGCACGCGCAACATCTCCGGTACGATGCATGTCCATCGCCAACTGGAGCTGGAGTTGGCCGATCTGCATAACAAGGAAGACGCCCTCCTGTTCACCTCGGGCTACGTGTCGAATTGGGCAGCGCTGTCGACTCTGGCCAGCAAGATCCCGGGCTGCGTGGTCTTTTCGGATGCACTCAACCACGCATCGATGATCGAAGGCATTCGTCACAGCCGTGCCAAATGTCACGTCTTCAAGCACAATGATGCCGAGGATTTGGACCGGCTGCTCAGCCAATATGGCCCGGATGTTCCAAAGCTGGTCGCGTTCGAAAGCGTTTATTCGATGGATGGCGATATCGCACCCATCAAGGAGATTTGCGACGTCGCTGATAAGCACGGCGCCATGACCTACATCGACGAAGTCCACGCTGTTGGCATGTACGGCCCACGCGGCGGAGGCGTTGCTGAGCGCGAAGGCCTGATGGGCCGACTTACGGTAATCGAAGGGACACTCGCCAAGGCATACGGAGTGGTCGGCGGCTATATCGCCGGGTCCAAGGCGCTCTGTGATTTCGTGCGCAGCTTCGCTTCTGGGTTCATTTTCACCACAGCGCTGCCGCCGGCGATTGCCGCTGGCGCCCTGGCGTCGGTGAAACATCTGAAGGCCAGTCCGTTTGAACGCAAACGCCAGCAGGAGCGGGTAGCCAAGGTCCGTGCCGCTCTGCGTGCTACTGGCATTCCGCAGCTCGACAATCCCAGTCACATCATCCCGGTGATGGTGGGTGATGCCAAAAAGGCCAAGATGATCAGCGATTGGCTGATGGAGCATCATGGCATCTATGTGCAGCCCATCAACTATCCGACCGTGCCCGTGGGCACCGAGCGGTTGCGCATCACGCCTGGGCCAGTGCACAGCGATGACGATATTGATCGTCTGGTGAAGGCGCTGTCTGACATCTGGGGTCAATGTGCGTTGCACCGCGTGGAAGCGGCGGCCTGAACCACACCATACCCGTGATCTTGAATGGCCCGGCAGCTCCGCTGTCGGGCCATTTGCTTGCAACCGGCCTCTTGTCTGTTGGCCACGATCTGATTACCGCAATGTCATGTTAATCCACCAGGAGCGCTGACGTGGCCCTTGACGCCCTTTTGCAGCCGGTGGTGCTGTTCTTCTTGCTCGGAGCCTTGGCAGCCCTGGTCCGTTCCGATCTTGCGATCCCGGAAGCGGTGGCAAAGGGCATTTCCCTTTACCTCATGATGTCGATTGGGCTGCGCGGCGGTGGCGAAGTGAGTGAAAGCGGCTTCACCCATGATATGTTGATGGCAGGCGGTGCCGGGTTGGCGCTCAGTTTCCTGCTGCCACTTCCAGCCTTTTGGCTGCTGCGCAAAGTTGGCCAGCTGGATCGCACCAACGCCGCTGCGGTGGCCGCGCACTATGGCTCGGTGAGCGTGGTCACTTTCGCCACAGGTTCGGAAATTCTCCGTCAGGCCGGCATGGCCCCGGCGGGCTTCATGGTGGCGGTGCTAGCTGTCATGGAGACCCCGGCGATCATCACGGGCTTGCTGCTGGCGCGGGCCCAATCCGCCGGCAGCTTGGCACCCCGTGGCGGGCTTTTGCACGAGACCTTCCTTAATGGCTCCGTGATCTTGCTGCTGGGCAGTTTTGTCATCGGGCTGGTTGCCGGCAAACCCGGCATGGCGCCCATTGCGCCAGTGTTTGATGTGCCATTCCGCGGTATGCTGTGCATCTTCCTGCTCGACATGGGCCTGATCGCCGCGCGGCGTTTGCTTGATCGGCGTGCATTGGGTGCGCGCACCGCGCTGCTGGCGTTGCTCTTGCCGCTCATCAACGGCACGCTTGGCGTGGTCATTGGTGTTGAGTTGGGACTAGGCGCCGGTTCGGCAGCAGCGCTCGGCATTTTGGCTGGCTCCGCCAGTTACATTGCCGTGCCGGCCGTGATGCGGCTGGCGCTTCCCGCCGCTGATCCCGGCCTCTATCTCGGCATGAGTCTGGCGGTTACCTTTCCGTTCAACCTGACCATTGGCATTGCCTATTATGGTTGGCTGGCCGCTCACGTCTGGCCATTGATCCGGGGATAGTCTGGGATGACCACCACCACCCACCGCCGCCGCATCGAAGTCCTGGCCGACGAACCGCTGATATCGGTGATCGTCCGTCTCGCCGCCGAGGCCGGCATAGGCCATTATACGCTGCTGCCCACCTTGGGCGGCGCTGGCGCGCATGGTCGTTGGCGGGATGACCAATTGTCGGGCGCCACAGCCAAGGTGATGTTTCTGGCCATCACCAGCCGCGATCATGCCGATGCATTCATCGACCGGCTGGCACCGCTGCTGGAAAGCCATCACCTCATGCTGATGTCCAGTGATGTCGAGGTGGTGCGCAGCGGCAAGTTCGATTGAGCGACTGTTGCGCTGCAGCAACGTCTTCAAATTGCAAAACTTCATACACGCTTCTGCCATCGAACCGGCATCAATCTGCAATCTCCACCTGTGATGGGGGCCCGTCGATCACAGGAGATACGCGATGACGATGAACGAACTGCGGCTTGCCCTGCTGGCCACCACGCTGATCGCCGCCCCGGCCATGGCCCGTGACGAGGTCGATGCGGAAGCCACAGCCAGCGAAGAAGCCGAGATTGTCGTTTATGGTAAGGGCGAAGTCCGACAGGTCACCGAGATCAAGGCTGACGATATCAAGCTGACCGTGCCGGGCGCCAGCCCGTTCATCGCCATCCAGAAGCTGCCGGGTGTCAACTTCCAATCGGCCGACCCGTTCGGCGTGTATGAATGGTCGACCCGCATCACGCTGCGCGGCTTCAACCAGAATCAGCTGGGCTTCACGCTGGACGGGGTGCCGCTGGGTGACATGAGCTATGGCAACACCAACGGCCTGCACATCAGCCGCGCCATCATTGCCGACAATATCGGCCGCACCCGGGTGAGCCAGGGCGCCGGCGCGCTCGGCACCGCCTCCACCTCCAACCTTGGCGGCACCATCGAATTCTTCAGCCGTGCACCGCAGGACGAATTGGGCATCGCAGCCAACGCCACTTATGGCGATAACGAAACGCTGCGTCTGTTCGGCACGCTCGATACCGGCGATCTGGGCGGCTTCAAGGCCTATATCAGCGCCGCGCATCTGACCGCCGACAAGTGGAAGGGCGTGGGCGTGCAGCGTGCCACGCAGGTGAACGCCAAGGCGGTGGCGACCCTGGCTGAAGACGTGACCTTCACGGCTTTTGTGAACTTCACTGACCGTAAGGAAAATGATTATCAGGACTTCAGCCAGGATATGCTGAATCGGCTTGGCCCGTTCTGGGACAATATCTCAGGCGATTGGCCGCTGGCGGTGCGCGTGGCGTTCATCGGCGCCAACCGCGGCGATACCGGCGTCTCTGTCGCGGCCAACAATTTCGGCACCAGCTATCCGACACCGATCCGCACCGTTGACGACGCCTATTTCGATGCCGCGGGCCTGCGTCGCGACTGGCTGGCCGGCGGCCGGCTTGAAGGCAGGTTATCCGATCGGGTCACTGCTGGCGTCCAGCTCTATTACCATAGCAACAAGGGCCAGGGTTCGTGGATCACGCCCTATCGCGCCAGCCCGGGTGGGCTGCCGTTGAGCTTCCGCACCACCGAGTATGAAATCAGCCGTGTCGGTGTGCTCGGCGATGTCACTGCCACGCTGGGCGCCAACACGCTTCGGCTCAACATGTGGTACGAGAATAATGACTTCGAGCAGGCCCGTCGCTTCTACGACATGGGCACCAGCCAGACCACGCCGCTGACCAGCGCGCTCACCTATCAGTCGAACCCGTTCTTCACCCAGTGGAATAACGACTACAACACCCGCACCTTCCAATATGCGGTGCAGGATCAGTGGGATGTCACCGATGCTTTCTCGGTGAGCGTTGGGTTCAAGGGGCAGAGCGTCAAGCTGCGCGCCGCCGCCATCAACCCGGTGCCGGGCCCGCTCGCGCTGGGCCGCATCAAGTCAGAAGACCTGTTCATGCCGCAGGTCGGCCTGCTCTACAAACTGGGTGGCGGCAATGAGCTGTTCGCCAACTTCACCGAAAACCAGCGCGCTTTCACGGCTGCAGCCACCACCGGTCCGTTTGCCACGTCAGCTGCCGGCTTTGCGGTGATCTCCAGCCAACTGCGGCCGGAGAAGACCAACACGTTTGAAGCCGGCTTCCGGTTTGGCCAAGGCAATCTGAGTGGTGTGATCGCCGCCTATCTGGTCAATTTCTCCAACCGGCTCCTGTCGATCCCGCAGGGCCCGGGCATTGTTGGCAACGCCTCGCTGCTGTCAAACGTGGGCGACGTGCGTTCTCTCGGCGCGGAAATCGGCCTGCAGTGGCAGCCAGTCAAGGCGCTGACCGTTACGGCGTCCTATGCCTACAACGAAAACACCTATCGTGATGATGTGGTGAATGCGGCCGGCACCGTGGTGCAGGCGATCCGCGGCCGGACCGTGGTCGACAGCCCGCGCAGCATCGCCAACCTGGAACTGGCCTATGATGATGGCAGTCTCTACGCCCGCGCCAATGCCAATGCCATGTCGGGCCGCTTCTTCACCTTCTCCAACGATCGCTCGGTCGGCGGGCGCGTGGTGGTGGATGGCAAGATCGGCTATCGGATCAGCAGCGACAGCCGCTGGCTGAACGGCTTGGCTGTCGAAGCATCGGCAAGCAATCTGTTTGACCGTCGCTATGTGGCCACCATCGGTTCCAACGGGTTTGGCTTTAGCGGCGACAACCAGACGCTGCTGCCGGCCGCGCCGCGCCAGTTCTTCGTGACGCTGCGCAAGGACTTCTGAGGTCTGCCAAAAAAGTGTTGGGCGGGTTGGCGCAGCGCGAAGCCAGCCCGTCCTTTCACTCGAACAGGATTTCCACGCGGCGGTTGCCAGTGGGCGTTGTGGCACCGACATTCTCCTGGTTGCCCATGGCTTCCACCCGCACCATCTGGGCTGGCACGCCCAACCGTACCAGTTCGGCCTCGATCGCGGCAGCTCTGCGCTGGCTCAGGGCCAGTTGCTGTTGCGGTGTACCGGCGCCATCGTCATGCCCGCGCACCACCACGGTCTTGCCAGTGGTGCGCTGCTGGTCGGCCAGTTCCTTCAGCATGGCCGCCACATTGGCATTGTTGGCCAGGCGGCCAACGAGGCTGCCCAGTTCAAAACCCAGCTCAGCCTTTTTTTCGCTCTTCGGCCCGGGGGACATGATCAGGAACAGCTCAAGATCGCCGGCGCGTACGGGTTCCCGTTCATCCAACAGCAGCTCCCGGCGGGTAATGCCCGCACTTGTGCCCAGATGTTGGCCATTGAACCAGATTGGCCGCCCGGTCTTTTCGTCAGTGCCAAACACGAGCGCGCCCCGCACGCGGATACGACACAATACCGGGCCTGCATCGGGAAAGGCCCATCCCAGCCGCTTGAGCTCGTCGGACAGTTGGCCGGTGACACGACTGCCAAAGCCGTGACGCAGGGCTGATTGCAGAAACAGCCGTGTCAGCCGGTTTGGGCTCCAGACGATATCGCCACCACTGATCTTGACCTGACCAGCCAAGCGCGTGGTGCGGGTGGCGAATGGCTGGGTAAAGCCGGATTGTACTGCCGACGTGCCCGCGGCTTCCAACCAGTGTCGCTTGTCCGGATCCGTGGTCGGGTAGGGTAGATCAAGCGCCACCTCTACCAGCGGATCATCAGCCCGTGGCTGGCAATCCAGGCTCTTTGCGTCGGTAGCGAAAACGATGTTCTCCAGGATATCGACAGCATTGATGATCAGGCCGTTGAGGATGAGCTTCTCGTCCACCAGATCGATGGGCTTGGGCCCACCGGTCAGTCTGATCTGGCGGATACAGATGCTGGGTGGTTTGCGGTCGTCAAGGGCGGCGCACAGCCGTTCCAGGGCATCCTGCACCGTGTTTGCCGGGGCCAGCGTCGGACAGTTTCCCGGGGGCTGAAATGACGTTTGCCCGGCACTGTCGAACCGGGCGCTGAATTGCACGGCAGGTGTCGCAGCCGGCTGCCCGGCCTCCAGCAGCACTGCCTCGATCCGGTGCGAGTCTCCCTGGCGGCCTGCATCAATGGCCCAGTTCACGCTGCACAGACCATCCATGCCGGTGATCGCCTCGCGGCCTTGCCCCGCCTGCACCATTACGCCATCCACCTGCACCGAGGGATGGCCAACCGGCACCTGCCAACGGACGCGGGCCCCTGCAACTGGGTTGGCACCGCGCATCACGGCGACGCGCAAGGCGTGCGGCAGCGGCCGGAAGCTGCCCGGGCCGGCGTGCGCAGCGAACAGCGATTGGCCATCACCGCCACGGTACAGCAGCGCGCGATCGCTAAGGCTGGCAAAGGCGACACGGCAATCAACAGTGCCTGCTGCGCCCGCGGCGCTGGCGATGGCCAGCGGTGCATAGCGCCACGGTGGCCCCATCGGCGGCAGTGCTTGCGGGTTGGGCGTTTCGATATCAGGCCAGGCAATGCTGCCATCGGCGCGCACGGCGGCGCTCCACCAATCGCCACGGCGCAGGCGGGCACCGGCTTGGGCGGCAATCTGGATTGCAATGCCGTCTCCCAGGTCAAAACTGCCGCCGGCTGCTGGCACCACCCGCACGCCCTCGCCATCGGGCCAGGCATCCCACAGCCGCAGATACCAGCGGCCGTTGCCGTTCACCCCGGTGGCGGCAATCGCCCCGGCCGCGGCCTCCACCAGTTGCACGCTGTCATCGTCCGCCTCGCCAATCCGAAACAGCCGGGTGCTGGCCATGGCTCCGCTGGCGTCAATATCGTCACCTTGCCGAACCAGTTCTGCCCATGCGCCCGGCGCGAACCAATTCAGCGGATCGAGCGCCGGCGGTTGCACGCTCACCCGTGTCCCGTTCACGCCTGAAACACGCACCATCAGGCTGCCATTGCGCCGAGAAAACTTCAGCCGCAGCCCATCGATGCCAAAGCGCGGATCGTGTGGACCCGGGCTGTCCGCCAGCGCAATGCCGCCATCGACTTCAATCCGGTAAAGGAGGTTCTCAAACCGACTGTGCCCGCCAGTTGGGGTGAGCGAGCACGGATCGGCCGCCGGGGGTGCAACCGGCAGCGAGAAGGCAAGCCGGCCGCTGGAAGCGACAGACATGGCGATCCAGGCCGGATGAGCCATCACCGTCTCGCATGTTGGCGCGGGCACCCCCGGCAGTGGCACCGGTACGACCTGCCAATCCACAATCGCACGGCCTGATGCCTGCGCATCTCCCAGCGCCACATCGGTCAGTCCGGGCTCTTCGGCTGGATCAACATGGCGAACCAGTGCCCGCAGCGCCACGGCGAACGCGCCGGGGGCAATGGCACCGGCCCAAGGGTTGGGCTGATTGGCCAGCGTTGCCGGTGCGGCATTCACCACCTGCCAGCCATCCAGATAGGCTGTGCCAGCCGCAATGGTGATGCCCGCGCCGCCGCCCGCAACGGCAAAGCCATTGGAGCCGCCTGGCACCAGCAGTCGTCCGGGGCTCCCAAGCATGTGAGCGTCGGCGCTTTCCAGCCGGCCCAGCAGCAGGGCCGCGCCATCGTTCACATCGGTATCAAGCAGCACCTGCCCCTGCCGCGCCACCACAGAACGCAACGGGCGGGATTCCCGCACCGGAGCATGGGGACGGCTGGCATCATTGCGCATGGTCATGGCCGGTTCCTCCGGTTGGCCGCAGCGGTGCTGCGGGTGTCGTCGATGATGCCGGCGGCCAGCCCCACGGCGAGCGATTCGGCAAAGAGCCGCCGCACATTGGCCAGGCGCAAGCCCTCGGCACTGCGGGCAAAGGCGCCCATCTCGGCATCGCCCTCGCCCCCCAACCGCAAGCCAGGGCTGGCCAATGGGTGCAGCATCGCCACGCTCGGCTCGTCCAAGTCAGTGTCAAGAAAGCGCGGCGCCACACCCAGACGTACCGCCAGCGCCTCGCTTGCCAGCAGTGGGCTGCCCTTGGCAGCGGCGGCCGCACTGAGCGCAAGATCGGGCTGGCAGCGGAAGCGCCGCGGCACCTGGCTGTCGGCTGGAACATGGGAGTAGCGCACGCAGCCGACCTGGGTGCGGGCCACAGTGACGGGTTGGGTGAACAGGATGTTGGTGGCCTCAAGCGACTTCACGCGCACCGGCCCGATCAGGGTGACGTTGGCCAGATCCGCGTCCAGGGCGGGTGTATCCAGCACCTGGTTGGGGGAGCCATCGCGCGCCAGCACAGTGTCCCGGATGCTGATGCGGCCAGTGGCATTGACCTGTGGGACCCGCACCCGGCCCGAAATGCAATCCGAAAGCCGCAGCGTGCCGCCGGCCAGTGCGGTGGTCACCTCGATGCCCGGCGCATTGCCCGGTGCCCGCGCTGTGCAGTGGCGCAACCACAGATCGGAAACGGCGCTGCCCGAAAGGCGCAGCCCGGCAGCCAGCCACAGCCCGTCAAGCACAATCCGCCCTGCCCGTCCACCTGCGGGCGGGGCTGCGACAGGCAGCAGGCGCAGCGGCACATCAATGATCGCCATGCGGTCTCGCCGCACGATATGGCCATGACGGGCGGGATCATCCGCCACGCCCGGCCGCACCACACGCGGTCGCCATTGTGCGGCAATTATATGCAACTCGCTGTCGGGCCGAGTGTTGACAAGAATTTCCACCGCTCCTGCCTCACGGTCGCAGCGGGTACAAATCAGCAGACCGCGCGGCCAGCCACCGCCGTGCTGGTTCCAATCGGCCACGGCATCGGCCAAGCTGGGCACGCGCCGCACCTGATCGGTGGGTGCACCATTGCCCGGCTGGCTGGAATCGATGATGCGAATGAAATGCGCCAGTTCCGGCGTGTCCACGATGTCGAAAGGCACGTCATCGCTGTTGCGTTCCTGCGGTCCGGCGCCAATGGCACGGCCGCGCCCGCTGGCATGGGCAACACGCACCCCAGTCACTTCTGCAGCACCGGCCGGCAGGCCCAACCGCCCGGTCACTGGATCAATCACACATTCCACCGGACCCCCATCGGCTTGATCAAGTGGCCGGCCGGCAGGCAGGGCTTCAAGATTGGCGATCCTGATGGCGGCAGCGTGTACACGGCGCCACGTACCACCGCGCGCAACGAACACTGTGAACGGGGCATCATCTGCAAACCAGGGTTCGCCGGGCAGGCGGGGCAGGCGATTGGCCGCTGCGGCCTGCCGGCGTTCGCGACACTCCAGGTGCAATGGCAGCCGCGCGAGCCGACCGGGCAAGGCTTGATCCGTGTTGCGCACGTTGGAGCTGGCGCTGCGTCGATCCGGGTTGAACAGCCGGATCACGCCGCCTGGCATGGCCGCCAATTGCCAAAGACCTGGCATGTTGCCCCACGGCGCCGCTGCCGGGACCCCGGCCAATACGGCATCGTCCAGCCCGTCTCCTGGCGGCGCTGCCCAAGTTGGTACGACACCGCGCCGAACATGCACGCCCACATGCGGCACATGATGCCGCCCACTGGGGCCGTGTGTCCGCCCGGAAATCCCGCGCAGATTGGCCAGCCGAGGCAAGCGATCCAGTGCGGTGCCGGCTTGACCAGCCGTCTCGCCGAGCCGCAATCTGGCCACGCCAGGGCGGTCGGCGCGCACGTCAATCAGATTTTCGGTGCGTGCCAGCCGCTGAAAATACTCCACCACCATCACCGGCAGCCCGCTGACATCGCCAGCCAACCCTTCCAGCGCAGCGGCCGTGCCCTTGCCTGCCCGGCGCGCCAGCGTGTTGGCAACATACGCCCGCAGATCATGGCCGGCCCCAGCCGGCAGCGGCGCCAATGGCGTGGCTGCCACCACTTCCGCGAGATCATCAAGGCCAGCCGCATCGGCGGTTTCAACGAACATGGCATCGGCCATGGCATCCAGCGCATCATCAAGTTCCACAATCCCGCTGGCCATGACGGCCACCAGTGCGGCCAAGGGATCGCCTTCTGCTGCATCGCGGCTGCGCAGATGGGCAGGCAGCAGGCCAAACAGCCGCTGGCGGGCGGTTTCCAGGCGCGCGCTGGCCAGCAGATCATCGTCAATATCGCTCATGGCGATCGCTCCTGAAACCCAATCGCATCGGCATCGATGGCAAGCAGACCAGCAAGTGATACCGTCCATTGCCCATTCGCGCCCTTCACTGACTGTGGGCCGGGGCTCAGCAGCCGGCCCTGATCGGGCCCAACCGAGCCGAGGCTGAAACGGGTCAGCGCGCAATGGCGAACCCCCGGCGTGCCCTGCACGGTGGCAAGTACGGCGGATGCCGCCAGGCCCTCGGCAAACCCGCGCGCGGCCGGACCGAAGGCGGCTGCCAGCCGGCCGCGCACGGCCTCTTCCACGTCTGTTCGCAGCAAAGCCGGATCAATGGCCAACGCCAGGTTCACCGTGGCCACCAGTGGCTGAAAGCCCTGAACGGTCACTGCCGCGCCCGGCAGTCCAGCCGCCCGCAGCGCAGCCGCCAGCGCCCGGCACGCATCGGCGCCCGGAGGCGCCAGGCGGCTGCTGGCAATGGTGACGACCACGATCCGGCGCATGCCCAGCATCACTTCGCTGGCCAGGGCCTTGCCAATGCCGCGCCAGCCTTCGGCAAAGGCCTGATAATCAGAAAGCGTGACCACGCGTTCAAAGCTGCGCAGGCGGCGTGGCGCAGCGCTACGCATCACTGCCAGCGACTCGGCATCGCTGCCGCCATCGGCTGCCATTGGGTTCGTCACGCTGCGAACGCCCGGCACTGGCGCCAGCAACGTGGTCAACCGGCCAGCCGCCACATTTCCAGCAGCGCCGGCGCCGTGGCGATACCGGGCGGTTATGGCTGCACCGCTGGGCAGGCGCCCGGCAAACAGCAACTCCGCCTTGCCATCCTCGCGCGGTGTGAGCATCGCGGCCGTCGCCGTTTCCGGCAGACCATGCAAATGTTCGGCAATCTCGTAGCGACGTCCGCCAACCCGCACCTCCAGCGCCGGGGCAAAGCCGGCATTGGTGGCCGCCGGCACCATGCTGACCGGCCCTCTGCTCAGCACAACGCGCTGGCCGCTGCGGTTGGCATCACCCATGCCCAGCAGTTCGGCGCCGGCCGCACTCGATTCGCCATGGCTGGCCGCAACAACATTCCCAAGTACGGAAAGGCCCACGGCGAGGAAGGGCGTCTCGACCGGCGCAGTGAAGATCAACAATGTCGTGCCATCTGCACGCTGTTCGGCGCGCAGCAGAGCCAAGGCCTCTTGCGCTGGTCCCGTCGCTGTGCGGCCCGTGAGTAGCAGCCTGCGGCCGCTGGGCAGCGCATGTCGCCCTACAACTGCAAGGCGATCCGGGGTGGCGGCATTGGGCAGGCGCTCATCCTGTGGGCGGGCCAGCAGGGCTTCACGGGCGGTTTCAAGCAAGATGGATGTGCTGCGCACGGCCGCCGGCGGATAGGTCGGCGGTTGCTGCTTGAAATCCAAACCTTGAAAAGTGGTGCGGGTCACCCGGCCAGAAAGCCCAAAGCCACTGCGGCCACGCTCTGTGGTCGATACCACGCGCAGCGGCAGGGCCTCGTTTGGCCCGACCAATACTGCAAGGCGGCCGAGCATCAATTCAAGCCGACCGCCATCGATATCGATAACGTTGCCGGCGGCGGGATCAGCATCAAGAGTGAGATTTCGCCATTCCGGTGGAATGGCCGCGGCATTGATCGCTGCCACCACCGGATCAACAACGCCGGCCGGTCCGGGCTTCAGCAGCAGCAGCGGATCGGGTGCAGCGGCACCAAAGGGCGTTGCCTGTCGGCCAAGCACGATGACTTTGCGCCGGTCGTGCCCAGCCGCTGCTGCACCACCGACCAGCGGCCGATGCTCTATCAGGCTGATCCGGCTGTGGGGTGGATCGGCCTCGGGCCGCCGATCCACGGCATCGGCGCGCGCCAGCACCCAACCGGCACCATCGGCAAACAGCAGATAATCGCCTGGCTGGATAAGCGTGTTGCCGGCAACCTCAATCATGGCGGTTGCCAGGTTGACCGCCGGCACAGCCTGCGCCAGCACCGGCTCCAGCCTGGACCACTCAGGCCGCGCCACCAGTTCGGCCTCGGTTTCGAAATTGAGCGGCAACTCGCCAGGTGCGGGCACCGAAGCGACCCGGTTGCCGGCGGGGATGACAACCTCTGCCGGCGCGCCGGGAAAGCCATCCAGACTGAAAGCCAGCCAAGTGGTTGCCGACAAGGCCGGCCGCGGCCGATAGCCGGTGAGCGCCACCAGCGCGGTGACTGAAGCGCGGTCCTGGCTGCGCGCCAAGGTCCCATCGTCAGCCAGTTTTGCGGCATTCCAGGCCAAAACGTGAAGGCTGCCTGCAAACGCATCCAACAGCGCGATCGCAGGGTCGTCTGCCGCCCGGGTGGTGAGCCCGGCCAAGGGCCGCCGCCCGCCGATCGTCACCCGGCTGATGCGGCCCAACAGGCGCTCACGCACGGCGCCATGCGCCCAGCGCCGGGCATCAAGTGGCCCGGGTGGCGGGGCCGAGCCTGCACAATCCGGGCAAGTGCCGCAGGCGCATACAGCGTCGCTCATCGGCCGCCTCCCATGCTGATGGCGAGCCGCCCCCGTTCGGGCAGGCTGGGATCATCTGCCAGCTCCAGCACCTCGGCACCGCGGGGAACAATGGCCCCGGCAGCCAATTCACCGGCTGGCAAGCGTCCAAATCGCTGGAATCGCGTGATTTCCACGCTCTGTACCCCCTCAACCGCCATCACCGCTGCAACCAGAGCCGAGAATTGCAGCGCGGCGCCAAAGCTGAACCTGTCGGGATGGAAGAACCCAGGTTGTCCGCCATTTCCGACCGGGCGCAAGGCGGCGCGCACGCGGCGGCCGACCTCGCTGGCCAGCCTTCCCGGCTGGGCGCAAATGAACAGGCCGATATCCAGCGGCACCGGCACGGCGCCGCGCACCGCCACATCCATCGCCATCGGTCGATAGCGGTCCAGGTGGGCAGCAATCTCAGCCCGGAATGCGGCTGTAACCGGCAAACCACCAACGCGATCGACATACACCAGCATGGTCTGGAAGGCACCTGTCCAGCGGGGCACGGCTAGAGCCGCCGATACCTCAGGGTGCCGGCACGCCACCTCGATCCAGTCGGCTGACGTGACGGCCCGCTGCTGGCGCCGATAGGCATGGGGGGCGTTGCGCCGCACGCTGGCAGTGAGTTCCGGCGCTGCCCCGCCGCTGGCCGGCAGCGGATTGCTGATCCTCAGCCGGCCCGCGGCCAGGCCAGCTGCGAGGGCATCGCTCACCACCGCATGACCCAAGGCATCGCTGCCGATATTGCCTGCGTTGCCGCTGCCAAAACGACCCGACACAGCGAAAAGACCGCCCGGTTCTGGCGCCAGCCCGGCCAGGCCATCGCCAAAGCGAAGCGTTGCCCGCCCCTCATGGCCGGCTTCCACGACGAAATCACGGCTGAAAGGGCCCGATTCGAGCAGGTCGGCTCTGGCCGTCCAGTTGGCAAACACGTCGATCAGCCGCAGCTCGGGCAAGGCCTGCGCCGCATCGGTGGCACACAGGCCTGCGGCTGCGGTTCCAGGCCGGGCAGCCGGCATGGCCCGGGCCAGATCGGCGCGGCTCAGGACCGGGCGCCAGCGTTCGCCCGCTATGGGCGCCGGCGGATCAAGCCGCGGTGCCAGCGCCGCCATGTCAGCAGTAGGCAGGCCAAGCGCTGAGGCTGGTGGCAGCGAGACGCCATGATCAGCCAAGAGAATGTTGCCAGCCGCCTCGGCCCAGATGGCGCCTGGCCCGGCCAGGGCGGCCACATCGGCGGATGGGGCCAGCACCAGATCAAAGCCCAAGGCATCCGCCTGATCCCAGGCCACGTCGATCAAGACTGTGCCCGGCGGTGCCAGCGGATCGATCACCGGTGTCACCGCGGTTAACCGCACCACCTGGCGATGGTTGGGCCGCGCATCGGCAGCTTGCCCGGTGATGGGCGACCGCAGTTCGGCCAGCAGCAACAGATCGCCCGCTGCCAACATGCCGTTGCCGCCGCTGCCATCCACCAGCGTGGCGGCAGTGGCGCCCGCCGGCAGCCGGCATTCGCCATCGGACCAGTTGTGAAAGGCGATGTGGCTCTGCCAAGCCCACAGGGCCTGATCAGTGATCGTTTCAAACGCCAATGGTGCCCCGGCCAGCAGCAGCGGCCAGCGGCTGGCAGGTACCACTGCCGGCAGATCGGCATGAGTCAGCAGCAGCGGCGTGGCGGCCGGCAACAGCATGCCATCAGCGGCAAGACCAAGGCCGGCAACGAAATCGGCCCGGATGAAGGTGCGTGCGCTGGCGCCTTCACCGGGACGATAACTGACCAGTCGGGCATGGCGGGCAATGGACGTGCGGCTGCGGGCTGTGCCGATGAAGGCTTCTGTGCCGATCCAGTCCAGGCGGTAAGACAGCCGATCGCCTTCCAGCGCGAGCGCCTCCACCAGCGTGGTGGTGAGATCTGCCGGCATCTCCTCGTCGCCGGCAAAACCAGGAATCAGGCCGGCCAGTCGATCCAGCAGCAGTTGGCGCAAGCCTGGCCAGTCCCGGGCGCGATAATCGAAATCGGGCGCGGGCCAATCCGGATCGGCATTGCCGCAGTCTGGCTGGCAATCGCTGTCACTGGGGCAATTGATCTTGAAATTGATCGTCACCGTCGCCAATCGAGGGTCCATGAAAGGCGGCGGCTGGGCCTGATCCGGCCCAGTCACGATCTCCAACTGGTAGTCCGAGAAATCCGTTGGCTGGCCGCCTGCTATCGTCACCACCCAGGCGCTGACATTCCCGTTGCCATCAAGCTGGTTGGCTACGGCTTGCGGCCGTGGTGGCGCAAATCGCACTCCACCGGTGATCCGGATATTGGCCGTGGTGATACTGGCCTGGACCGGAGGCAGCGGATTGACCAGCACCAGCGTGATCAGGCTGGGCAGCGCGACCGTGGCGCCGGCCGCGACCTCGGCAAAGTCGATCCCGGTCAGATCCGGCCGCGCCTTCAGGGCCCGGCGGCGCCCTTCATCGCAGCAGACATAGCGGGCGCCGCTCATCGTATGCGCTCCAGGGTCAGTTGGTTGCTGCTGCCATCATTGGCTAGCCGGTAATCGACGGTGATGATGAGCACCCCGCGATCCTCGTCAAAATGGCTGGCCAATCCTTCAAGTGCCAGCCACCGGCCCAATTGCTGGCTGATGCTCGCGGCCAGCGCGGCTTCGAGAGCGAACCCGGCCGGGCCATTGCCGGCGCCAAACAGCATTTGCTGTGCAGGGCTGCCGAAATCATTGCGCATCACCCGCTCACCCGGGATGGTGAGGATAAGCTGTTCCAGCATCTGCCGCACATGCGCGGCGCTGCCCGGTGTCACTGCCAGGCTGCGGCCATCGTTACCCGGACGAAAGGGAAAGGCCAGCCGGCTCATGTTGCGATCACCCTTGCCTGGCAAACGAGGACACTGGGCGGCCCCCCGGGGATCTGCTCTGCCGAAAGACACAGCGCCACACTGGGATTGATCAGCACCGGTTGGCCCAGAACAGTCACACGCGTGGCGGCGACCATCCAGCGTGTGGAGATGCATGGCTGCGGCTTCGGCCCCCCAGGGGTGGGAATTTGAAACGGGCAGCCGGCGACCGGGCCGGGGTCGCTGATCACCGCCACCGGCCGGCCTGAAAGCAGCACGCGTGGAACCGGTGCGGCGAGGTTGAGGCTGCCGCCATGTGGGCACATCACCACAGCCCCGGCATGAAGAACCGGACCTGGCATCAGGTTACCACCAGCGCGCCGGCGTTCACCGTCACGCTTGGCCCAGCCAGCGCAATGCTGGCGCCTTGGCCATTGCTGATGACAATCCCGGCCGCGCCAATGACGATGCTGGCGCCAGTAGGCGTGGTGATCATCAACTGCGCGGCCGGATTGTCCGACATGGTGAGCATCACGCCCGATGTTGTCTGCAGATGGATATTCGGCGTGATCGGTGACGGCCCTGCCATGGCCAGCACAGGCACCATGCCCGGCTGCGGCCAAAATCCGCCCGACCAGATCGGGTAATCCGGATCGCCTGCTTCAAATTCCACCCACACCTGCGATCCAACGGGCGGCAGCGCGATGATACCGGCATTGGGTCCCGCCAGCGGCACGCAGGGCGCGGCCCAGGTTGACGGAAACAGGCCGTACCGATCCCCCAATTGCACTTGGATGCGGCCCTGCAGCTGGGGATCGACATTGTTGATCACCGAAGCGCGATACTTGCCGAAAAAACGGGGGCCCTCGCTCATGCCGGCACCTGTGGGACTGTGGGCAGCAGGCCGTCGCGGCTCAGCTGAAAGCTTTGCGACCAGCGTCCGCGCGCCAGACTATGGGTCACGGAGCGGACATGCCATAGCCCGTCATGCGCGAGCCCGGCGCCACGCACGCCCACCAATTGGCGGGCATCCAATGGCCGGCCATAGCGTGTCAGGTCTATCTGGCCGGTGGCGGTCACCGGATCGGTGCGGGCACCGGCAGCCAACAGCGCCTCAAGCACTTCGGGGGCGGTCTTGCGTTCGGTTTCCAGTAACCGTAACCGAGACGGGATCAGCGGCCGGGCCGCCAGTGGCGGCTTCAGCAGGCCGATGCTGGGCATCGGCAGCGGAATGGAGACTGGCCCGGCTTTGACGTGGGCATAGGTCAATTCCGCGGCAGTGCCATCCATGCTGAACTGCACGCTGGCTGCATTACCGGCTGCGCCCAAATCGATGTTGATGGCCGGTTGCGGGATGCCGACCCGGATCGGTGGACCCCAATAGACTGTGTTGGTCCCAGGCGCCGGCCCAGGGGTGGCATAGAATTCATGGCCGGCCGCCGCTGCCAGCGCGGTTGCATATTGAAAATCGGTGCCCTGCTGCTGGGCGTAACGCTCGGTCGGGCTGGCGGCCATCGAAAATGGGGAGGGAATGGTGGCAGGGATAACGCCAAACATCGCATATTTGGCGAGCATCGCGGCCACGCGGGCGAATGGGGGCAAGGCCGGCCACGGCATCCCGGTAAAGTCGATCAAATCCATGTAACCGGTCACATCTTCGCCAGTGAGCGTTAGGCGATGTTCTCCCGGGCGGTTGCTGGCGGCCACCTCCTGCTTGCGGATCGGGCCATCGGCCAATACGTGCGGAATGCCATTCAAGGTCGCCACCAGAATCACCCGGATCAGCGGATCGAAATAGCCGGCCGGCAACAGCTGCGTGGCAATGGGCGATGTGCCGGAATAGACAAGTTCCAGCTGAAATCCCGAGCGCTGGCCGATGGCGCGGGTGATCTGTGCCCCTTCAATCGCCTGCACCACCGAGGCCGGCACTGGTGCCACAGCCACCGGCCCCATCAGCAGCGACAGGCTGATATTGGCCAGGCTGGGCCCGGTGCCATCCAGCAGGCTGAGGGGCGCGCTAGCCATTGCTGGCCACTTCCAGCGGCAGTGGCAGCAACAGGCGGCGGCCAGACGCCCGCGTCAGGCTGTCGGGATCATCGCTCCCGCTGGCATCGGCTATGCGCCAGTAGAGGAGCGGATCGCCATAGCCGGCGGCCGCCACCTGATCGAGCCGGTCGCCCTCGCGGCAAACATGATGGGCAAAGGCGCGATAGTGGCCGGTGTCGGGGATAAGGCGCCGCCCGAGGCAGTTTATCTCCCGGCCATCAGCAAGGGTGACGCGTTGCTGGCTGATCCCGTGATAGCGGCTGTTCAAGGCAAAATTGTCGGTCATCACACCCCCGTCAGGCCCAGGCGGCCAAGGCTGACGCCGGCCCGGCCGGCTGCGGTTTCGCGGGCGCGCAATGCTTCGAGGAACAGGGCGGCGCCCTTGCTGCCCGGTGCCAGGTCATCGCTGGTCAGCACCCTGACCGAGATCGACACACGGGCGCGGATGGGTTGCAGACTGGTGTCGAACATCTCTTCCACCAGGCCAATATCCGTCAGCCGCACCGGCAGAATGCGCCGAGGCCCCAGCGCCAGCAGCACCAGTGGTGCCGGTGCCGGCAGCAATTCCAGCGTGCCGCTGGCCGCCAGCCGGATTTCGGCCTCCAGGCTTGCGGCGGTGGGGCTGATGATGGTTTCCAGCGCGGCCAGATCGGCCGTGATGTTGCGGGGCGGGCTGTGGTGCGTGCCATCAAATTCGGCTTCCAGCTTGATGGTTTCCACTGGCGGCCCGGCCAGCCGCAGCGCCTCCAGCCGGTCGCCGCCTTCGCTGCTGGCGCGCGGCACCAGGCTCCGGGTGAGGGTGTCGGGATTGAACTGGAATGCGATCGACCGTTGCAGTGTCCGCCCGGCGGCGTCGAACAGGATGAAGCCGCCCGAAAGGGTTGCAGGGGAGAGCGGTGATGCACTCATCAGCTCTTCTTCCCCCCGGTCACCACGTCCTTGACGATCTCGAGCGGATCGAAGGATTTGGGCTCATATTCGATGCTCGACAGATCGGGCAGCTTCAGGCCGTTGCGGCTGTAGACCAACTCGCCGATGCTGAGCTTGAATGTTGGCCCCAGCGGGCGCTTCATGCTGGCCACCGGATAGGTCCATTTGTGCTCGAACATGCCGCCAACCGCATAGATTGCGGCATCGAGATTGACGCCCAGTTCCACCTGCGGAGACATTTCAGCCCCCGCCTTCGCCTTGAAGATGAAGCCTTCGGCCTCGTTGTAGGTGGCTGTGGTGACAAACGCTGCCTTGCCCGGCAGGGACAGATTGGCGAACAGATCAACCCCGCCGCGCAGACCGGCCAGATCAAGCGCCACTGAAACGCCTAGCCCGGCACCAAACGTGCCCTTCAACTGCGCGTAGAACGGCGCCTCAAGCGTGGCGGTGGCGCTGGCACTGATCTGCGGATCCTGCTCGAAGGGAAACAATGATCCAGTGAACAGGATATCCTTCAGCACCGCTGGCCCAAGGCCATAGCGGAACCCCAGCGACCCGCGCAGATAGGCATATCCTGTGACGGCCGGCGAAATCGGCAAGGGGATGGGGATGTTGACCCCAAGCCCCTTGATGATGCTGATCTCCTTGCCGCCCTTCTGCGGCCATTCGTCGAGCAGGGTAAAGGGCCCCAGATTGGCTTCGCCCGCCAGTTTCCATTTCCCGTCAACGCGCTTGGCCGACAGTTTTGGTTTGAACTGCGGCGTCACTTCATAAGTGAGTTCGCCGCCGCCGCTGGTCATGCCCTTCTCGCCGAAGGCCAGGTTGAATGTGCCAAGCAGCTTGCCGGTCTTGAAGGTGACATCGGCGGTACCGGAGAAATTGCCGTCCTCGCCGTCCACCCGGCGATAGGTGACGACCATCTTGGCGTCCTGGTCTTTCCATTTGATCTTCGCTTCGCCAGTCAGCTTGAGCGTGGAACCGGCATAGCTACCGCTGAGCACCACGCTGTCCACCATCGGCAGCGGGTTGGGCACGGTTACCTTGCCGGAATAGCTGACAGCCCCACCTTCCCAGGCAAGACCCAAATCCAGCGTTTTGCCGCGCACATCGGTGCGGATCATGCCGGAGCCTTTGGGCACGAGCCCCCAGCTTGTGCTGGTGAAACCCAGTTCGGCGGTCACTTCGCTGGCGGCAAAGCTGGCTGACTTGGCCTTCAGGCTGCCGGCCCAGCCCGTGGCAGCCCGGTAGGTCACAGTGCCGGCAGCCTCCTTGATGCCAGGAATGGGACTCGCCGGGGCCAAGGTGCCAGAGGCGGCAAACTGGCCATTGTCCAGCCCCACCTTGATCTCGCCGGCGATCAGCGGCTTGGTCTTGGGACCCATGGTGAATTGAAGCGTGCCTTCGGGCTTGAAGTTCATCAGATCGATCGACACCGATCCACCGGTGAAGCGAAAATGCCCTGCGGCACCCACCATGAAGCTGGACTTGTTCACGGCCTCGTGATCGAGAGTCATGTCCAGTGCCAGCGTTTCCGGCCCAAACTTGATCTTCAGCGGGCCAAGAAACTTGACACTGGGTACGATCACCCCGGTGCCGCTGAGCCCGGTCTTGGGGTCCAGCACCAGGCTGCTGATGGTGCCGGCGCTGAGATAGGGGTAGTAAAAGCCCAGGCCCTTGGGGTCATTGGTCTTCAAGCGCAGCCGGCGCACTTCGTTGCCGACCCCCGCGGCGGGGCTCGGGGCTGCTGCGGCAGCCGCAGTGTCTCCGGCCGGCGCCTTTGGCGGCAGTTCGGCCAACAGCTCGATCTTCTTGTCCTTGGTCTTGGTGCGATCCAGCATTTTCTGATCAAGATCGCCCACCACAGCATCGGGCAGGCCCTTGGTGGCGCGGGTGTAGCTTTCCAGCCGCATGCCTGGCACCAGCCGGCGTTGGCTTTCCGCCACCGGCACTGTCTTGCGGGTCTTGTCATCGGCATGCACGGTCACGGTGCGGGTGCCGTCGGTCAGGTCAATGGGTTTCAGTCCGGCTGCGGTTTTGCTTTCGGCACTGCCCTTCAGCTTGCCGCCCCGCAACAGGTCTTCCACCTTGGCGCTGGCATCATGCGCGCCGGTGGGCACCTTCACGCTGCGCGGATAGAGCCGCATCCGCGTCACCTTGGCTGTGCGATAATTGTTCATGCGCACGGTGGAGACGATGTTGACGAGGCGTTGGTTGAGCTTCCGGCCGGCTTCGCTGTTGGTGGTCGAGGTTAGCAACTGAAGATTTTCAGGAAGGCTGGTGCCGCCCAATTGCTTCTCCACGATATGATCCACCGCCATCTTGAGCGCGCCGCCGGGTGCCGAAAGGCCGCCGCCCAATGTCTTTGCCAGTGTTTCCACATCCTTGTCTGCTGTCCGCACGCTGACCACGGTCGGATCAGTTGATGTTTCCAATGCCAGTGCGAGTTCCTTGAGCGTGCTAAAGCCATATTTGGCCACCCAATTGTCGCGATATTCGTCGGTTGTGCTGTCTTCCTTGAAGGCCTGCACCCGGTTGCCGGCAAAAATCGGCTGAAACGCCAATGCTTCCGGATTGGCGCTGATGGCCTTGTCATAGGCCTCCTGCACCCATTTTCCGCCGCCCTTCGGATTGTCGAGGGTCAGCCCGTCCAGCCACAGTTCCAGCAATTCGGTGCCCTGGCCCGGCGGCGTATCGGTCTTCACACTCAGGCTGACGCCGTCAACTGTCGCCGGCAGGCCGGGTGGTTCCGGCGCGCTGGGTGCGGGTGCCGTGCTCGGGCTGCGCAACAGCAGGGGCTGCTCCAGCCTTGTCAGGGCTGGCGGGGAGCTGCCGGCCATCAAGGCTTCGGCAGCCCGATCGGCCTCGGCCTCCAGCGCCGGGTTGCTCCCGGCTGCCATGGCGCTGTTCGCCTTCATCTGTACGCCGGCCTGCTGCACGCTGTGCGCCAGTTCATGTGCCAGCAGCGCCTGCCCGCTGGTGCTGTCGGGCGCCCAGGCGCCGGCCGCAAAGGCGATGTCATTGCCGGCGGCAAAGGCGCGTGCATCCAGCATCGTGGTGGCGGCCTGCGCCTCCGGCCCGGTGTGGACACGGATCGCGCTGAAATCCCGGCCAAAGCCGTTTTCCATGCGGGCCTGCACCGGGGCCGGCAGCGGCTGGCCGCTGCCCAACGTGGGCAGGCTGTCGCGACGGGCCAGTGCCAGGCTCATTGCCCGGCTTCCTGCTGCCGGGCGATGCCCGCAACCACGCGGCGGGCAACCTGATCGGCCAACGTTGCCCCTCCGCCCCCCGCCAGCGCCCTTTCCAGGGCAAGGGGCAATGCATCTGCAAGCTGGCGCATCACCAGGTTGGACGCGCCGCTGATCCGCAATGAACCGATTTCCAGCCTTGTGCCCGGTGGCAGGGTCATGCGCTGCCTCCCCATTCCAGCCGGGGCGCTGATTGGGCGGATTTCCGCAGTTCTTCCGCCAATTCGGCGGTGATCAAGGTGCGATCAATGGCCTGCCCGCGCGCGGCTGCCTGCACGGCTGCCCCCAGAGCAATATTGCGGATGGCGGCGCCGGTCAGCGGCTGGCCGGCCAGCACGGCAAAATCCACTTCGGCCAGAGGCGCGCGTGGCGGGAAGGCCTGCTGCCACAGCCGCAACCGTTCGGCATTGCCGGGCAACGGGAAATCGATCACCGCCCGGAACCGGCGCAGGAAGGCCGGATCAATGGCATGCTTGAGATTGGTGGTGACAATGGTGATGCCGGCAAAGGCCTCGATTCGTTGCAGCAGATCGCCCACCTCGGCATTGATGTGGCGATCACTGGCATGGCCCACGGCGCCGCGTGCGCCCCACAGCGCATCGCCCTCATTCCACAGCATCACGGCGCCGGTGCGTTCGGCCAGCTGAAATGCCGCGGCGATGTTCTTTGAGGTTTCGCCCACATATTTGCTGATGATCTGCGACAGATCGACTTCCAGCAGCATCAGGTCCATGGCCCCGGCCAGCACCTCGGCAGCCATGGTCTTGCCAGTGCCGCTGGGGCCGGCAAACAGCGCCGCGATGCCACGCCCGCGCGGGCCGTGGCCAAAGCCCCACTCATCCATCACCGTGCCGGCATGGCGCAGCTGGGCTTCCAGCCGTTGCAACTGGCTGGTGATCGCCGGCGGCAACACCAGATCGGCCCATTTGGCCAGTGGCTCGACCAACCGGGCGCCCGTCACCAGCGCCGGTGGCGGCAACCGGGCGGCTTCATGCCAGAGCAGGTCCGCCCCGCCATCGGCAGCGACATCGCAATCCGCCCCAAAGCGATCCACCAGCGCTTCGATGGTGGCGCCATCCAGCCGGAATTGCCGTGCCAACCGGTCCAGACCACGGCCGAGCCGCGCGGTTCGCTGCGGGCCCAGCCCCTGCGCCCAGCGCGCCGCCGTGTCAGGCGCTGGAGTATCGAGCATTCGTGTGCCGCGCAGCAGACGCACATTGCTCGCAATGATCAACACGTGGCCAAGCAGGCGATCGGCCAATCCGGCAAGACGAATCGGATCGGCCCCTTCACCATCGATCACCACCGCGGCCCCCGCCAGCGCCGCGTCACGGCTGAGGCGTCGCGCCAACTGGGCTCGTGCCTCGGCGGTGTCGGGCAGGCTGCGGGCCGGCAGCAGCCAGCAGGCCAGACCCAAACCGGCCAACGCCGTTGCCAGCACCCGTGGGTCCTGGCCGTCGCACAGCAATGCGGGCGGCAATCCGTTACCACTGCGGCGCAGCGCCTTGGCCAAGGCATCCAGCAGCGCTGCATCGGCCAGACTGGGAAGTGGTGGCATTGGCAGCAGATGTGCCGCCACCAGCGGATCAAGCCCGGTGCCCCCCGCCAGCCGATCGGCCAGCGCCGCCGGCAGGGCCAAGCGAGCATCAAGGCCCTCGCCCACCCCGTCAACCAGCGCCAGCCTGGCTAGCGTGCCGCTGCTGGCCAGTTGCGCCGGCGTGAGATCTGCAATCCGTGCCAGTGCTGCCCAGGCCGGCAAGCCACCGGGGCCGGCGCTGAGCACCAATGCACGCGCCGCCGCGCCATCGAGGGACGCCGCTGCCAACAGCGCCAGCAGCCGTCGTTCACCGGCCGCCAGCGCCATGCCCTGCAGCAAGCGCGCCGTGGGTGCATCGGGCCCTTCGGCCGCCAGAGCGCCATCCAGCGCCGGCCAATCCGGGGCGCCATCGGCCAGCACGACCTGCAATGCGTCAGCCGCGCTGGCAAGCCAGCCGGGCGCTGTGGTTGCCGCCCCCATCATGGTGCCGCCTCGATGCTGGCGGTCGCATCGGCCGGCAGGCGGCTCCGGTCCGCCGGCGTGGTGCTGGGCCAAGTGCCGATGTTCACGCGCGTGGTGTCCGGCCCGGCGGGATAGGCTTCGCCACTGTCGAGGAACACGGTGGTCACCGTGAACAGCGCACTGGGCCGCAACGGCGATTGCAGCGCCGACCAGAGTTTCGTTGACTGATCAAGATCAAAGGCCGTTTGGCTGATGCTGATCTGCTCATATTGGGGCGGATCGGCATCCAGCCCGGCGCCCGGTACGGTTTCTACGATGCTGGTCGGGTTGGCTGGAATGGCGATGCCGCCCAGCAACTGGGTGATCATCGGGCGGGGGATCAGGGCATTGCGGGTGAGGGCGGCCACGCCGATCCCCAGCAGGACTTCGCGTTCCGGCCCCGCGCCCTGCGCGGCCAGCAGATAGTGGAGATCAAGCGCCAGTGGTGCGCGCGCCCGTCGCTGGCCATCGCTGCCCATGCGCGGATCATGCATGTTGCGCCAGGCGCTGTTGGGGCTGACATGGTGGAGATAGAGCAGCAGCGCCGGGGCTTCCGGTGGCGCCTGCTGGCCCGCTGCCGGTGATGAGCGCGGCGGCGGCGCATCGGTGATCACCGGCTGGGCCGGCAACGGCAAGGCGCCATAGGCGGCACGCAGGCGCCGTTCGATGATCAGGCGCAGCACCAGGGTGGTGGCGGGAATGGCCAGGGCCTCGCTCATGCCGCCACCATCATGATCAGGCCCGCCGCTGCAGGAATTCGGCCAGATCGGTGGCCGGGGCTGGGCGTGGCCGGGACGCCGGTGCGGTGGGTGGAGCAGGCAGTTCCAACCGGATTTCAATGCGATCGATCCGGACAAGCGGCGGTGCGGCCGTCTCAGCCGGCGTGGCCGGGTCGGGATCTGCCGGCGGCACTGTCCGCTGCGGCGGCGGCTCCGCCATCACCGGCGGCGGTGCTGCGATCACGGTCGGGGCTGCTGCGGCCGGCATAGGCGGATCAGGCGCCGGCACCGGCTGGATGATGGTCACCGGCGGCGGCAAGGCGCCCGGCAGTGCGGCTGCGGGCAACGCCACGTCAGGCATCACCGGATTCGTGGGGGCAGGGCCAACGACGGCTGGTGGGCTGGGGGTGGGCGTGGCCATGGAACTGCCGGCGGGTGGATCGGCCATCGGGCCAGGCTCGGCACGTGCGGCCGGCAACGCGGCGGCTGCCGGCGCCGGTTCGGGTTCAACCGCGGCCGGGGGCTGTGGCGCCGGCCCGGCGGCAACAGGGCTGGCGGGCGGAACGGTGGCGGATGGCACCAGGCTGGGTTGCTGTGGTTGTGACCATGGGTTGGTTGGCCCGCCCACTGGCACTTCCGCGGCCAGCGGCAGCGTTTGTTCAGGATCCTCGCCCGGAAACCGGTCATCCTCGAACAGGCTGCGCGGCCGGGGGCCTGCCAGCGATTGCGCCTCCAGCCCTTGGCCAGCCGCCCGCGCCAAGGCTGCCCAATAGCCGCTCATGCCCGCATTCCGGCCAAGGCGACATAGCGGCGGCGGCGCTCGGCGGGCAGCGCCAGGATGGCGGCCTCGCTCCAGCCATAAGCGCGGGCAATGGCATCAATCTCGCGATACAGGCCTTGGACCAGCCGATCGATCCCATCGGCAACCAGCGCGGCGATATCAACCGCGGCCCGAAAGCCGGCGCCGCACTGGCTGCAATCCAGATCGATGACCACATCGGCGGCCGGATCGGCGGCGTCGAGCGCCTGTGCAGCCGCTGCTGCCAGCGCCGGCGACACCGGCATGCCATCGGCATGGCAGCGCTGGGCCAGCGGCAACGGCGAGGTGGACAGCACGTCGGCCATGGTTGGCAGGCGGAACTGGTGGCCATTGGCTTCCACCACCGTGACGTTGGGCGCGGGCAGGGCCAGCAGGGCCTCGGCCGGCAGGCTGAATTCCGCCTGGGTGCCGCACGACGGGCAGCCGGCAACAGCTTCCGGCGCCGGCAGGCCAAGCGCAGCGTTCAGCGCCAGCAGGCGCTGGTTGCGCTTGCCCAGGCTGTCGGCAGCCAGCCGCGCGGCCGATTGTGCGTCAGCCGGCGGCAGCGACCGCAGCAGCCGGTCCAGCCGGGCATGCGGCCGGCCGGCAGTGCTCCAGCCGCAGAAAAGGGCGGC
>JAIXUQ010000052.1 GCA_027483465.1 Sphingomonadales bacterium
GCCCGCGCCATGCTGTGGCGGCTGGGCAGCACCGCCAGCCCGGCCGATGCGCTGGCAGTGGATGCCGCCTACAATATCGCGCTGGGCGGCGGGCCGGATGTGAAGGAGGGCGTCGCCGCCTTCCTCGAAAAACGCCCGCCCGATTTCCCCGGCCGGGTCAGCCGCGATCTGCCGCCCGGCTTCCCGTGGTGGCGCGATTGACGCCGCGGGTGCGCGCTGCCACGCTTGGCCCGTCACCATAGGGGAAGCTCTGCATGATCACCCTCCGCTGGGCCGGCGCCGGCTTGCTGGCCCTCACCGCCGCTGCCGCTGCTGCCGCCAGCCCCCCGCGCCTGCTGCAATCCTCGGTGGCCAGCGCCACCCACCTCGCCTTCGTGTCGGGCGGCGATATCTGGGTGGCACCGCGCGCCGGCGGCAAGGCGGTGCGCATCACCACTGGCATCGGCATCGAACAGGCCCCCAGCTTCTCGCCCGATGGCCAGACGATCGCGTTTACCGGCGAATATGATGGCAACACCGATGTGTTCACCGTGCCCGTGGCCGGCGGCGTGCCCCGCCGCCTCACCTGGCACCCGGCCGGCGATGCCGCCGTGGGCTGGAGCCCCGATGGCCAATCCGTGCTGTTCCGCTCCAACCGCGATGCCGCCAGCCGCTACACCCGCCTGTGGCAGGTGCCGGCCAGTGGCGGCGCCGCCACCGCCCTGCCGCTGCCGATGGCCCATGCCGGCAGCTGGTCTCCCGATGGCAAGGCCATCGCCTACACCCCGCAGGAGCCCGGCTTTTCCTTCAACCACACCCGCTACACCGCCTGGGGCAATTATCGCGGCGGGCTGGCCGGCGCGGTGTGGATCACCCGGCTGGATGGGCTGGCCACGCAAAAGGTGCCGCAGGCCGGCGGCGCGGATTTCTCGCCCGTCTGGCTGGGCGGGCAGGTCTATTTCCTGTCGGGGCGCAAGGGACCGGTCAGCATCTATCGCTTCGATCCGGCCACGGGCCAGACGGCGCTGGTCTGGCAAAACCGCGGCCCCGATATCCGCAGCCTGGCCACCGATGGCACGGCGCTGCTGTTTGATCGGCTGGGCACCATCCACACGCTGATCCCCGGCCAGGAGCCGCAGCCCATCAGCATCGATCTGGATGGGGACATGCCCGATGTGCGCCCGCGCGTCGCCAGCGTGGGGGCCGAGGTGCGCGCCGCCGCCCTTTCCCCCACCGGGCTGCGCGTGGCGGTGGAGGCCCATGGCGAGATCATCACCCTGCCGGTGAAGGAGGGCATCACCCGCACCCTCACCGCCACGCCCGGCACCATGGAGCGCGCGCCGGTGTGGAGCCCGGATGGCCAGCAGGTGGCGTATTTCAGCGACGAATCCGGCCTTTATGCCCTGCATGTCGCCAGCCAGCAGGGGGCGGCCAAGGGCGTGCGGAAATATGCCTTGGCGCCGGAGCCGGCCTATTATTTCAGCCCGAAATGGTCCCCCGATGGCAAGCGCATCGCCTTTCAGGACAATCGGCTCAACACCTGGATCCTCGATCTGGCCACGGCCAGGCTCACCGCCGCCGGCCCGCCCGATGAATATGGCGGCTTTGCCCAGCCCGCCACCGGCATGGCCTGGTCCCCCGATTCGGCCTGGTTCGTCTATGCCCGTGCCAGCGCCAACCATTTCCCGGTGCTGATGCTGCACGAGGTGGCGACGGGCAAGACCACCCAGATCACCGATGCCATGGCCATGGCCAACGAGCCGGCGTTCGACCGGGATGGCAAATATCTCTATTTCCTCGCCAGCAACAACGCTGGCGGCACCATCTATCCGCTTGATATGTCAAGCGATGTCTACCAACCCACGCGCAGCGTGTGGGCGATTGCATTGAACGCCGGCACGCCGTCCCCGCTCGCCCCCGAACTGGGTGATGAGAAGGCCCCGGCCGCGCCTGCTCCTGCCGCCACCCCGGCCAAACCGGCCCCTGCGGCGCCCGCCACGCCGCCCATCAAGATCGATCTGGCCGGCCTCAGCCTTGATCAGATCGCCCGGCGCATGGTGGCGCTGCCGCTGCCGGCGGCCGACTATCGCAATCTGGAGGCCGGCAAGGGCGGCGTGCTCTGGCTGCTGCGGGCCAACGAGGCGCTGGATCTGGACGGCGATGATCTGCCCGGCGCCGCGCTGATCCGCTGGACGCTGGAGGGCAAGAAGAGCGAGACGCTGCTTGAAAAGGCGCAGAGCTTCAGCCTTTCGGCCGACGGCAGCAAGTTGCTGGTCCGCACGCCCGGCGCCACCCCGGCCTGGCTGGTCGCCGATGCCACCAAGCCGATCAAGGCGTCTGATCCCGATGTGAAGCTGAAAACCGATGGCCTCACCGTGCGGGTCGATCCGGCGGCCGAATGGGCGCAGATGTACCGCGAGGTCTGGCGGGTGCAGCGCGCCTATTTCTATGATCCCAATTTCCACGGCTATGATGTCAATGCCGCCGAAAAATCGCTGGCCGCCTGGCTGCCCGGCATCCAGTCCCGCGGGGATTTGAACTATCTCTTCCACGAAGCGCTCACCGGCTTTTCCATCGGCCATCTGCGCGGCGGCGGCGGCACCATCCCGGCGGCAAAGCGCGTGCCCGGCGGCCTGCTGGGGGCCGATTATGTGATCCGCGATGGCCGCTGGTGCCTGGCCCGCATCCACGATGGCGGCACGTGGACGCCCGACATCAAGGCCCCGCTCGCCCGCCCCGGGCTTGATGTGCAGGTGGGCGATTGCATCACCGCGGTGAACGGCACACCGGTGAACGCGGACGAGGATATCCAGAAGCCGCTGGAAGGCACGGCCGACAGCCCGGTGATCCTCAGCATCGCGCGCGGCCAGCAGCCGCCGCGCGAGGTGACCGTGGTGCCGGTGGCCAGCGAGGCGCGGCTGCGCAACCTCACATGGATCGAGGACAACCGCCGCCGGGTGGACAAGCTCTCGGGCGGCAAGCTGGGCTATGTCTATCTGCCCAACACCGGCGGCGGCGGCTTCACCAGCTTCAACCGCTATTATTTCGCCCAGACTGACCGGCAGGGCATGGTGATCGATGATCGCTGGAACGGCGGCGGCCAGGCGGCGGATTACATGATCGAGGTGATGAACCGCCGCCTGATCAGCTGGTGGCAACCGCGCTATGGCCGCATCGACCGCACCCCCGCCGCCGCCGTGCTGGGCCCCAAGGTGATGCTGATCAACGAAGGCAGCGCCAGCGGGGGGGACATGCTGCCCTGGATGTTCCGGGATTTCAAACTGGGCCCGCTGGTGGGCAAGCGCACCTGGGGCGGCCTTGTCGGCATCGGCGGCATCCCGCCGCTGATGGACGGCGGCAACCTCACCAGCCCCTCGGTGGGCTTCTTCTCCCCCGCCGGCGAATGGGCGGTGGAAAATATCGGCGTGCCCCCCGACGTGGAGGTGGACCAGGACCCGGACAAGGTGATGGCCGGCGGCGACCCGCAACTTGAGCGGGCCGTGGCCCTGGCGCTGGAAACCCTCGCCAAAACCCCGCCCCCGCAACCCAAACGCCCCCCGTTCCCCCTCTATGGGCCCGACGGCCCGATCCGTCGTTGATTGGCAGGCGCTGAGGCCATGGACATTCCGGTTGAATATTACGGCCTGATCGAAGGCGCGGTCAGCCTCTTCGCCGTGCTGGCCTTCGCGGGATGGCAGTTGTGGAGCCTGCGGGAGAAGCCGGGAGACAAGGACGACAAGCCCGACACCTGATCCTCCCCAGCCACAGGATGGGGAGGGGAACCGCTGATCCTCCCCAAGCTCGCTTAGGGAGGGGGACCGCCGGAACGGCGGTGGAGGGGCGCGGTGCAGCGGCGCACACCGCGCCCACCCGCAGCCCCTTATGCCACCCCCCCGCACCCCGTCATGCTGAACTTGTTTCAGCATCCATGGGAGCATGCCTCCAAATGCGCGCCGGTGGAGTCGCATGGCCCATGGATGCTGAAACAAGTTCAGCATGACGAGCGCGCGCAAAACGCCAGCGCCGCCATCCCCACGTCACCCCGGACGTGGTCCGGGGCCAGGGGTGACGAACACGGGCAGCGGATGCTATCACCCACCAAGGAACCGCCCATGCCCATCCACACCGACACCGACCACCAAGCCGCCCTCCACGAGATCGAACGCCTGTGGGGTGCCGAGGAAGGCACCAAAGCCGGCGACCGGCTGGACGTGCTGGTGACGCTGGTGGATGCCTATGAAGCCCGCCGCTGGCCCATCGCCCTGCTTGATCCCGTGTAGGTAATTGAACCGGCATAACTACAGTTACTTGGATTTATCAAATATATCTAAAAAATTCAATTTGTTAAATGTTTGTAAATCGCAAATATCTTATGATCTTTTCAGGTCTTCTTCCCCGAAGCTGGCAATAGATATTTCTTCACCTGTATCATTCATTACAATGATCCATCTAGAAAATGAAATCCAGCTCTTCTGCCAATTTGGGGGGATGCGGCGACCGGTTGTAATGTTAAATGTAATCCATCCACGTGAAGCCGGAGCTACTATATATGCTTCTGTATCGGCCACAAAAAAAAGATTTGGTCTCACTGAACCGCTGTAATTTGTGTCTAACGCCGAAGCTGCGTCAACACGGATGGCAACGTTATCCAGTGAAACGACAGGCCCGTGACTAGGAAGTTCGTCAACGCTAATTGGCCATCTGGAACCTGGTGAAAACGAAAGTGAAGCTAATTGATCGCGACCAGCCTCATCTTGACCAGCCACGACACATTGGAAAAGAATCTGATCACCACCGTAGTTGGTTCTCAGATAAAATCTTCCAACTTCAATTTGATCAATGTCAATTACGGACCGGAGACCGAGAATGTCCACCTATTTTTTCCCTCCAAGAATTGGCCGTTCTGCTTCTGTCGTGGGTATCTTGCCATTACCTAAGCTCTGAACCTGATTCTTCACGGCGTCTTCCAAGGGCGGGCTGCCTGAGTAAATCAATATAAGAACTGTAACAACTAGCGCTGCAGCCCAAGCGGAAATATTCACAAAAAATGCTCCAACAAACCCAGTTCTGTTCGTTATATGAGACTTTATATTTTCCCGTTCCTCAGCAGGAGCTGTTATTGTTGCCGTTTGATTCGCGTTGATGCTGCCGATAATTGCAGCATTCTGTATATCTGGGATTGCTTGTTGGATTCCGAGGCTTACTGCTTCGGTTAACCGCATCTCTGCGGCTTGACGCAGCGCACCAACCATCGCGGGCGGTAAGTTGCGTTCTTGACTGTTGGTAGTACTTTGACCTGCTAAGGCATTCTCACGAACTGACTGTTTATATATCGCATATGCTAAAAGGCCGACCAAGTCCTCATTGTCATTTACCAATCGTTCAAATGCTCGACTATAAGTCGGGGTAATCTGTGCTCTAATATAGCCGTCTACGTCGTTCATTTTTTCGTAAACTCGCCTCTGTTTAAGGCGCGATTCATAACGTCAGACCGAACGACTATAATCGAGTGGCCATTTGGCAAAACGATCTTCCCTTGGACGTTAGTTTTCAAGCGAATATCTTCAGTTTTGAATACACTATCATCAGGCTCCAACGCTGTAGACGCCGACTTATTTGCTTCAGAATTGCCAAAAAAGGCCTTCCTAGGCTGGTGTTTTGGAAGCCAAGTCCTCTTGTTTGCGTTCGACATTTTAATCCTTGCTATACAGCTGTCTGTGACATTTAACTCAAGGATCGGTTCCGTTTATAGTTATCATTCTAGGCGGGTTCTTGCTGCCATACAACCCCCTCACACCCGCCTTGGCATCCGCCACGGCAGCATCCACTGCACCGCGCCCGTGGCGAAGCGCTTCATGTTGAGCGATTCGTGCACGGCGACCACGTCTTCGCCCCAGAGGCGGGTGGCCAGGGCGGTGCGGCTGTAGAAGGGGGTGTCTTCCCAGGTGGCGCGGATGCGGGCCGTGTAGCCGGCGTCGGCGCGGGTGAGGCGGTCGAGGCGCCAGGCGGTTTTGGGCAGCACCACGGCGGCGGGCATTTCCATCACTTCGGCCTGGCCGTCGGGCGTGATCCTGAGGGCCATGCCGAAATCGGCGCCGTCGGCCAACTGGCCTTCATACATCACGGCGGTGGAGCCGTCCTTCAGATGCGCCCGGCTCCACTGCCAGTCGGCAAAGCCGGCCTCCAACGGTTCGGCGCCGTGGTTGGCATCCAGATAGCCGGTGCCGGTCCAGCGGATCGCCGGATCGGTGAAATTGGCCTCAACGCGGCTGCACGGCGCCAGCGGCTCCCACACGTGGCGGCCGGCGGGATCGAGGCGGAAGCGGCGGCGGCCATAGACCTGCGGCGTGACGCGCACCTGCCCGCGCACGTTCAGCGGCAGCACGGCGCCCTGTTCCTCGATGTCGATCACCAGCGTCTGCCCGTCCCACCGCACCTGGCTGGGGCCGATGCGCAGCGTCTGCCGGTCCCGCCACAGGGCGCCGGCGCCGCGCTCCGTCATCGTCCAGCGGCGCACGCCCTTGCCATAGAGCGCGACGTTGAGGCTGACATGGTCCTGCGGGGCGTGGCGGCCGGCGGCCTTGTAATAGGGGGAGAAGACCGAGCCGATGAAGGCGATGATCGTCAGGCCGAACTGTCCGCAGTCGCTTTCGGCGTCGACATACCACCAGCGGTAGCCACCGGCAGGAACGTCCTGGTCGAAGCGCGGGCCGCAAGGATCGCTGCGCTCGCCAAGCGGCCGGACAAGGCCGCCATCGGCACGCCCGCCCCCGGGTGCGCGCTCCCCGATGCGACCCACAGTCCGGGCAGCTTCGTCCTGCTGCCAGGCCGGC
>JAIXUQ010000003.1 GCA_027483465.1 Sphingomonadales bacterium
AGGCCGGGCAGCGTCTTGCGGGTATCGAGCAGGGTGGCACCGGTGCCGGCGATGGCCGCGACATAGGCGCGGGTGAGCGTGGCGATGCCGGTCAAGTGCTGCACCGTGTTCAATGCCGACCGTTCGGCGGTGAGCAGCGCGCGGGCATTGCCGCTGATGCGCAGCACGGCGGTGCCGGCGGCCACTGCATCGCCATCGCTGGCCAGCGCGGTGACGGCGCAACCGGGATCAAGGGCGCGGAAAAACGCTTCGGCCAGCGGCAGGCCGGCCAGCACCACGGCATCGCGGCTGGCCATCACCGCGTGCAGCCGGGCATCGGCGGGGATCACCGCGGCCGACGTGATATCGCCCCCCGCCCCCATATCCTCGGCCAGGGTGGCAGCCACGAAGCCGGCAACATCGAAATCGCTGATCATGGCGGCAGCGTTAGGGGCGCATGGCCCCGCCGGCAAGCGGCTTGACGCAGCGCGCGGGCCTGTGCTCAATTTGGGCAACTGCCGGCAAGGCCATGATCCTGCTGGCTTTTGGGGGAGCGATCATGAGCCAGTATCCGCTGCCGGCGCCGGCCGGGCATATTGCCACTGCCATGGCCAGCGGCGGGTGGCTGGCGATCACCGGCGGCGATGGCCGGCTGCTGGCCCGGCTGGAGGGGGAGCTGGCCGACGTGTTCCGCTTGTGTGACGGTGCCCATGCCCCGGCCCAGATCGCCGCGCGGCTGGGCAGCGGGATCGAGCCGGTGTGCCGCGCGCTTGACCGGTTGTTTGATGCCGGCCTGCTGGCCGCCCGCGCGGTGCCGCCGGCCGGGGAGGAAGCGCCGCTGCTGCGGCCGGCGCCCACCATTTCCCCTGCCTGCCGCAGCCGCCGTAGCCGCCGCTTGGGCGCCACCGCCGAGCGGGACGCCAAGGGCGATGCCCAGCGCCGGCAGCAAGAGCAGCGCACCAAGGCGGCCGAGGTTGACCGCGAACGCGACCGCCGCATTTCCGAGCGCGACGAAAAGAGCGACGCGCAGCGCCGCGAGAAGGCGCAGGAGGAGGACAGGAAGCGCGACGCCCAGACCGAGCGGCAGCGCGCGGTGCAGGAACAGCAGGCCAAGCGCGACGCCGCTGCCGAGGCCCAGCGCCGCGAGAAGGCGCAGGAGGAGGAGAAGAAGCGCGACACCCAGCGGGAGCGGCTGGCCGCCCAGCAGGAACAGCAGGCCAAGCGTGACGCCGCCGCCGAGGCCCAGCGCCAGGCCATGGCCAAGGAACAGCAGGCCAAGCGCGATCAGGCCACACAGGCGCGGGCCGGCACCGAACAGCGGCGCAAGAAAGCCATGGAAAGCAAGAAGAAGACGGCCTGAGCGGGCCATGCGCTGGTTGCAGTTCCGCCCCCTGCCCGGCCCGGCGCGCATCCATGTCGCCGATGGCTGGCTGACGGCGGACGAGGCCGCTGCCGCCCGCGCCGCTTGTGCCGCCGATCCGGCCCCGCGCCGGCACGATGATTGCGGCGAGAGCCTGGAGGCCGATGCCAGCCATGGCCCGCTGGCGGTGCTGGCCCGGCGCATCGATGCCGCCACCGGCGTGCCCAACGGCCTGCCCGGCACGCTGCGCTATCGCCATTATCGCCCCGGCGAGGCGCACCCGCCGCAACATGATCATTACCGCATCGGCCGCCTGCATCTGGTTTTGACCGCGATGATGTGGCTGGAGGCGCCCACGGCCGGCGGCGAAACCCGCTTTCCCGCCGCCGGCGTGGCGCTGCCGCCGGTGGCCGGGCGGCTGGCGCTGTGGGAAAATTGCCTGGCCGATGGCCGGCCCGATCCGGCCAGCTGGCACGAGGCGCTGCCGGTGCTGGCGGGGGACAAGATCACGCTCACCGCCTTCATCTATGCCCCGCGCGTGGTGCGGCCGGCCTTTGCAGAGGCCGCATGAACGGGCAGCGCCTGGCGTTTGTGGATGATGGCACGCCGGCCGAAACCGGCGATCTGCTGGCGGCGGCCTGCGCCGCGCGCGGCATCGGGTTTGACCGGGTGGCGGCCACTGGCTTTGCCTTTGATCCGGCGGCGCGGCTGCCGCCGGGCAGCCTGCTCTATCGCGGCGGCGTGTCGCTGGCGGCCGAACGGGTGGAGCAATTTCTGCACGGGCCGGGCGTGGCCACCTTTCACGCCGATCCGCAGGGCCCGTTTTTCCTGCCCGACAATGCGCCGCTGCTGTTCCAGCGCCACGGCCTGCCGGTGCCGCGCCAATTGCCGCTGCTGGGCAGTGACCGGGATGTGCTGCGCGCGGCCGTGCAGCGGCTGGGCGGCCTGCCGCTGGTGGTGAAATTGGGCGGCGGCGAAGGCGGCATCGGCACGATCCGGGTGGACAGCCTGGCGGCGCTGTTCTCGCTGGCCGATTATCTGCTGGCCGGCGGCAAGAGCCCTAGCCTGTGCGCCTATGTGCCCGAAGCGCTGCACTGGCGGGTGGTGGTGGTGGGCGGGCGCGCGGTGGCGGCCTATCCCAACCCGATCGACGATGATGATTTCCGCAGCCACGGCACCGACGACGCTGCCGCCTGCACCGCCACGCCCGATCCGGCGCTGGCCGCGCTGGCGGTGGCGGCCACGGCGGCGCTGCGGCTGGAGTTTGCCGGGGTTGACCTGCTGGCCCATGCCAGCGGCCG
>JAIXUQ010000024.1 GCA_027483465.1 Sphingomonadales bacterium
ATGGTCATGGCAGCGCGCATAGCCGGCCACCGCCGATTTGTCATGCCGCCGTGGCACAATTTTGCGCGGCCGGGTGTTCGACTCGGGGCGGCACGGGAGGGTGAAATGAGCGACGAACGGGATGATGATTTCGGCGAGGAAGCCGTGGATATCCGCGCCATTGCCGATCATGTGGTGGCGCTGGCCAAGGCCGGCGAGTTCGAGGCCATCGGTGACACTTATTGGGACGAGGAGGTGATCTCCTTCGAAGCCGGCGACGGCCCGATGGCGGTGTGCGACGGCATCGCCGCGGTGCGCGCCAAGAGCGAATGGTGGGCCAGCGCCCACGAAATCCACAGCGGGACCGCCGACGGCCCCTGGGTGAACGGGGACCAGTTCGCCGTGCGCTTCATCATGGACGTGACCAACAAGGACAGCGGCCAGCGCATCCAGATGGACGAGATCGCCCTCTACACCATCGATGGTGGCCGCATCATCGAGGAGCGCTTCTTCTATTGATCCGGCGGCGGTGGCCCGGCCATTGACAGGCCGCGCCACCGTCCCCAACTGTGTTGCAGGATCAATACAGGATGGGGCCGGGGATGGCAGAGCAGCAGATGGTGGCATTCGGGATCGCCGGCCTGATCGTGGTCGCGGTCACCTTCCTGCCCGGCATGATCGCCTATGCCCGCCGCCATCCTGACCGGGCGCTGATCGCCAAGCTCAACATCCTGGCGCTCCTGTCCTTCCTGCTGTGGCTGGCGCTGATGATCTGGGTGCTGGGCGGCACCCGCAATGATGCGGTGATCAACCGCTTCGTGCATTCGCGTGCCCAGCGGCCGCTGCTGATCGGCCTGCTGGTGGTGCTGGTGGGCGGCGGCGCGCTCACCTCGGCCCATATGGTCGGCCTGTTGCCCGGCTGATCGCGCCGGCCTTTCGCTGGCGGCCAGTCCCGGCTATGACGCGCTGCACCAAGGCTTGAGGGGCAGCCATGCCACGCACGCGCGCAGACGGAAAAAAGACCCAGATTGTGGTGGTTGGCGGCGGCGCCGGCGGGCTGGAACTCGTCACGCGGCTGGGCGCGCATTTCCCCCGCCAGGATTTCGACATCATCCTGGTGGATCGCAACCCCACCCACATCTGGAAGCCGCTGTTGCACGAGGTGGCCGCCGGCAGCCTTGATGCCAATCTCGACGAGGTCGGCTATCGCGGCCATGCCTATCGCTGGGGCTACCGCTATTTCGATGGCGCCCTGGAAGCCATCGACCGCGAGGCCAAGCAGATCGTCATCGCCCCCATCCGCGACGAGGATGGCAGCGAGGTGATCGGCCGCCACCGCATCCGCTATGATTATCTGGTCATCGCGGTGGGCAGCATCTCCAATGATTTCGGCATCCCCGGCGTGAAGGATCATTGCCTGGCGCTGGAAAGCCGCCCCGATGCCGACCGCTTCCGCCGCAAGCTGCTGAACCAGTGCCTGCGCGTGTCGCGCCAGATGGTCGCCGATCCGGCCAGCGAGGCCACGGTGAAGGTGGTGATCGTGGGCGGCGGCGCCACCGGCGTCGAACTGGCCGCCGAGCTTTACTCCGCTGCCGACGCGCTGGGCTTCTATGGCCTTGAAGTGTTTGACCGCAAACGCCTCACCGTCACCCTGCTCGAAGCCGGCCCGCGCATCCTGCCGATGCTGCCCGAAAAACTGGCGGCCGCCGCGCACGAGGAGCTGGAAAATCTCGGCGTCTCCGTGCGCCCCAACACGCAAGTTGTCGCCGCCACCGCGCACGCCATCGACGTGAAGGACGGCACCACCATCCCGGCCGACATCAAGGTGTGGGCCGCCGGCGTGAAAGGCGCCGATTTCCTGAACGGCATCGGCGGGCTGGAAACCACCCGCAACAACCAGCTGCTGGTGCGCGACACGCTGCAAACCACGCTGGATGATTGCATCTTCGCCATCGGCGATTGCGCCAGCTACACCCCGCCCGGCCACACCCGCCCGATCCCGCCGCGCGCCCAGGCCGCCCACCAGATGGCCGAAACCGTGTTCCGCAACATCAAGGCGCTGATCGCCGGCAAATCGCTGGTGCCGTTCGTCTATCAGGACAAGGGCGCCCTGGTGAACCTGGCCCGCTACTCCACCGTCGGCAGCCTGATGGGCAACCTCGTCGGCGGCAAGATGGCCATCGAAGGCCGCCTCGCCCGCTTCGTCTACACCTCCCTCTACCGCATGCACCTCATCGCCATCCACGGCTGGCTGAAAGGCCTGTTCCTCATCGTCATCGGCCACGTCAACCAGGTGGTCAGGCCGAAGCTCAAACTGCACTGAGCGCCATGATCCTCCCCAGCCGCCGGATGGGGAGGCCGCCCACCAGATCCTCCCCAGCCAAAGGCTGGGGAGGTGCCGAGCACCGCGAGGCGGAGGGGCCGGCGGCGGCAGGGCGAACCGAAGTGGAATTTCAAAAGAACAAGAATGCCTCCGGCGGCCAGGGTCGCAGACCCTGGACCCGTATGTTTTCAGTCGGCCTCTTTATATCCTGACGTGATCCCGCTGATGTGGATTTTGCCGGAAGCCCGCATGCCCTCTACCAGGATGCCACCACCCGGATGCGCTTCCAGTTGGCGCAGAATCACCTCTCTCCCGGCACGGATATCCTGCACGGTGATGCTGCCGCCAAGATCGTCATCGTCTGGCAATTGCGCCAAGGCCTCCGCCATTGCCGCCGCCAGTTTTGGCAATTCCGGATCGGCCTGAGCAGCAGGATTCTCGCTGATCTGTTCAGCCAGAAACGCGCGCGCGGTTTCGCTTGCCGGCTTTGCTTCCACTGCCGCCACCGCCGCACCACCCACCAGGGCCACCAGCCGCCCCTTCAACGCAGCATAAACATCCTCTGCCACTTTTTTCAGCGCACCACCCGCCAGCGCCGAAACCACAAACGTCACCGGGTCCATATCATCCTCCGTCATTGGGCTGCGCCCTGATTGAGCCGGGCAAGCTGCGCCGCCAGCGGCGTCAACAGCCCATTGTCGGGAGCGGAGCCAGATTTCTGGCATCCCTCAAGATAGTCACGCGCCAGCGCGGTGATCAGGCCGGCAAAAGCGGCTGGCATGGCCAGAAAGGCGGGCGTGAGGCGCATCAGGCCCTCGTGCCAGGCCTCGCGGGCTTCGGGCCATTGGCCCTGATCCGCCAACATCCGGCCCAGCATGCCCAGCGATGTTGCAAGATCGGGCGTGAAGGCATCGGGCCGGGCAGCCGCCAGCGCGCGGCGCAGCGTCACCGCCTCCTGCGCCGCCGCCAGCGCCGCCTCCCGCCGGCCAAGATTGGACTGGAAACTGGCCACATTGTTGAGCGAGGCGGCCAGATCCGGCATAAAGGCATCGGGCCGGGCGGCCACCAGCGCGCGGCGCAGCCTCACCGCCTCCTCCGCCACCGCCAGCGCTGCCTCCCGCCGGCCAAGATCGGACAGGCGATTGGCTAGATTGTTGAGCGATGTTGCCAGAACGGGCGTGAAGGCGTCAGGCCGGGAGGCCGCCAACGCGCGATAGAGCGTCACCGCCTCCTCCGCCACCGCCAGCGCTGCCTCCCGCCGGCCAAGATCGGACAGGCGATTGGCCAGAGTGTTGAGCGACATGGCCAGATCGGGCGTGAAGGCATCAGGCCGGGCCTCGGCCAACGCGCGATAAAGCGTCACCGCCTCCTCAGCCGCCGCCAGCGCCGCCTCCGGCCGGCCAAGCGCGGACAGGCGATTGGCCAGAGTGTTGAGCGACATGGCCAGAACGGGCGTGAAGGCATCAGGCCGAGCGGCCGCCAGCGCGCGATAGAGCGCCACCGCCTCATCAGCCGCCGCCATCGCCGCCTCCCGCTGGCCAAGCGCGGACAGGAAAGTGGCCAGATTGTTGAGCGAGCCGGCCAGATTGGGCCTGAAGGCATCAGGCCGGGCGGCCGACAGCGCGCGATAGAGCGTCACCGCTTCCTCAGCCGCCGCCCGCGCCGCTTCTCGCCGGCCAAGCGCGGACAGGCGATTGGCCAGATTGTTCTGGATCGCGGCTCGGTCTTCAGGCGTTTCCGCTTGGGACAACCTGATTTGCAGCACGCGAACCGCGAACCCGGCCGTGAAGGCCGTGCCTTCAGCAAATCCGGCTTCGGGAAATTGCGCGCTGCGTTCCGGCGCTTCGTCAAGCATTTGCAACACATGCTGTTCCAGCGACTGTGTGGCGTGGGCAGAACCGGTGAGCCGCAACAGATCGAAGCTGATGCGGCTCAGAATCGCTTCAAAGGCCTTGCCAGCGCCAGTGGTGGCGGCGGCGATGCGGCCGGGCAGGCCCGGATCAGGATCAGCCAGCAAGACCCGCCGCAGCAGCATGGCCGCGGGCAGATCGGGTTCGAGCGGCGCAATCCGGCCACCGCCCTGCGCCTGCCACCACGGGGTGGCGCGCACCCGATCAAGCAAGGCCTGGCCGCTCAGCCCTGGCACAGTCTCAAGCGCCCCCAGCGCCAGCAACCGCTGCGCATCCAGCCCGGCCGGATGCAGCAGGGCGAGGGCCACCAGGCGGTCAAGGTGGGGAAAGCCGAGGCGTTGCAGCCGGCCGAGTTCCTGCACCGCCACGTCATCCATCAATGTGTCAGCAGTCACCTGAAAGGCCTGGCCGGGATGCTGCACCGCATGCACGGCGGCGGCGATGATCATCAGCGGCAGGCCATGCATCGGGTGTTGCCGCAGCCATGCCGGCAGCCCCGCCAGCGACGGCAGCTGGCTGTTGCGCAGGCCGGCCAGACGCTGGGCCACATGCCCGGCAAGCGCGATGGCATCAGCTTCCTCCAGCCGATCCACCGCGGCCAATTCCTGCCGGCCCAGCAGGTGCGCCACTTCTGGCAATTGGTTGCGCCACACATCATGATCCCGGCGGGACACCAGCACGATGCGGATTGGCAAGGGCGTGCCGCCCACATCGGCGACGCGGGCGAGGAGGTCGCGCACCAGTTCGGGGCGCTGTTCGGGATAATCAAGCGCCAGGAACAGGCCCTTGCCGGCGGTGCGGCCGGAGGCATCGATGACATGCGTGTGATCGGCCTTCAGTTCCAGAAAGCCCGCCGCCCAGCCAGCCTGCCGGAGTTGTTGGGCGGCTTCGGCAACCAGCCTGGTCTTGCCGGCACCGCCCGGGCCGCTGACCAGCCGCACCGCGACCTGATTGCGGCCATCGTTGGCCCAATTGAGAATGGCAGCAAGCTCGGCATCGCGGCCGAACAGCCGGTCAGCCAGGCGATAGCTCCACTTCAGCGCCCGCAAGGCCACGACGTCGCCATCTTCGACAATTTCGGCGACGTCGCGAAAAGGCAGGGTCGGTGCGATGGCGGAGGGGCTGTTCCGCAAGCTGATGGAAACCGAGCCAAGCGCGATGATGTCGTGAATATTGACATCGCGGATATCGGTTTCGGACATGGTCAATTCCTGGCCATGTTGATTTATCACGCCCGTTCCCGCCGCGCCACTGTTCGGCCGGTGTTATTTCTGCATCTTTTGGGGCAACAGACCGAATGGAGCGCCGGCTGAAAACGAAATGGGTCAAGGGTCCACGACCCTTGCCGCCGGAGGCCCTTTTCTTCGCTGCTCCGTTTGATCCAGATCAACGCCCGCCCCCGCGCGCGGCCCTACAAATCCCCCATGCCGATCTTCCATCCTGATCTCGCCGCGTTGCCGGTGCCGCGTTATACCAGCTATCCCACGGCGGCGCAGTTTCATGAGGGCGTGGGCGTCACCGACCAGGCCGGGGCGTTGGCGGCGATTCCGGCGGATGCGCCGATTGCGCTGTATCTCCACATCCCGTTTTGCCGGCAGATCTGCTGGTATTGCGGGTGCAACACCGGGGTGGCGGCGGCGGATCGGTTGCGGCGGTATGAGAAGGCGTTGCTGATCGAGATTGCCACGGTGGCCAGCCTGGCCCAAGGCCGGGTGACGGCGATCAATTTTGGCGGCGGCAGCCCCAATGCGCTGGCCGCACCGGTGCTGGCCCGCATCATTGCCGAGGTGCGCCGCCAGTTTGCCGTGGCCGACGATGTGGAAATCGCCATGGAGCTTGATCCGCGCGCCGTCCGCCCCGGTGATGCGGCTGAGCTTGCCGCGGCCGGCGTGACCCGCATCAGCCTGGGCGTGCAGACGCTGGCGCCGCATGTGCAGCGGCTGATCAACCGCATCCAGCCCCAAGAGATGATCGCCGCGGCCGTTGACCAGTTTCGCGCGGCCGGCATCGATGCGATCAATTTCGATCTGATGTATGGCCTGCCCGGCCAGAGCGTGGTTGATCTGACCGAGACGATCGTTCAGGCCATCGCCCTGCAGCCATCGCGGGTGGCGGTGTTTGGCTATGCCCATATGCCGGCGGCGATTGCCCGGCAGCGCATGATCACCGATCTGGATCTGCCCGGCCCGGCGGCGCGCTTTGCCATGAGCACGCTGGCCAACCGCTTGTTCCGTGCAGCCGGATACAGCGTGATCGGTTTTGATCATTTCGCCTTGCCCCATGACAGTCTGGCCATGGCGGCGGCGGCCGGCACGCTGATCCGCAATTTCCAGGGCTATGCCACGCAAGGGGGAACGGCGCTGATCGG
>JAIXUQ010000062.1 GCA_027483465.1 Sphingomonadales bacterium
ATATGCCGGCCAGCGCCAGAAATGGTATGCGCTGCGCTTTCTGGGCACGGATGCGGACGTGAACATCGCCACCGAACACCCCGAATTCCGCCATTGGCGCTGGAGCCCGGTCGATACGCTGGTGGCGATGGCGGCGCCGTTCAAGCGGGAGCTTTATGCCGACATCATCACGGTGCTCGGCCCCTATCTCTGAACCGGCCAGGCGATGGGTGCCACGCGCGGCACCAGCACGGCCAGGCTGAACAGCGCCACCAGCGGCATGCCGGCGGCCAGTGCGAAGGCAGCATCATAGCTGCCGGTGGCATCGATGATCGCACCGGTGATCAGCGGGTTGGCGATGCCGGCGATGTTGCCGAAGCCGTTTTGCACCCCGGTCCATTTGCCCACGGCGGTGGGGCCGGCAAACATCTGGGCCATCATGTTGACACAGACATGCATGATGCCGATGCCAAAGCCGGCCAGCAGCAGCGCCGCGATCAGCCCCGGCAGGCCGGTGGAGAGCGGGATGCCGGCCAGGCCCGCCGCCGTCATCAGCGTGCCGAGCATGGCACCGCCGCGCCGCACCGGGCCGGGGGCGAGGCCGCGCCGCAGCAGATGATCATTCACGCTGCCGCCGATCAGCGCCGCCAGCGCCTGCGCGGCAAAGGCCAGCGCGCCGATCCACGCCATGTCGGCCAGGCTGTAATGGCGCACCTCCACCAGCCACAGCGGCAGCCAGGTGACGAGGAAATAGAGGCCAAAGCCCCAGCACACCTGTGACAGCGACAGCGAGAGCGCCGCCCGGGTGAACAGGATCTGCAGATAGGTGGGGCCATCGCCGCCCGCGCTGCCATGATCGGCGGGCGGCGGCAGGCGGCGGATGGTGGCCACCCAGGGCAGCAGCCACAGCAGCGTGACGCCGCCAACAATGGCAAACAGCCAGCGCCAATCCAGCGCCGCCAGCAGCAAGCCGCCGGCCAGCGTGCCAAAGGCCGGGCCCAGCGCCAGCCCCACCGACATGGCCGCATTGGCGACGCCATGGCGGGCGGCATCGACATGATCGACAACCAGTTTGAACAGGGCGGGGAAGGTGACGGCCTCTCCCACCGCCAGCAGCAGGCGCACCAGCACCAGTGCAAACAGGCCATTGGCCAGCCCGGTGAGCGCGGTGGCGAGGCCCCACAGGCCCAGCCCGGCGGCCAGCAGCCAGCCGGCATGGCTGCGCCCCACCAGCCAGCCGGCCACCAGCTGGCCCGGCGCATAGACCCAGAAGAAGGCCGAGGCCGCCAGCCCATATTGGCTGGCGCTGAGCCCCAGATCGGCCTTCAGGCGCGGGGCGGCAATGCCCAGCGTGCCGCGATCGACATAGTTGATGAACACCGCCAGCCCGATCAGCCAGATCAGCGCCGTCACCGCCCGCGAGTTCGCTGCCGCCTGCGCCATGTCGTCCCCCGTGGCCGGCAGCGTGTGCGGCAGCCCGGCCCCTGTCAAGCAAGGCGGCAATTGTGCCGCGCCCGCCATCGGGTTAGCCTTGCCAGCAGGGCAACAAGGGGGAAAGACGATGGCGATGATTGAAGGCGGCTGCCTGTGCGGCGCCGTGCGTTACAGCACGACAGCAGAGCCGGTGATGCAGGCGGTGTGCCATTGCCGGAACTGCCAGCGCCAGGCCGGCAGCGGCTGGTCGATGATCATGGGCGTGCCGGCGGCCGCGCTGGCCATCAGCGGCGCGGTGCAAACCTATGCGGACAAGGGCGAATCCGGCGGTGACGTGCGGCGGCAGTTCTGCCCCACCTGCGGATCACCGCTGTTCAGCCATGTCTCGGCCGCGCCGGACCTTGTGTTCATCAAGGCCGGCACCCTCGACGACACCAGCCAGTTCACCCCGCAGATGCAGTGCTGGACCGACAGCAAACAACACTGGGTGGAAATTGCCGGCGTGCCGAGCTTTGCCCGCAATCCGGTTTAGATCAACCCGGCCAGCGGGCTCGACGGATCGGCATAGCGGCGGCGGCCCATGCGGCCGGCGCGATAGGCGAGGCGGCCGGCCTCCACCGCCCGCTTCATGGCGCGGGCCATCAGGATCGGGTCTTTCGCTTCGGCGATGGCGGTGTTCATCAGCACGCCGGCGCAGCCCAGTTCCATGGCGACGGCCGCATCCGATGCGGTGCCCACGCCGGCATCCACCAGCACCGGCACCTTGGCATTCTCGATGATCAGCCGCAGCGTCACCGGGTTCTGGATGCCAAGGCCGCTGCCGATCAGGCTGCCCAGCGGCATGATGGCCGCCGCCCCGGCCTCCTCCAGCCGCTTGGCGGCGATGGGATCATCGGCGCAATAGACCATCACGTCAAAGCCGTCCTTCACCAGCACCTCGGTGGCTTTCAGCGTTTCGGCCATGTCGGGGTAAAGCGTGCGCGCCTCGCCCAGCACCTCCAGCTTGACGAGATTCCAGCCCCCCGCCTCGCGCGCCAGCCGCAGCGTGCGGATGGCATCATCGGCGGTGAAACAGCCGGCGGTGTTGGGCAGATAGGTGAAGCGCGCAGGGTCCAGGAAATCGGTCAGCATCGGCTGGCTGCGGTCCATCACGTTCACCCGGCGCACCGCCACCGTGACGATTTCGGCCCCGCTGGCCTCGGCCGCCGCGGCGTTTTGCGCGTAATCCCGGTATTTGCCGGTGCCAACGATCAGCCGGCTGGTGAAGCGGCGGCCGGCCACTTCCCAGCCATCGTCGTCATCCTGCCCGCCGCCGACGAAATGCACGATTTCCAGTTCGTCGCCTTCAGCCAGCAGCACGTCGCCATAGGTGGAGCGCGGCACGATCTCGCGGTTGCGCTCCACCGCCACCTTGGCGGGCGGCAGATCAAGGCTGGCCAGCAGATCGCTGAGGCGGCTGCCGGCGGCGATGCGGTGGGGTTCGCCGTTCAGGGTGATGGTCATGCTCATAGATCGGTGGCGGCGGCCAGCACGGCGGCGCGCAATTCGGGCAGCCCCAAGCCTTTTTCCGCGCTGGTGGCGATCACCTGCGGATAGGCGGCGGGGTGGATGCGGCTGGCACCCAGTGTCGCGTCGGTCAGGGCTTCAAGCGCGCTGGGCTTGATCTTGTCGGCCTTGGTCAGCACCACCTGGAAGCTCACGGCCGCCTTGTCGAGCAGGGACATGATCTCGCGGTCCACCGGCTTGATGCCGTGGCGGCTGTCGATCAGCACCAGCACCCGTTTCAGCACGGCGCGGCCGCGCAGGTAATCGAACACCAGATGTTTCCACTGCCGGATCACGTCCTTGGGCGCCTCGGCAAAGCCATAGCCCGGCATGTCCACCAGCCGGAAGGCCGGCGGCTCGCCCACATTGAAGATGTTGAGTTCCTGCGTGCGCCCCGGCGTGACCGAGGTGCGCGCCAGCCCGTTGCGGCCGGTGATGGCGTTGAGCAACGAGGATTTGCCCACATTCGATCGGCCGGCAAAGGCGATTTCCGGCACATCGGCGGGCGGCAGGAATTTCAGTTCGGGTGCCGACAATTGAAAGGCCACCGGCCCGGCAAAGCGCCGCCGGGCCCGTTCGATCAGATCGTCGGGTTCGATGCTGCCGTTCACTTCTTGCGACGCCGGTTGGCGGGGGGATTGGGGCGCGGATTGGGCGCCGGGTTCGGCTTCACATCGATCACCGCGGCGGCCGGCGGGGTGGCCGGGGCCGGATATTTGCGGTTCATGTAAAGTTGCTGGGCGATCGAGACGAGATTGTTGATGCACCAGTACAGCTGCAGGCCGGCGGCAAACGGCGCCATGAAGAACATGAACAGCCAGGGCATCAGCGCAAACACCTGCTGTTGCACCGGGTCCATGGTGGCCGGGGTGAGTTTCTGTTGCAGCCACATGGTGATGCCCAGCAGGATCGGCAGCACGCCCAGCGCGATGAAGGCTGGCGGCTGCCAGGCGATCAGGCCAAACAGGTTCAAGGGGGTGAGCGGATCGGGCGCCGACAGATCGTGCAGCCACAGGATGAACGGCTGGTGGCGCATTTCGATGGAGATCAGCAGCGTCTTGTAGAGCGCGTAGAAGATCGGGATCTGCAGCAGGATCGGCAGGCAGCCGGCCAGCGGATTGACCTTTTCGGTCTTGTAGATCGCCATGATCTCCTGCTGGGCCTTCAGCTTGTCATCGCCATATTTTTCCTGGATCGCCTTCATGCGCGGGCCGATCAGGCGCATCTTGGCCATCGATTCATATTGCTTGTTGGCAATCGGGAACATGATCGCCCGCACCACCAGGGTGAGGCCAATGATGGCGACACCGAAATTCTGGGTGAGCCTGAACAGGAAATCCAGCAGGTAGAAAATCGGCTTGGCGATGATCTCGAACCAGCCCCAGCTCACCGCCTTGTCCAGCCGGGGGATGCCGGCTTCGGTGTAGCGATCGAGCAGTTCCACCTCCTTGGCGCCGGCAAACAGCCGGGCGGTGGTGGCGATGCGGGCACCGGCCGGCACCATCATGGCGCCGGCCAGCCAATCGGCCTGATACTGGCCGGCGGCATATTTGAAGCTGGCGGCGATCTTCGCCTTCTGATCGGGCACGCTGGCCGCCAGCCAGTATTTTTCCGTCAGGCCCAGCCAGCCGCCGGTAGCGGTGAAGCGCTGCGGGCCGTCATCCTTCAGCTTGTCATACTCAAGGTCGGTGTCCTTCAGCATGTCGTCCAGCACCGCCACCGGGCCAACATGGACATTGGTTTCCGCCGCCGCCGCCTCGCCCCGGCGTGACACCAGGCCATAGGGTGCCAGGCTCACGGCCTGGGCGCTGCGGTTTTCGATGCTGCTTTCCACCGTGAACAGATAATCGCTGTCCACGCTGATCTTCTGGCGGAAGGTCAGGCCCTGCGCATTGGTGTAGCTCAGCGTCACCGGGGTGGCGGGCGTGAGGGTGGCGCGATCGGCCGTCCACAGCGCGCCGGCCGGCGGCGCCACCGCCCCGGCCCAGCCAAACTGGGCAAATTGCGCATCGGCGGTGCGGCTGGGCGAAAACAGCCGCACCGGCGGGGAGGCCTTGTCAATCGTCTGGCGATAATCGCGCATCACCAGATCATCGAACCGGCCACCCACCAGATTGATCGAACCCTTCAGGCGCGGCGTGTCGATCGCCACCCGCGGCTGTGCGGCCAGCGCGGCGGCACGCGGCACGATGGCTTCCGGCCCGGCCGCAACCGGTGCAGCGCCGGCCGGGGCCGCTGCGGTCGCGGCCGGCGCGGTGGCCGACGGCGGGGCCGACACTGGCGCCGGCGGCGGCGGCAGGAACCGGTCAGACAGCACGGTCCAGCCGATCAGCACCAGCGATGAAAGCACCACCGCGAGCACGATATTCTTCGTGTCGGGGCCTTGATTGTCCTGAGCCAAGAGAGGATCCGTCCGTTGGGATTCGTGTGGTTGGGCGCTGCTATAGCCGGTGCAGCCTGTAACTCAATCGGGCACCGGGTCATAGCCCGAACCCCCCCACGGGTGGCAGCGGGCGATGCGCCGGATCGCCAGCCAGCCGCCCCGGGCCGGGCCATGGCGCTCGATGGCGGTGATGGCATAGTGGGAACAACTGGGGGTGAAGCGGCAACTGGGCGGCAGCACCACCGAAACGCTGAGCTGCCACAGCCGGATCGGCGCGATCAGCACCCGCTTCATCACCTGCTTCACCGGCCCGTCTCCGCCCGCGCATCGCCTTTCGGCCTGGGCGGCAGATGGGCCTTGGCCAGGGCTTTTTCCAGATCGGCGCGCAACAGGGCGAAATCGCGCGCCAATCCGGCTTCGCGGCCGATCAGCACATGATCGGCCCCGGCATGGCCATGGCCAGGCAGCACCAGATGCACGATTTCGCGCAGCCGCCGCTTCAACCGGTTGCGGGTGACGCTGTTGCCGATCTTCTTGGTGACGGTGAAGCCGGCGCGCATCGCCGGATTGCCATCATCGCGCTGGCGGACAAGCAACACAAAGCCGGCGGATGGCACCCGCCGGCCCTGATTGGCGGCCAGAAAATCCCGCCGCTGCCGGATGCGCTCCGGCTGGCGCGCCATCTGGGCCTCAGGCCGTCAGCTTCTTGCGGCCGCGGGCGCGGCGGGCGGCGATCACCTTGCGGCCACCCACGGTGGCCATGCGGGCGCGGAAGCCGTGGCGGCGGGCGCGGACGAGCTTGGAGGGTTGATAGGTGCGCTTCATGGCAAACGTCCTGAACAATAGAGCGTGGCCGACGCCAGTTGCCTGCGCGCCGAAAGTGGGGTGCGGATAATGGCAGGCGGCGGCTGAGTCAACGCACTTGTGGGCAGTTGTGGCTGGACAAGCCGGATTTGGCTGGCCAAGGCAAACGCCATGCAACGCTCGCCGCTCGCCCTGCCCTTCCCCTCCTTGGCCCCCATTGCCGGTGTGCGCATCGGCACCGCCAGCGTGCCTTACAAGCAATGGACGCGCGATTGCGTGACGCTGATCGAACTGGCCGAAGGCACGGCGGTGGCCGGCGTCACCACCCGCTCGCAATGCCCCTCACCCGAAGTGGAATTGTGCCGGGCGAAATTGCCGGGCGGCCGGGCGCGCGGCCTGGTGGTGAATGCCGGCAACAGCAATGCCTTCACCGGCCTCTCCGGCCGCCAGGCGGCCGAGGCGCAGGCGGCGCGGGTGGCCGAGCGGCTGGGCTGCGATCCGGCCGCCGTGTTCAGCGCCTCCACCGGGGTGATCGGCGTGCCGCTGCCGGTGGATCTGGCGCTGGCCGGCGTTGATCAGGCCCATGCCCGGCTGGGGCAGGCCGATTGGCTGGCCGCCACCCATGCCATCGGCACCACCGACACGTTCCCCAAGGCCGCCACCACCAGCGCCATCGTCGGCGGCACCCGCGTCACGCTGGTGGGCATCATCAAGGGCAGCGGCATGATCGCGCCCGACATGGCGACCATGCTGGGCTTCATCTTCAGCGATGCCCGAATCAGCCCGGCGCTGTGGCAGCAGATGCTGGCCGCGGCCGTGGGCCCCAGTTTCAACAGCATCACGGTGGACAGCGACACCAGCACGTCGGACACGGTGCTGGCCTTTGCCACCGGGGCGGCCGGCCATGCCGAACTGACCAGCATGGACGATCCCGGCGCCGATGCGCTGGCCGCCGCGCTGGCCGATCTGTGCCGGCAACTGGCGCTGCTGGTGGTGCGCGACGGCGAGGGCGCGTCCAAGCTGATCGAGGTGAATGTGAGCGGCGCGGTGAGCGATGCCTCGGCCAAGCGGGTGGCGCTTTCCATCGCCAATTCGCCGCTGGTGAAAACCGCCATTGCCGGCGGCGATGCCAATTGGGGCCGGGTGGTGATGGCGGTGGGCAAGGCCGGCGAACCGGCGGACCGTGACCGCCTCTCCATCCGCTTTGGCGACACGCTGGTGGCGCAGCAGGGCGCGGTGGTGCCGGGCTATGACGAGGCGCCGGTGGCCGCGCATCTGGCCGGGCAGGAGATACGCATCACCGCCGATCTGGGCCTGGGCCCCGGCCGCGGCCGCGTGTGGACCTGCGACCTGACCCACGGTTACATCAGCATCAACGCCGATTACCGCAGCTGATCCTCCCCAAACGTGTTTGGGGAGGTGGCAGCACCGGCGAACGCCGGGGCTGACGGAGGGGCAATCCTCCCCATAACGACAATGGGGAAGGCCGGGCAACGCGCGCATCATCGCCGCCATGATCCCCATCCTCTATCATTATCCCGCCTCGCCCTTTGCCGAACTGGTGCGCGCCGCCTTTGGGTTGAAGGGCCTCGCCTGGGGCAGCCTCATCGTCCCCAACATCCTGCCCAAGCCGGATCAGACGCGGCTGACCGGTGGCTATGGCCGCACGCCGGTGGTGCAGTTGGGGGCCGACATCTACTGCGACACCGGCGCGATCCTGCCCGCGCTCGACGCGCTGCCGGGGCCCAGCCTCTACCCGCAGCCGCTGGGGCCGCTGCACCGGCTGGTGGCGAGCTGGGCCAACGGGCCGCAATTCTTCGCCCATGTCGGCGCCGCCATGGGCGGGATGAGCCCGGCGATGATGGGGGAGGATTTCATCAAGGACCGGCAGGCGCGCTTTGGCATGGATCTGGGCGCGCTGGGCAAGGCGGCGCCGCATCTGGCCGGCCAGGCGCTGGTGGCGGCGCACTGGCTGTCACAGACACTGGCCGATGGCCGGGCCTTCATCGGCGGTGAAGCGGCCGGCGCCGGCGATCTGGCGCTGTACAGCAACATCTGGTTCGTGAAGGCGGTGCCCACCGCGGCGGCCAATGCCGGGGCCATGCTGGCGATGCCGCACGTGGCCGGCTGGTATGCCCGCATGGCGGCCCTTGGCCATGGCACAAGTGTGGCGACCAGCGGCGATGATGCACTGGCCGCCGCCCGCGCCACCCCGCCCGCCCCGGTGACGGGCGGGGTGGAGGCGCCCTATGCGGCCGGCATGATGGTGGCCGTGGCCCAGGAAGGCACGCGGGATGCGCCCAGCGTTGGCCGGCTGCTGAGGCTCGATTCAGGCGGCATCAGCATCGCGCGGGAGGTGGAGCCGGGACTTGTTGTCCATGTCCACTTCCCGCGGCTGGGGCAGGTGGTGACGCCGGTGACGCCGGCTTAGCCGATCGCGCCTTCCAGCCAGGCCTTCAGCTCACCCTTGGGCCGCGCGCCGAGCATGGTGGCTGCCGGCTTGCCGCCCTTGAACAGGATCATGGTGGGGATGGACATCACGCCATAGCGGCCCGGCGCATCCGGGTTTTCATCGATGTTGACCTTGACGATATCAACCGAATCCAGCTCGGCATCCAGTTCGTCCAGCGCCGGGGCGATCATGCGGCAGGGGCCGCACCATTCGGCCCAGAAATCCACCAGCACCGGCTTGTCGGCGTTGATCACATCGGCTTCGAAACTGGCGTCGGTCACATGCTTGGTCATTCGCGTGCACTCCAAAAGGGGGCTCCGACCGGATAGATAGTGGCTGGCGCGGCCGGCGGCAATGCGGCGGAGGGCTGCCATGCGCCCAGCACATCGGCGGGCAATTCGATCAGGCGCGGCCCGGCGGTGTAGAGCAGCGCGGCGCGCAGGCGGCGGCCGGGGAAGACCTGGGCCAGCGCGGCGGCATAGGCGGCCATCTGCGCCACATGCGCCGGTGGCACCGCCGCCAGCCCGGCCGGCACGCGCGCGCCGGTCTTGAAATCCACGGCCAGCACCTCTGTCTGCGTCACCAGCAGCCGGTCGATGCTGCCGGCGATCACCGCTTCGCCCACCAGCGCGGCCAGCGGCGCTTCGGTCAGGGCGCCGGGCGCGAACACCGCGGCAAAGGCCGGATCATCCAGCACGGCGGCCACGGTGGCAGCCAGATCGGCGGCATCCAGATCGGGCACATTGTGCGCGCACCAGGCCCGCGCCACGGCGTCGCGCCGGGCGCGATCAAGGCCGGGGAGCAATTCGAACAGGCGGTGCAGCGCGGTGCCGCGGCGGGCGGCGGCCTGGCGCGCGGCATCGGGCGGCGGCGCGGCAACCGGATCGGGCCCCAGGCTTGACGGGCTCAACGGGCGCGGCGGGCGGGCATCTTCCGGGGCCGGCCGTTCCCACCAGCGGTCGATGGGCAGGGCGCTGCGTTCGGGCATGATCGTCTCAGTGGCGGGCGCGGCCGGCGGGCCTGAATGCAGGCGCAGCACTGGCGCCGGCCAGTGCGGATCATCCAGCCATTGCCCGCCGGCAGCGGCCAGCGCACCGCTCACCATCGCGTGCCAGCTGCCGGACGGCAGATTGCCCTGCCGGTCGGGCTTGGCGGCACCGGCCAGGCACAGCATCTCCTCTGCCCGGGTGAGCGCGACATAGAGCAGGCGGTGATATTCGCGCGCCGCCCGGTCAGCCCGGTCGGCCAGCGCATCGGCCAGCAGCGGCGGCGGCGCCACCAGCTTGGGCGGCAGCCACAGCGGCAATGTCTCGCCATCGGGCATCGGCAGCGCCAGCGGGCCGGTTTCGGCGCGCAGCGTGCCGCAGGCATCGGCCATGATCACGATCGGCGCCTGCAGCCCCTTGGCACCGTGCACCGTCATCAGCCGCACGGCGGCGATGGCGGCTTCGGGATCGCGCTTCACCTCCAGATCCTCGGCCGCCATCCAGGCCAGAAAGGCCTGCAGGCTGGCAGCGCCGGCGGCTTCGCAGGCCAGCGCCTGATCGAGCACCGTGTCGATGGCGTCGCGCGCCTCCTCCCCCAACCGCGCCAGCAGGCGGCGGCGGCCGGCCAACGGGCCTGACAGCACGGCCTCAAGGAAGCGATAGGGCGAGACATCGCCGGCCAGCCGGCGTGCCTCGGCCAGCCAGCCATGGGCGGCGCGCACCGCCGGATCGTCACTGGCCGCCACCGCCGCCCACAGGCTGCCAGGCCGGCCGGCGGCCAGCATGGTCAGCCGGTCATGATCCAGATTGCAGAAAGGGGAAACCAGCAGCGCCGCCAGCACCAGATCATCGCCCGGTTGCAGCACGAACTGCACCAGCGCCACCAGATCGGCCACCGCCAGCGGCTCGGCCAGGTTCAGCCGGTCAACCCCGGCCACCGGCACACCGGCATCGTGCAGCGCCCCCACCAGCGCGTTCATCAGCCGGCCGCGCCGGCGCAGCAGCACCAGGATATCCTGCGGGCGGGCGCGGCGGCCGCTGGCCGGCAGCAGCAGCGGCCGGGCATCGCCCAGCCAGCCGGCGATGCTGGCGGCGATGCGGCGGGCCAGATCGATATCCTGCGCCAGCGGCGGCGCGTCCTCGCCCTCCTCGCCCTCCTCGCCCTCGCTCTCGGCATCGGGGGTGAGCGGCGGCCAGATCAGGATGGTGCCGGCGCCCTTCTTGTGCGGCACATGGGCCTCCACCCCGCGCGGATCGACCTTGTCGGGCCCGACATGGGCGATCACCTGGTCCACCGCGTTCAGGATCAGCGGCACCGAGCGGAAATTCACCCGCAGCGGCAATTCCTTCCAGCGCTCCGGCTCGGCCTCGCACAGAAGGTGGAAATCATCCTTCTGATCGGCATAGATCGACGGATCGGCGCCCTGAAAGCCAAAGATCGACTGTTTGAAATCGCCCACCACGAACAGGCTGCGGAACTGGTCGCGCTGGCCACGGCCGGCGAAGAACTCCTCCACCAGCGCGCGCACCACCTGCCATTGCAGCAGGTTGGTGTCCTGCGCCTCGTCCACCAGCACATGATCGATGCGGGCATCCAGCTTGAAGCGCGCCCAATCGGCGGCCCCCGGCTCGCCCAGCAGGCGGGCAGCGGCGCTGATCATGTCGTCATAATCGATAACCCCGGCGCGCTGCTTGGCCGCCGCCAGATCCTGCGCCAGCCGCACCGCCACGCGCAGATGCCGGCCGGCCGTGGCCAGGATCTGCCAGCGCTCCTGCTCGGCGCGGATGGCGAGAAGCTGGTCTTGCATGAACACGCAAAAGCCGCGCAGTTCGGGCTCTTCGGCATCCAGCGCCTTGGGGATCATCGAACCGGGTTTGCGCCGCTCTTCCTCCGTGGTGAAGAACAGCCGCCACAGGGCGGGCCAGACGGCGGCGCGATCGGCGGCGGCCAGCACAGCAGCCAGGCCATCGGCCAGTTTCAGCGCATTCACCCCATCCTGCCGGCCCAGTGCACGCGCCATGTCGGCCAGCGCGTCCCACGGCAGCCCGGCCACGGCACGCGCCAGCGCGGTGGCGGCGCTGTCGCCCCCGGTCAGGCCCAGCAGGCGGCGCAGCAGCGGGTCAACCCCTTCCACGCGCAGGCTGGCCAGCGCGGCGCCGTGCCGGCCCAGCGCGGCCATGATCTCGTGCAGCCGCGCCTCCCCGCCGTCGATGGCGATTTCGGCGACATCGGCGCGAAAGCCGGCATCGCGGCCATCGGCCAGCGCCGCCACCAGCACCCGCCGGCGCAGCAGCGCGGCGGCGCGATCATCCAGGGTGCGGAACCCCGGCGTGATGCCGGCCTCCACCGGGAAACTGGCGATCAGCCCCTGGGCAAAGGCGTGGATGGTCTGGATGGCCAGGCCCGCCGGGGTTTCCAGCACGGCGGCAAACAGGCGGCGGGCGCTGGCGCGGGTTTCGGCATCGGCCGGCGCCCCGATGGCGGCCAGATCGGCGGCCAGATCATCATCGCCACAGCCGGCCCAGTGCGCCAGCCGCGCCATCACCCGGCCCTGCATTTCGGCCGCCGCCAGCTTGGTGAAGGTGAGGCACAGGATGGATTGCGGCCGCGCCCCGGCCAGCAGCAGGCGCAGCACACGGGCGGTGAGCACCTGGGTCTTGCCGGTGCCGGCCGATGCCGCCACCCAGGCATGCACCTCGGGATCGGCAGCGGCCGCCTGTTCGCCCAGCAGCGGATCAATGCGCTTCATGCCGCCTTGCTCCCGGCCGGCCGGCGCGGGCGGTTGATCCATTCCGCCACCCGGGCCAGATGGTCATAATCGCCCCACGCCCATTGCGGGCGCAGCTTGGGCACGAAGGCGGTCTCGCGCAGCAGGAAGCGCGCCGCCAGTTCGGCGGCATGGGCCATCACCTGATCAACATGGGCCGCCGCATCCCCCTTGCTGCCCAGCGGATTGCTGGTCTTGCCGGCCTCCTTGCGGCTGCCCTTCAACTGCCAATATTCGATCCCGGCCGGCCGGCTGCCCGGCGGCAACGATGGGGTGCCATCGGTGAAGCGGCCATGGATGGCCAGCGCCAGCCCCAGGGCCAGCTGGTTCGCCTCCAGCGCCTGCACGCGGCGGGCGCTGGGCGCATCGCCGGTCTTGTAATCCACCACGCGCACGCGGCCTTCGCCATCCCGGTCAATCCGGTCAAGCTTGCCGATCAGGCTGATGCCGCCGGCCAGCGCCAGTTCGCCCTTCACCTCGGCCAGCATCTGCCGCCAACCGGCACCGTCCTCGGCCAGGATCCGCTCGCCGGCCCACAGCAGGGCGCGGCGCACGCGCGGCAGCCAGGTCGCCTCCAGCAGCGGGAAATGCCGCGCCTCGCTTTCCAGTTCGGCGGCGATGATCTGGTCCAGCCCGGCCAGCGTGCCGTGCTGCTGCCGCACCCAGCGTTCCAGCACCTTGTGCACCAGCGTGCCGCGCATGGCCGGGGTCGGGTCCTGATCCAGCGGTTCCAACGGCTCCAGCCCCAGGATGCGGCGGGCGTGAAAGGCAAAGGGATCGTTGGTCAGCGTGTCGATCTCGGTGATCGAAAGCCGGCGCGGGCGCAGCGCCAGCGGCGGGTTGGGCTGCGGCGGGCGGGCCGGGCTGGGGCCGCCGGGGGCGCCATCCAGCTGCCGCGCCAGCGCCAGCAGATCATCGCGGCGCGGCAGCGGCGGCTGGCCATCGCCTTCCAGATGGGCAATCAGCCGCAGCCACAGCCGTGACGGCAATTGCGGCCCGCTGGCATCGCGGCGGGCGCGGGTGATCAGCACGTGGCGGGCACCGGCGGCGCGCAGGAAATCCTGCGCGGCCAGCCCCTGCGCCCGCGCCGCACCCGGCAGGCCCAGCCGGGCGCGGATGGCCGGCGCCAACCACGGATCGGGTGCCGGCCGGCCGGGCCAGGTGGTTTCATTCAGGCCAGCCAGGATCATCACGTCGGCGCGCACCAATTGCGCCTCCACCGGGCCCAGGATGGCCAGGCGCGGATGGCCCTGGCCGGGCACGCGCACCACCGCCCCGCCGATCAGGGCGGCAAGCAGCGCCGGCGCATCGGCGGCATCCAGCGGGCCGAAATGGCCGCCGTCCCGCTCCAGATCGGCAACCCATGTGGCCAATTGCCGGCCTTCCGGCCCGGCCCAGCCGGCATCGCCGGCCAGCGCGGTGATGGCCTCGCGCAGCGCGGCGGCCAGTTCGGGCAGGGTGAAGGCGCTGCGTTCGCGCAGGCCATCCAGCGGCGCCAGCGCATCGGCCACCTGCTGCCACCAGCCATCCATGCTGGCCGCGGCATCGCGGCGAAAACGGGCAACCCAGTGGGCGATCATCGCGCCGGCCGGATCAAGGCCGGGCGGCGGCCGCACCCCGCGCAGCGCCAGATCGGCCAGCGCAACGCCGGCGGCAAATTCGGCCGCATCGGCCTTGACCAGCCGGTTTTTCAGCACCGCCAGCAGCCGGGCCGGGGCAAAGGCTTCGGCCATGGCATCGGCCAGCCCCAGCAGCAGCGCGCCCGGCGCGGTAAGGGCCAGCGGCGTGCCGGCCGAACTGTCGATGGCGATGCCCCAGCGCCGGCAGTGCGCCGCCACCCGGCGGGCCAGCAGCGGATCGGGTGTGATCAGCGCGGCGCGGCAGCCCGGTTCCTCCAGCGCCTCGCGCAGGGCCAGTGCCACCAGTTGCGCCTCTTCGGCCGCCGTGGCGCATTCGGCCAGGGCCAGCCCGGCACGGGCGGCGGCGGGCGGCACCGCCTCCGGCGCGGGCGCGGTCGCCGGTGCCAGCGCCGCCAGCAGTGCTTCGCTGCGTGCGGGCGGGCCATCCAGCGGGCCGGCCTGCACCGGCCAGCGCTGCACGTCGCGGCGTTCCAGCCCCAGCCGGGTGAGCAGGGATTTCAGCGCCCATTGCGGGTGGCCGGCATCGGCGCGGCTGGCCGGATCGGCGGGATCGGCCAGCCGCAGCGCCTGCCAGCGGGCTTCCGCGGCCGGGCCCGGATCATCATCCAGCCCCGGCAGCACCACGATGCCAGCCGGGAGGCGCAGCACGGCCGCCAGCAGCCGCACCAGCGCCGGGGTGGGATTGGCAATGCCGGCGGCCACCACCAGCCCGGCGGGCGGGGCGGCCGCCCAGGCGGCGATGCGGGCATCGATCAGCGCGGCCAGCCGCGACACGCCATCGGCGCCCTGCAACTGGCGGCGGGCCTCGGGCCAGATGGCGATGATCAGTTCCAGATAGGCCAGGGTTTTCTGCCAATGATCGGCCAGATCCTGGCCATCGGCGGCGGCGCGCAGGGCCTCGGGGGCGATCTCCTCGGCCAGCAGGGCATCCAGCACCTCGGCCAGCGCATCACCCAGCGCCAGCCGCTCCACCGCGCTGCGCGGGCCGCCGGGCAGCCGTTCGGCCAGCCGGGCCAGTTCAAAGCGGCGCACCAGCGGCGGCACCGCAGCGGCCAGCGGCGCCTCGCCCTCCACCAGCCGGGCAAAGCCGCCATCATCCAGATCACCCACCGGCACCAGCCGCGGCAGCAGCAGGCCGCCCTGCCCAGCCGGCAACTGCCGCACGAAGGCTTCGGTGAGGGCGGTGACGGCGCGGCGGTTGGGCAACAGCACTAGCGCCTGCGCCAGTGCCATGGGATCGCCGCCGCAGCGCGCCAGCAGGCCGGCAGCCAGCGCATCGGCAAAGCCGACATGCAGGGGGATGTTGAAGAGCGCCGGCGTGCGGGCCAGCGGGGGCTGGGCTGAAGTCACGCCGCCACCTTAGGCGCAAGCCGGCCCTGCCGCCAAGCCGGTCAGCAAGTTGGTGATGGCCTGACCGGCTTGGCGGTCAGGCAAGCCTTGAGGGCCTGACCGGCTTGGCGGTCAGGCGGGCCTTGAGGGCCTGACCGCCAATCTTGTCAGGCGGGCCCCCGCCGTTGATAGCGGCTGCGCACCCGCTGTTCGGCGCGCAGGGCATCGGCCGCCAGCGCCAGCATGGCCCGATAGGTGTCAGGCGAAATGGCCAGGAAGCTGCGGCGGCCGTCACGCTGGCAGGGGCGGCGCACGATCAGGCCGGCCTTCGTCATGCTGTTGATCCAGCGCAGTGCCGTGGTGCTGGGCACATCGGCGGCGATGCACAGGCTGGTGACCGAGGTTTCGCGCCGCCAATAGAGCGCCACCGACAGATCGAGCAGCATGTCCCACGCCGGTTCGCCCAGCGCCAGGCCGGGCAGATGGCGGCCGCGCAGGCGGCGCACGCGGAACTGGCTTTCCAGGAAGGCGACACAATCGGCTTCGGAAATCTGGGCTTCGGCCGGCGCCGGCGGCTGGCCGACCAGCCGATCGGCCAGGGCGGCAAGGCCCTGCGCCATGTCGGCCACCTGGCGGGCGATCGTCACGGCCGGATCAGCCCCGGTGGCACCCGGTGCGGCGGCAGGGCTGGAGCGGGTGACCGGCAGATCGATGCTGCCGATATCGGCCGCAATGGCCGAAAGCGCCCGTTCGATAAGAACATGATCATCGCGCGGCGGGGCCGCGACGGCGGGCGCCGCCAGGGCTGGGTTGGCTGTTGCTGCCGCCGGAGACGGGGCCGTGATCCCGGCGCTCCCGCCGCTCACCGCTGCTTCTCCCGTCTTGTCCGCTGCAAACGGCATCGGAGACAGCGAGCCCGGGGTCAGTCGATATGCCGGGGTCACCTTGAAATGCATCATCACTTACGCCCCCCACCTTGCACGGCTGGATTGCGGCGAGCCCTAACAGCAGTTCGAGTCGGGAGACGCAGGGAGGATGCTCCAATATGGACAGTCCAGCCGCGGAAATATGTTCATTCAGCTTTGTATCTGGTGACCAGGCCGCCCAAGGCGGGCAAGCTCCGCTCCCCGGCAAAACCGCGAGGCAAAGCTCCGCCGCCGGCCGCACGACCGGCCCCGCCGGCAGCGCCACGGTTTGCCAGCCCAGGATTTCGGCCAGCATCGTCACCGGTTCGGCATAGCCGGGCGGCAGGCCGATCAGGGCCAGCCGGGGGGCAAGCTCCGGTGAGGCAGGCGGAAGCAGTGGCGGCACCGGCAAGAGACCCCTTTCGCCCTCCAGCTACGGCCGGACGGCGAAAGCCTTGCCGGGAAAGATGGTTAGCCGGCGAAAACCACCAGCTGTTCCAGCGCGGCCAGCGACAGCGGGCGCATCAGCCGATCCAGCCCGTTGCGCGCCAGCACGTCGGCCAGCGCCGGATCACCGGTGGCCACCAGGATCATGCTCGCCTCCCCATCCGGCGGTGCCACCAGCTGCAGGCGCGGCGCCGGCTGGCCCGGATTGGCAGTGACCAGCTGCCAGCCCAGGATTTCAAACAGCAGACGCGCGCATTCGGCATCGTCGGACGGTGGCAGATCGATCGCCACCAGGTGCGCCGCATCCGCTTCGGCACGCCTGAGCGCCGTTTCCTTCATCATGATCATGGTGGGCTCCTCGCTTATCCCGGCGCAGTGGTTAACACTTCCCTAAAGGCTCTGGAACGGCAACAAGCTCCAATCCGGTCGTAACTGACAATTCCACCAGAAGCGCGGCAAGCGGCTCGACAGGCGGTTTCGGCCATGCTTCCATCCCGCCCATCACCGTTCGGGAGCAACACGCACATGTTCAGCCACATCATGGTGGGCGCCAACGACACCACCGCCTCGAAGGCCTTTTATGATGCCACCTTCGCGACCATGGGCATCAAGCCCGGCTTTGCCGACGACAAGGGCCGGGTGTTCTGGATGACCCCCACCGGCATCTTTGCCATCACCCCGCCGATCGATGGCCAGCCGGCCACCGGCGGCAACGGCCTCACCATCGGCTTTGCCATGGCCAGCCCGGAAATGGCCGATGCCTGGCACGCCGCCGGCGTCGCCAGTGGCGGCACCGCGATCGAGGATCCGCCCGGCGTGCGATCGGGCCCCACGGGTTCGCTCTATCTGGCCTATCTGCGCGATCCGGCCGGCAACAAGCTGTGCGCGCTCTACCGGATGCCGGCCTGATGCGCCCGCCGGCCCTGATCGCGGCCCTGCTGCTCGCCGCCCCCGCCGCCGCCCAGCTGGTGCAGGACAAGCCAAGCCTCACCATGGCCGGCGCCCGCATCATCAGCGATGCCGCCCAGGCCGAAGCCGAAAGGCGCGGCCTGAAGGTGACGATTGCGGTGGTCGATCCGGCCGGCGTGCCGATCATGCTGCGCCGCATGGACGATGCGCCGCCGCCCGGCCCCGACATCGCCACCGGCAAGGCGCAGACAGCAGCGCGCTTTGGCAACCCCACCGCCCTGTTCGAGCAGCGGCTGCAGAAGGAAGGCCAGCTGCGCTATCTCAGCTTCCCCACCACCATGGTCGCCTCCGAAGGCGGCGTGCCGGTGAAGCTCAATGGCCGCACGCTGGGCGCGGTCGGGGTTTCCGGCGGCACCAGCCAGGAAGACGGGCTGATCGCGGCGGCCGGGGTGGCGGCCCTGGACGCGGCGCTGGCCACAAAGAAATAGCCGCCGGCACAAGGGTGGCCGGCGCCTCTTGCCGCTGCCCCTGCCGCCGCGCTATGAGGCGCGCATCACAAGACAGGAGAGACTGCCATACCACCGCCCCCTCGCCGTTTCATGAGCACGCCGGCCCCGATTTCCGGCCCGCTTTATGATGAGTTCATCAAGTCTCCCAAGGTTCGCGTGATCGATCAGGACGGGGAGAATCTGGGCGTGCTCTATACCCGCGAAGCCATTGCGATGGCGCAGGAAGCGGGGCTCAATCTGGTGGAAGTCTCCCCCGGCGCCGATCCGCCGGTGTGCAAGATCCTCGATGTCGGCAAGTTCAAGTACGAGGCCCAGAAAAAGGCCGCTGCCGCCCGCAAGAACCAGAAGACGCAGGAGATCAAGGAGATCAAGATGCGTCCCAACATCGACGAGCATGATTATCAGACCAAGATGAAGGCCATCCAGCGCTTTCTGGAAGAAGGCGACAAGGTCAAGCTGACGCTGCGCTTCCGCGGCCGCGAGCTGAGCCATGGCGAACTGGGCCTGAAACTGCTGGAGCGGGTGCGCGACGACACCGCCGATCTGGCCAAGGTGGAACAACTGCCGCGCCTGGAAGGCCGCCAGATGCTGATGGTGATCGCGCCAAAGTGAACGCGAATTGCCTGCCGGGCACCACAGACGCCGCCGGACCACCCCCGGCGGCGTTTGCGTTTGGGCGCGGGCGGCGCTAACGCCCGGCCATGTCCTTCGCTGCCCCGCCCCTCACCGGCTCCAAGCCGGAGCAATATGACCAGTTCCGCACGCAACTTTCCCTGCTGATCGGCGACGAACGCGATTTCGTCGCCAACATGGCCAACATGGCGGCGTTGATCTTCCACCAGCTGGGCGATCTGAACTGGGCCGGATTCTATCTGATGCGCGGCGGCGAGCTGGTGCTTGGCCCGTTCCAGGGCAAGCCGGCCTGCATCCGCATCGCGCTGGGCCGGGGCGTGTGCGGCACCGCGGCGGCCACGCGGCAAACCCAGGTCGTGCCCGATGTCCACGCCTTTCCCGGCCATATCGCCTGCGATGCCGACAGCCGGTCAGAGATTGTCGTGCCGCTGATCGCCGGCGGCGCGGTCATCGGCGTGCTCGATCTCGACAGCCCGAAACCCGGCCGCTTCGATGAAGACGACCGGGCCGGGCTGGAAGCGGCAGCGGGGCTCTTGCTGGCTGCCAGCCATTGGGGCGCCCTTTGAGCGCCCCAAAGCCGCGCAGGATCAATCCCGCTTGAACTCGAAGCTGAAGCCCTGCTGGCGCTGGGCCTGATCCAGCGCCGCCAGCGCCAGCTTGCGATCTTCCTCGCTCATCTGGGCCTTGGCCACGGCGTCCTTCGCCTTGGCCAGCGCGGCGACCGATTGCGCCCGGGCGGCACGCGCCTTGGCCATGGCCTCCTCGATCTGCTTCAGATGGGCACCGCCGCAGGTGGCCAGCGCCTGCATGTCGGCATCGGCGGGCAGTTTCACGCCGTCCTTCTCGCAGCGGGCGCGCAGATCGGCCTGAACCGACATGATGCTCACCCGCCCGGCCTTGCCGGCCGCCACATCGGCGGTTTCAACCCGGCGCAGCATCACCACCTGGCCACCGCCGGGCATCTCGTTCACCTGCACATCGCCAGCACCAGGCCCCGGCCCAAACATCATCACCTTGGGCGCCTCACCACCGGCGGCATTGTCGGTGACCACCTTGCCATCCTTGATGATCAGCGTGCGCACCACGGTCTTGCTGCCCTTCTCGCCCTTCTCACCCTTCTTGCCCTTGCCGTCGGCCGCATCGGCCTTGTGGTGGAAGATCATGATCTGCGGCGGTGCCGGCGGGGCAGCGGGGGCTGCCGGGGCGGGCGGCGCGGCGGGGGCCGGCGCGGCCACCGGAGCCGGCGGTGCCGGCGGGCTGGGCTGCGCGCCCGAAGCCGTGGCCATCAGGCCACCGGCGGCCAGGCCGGCCACGGCCAGCCCGCCCATCATGCGGGCCGCCAGGCCCAGCTTGCGATCCTTCATCATGGCGATACGCTCCTTCAACTGGTTCTTGTGGTTCATGGCGCAGGCAGCCACCGGGGTGGCGACACAGGCCGATTTCAGCAGGGCGCCGGCATAGGCGGCACGGGTGTGGCCATCGCTGCCGGCCAGCACGGTGGCATCGCAGGCCAGTTCCTGATCCGACCGGAAGGCGCGCCAGGCGGCATGGGCGATCGGGTTCCACCAGTGCGCCGCCAGCACCAGCAGGCCCACAAGATTGGCCAGCAGATCCAGCCGATCATGGTGGGCGCCTTCGTGCAGCAGCGCCAGGCGGCGCTCGGCCGGGGAATAACGCTTGAGGAAATCCGCCGGCAGCAGCACGCGGCGCCGGACGATGCCGGCCGCCATCGGGCCGGGCACATGGGCCGAAACGATCACCTCCACGCCGCCCTGCCGCGTGAGATGCTCACCTTCCCGCACGGCGCGGCCCACGAAGCGGACATGGCGGCCCCATTGCACCGCCAGAAACACCAGCGCGCCCACCGCCCACAGCGCCAGCAGCAGGGCCGGCCAATCGGCCACCAGCCCCGGTTCGCCGGCCGGCGGCAGCGGCTGGGCGTGCGCACCGGCATCGGCGGCGGGCAGCAGCACCACCGCCATGCCGGCAGCGGGCCGGGTTTCGGCCGCGGGCATATAGAGCGACTGCCAGCCCGGAATCGCCGGCATCACCATGCGCAGCGCCGGCATTGCCCACAGCGCATAGGCCAGATGCGCCCCCCACAGCCGGGCCACCGGCCGGCGCACCGCCAGCACCAGCAGCATCAACAGGCTGGCACCGGTCAGCGCCTCCACCAGCCAGGTGGTATCAAGCCAATTGCTCATTGCTTCAGCTCCCGGATCAGGGCTTCCAGTTCGGCGATATCGGCGGCCGACAATTCACCGCGCTCGGCCAGATGCGCCACCAGCGGGGCCGGCCGGCCGCCAAACAGCCGATCCACCAGCCGGCGCGATTCGCCGGCGGCCACATCGGCGCGCGCCACCGCCGGTTCATACAGATAGCGGCGGCCATCCTCGGTGGTGGCCAGCGCCCCCTTGGCGGCCAGCCGCGACAACAGGGTCTTCACCGTCGGCAGGCTCCAGCCGGTTTCGGCCAGCCGCGCCGCAACCTCCTGCGCTGTCAGCGGGCTGGCGTGCCACAGCACCTCCATCACCTGCCATTCGGCTTCGCTGATCCGCTCGCTCATCCCGGCCTTCCGATTCGCCTACATCTGTAGTCGTAATATCGACTACGGCTGTAATCGTCAACCACCGTATTGCAAGATTGGGACAGTCACCGCACAAGGCGGCGTGCGCGGGCGCAGGCTGGCGCCACGCAGGAAGAGGCCGGTCTTGGAGGCAGGGGACAGTTTCGGGGCCGGCGATGGCCTGCGCGGCGGATGGGCGCCGGGATTGGCCGGCGGGCCGGGCACCCTGCCTTATGCGCCGCTGCCGCCCCGCCGCTCGCGCTGGCGCTGGCTGAAGCGCGGCCTGGCCGCCGCGCTGCTGATCCTGATCCTGCTGTTCGCCTGGCTGGCGTGGACGGCGCCCATGTCAAAATCGCTGGAGCCGATCGCGCGGCCGCAGATCACCCTGCTGGCGGCCGATGGCTCACCGATTGCCCGCAAGGGCGCACGGGTGGAACGGCCGGTGCAGATCGCCACCCTGCCCGCGCATGTGCCGGCCGCCCTGATCGCCATCGAGGACCGCCGCTTTCGCCGCCACATCGGCATCGATCCCATCGCCATCGGCCGGGCGCTGTGGAGCAACATCACCACCGGGCGCACCCAGGGCGGCAGCACGATCACCCAGCAACTGGCCAAGTTCACCTTCCTGACGCCCGAACGCAGCCTGACCCGCAAGCTGCGCGAGGCGCTGATCGCGCTGTGGCTGGAATTGTGGCTGAGCAAGGACCAGATCCTCGAACGCTATCTTTCGAACGCCTATTTCGGTGACAATTGCTATGGCCTGCGCGCCGCGGCCCTGCATTATTTCAACCGCCAGCCCGAACGGCTGACACGCGCGCAGGCCGCCATGCTGGCCGGGCTGTTGCAGGCCCCCACCCGCCTGGCCCCCACCCGCAATTACGACGGCGCCAAGGCACGCATGCGGCTGGTGGTGCGGGCGATGGCCGATACCGGCGTGCTCAGCGCCGCCGATGCCCGCCGGATCCGGCCGCCGCGCCTGGATGTGCAGCGCGAGGCCGATCTGCCCACCGGCACCTATTTTGCCGATTGGGCGATGGCGCAACTGGCCGACGATGATCTGAGCTATGCCAGCCGCACCGTGCGCACCACGCTGGACGCCCGGCTGCAACGCGCCGCCCGCCGCGCCATTGCCGGCACCGGCCTGAAGGCGGCGCAGGTGGCGCTGGTGGCGATGCGGCCCAATGGCGAGGTGGTGGCCATGCTGGGCGGGCGCGATTATGCCGCCTCCCCGTTCAACCGCGCCACCCAGGCGCTGCGCCAGCCGGGCTCCACCTTCAAATTGTTTGTCTATCTGGCCGCCCTGCAGGCTGGGCGCTCGGCGGATGACCGCATCGCCAACACGCCGATCACGCAAGGCGCCTACCGGCCGCGCAACAATCTGGATCGTTATGGCGACAGCCTGAGCCTGGCCGACGCCTTTGCCCAATCCAGCAATGTCGCGGCCGTGCGGCTGATGCAGGAGGTGGGGGACGGCAAGGTGATCGCCCTGGCGCGCGCCATGGGCATCAGCACGCGCCTGCCAAAGGGCGATCCCAGTCTGGCGCTGGGCACCACGGGCACCACCCTCATCGAAATGACGGCGGCCTATGCCGGTTTTGCCGGCAACGCCTGGCCAGTGCGGCCCACCGCGCTGCCGGTGCCCGAACCCGGCCTGTGGGACCGGCTGTTCAACGCGCCCTCGGCCTTTGATGATGATGTGCACGACGCCATGGCGGGGATGCTGCGCGGCGTTGTCACCCGCGGCACCGGCAAGGCCGCGGCACCAGGCCGCCCGGCCTATGGCAAGACCGGCACCACGCAGGACAACCGCGACGCGCTGTTCATCGGCTATGCCGGCGATCTGGTGGTGGGCGTGTGGGTGGGCCGCGATGACAACAAGCCGCTGGGCAATATCACCGGCGGCGGCCTGCCGGCGCGCATCTGGCGCGATTTCATGCGCCGCGCCCAGCCGCCGCGCCCGGCCGCCGACCAGCGCGATGAGGACGCCCCCGATGGCAATATCCGGCTGGGCCCCGACACCGCGCTGCGCATCGATGATGGCGAGGCGGTGCTGAGCACCCGGCTGGGCGAGCGGCGGATGAACCTGCGCATCGATCTGGATCAGCCGGAAACCGTCGTGCTGGAACCGGAACCGCCGCCGCCCTGACGCGCCTGCAATGCGCTCTTTTCAATTTGTGAGGGCTTGTTTATATACATGGCATGACGACCCCTTCCCCTGATTCGCCCGCATCGGATTCGCGGAGCCGCGGCCGGCCGGTGAACGAAGACGCACGGCAGGCACGCATGGACCAGATCCTGGAGGGCGCGCGCCGCTGCTTCATCCGTCGCGGGTTCCATGCCGCCAGCACCGCCGAAATCGCCGCCGAAGCGCGGGTGAGCGTGGCCAACATCTATCAATATTTCGCCAGCAAGGCCGATCTGGTGCTGGCGCTGGTGGAGCAGGATCTGGCCGATGATCTGGCGCTGATCAATGAACTGGATGCAGCGGCCTCCTTCTCCGCCGGCCTGGATGCGCTGATCACCGGCTTTCTGAGCGATCCCGACATGGCGCGGTCGCAGGCGCTGCGGCTGGAAATCTATGCCGAAGGCGCCCGCGATGCCCGCATTGCCGAAGCCATGCTGGCCGCCAATGGCCGGCTGGTGGCGGCGCTGGCCAACACACTGGCGCGGGCGCAGGCGACAGGCGAACTGGCTGCCGATTTTGATCCGCAGGATGTGGCCGATGCCATCCTGGGGCTGGCCGATGGCGTGCTGGCCTGTGCCGCGCTGCAGCCTGAGCGGATGCCCGAATATGCCGCCATGTTCGGGCGGCAGGTCCGTCGCCTCACCATGGCGTGAACATTTGCCCCCAATATAAGCGAGCCCTGATTTATGAAATTGCAGATGCTTTTGCCCACGGTGGCCCTGCTGGTTGCCGCCTGCAGCAGCCCGGCGCCGCCCGCCGCAGCGCCCCGCGTGGTGCTGGTGGCCCCGGCCGGCATGGCCACCGCCGGCCGGCCGGAGTTCGCCGGTCTGGCGATCAGCACCGGCCATCACGAGATCGCCAGCGAAGACGGCGGGCGCATCGTGGCGCTGCTGGTGGGCGTGGGTGATCGGGTGCGCGCCGGGCAGCTGCTGGCCCGCATCGATGCCGAACCGGCGCGGCAGGCCATGGCCGATGCCGCCGCCCGGCTGGCGGCAGCCCGCGCCATCGCGGCGGACCGGGCCGGCCAGGCACAGCGGGCGGACGCGCTGCTGGCCAGCGGGGCCGGCAGCGCCGCCACCGCCGAGGGTGCCCGCGCCGCCGCCACCGCCGCCGCCGCCGATGTGCGCGCCGCCGCAGCGGCCCTGGCCCTCGCCCGCCGCCGCCTGGCGCTGGCCGATGTGCGCGCCCCGGCCAGCGGCGTGATCAGCGCCCGCCTGGCCGAACGTTCGGCCATCCTTGCCCCCGGCGCCCGCCTGTTTGATCTGGAGGCCGATGGCGGCGGCACCGAGATTCTGGTCGCCGCACCAGCGGGTGCCGGTGACTGGCCAGCCGAATGGACGGTGCGCACGGGCAGCCGGCACTGGCCGGCACGGCTGGCGGGCCACAGCCCGGCCATTGATGCGCTGGGCGTGCAGCAACTGCGGTTGCGGCTGATCGGCGGCCGGCTGCCGGCCGGCGCCAGCGTGCGCGCCCAGCCGCAGGCAGCCGCACTGGCCCAGGCCGTGCCGATGGCCGCCGTGGTGGCCGGCGCCGGCGGCCGCCGCGTGATCCGCTTTGTCGATGCGCGCGATCAGGTGGGTGAAGTGCCGGCCAGCCTGATCGCACTGGCCGACGGCCAGGCCATCGTGCGCGCCGCCCTGCCCCCCGGCGCCCGGGTGATCAGCGCCGGTGCCGCCTTTGTCCATCCCGGTGAGCGCGTTCGCCCGCGCGAACTGGCCTGAAGGGAAACCGGGCGATGTTGACCCGCATGGCCATGGCGCGCAGCCGCTTCACCCTGGCCGCCGCCGTCGTGCTGCTGGTGGCCGGCCTGTTGGCGCTGGCCGGCTTCCCGGCACTGGAGGAACCGCCGGTGCCGGTGCGCACCGCCGTGGTTGATGCGGCCTGGCCGGGCGCCGCCGCGGCCGAGGTGGAGGCGCTGGTGGCCAAACCGCTGGAAGCCAAGGCGCGCGAACTGCCCGAAACCCGCACGCTGGAAACCATCGTGCGCGATGGCCAGTTGATGCTGCTGGTCACGCTGCGCGATGATGTGCCGCCCCACGATCTGCCGCTGGTGTGGCAGAAATTGCGCGGCCGCCTTGCCGATGCGACCGTGCTGCTGCCCGAAGGTGCGCTGCCGCCGCGCCTGAACGAGGATTTCGGCCGCGTCTCCATCCGCACCCTCGCCCTCACCGCGCCCGATGCGTCCGCCACCGATCTGCTGGCCGAAGCGCGCCGGGTGCGTGACCGGCTGCTGGCGGTGCCCGGTGTCGAGCATGTCGGGCTGCACGGGATGCGCGAACCCCGGGTGCGGGTGGAGATTGATCCGCTGGCGCTGGCCCAGGCCGGGCTGGCGCTGGATCGGCTGGGCCAGCAATTGGCCGGCCAAGCCACCACCGCCGGCGGGGCGCTGCTGAACGTGGGCGGCCATGATGTGCCGGTGCTGCTGGCCGGCGGCCGGGTGCGGGCGGCAAGCGTGGCGCGCTGGCCGATCCTGCTGCCCGGCAACCGGGTGGTGCCGCTGGGCCGCATCGCCCGGGTGAGCGAAGCGGTGGAAGAGCCGCTGCAGGTGGCGGCCTTCCACAACGGCCAGCCCGCCATCGTGCTGGGCATCAGCATGCGCCAGGGCCTGAATGTGCTGGATCAAAGCCGCCGCATTGCCGCCGCCCTGCCCGCCATCCGCGCCGATCTGCCCGCCGGCTTCACCCTGGCCGGCATCACCGATCAGGCCGGCGTGGTGGGCGAGGAGCTGGGCCGGGTTGGCAAGGTGTTCGTGGAAACCGTGGTGATCGTGATCGCCGTGGTGGTGGCCTTCCTCGGCTGGCGGGCCGGCCTGGTCACCGCCGCCATCGTGCCGCTCACCACGTTGGGCACCCTGCTGGTGATGCGCGCCGCCGGGATCGAACTGCACATCGTCTCCATCGCCGCCATCATCATCGCGCTCGGCCTGTTTGTGGACAATGGCATCGTGGTGGTGGAGGATTATCAGCGCCGCCTCTCTGAAGGCGCGGGCCGGGCCGAGGCGGCATTGGCCGCCGGGCGCAGCATGGCCGCCCCGCTGCTCACCTCCAGCCTGGCCATCATCCTCGCCTTCGTGCCGTTGGCCGGCGGCAACACCTCCACCGCCGAATATATGCGCCCGCTGGCCGTGGTGCTGGCCATCACCCTGCTGCTCTCGCTGCTGCTTGCCCTCACCGTCACGCCGCTGCTCAGCCAGCAGCATATCCCTGACAGCACGCACGGCGCCCAGTGGGTGGACCGGTTGAAGCTGTGGTATGGCCGCAGCGTGCGCCGCCTGCTGCAGCGGCCGGGCCTGGTGGTGGCGGGCATGGGCGGGCTGCTCGCCGCCGGCACTTTGCTCTATGTGAACCTGCCCAGCCAATTGCTGTCCCCATCGGCGCGGGCCCAGATGCAGATGGCGGTGGAATTGCCGCCCGGCACGGCGGCCGGCACCACCGCCCTTCTGGCCGCCGACATCACCCGGCGGCTGGCCGATCGCCGGCAATTCCCCTTCGTCACCGGCGCGGTGGCCTATATCGGCGATGGCGGGCCGCGCTTCATCCTGGGGCTCAACCCGCCCAATCCGGCCCCGCACCGCGCCTATGCGGTGATCAACCTGGCCGATGGGCAGGATCCGCAGGCCGCCGCCGCGCGGCTGGCCACCGCCCTGCCGCCGCTGTTCCCGGCCGCCCGGCTGGAACCCCGACCCTTCTCGCTGGGCGTTTCGGAAAGCGGAGCGCTGGTGGTGCGGCTTTCGGGGCCGGACCGGGCGGCGCTGGCCGCCGCCACCGCCCGGCTGCGCGCCCGGCTGGCGGCGGTGCCTGGCCTTGGCAGCCTGAGCGATGATCAGGAAGGCCAGGTGCAGCAGGTGCGGCTGCGGCTTGATCCGCTGCGGGCGGCCGCCGCCGGCGTTTCCGCGCTGCAGGTGCAGCAGGCGCTGGCCGCCGCCATGGCCGGCACAGTGGCCGCGCAACTGCCCCGGCACGACCAGCTGGTGCCGCTGGAACTGCGCGGGCCGGCGGCCCTGCGCTCCGGCACCGCCGGCCTGCCCGGCCTGCCGGTTGCCGGCGCCAACGGCCCGGTGCCCCTGGGCAGCGTGGCCAGCGTGGCGATCGAGGCGGCGCCGGCGGTGCTGATGCGCCGCAATGGCGAGGCGCTGGTTACCATCACCGCCCGCCATCCCGTGCTCACCGCACAGGCGCTGGCCAGCACCGCCGGCATCGGCACCGGCCGCGACACCGCCGGCGTGCTGACCGAACTGGGCGGCGAGATCGAGGAGGGCGCCGAAGCCAATGACGGCCTGATCGCCTATCTGCCGATCGCGCTGATCGGCATGGCCGGGCTGTTCCTCTGGCAGTTCGGCAGCCTGCGGCAGACAGGCATCATCCTCGTCTCCATCCCGTTCGTGGTGATCGGGGCCGGATTGGGCCTGCTGGTCACCGGTCAGCCGGTCAGCTTCACCGCCACGCTGGGCCTGCTGGCGCTGGCCGGCATCATCGTCAACAATGCCGTGCTGCTGATCGGTGCCATTGCCCGCGAAGCCGATGACCAGCGGCCCCTGGCCGAAGCCATCGCCAGCGCCGCCGAACTGCGGCTGCGCCCGATCCTGATGACCAAACTCACCTGCATCATGGGCCTGCTGCCCATCTATCTGTTCGGCGGGGCGCTGTGGCAGCCGATGGCCGCCGCGATGATGGGCGGCCTGGCGCTGGGCACGCTGATCACGCTGCTGCTGATCCCGGCGCTCTATGCCCTGCTGTTCGGCCACCGGCAGCGCCACCCCACCACCCCCATCGCCATCCGGAGCCAGCCATGATCCGCACCACAATCCGCGCCGTGCTGCCGCTGGCTGCGCTCGCTCTGGCGGCCTGCGCCACCCCGCCGCTGCCCAGCGCCCGGCCGGCTCCGCCACCTGCGGCCTGGAGCCAGACACCGCCGCCCGCTGCGGCCACAACCCGGCCATGGTGGCAGGCCTTTGCCAGCCCGGCGCTGGATGCGCTGGTGGCGCAGGCGCTGGCCCATAATCATGATGTGAAGGCCGCCGCCGCCAATCTGGCCGCCGCCACGGCGCTGGTGCGCGATGCCCGGCTGGCAATGCTGCCGGCCGGCGGCGTGACGGCGGGGGCCGAACGGCGGCGGGAGGCCGCGGCACCGCAGATTGCCCAATTCCCCGAATTGTCGGGCCGCTTTCCCACCCAGAGCCTGGTGAGCGCCGGCTTTGATCTGGCCTGGGAGGTGGACCTGGCCGGGCGGCTGGCCGATGAACGGGCCGCCGCGCGCGCCACCGCCGCCGAACAGGCCTGGCTGGCCGAGGCCGCCCGGCAGGAGGCGGTGACCGCCACCGTGCGCGCCTGGCTGGAGGCCGGAGTGGCCGGCGAACGCGCGGCCCGGCTGGCAGAACGGTGCACCGCGCTGGGCCGGATCGCCACGGCCCAGGCCGGCGCGCTCGCCGCCGGTGCCGCCACGGCGGCCGACGTGGCCGAAGCCGGCGCCGCAGCGGCTGCCTGCACGGCCGACGCCGGGATGGCAACCGCCCTTCAGCGCAATGCCCTGAAACGGCTGGCGGTGCTCAGCGGGCAGCGCTTTGATGCGCTGCTGGCAACGCCGGTGGCCACCACGCCCGCACCGGTGCCCGATGCGCTGCCGGCCATCGATCCGGCCGAAACGCTGCGCCGCCGCCCCGATGTGGACGCGGCCGAGATGGCGGCGCGCGCGGCGCTGGCCCAGGCCGGGGCGGCGCGCGGCCTGCTGTATCCGCGCATCCAGTTTGCCGGCAGTGCCGGTCTGCTAGCGCCACCGGGCACGCTCGGCACGCCGGCGGCCCTGGGCTTTGGCTTTGGCCCGCGCCTGGAATGGGGCATTTTCAATCTGGGCCGCACCCGCGCCCAGATCGCCGCCAGCGATGCCCGCGCCAACGCGGCGCTGGCGCGCTGGGAAGGCACCACCCTGCGCGCATTGGAAGAGGCGGATGCCGGGCTGGAACACTGGAGCGCCAGCATGCGGCAATGGCAGGCCGCCTGCGCCGCCGCCACCGCCGCCGGCCAGCGCGCCACCGCCACCGCCCGCCGCCTAGGCGCCGGTGATGCCAGCGCGCTGGATGTGGCAGCGGCCACGGCCGATGCCGGCACCGCCGCGCTGGCCTGCGCCGAAACCGCCGCCCAGGCGCGCACCGCCTATGTGGTGGCCGCCGCCGCCCTGGGCCTGACCGGGCACGCACCGGTGCTGGCAACAGCCGCTGCGAAGGCGGCTGCCCTGAAGAAGGCTGCTGTGGGGGAAAATGGTGGACGCGGCAGGGATTGAACCTGCGACCCCTGCGATGTCAACACAGTGCTCTACCACTGAGCTACGCGTCCACGGGAGCGCGCCTGATAGTGGCAGTCGGCGGGATTGGCAAGCCTGTTTGCGGGGCGGGCCCTGCGTCAAACGCAGGCTTTGCCTGGCCCGGTGCTTGGCGCTAGCAGGGGGCGATGGCGTTTCGCAGCAGCAGCATGCCGCCGTGGCGGCTGACCGGGGAGACCGGCGGGCGCTGGCCTGTGCTGATCACCTCGCCGCACAGCGGTCGCCATTATCCGCCGGCCTTTCTGGCGATGGCGCGGCTGCCGCTGGCGCAGTTGCGCCGGGCCGAGGATGGGCTGGTGGATGCGCTGCTGGATGGGATTGCCGGCGTGCCGGTGCTGGCCGCGACCCACGCCCGGAGCTGGCTTGATCTCAACCGCGCCGCCGACGAGCTTGATCCCGGCCTGTTTGATGCGCCGCTGCCGCTGCCGGCCACGCCGGGCCCGCGGGTGGCGGCCGGGCTGGGGGTGATCCCGCGGCTGGCCAGCATGGGCCAGGAAATCTATGCCCGCCGGCTGCCGGCCGCCGAAGCCGCGGCGCGGCTGGCGGCGGTGCACGCGCCCTGGCACGCGCTGATCGCCGCCGAACTGGGTCAGGCCCGGCAGGGCCATGGTGCGGCCCTGCTGATCGACATGCATTCGATGCCGCCGCCGCAGGGCCCGCGGCCGCCGCAGATCGTGCTGGGCGATTGCCACGGGCAGAGCGCCGATGGCCGCATCGTGGCGATGATGGAGGCGCATTTCCGCAGCGCCGGCTGGCGGGTGGCGCGCAACCATCCCTATGCCGGCGGCTATACCACCCATCACCACGGCCGGCCCGGCAGCGGCGTGCACGCCGTGCAGATCGAGATCTGCCGCAGCCTTTATCTGGACCAGCAGCGCCTCACCCTCACCGCCGGCGCCGCGCGGGTGCGTTCGGCGCTGACGGCGCTGGTGAAGCAGCTGGTGGCGGCCTGGCCCGATCTGGTGGCGGGGCCGCTGATTGGTTCCGGCTGGGCGCAGGCGGCGGAATAGGCGGAAAAAACGAAAGGGCCGCGCCGGTTGGGGGAAAACCGGCGCGGCCAGGGTCGTGAGCCACGGTCCGCATGGCCCATCGGGGGATGTGGCAGGCAGTGCCACCGGCAGCGGGACGAGGGGGAGACCGCGCCGCCATGCCATCGATTTGGGGTGGCTGCGCCGCCTTTCAAGGGGCGGCGCGCCGATTTTCTGATCAGAAGGCGGTGCGGACCGACAGGCGGATATCACGGCCGAACAGCGGGGCCACATCCTTCAGGAAGCTGGCGTGGCGGCGGGCCTCCACATCGAAGATGTTGTTGGCCTGCACAATCACGCTGGTCGGGCTTTCGGGCCCGAACGGCTTCCAGTTCAGGCTGGCGTTGACCATGGTGAAGGCCGGCGTTTCGGTTTCAAAGCTGGTCACGCGCGACTGGCGGGTGACATGCTCCAGCTCCAGCCGGCCGCCGATCACGCTGCCGCTGGCCTCGATGCCGGCCAGGGTGCGCAGCGGCGGGATGCGCGGCACCGCGCCGCGGCCGCCCAGCAGTTCGGCGCGGGTGTAATCCACCAGCCCGGTCAGATCGATGCGGGTGCGGCCCAGCTGCGCCAGCTTGATCGCGCCTTCGATTTCAAAGCCATAAAAGCGCGCATCGGCCTGATTATACTGGAACACCGGCAGTTCGTCCTCCTCGGCGCCGGTGGGCTGCAGATAGATGAAATTGTCAAAGCGGTTGACGAAGGCCGACAGCTCGATGCGCCAGCCCGCACCGCGCCCGCGCAGCACGGCCTCGGCGCCCAGCTGGCGTTCGGTGCGGAAATTGGGGTTGCCGATTTCAAAGGCGCGGGTGGCGGCGTGGGCGCCGTTGGCAAACAGCTCCTCGGCGGCCGGCGCGCGTTCGGTGCGGGCCAGGCTGGCGGCCAGGCGGAAACCGCCGCCCAGATCGACCGAGCCGCCGGCCGACAGCGACAGCGTGTCAAAGCGGCGCTCGCGGCCGACCACGGCCGATTTCACATTGCTGTGCTCATAGCGGGCGCCGCCTTCCAGCCGGACCTTGCCCAGATCCAGTTCCTGCAGGGTGAACAGGCCGATCTGGCGGGTTTCATTGGCCGGGATATAGGCTTCCTCGCCCACGGCGCGGAAATTGCGGCTGAAATATTGCACGCCGCTGGCGCCCTGCCAGCCGCCGCGGGCTTCCTGCACCAGTTCGATGCGGCCTTCCCAGCTCTTGTTGAAGAAGCTGGTGCCGATCTCCCCGGTGTCCTCGATCTCGTCGTGGCGGTAATTGGCCCAGCCGCCGCGCAGCTTCACCTCCTTGAAGACGCCGCCCAGCGGCAGGCTGCCGCGCACGTCCACCCGGGTCTGGCGCATGTCCAGCGTGATGTCCTCGTGGGCATGGCCTTCATGATCATGGTCATGATCATGGTCATGATCATGGTCCTCGTCGTGATGCTCGATCTCCAGGCTGTTGGGGATGCCATAGCGGTTTTCCAGATGGCTCACCGCCACGCCAAAGCTGGCGCCGTTCGCCCCGATCCAGGCCAGGCCGCCGGCGATGTCCCAGGTGCGGGCGCCGGTGTTGTCCACGCGGCCGCGCGCCTTGGCCTCCTCGGCCACCTCGCCGCCTTCCGCCGCCGCTTCCGCGCGCAGTTCGCGGCCAAAGATGAAGCCGCCGGTGCGATAATCGCCCGACTGGAAGAAGCTGCCATCGACATGGGCGACAAAGCCGCCGCCCAGCGCGGCGTTCACGCTGGCCGCCGCATTGCGTTCGCGCGCGGCGCTGGCCAGGCCCGCGGCGGCATCCACGTGCACCGTGCCCTCAGGCACCTCGCGCGGGATGCGCAGATCGCGCATGTTGACCACCCCGCCGATCGCGCCCGAACCATAGAGCAGCGCCGCCGGGCCGCGCAGGATTTCGATGCGATCGGCCAGCAGCGGGTTCACCGCCACGGCATGATCGACCGAGGTGTTGGACACGTCGAAGCTGCCGATGCCATCGGTGAGCACGCGCACCCGTTCGTTGTCGAGGCCGCGCAGGATCGGGCGCGAGGCGTTGGGGCCGAAGAAACTGCTGCTCACGCCCGGCTGCCGGGCCAGGGTTTCGCCGATGGTGGAGCGGGTCTGGCGTTGCAATTCATCGCCCGACAACACCGAGATGGCGGTGGCGGCCAGCTTGCGGTCACGCGCATAGGGCGCGGTGACGATGATTTCCGGGTCCTGCTCGCCATGCTGGCTGTCAGGAGGCGCCGCTTCGGCCAGCGCCGGGGCGGCCGACAGGAGCAGCAGGGCAAAAATCGCGCGCGTGCGGGTCATCTCATTGTCCTTGCGGAATTTGTTGGGGTTGGCTCTCCATAAGATGTTACCTTATATCACGTCAAGCCAGGCGATAACGTCTCATTGCCCGCTGTTCACTGGCCTTGCGCCGGCCACGCGGCGATGATGCTGCGGTGCCTCCTGTTTTTGGGAGGCCGCGAAGGAGCATCGCCATGGCCTGCCATGTCCACGCCGATCACATTCACCGCCACGGCCCCGGCTGCGGCCACACCGCCGTCGCCCATGATGGCCATGTCGATTATCTTCATGATGGCCATCTCCATCATGTCCACGGCGATCATGTGGACGAGCATGTGATCGCGATCGGCGCCGCCAATCCCGATGGCTGCACCACGGCGCTGGTCTGCGGCCATGTCCATGGGCCCGGCTGCGGCCATGAAGCCGTGCCACACGGCGATCATGTCGATTGGCTGGTCGATGGCCGGCTGCATCATGTTCACGCCGGCCACTGCGACGATCACGGCCCGCTGGCGCTGGCCTGAACCCGGCTGTTCCCGGCAAAAACAACGTTGCCAAACCGTAATTTTTTGCCCAAGAAACAGGCATGGCAGTGATTGCCAAAGCGAGGGGACGTGATTGCATGAAGAGGATGATGGTTGCCGCCGGTCTGGCACTGGCGACACTGGCGGTGCCTGCGTTGCCGGTTGCGGCACAGGAAGTGGCCCGGGTCCGCGACGGGGTGACCATCACGCCCGGCCAAACCCGCATCATGATCATGCAGCCCAACATCAAGGTGGGCTCCATGTCCACCGGCGGCCTGTTCGAACCCAATGCGGAATGGACCGCCACCGCCCGCAAGCTGATCGATGCCCAGGTGCGCCAGCAATTGGCCGGCCAGGGCATCACGCTGGTGGCCCAGCCCGAAATCGCCGCCGGCAGCGACGGCCCGCAAAATCCGGTGCAGCAATATCGCGCACTGTTCCCGGTGGTGGCCAAGGCGGTGATGGAATTCCAGTTCTTCCTGGGCAACCGCCTGCCCACCAAGAAGCGGCCGGGCGTGTTTGATTACACGCTGGGCAGCGGCATCGCCAGCATGCCGGGCGCGCAGGATGCCGATTATGCCCTCTTCATGTTCACCGAAGATGCCTATGGTTCGGCCGGGCGCAAGGCGGCGCAATTGCTGATGGCCGGCCTGTTCGGCGTTGCCATCGCGCCGGGCGTGCATGTGGGCTATGCCGGGCTGGTTGATCTGAAGACCGGCGATCTGGTGTGGCTGAACGCCGATCCGGAAATGGGCGGCGATGTGCGCGAGACGGACGGCGCGGTGAAGCGGGTGGGCCAGCTGCTGGCCAATTTCCCCGGCACCAAGCTGACCGCGCCGGCGCCGGCGCCCAAGAAATAAGCCGCCAGGATCCTGCCATGAAGCGCCTGGGCTTGGCCCGATTGAGCGCGGCGCTGCTGCTGGCGGGCGCGGCGCTGCCGGTGGCGGCGCAGCTGCCGGCGGCGCCCGCTGCCGCCCCGCCGGCACAGCTGCCGCCGATCCCGGCGTGGGGCGGCACGCTGGAACCGCAGGACCGTGACGAGCGCGGCCTGTGGATGATGTCGGCCGATGATGAGCAGCTGATCCGCGGATCGCGTTTCGTGATCGATGATCCGGCGCTGAACGCCTATGTGCGCGGCGTGCTGTGCAAGGCGGTGGGGGCAGACCGTTGCCAGTCGGTCAGGCTCTATGTGATGCGGGTGCCGGTGTTCAACGCCTCCATGCACCCCAATGGCATGATGCAGATCTGGTCGGGCGCGCTGCTCAGGATGCGGGGCGAGGCCGAACTGGCCGCCGTGCTGGGCCATGAATTCGCCCATTATGAGCGGCGGCACAGCCTGGCCGGCTTCAAGCAGGCGCGCGCCGCCACCGATGCGGCGCTGTGGGCAGCCTTCATCCCGATCGCTGGTCTCGCCGTGTCGCTGGGCGCGCTGCAGGGCTTCTTCATCTACAACCAGGCGCAGGAGAAAGAGGCCGATCTGGGCGGCCTCAGCTTCGTGCAGCGTGCGGGATACAGCACGGCGGCCTTTGCCGATGTGTGGGAACGGCTGATCGCCGAGGAAGATGCCGGCCGGGTGGCGCGCGGGCAGAAGCCGCGGGCCGGCCGCCGTTCCGGCTTTTTTGCTACCCATCCGCCCAGTGCCGAGCGCATGACCTATCTGCGCGCGCTGGCCCGCCAGGCGGCCGACACCGGCGACCCCGGTGCGGCGTCACTGCGCGCCGGGCTGGGCGCATGGTTCGGGCGTTTCCTCGAAGATCAGGTGAAGCTGAACGATTTTGGCGGCACCGAATGGCTGCTGGCCGATCTGGCCCGGCGTGACGGCTGGACCGGGCAATTGCTCAGCACGCGCGGCGACCTTTACCGGCTGCGCGGCCAGGATGGTGACATGGCCATCGCCGCCGGCCTCTATCGCGAGGCGCTGGCCAAGGGCCATGCCGATCCCGAAACGCGGCGCGGCCTGGGCCTGGCCTTGCTGCGCCAGGGCCAGCAGGCCGAAGGCCAGGCCATGCTGAAAGCCTATCTTGAAGCCAAACCCGATGCCGGCGATGCCGCCATGCTGCGCATGATGGCCGGTCTTCCTTCCCCCGCAACCGCAGGACCAACACAATGAAGCGCCACATCCTGATTGCCGCCGCCGCTGCCACCCTGGTGGCCGGCGCCACCCCCGCTGCCGCCGCCAACCGGCTGATCGTGCCGAATGTGGCGGTGGCCGTGGCGAAATCGCCGATGATGGTGCAGGCCGATCGCGAATGGAACCGGCTGGGCGCCCGCCCCGGCCCGCTGGCCGAAACCTGGACGCTGGATGGCGATGTGCTGAACCGGCTGGATTTCTATGGCGGGTTGCTCGCCGGCACCACCCTGTTCCGCGAGGTGGACCGCAGGAACCGGCCGCTGCCCAAGCTGCGCGCCGACATGCTGCCCACCGATATCCCCACCCTGTTCGAACAAAGCTATCGCATCGCCCAGAACACCAGCCTGTTCACCATCGACAGCGTGGCCCCGGCCACGCTGGGCGGCGCCAACGGTGTGCGCTTCACCTACAGCTTCGTGCGGCAGGACGAGGATGTGACCCGCAAGGGCGAAGCCGTGGCGGCGATGGTGGGCGGCAAATTGTGGCTGATCAGCTTTGAGGCGCCGGCCCTGCATTATTTCGATGCCGGCATCGCCAGCGCCCGCACCATCATCGCCAGCGCGAAACTGCCGGGCAAATAAGCCCGGCTGGCAGGCCAAAGCAAAGGGGGGGCGGGCGCCACTGGCACCCGCCCCCCTTTTTCTGGCGCCAGGCCCGGTTCAGGGCCCGGTTCAGGGCCCGGTTCAAGCCGCCTTGGCGGTGGCGGCGGCGAACTGGCGTTCAAACAGCGGGCTGATCAGCGACAGGCTGAACAGATGGGCATAAACCAGGCCCATCATGCCCGATTGCACCATCTTGCGGGCCTGATCACCGCGCAGATTCTGCAGCTTCTGCTCATCGACCATGCGGAAACCGCGATAGACCGCCGGCTGGGCCAGGCCATCGCGCTGGATGGAGACTTCGCCGTCCATCAGCAGATCCAGCTTGGCCAGTTCCTCCATGAAGCTGCGGGTGCGCATCACCGCCTGCTCGAACTGTTCGCAGAATTGCAGGATGGCCTTGGTGGTGTCGGTCGGCTCGGCGCCGTTGAACAGGCGGTCGCCGTCATTGTCCACCAGGATGCCCGACGTATCGTCGAAGCACAGCGACAATTCCTGCGCATCCGGGGTCAGCCGCGCCAGCATGAACGGATAGCGGCGCACGAAGGCGGGCACATAATGATTGGCTTCCCACTGGTCATCGGCGCCCAGGAACAGATTCTCGCCTTCCTGCAGGCCCACCAGCGCCAGCGGCGCCGGGTTTTCGCCCACGCCGAACACGATCGGATAATGGCGCTGCACCAGCGGGAATTCATCCACCGTCACCGGGATGGCATGGGTGCCACGGGTGAAGCCCAGATCGCCGCGCGGCTTGAGGCCGTGATTGGGATGCAGTTGCGACGACAACGGCGCCAGGCTGTTGTAGAACAGCGGCAGCTGGCTGGCGCCGTTCTGATTCATCGGGGGCTGAGTGGCCATGGGTCCCAAGTGTCTTTCTGGTTGGAGTTAAGGATTGCGTGTTGTTCCTAAAGGCCGGCGCGGCAGCGCGCAAGGCGCGCATGCAGCATCGGCACGCCCGCTTCAGTAGAGCTTGCCCGGGTTCATGATCCCAAATGGATCAAGCGCCTGCTTGATCGCCCGCATCGCCGCCAGCCGGGCCGGATCGCCCAGCCGGGCCAGATCGGCGCGCTTGAGCTGGCCGATGCCATGTTCGGCCGAAATCGAGCCACCGGCCTCTGCCACCAGCCGGTGCACCATTTCGGTGACGGCGGCGCCATGCCGGGCCACCCAGGCGGCACCATCCTGCCGGGGGGCGCGCACGTTGAAATGGAGATTGCCGTCGCCCAGATGGCCAAAGGCAATCACCCGGGCGCCGGGAAAGGCGGCCTCAACCGCGGCCGTGGCCGCCAGCGCAAAGGCCGGCAGGCGCGAGACCGCCACCGAGATATCATGATGCACCGCCGGCCCGGCGCGGCGTTCGGCCAGCGGCAATTCCTCACGCAGGCGCCACAGCGCGGCGGCCTGCGCGCCCGATTGCGCGATCACCGCATCATCGGCCGGGGCGAGGCCTTCGGCCAGCAGATCATCGAGCGGTTGCGGCCCGGCCAGTTCCACCAGGCAATGCCAGGGATGCGCCCTGGCCAGCGGCGGGGCCTGGCCCAGAAATTCGCTGGCCAGCACCACGCCATCGCTGGGCATGATCTCGAAACTTTCCACCTGGCCGCCGCTGAGGCGCTGCAGGCCGGCCAGCAGGGCCAGCGCGGCATCGGGGCCGGCCACCCCGGCCCAGCCCACGGCGCGGTGACGGGGCTGTGGCACCAGTTTCAGCACCAGCGCGGTGATGATGCCCAGCGTGCCTTCGGCGCCCACCAGCAACTGGGCGAGATTGAGGCCGCTGTTGTCCTTCACCAGGCCGGTGAGGCCATGCATCACCGAACCATCGGGCAGCACCGCCTCGATCCCGGTGACTAGCGCGCGCATGCTGCCGTGGCGCAGCACCTGCACGCCGCCGGCGTTGGTGGCCGCCAGCCCGCCCAGCGTGGCCGATCCCTTGGCCCCCAGCGACAGCGGAAACATCAGGCCATGCGCGGCCGCCGCGCCGTGCAGATCGGCCAGGATCACCCCGGCTTCGGCCACCGCCTGCTGGCCGGCCACATCGATGGCGCGGATGCGGTTCAGGCGCGCCAGGCTGATCAGCACGGCGGAACCATCGGCCGGCGGAATGCCACCGCCCACCAGCCCGGTGTTGCCCCCTTGCGGCACCAGCGCCACCCGCTGCTCGGCGGCGGCGCGCACCATCGCCGCCACCCCGGCCACATCGCGCGGCAGCAGCAACAGCGGGCTGGCGCCGCTGAACTTGCCACGCCAGTCGGTGAGGCGCGGGGCGATCAGATCGGGATCATCGGTCCAGTCCGCCCCGGCAGCGGCCTTCAGCGCCGCCAGTGCCGCCGGAGAGGGCGGCACGGCACGGGGGGCGGCAGCATCGTTCATGGCCATGCAGATAGCCGCTTTGGCCGGGCGGCAACAGGGGGCGCGGCCATCATTCAGCTATGGTTCAAGCGGCAGGCAACAGGCACGTTACCGGGTGGGCATGCAGACACAGGCACAGATGGCGCAGCGACGGCACCGCAGGAACGCTTTGGCAGCGGCGCTGCGCCGCCGGGCCGGGCCATTGTGCCGCCTGGTGGCGCTGGCGCTGCTGCTGCCGGCCAGCCCGCCGGCGCTGGCGGCCGAGCGCCGCTCTCCGCCCGCCGGCGCGCGCAGCGAGGAGCGCCGGCCAGCGCCGCTGCAAAGCTTCAGTGGCGAGGCCTGGCGCCGGGTGCCGGCACGGCCGGGCGGCGATCCGCTGGCGGTGCCGCCGCGCGCCGCGGTGCCGCGCCAGGGCCGGCGGCGCTGCATCAACATCGACAATATTGCCACCGCCCAGTTGTTTGGCGACACCGCCATCGAACTCACGCTGAAGGGCGGCCGGCGCTGGCGGCTCTATCTGGCCCAGCAATGCCCGGCCCTCTCCTTCTACCAGGGCTTTTACTATCTGCAGCGCGAGGCCGGGCAATTGTGCGCCGGCCGTGATGCCATCGGCGCGCGTTCGGGCGGCGAATGCGCGATTGCCGCCATCGTGCCGGCCGGCAAGGCCCCGAAAGGCTGAACCACCCGGCCGGTGTTGCAGCACGGCCACAGGCGGGCAGCCTCTGCTGCGGCGCCCCGGCTGCGACTCCGGGCTTGCTGGACAAAGCCGCAGCCTCCTGTCCAAACTGATGATTGCAGCACAGGCCGAAGCAACGGCGTGATGCTCAGGCAAAGGACCGGGCCAGCGGAGCCCAGCACAAGGTCCGGCCAGAAGGGTATTTGGGGAGGAACTTACATGCGCATTGTGTCTGGATTCCGTGCCGGTCTGGTGGCCAGCGCGTCGGTGATCGCATTCGTGGCCCTGCCGGCCGCAGCCCAGCAGGCCCAGAGCGGCGACACTGGGATCGAGGAAATCGTGGTGACCGCCCAGCGCACCGCGCAAAGCCTGCAGGATGTGCCGATCGCGGTGACCGCCTTTGATGCCACCGCGCTGCAGCGCCAGCAGATCAACAACCCGCTCGACATCCAGCTCACCCTGCCAAACATCACCTTCACCAAGGGCAATTTCACCGGGTCCAGCTTCACCATCCGCGGCATCGGCGATCTGTGCGTGGGCGTGACCTGCGACAGCGCCACCGCCATCCACGCCGAAGGCATGCCGCTGTTCGCCACCCGCCTGTTCGAAGCCGAATTCTTCGATCTGGAGCGCGTGGAAGTGCTGCGCGGCCCGCAGGGCACGCTGTTCGGCCGCAACGCCACCGGCGGCGTGGTCAACTTCGTCAACGCCAAGCCCAAGATGGATGCCATCCATGCCGCCGGCGAAATCGAATATGGCAATTTCGATTCGCTGCGCCTGAAGGGCATGTTCAACCTGCCGATCACCGACAATCTGGCTGTGCGCGTGGCCGGCACCTATCTGCGCCGCGACGGCTTCACCACCAACGTGTTCAACAACACCCGCATCGATGGCCGCGATCTTTATGCCATCCGCGGCAGCATCCGCTGGCAGCCGACGGAAAACACCACCATCGATGCCATGGCCTATTATTTCCGCGAGAATGACGATCGCAGCCGCATCCAGAAGCAGTTGTGCCAGACCGATCCCACCGGCGTCCTGGGCTGCTTGCCGGCCCGCCGCGACTTCGGCTTCATCAACGCCAATTCCACCTTTGTCGGCACGCTGGCCAGCCGCGAATTCCTGACAACGCAGGGCGGCGCCGGCTTTGGCGCGCTGGCGCTGGGCAGCCTCTATGGCACCGATCCCTACAATTTTGCCGGCAACACCAATCCGCCCGATCTGCGCCAGGTCCGCACCGACAATGTGCCGACCTATTTCGCCGAGGAAGAGCAGTATATGCTGCGCATCCAGCATGACTTCGGCAGCATCAAGGCCCAGGTCACCGGGATGTACCAGAGCAACGCGGTGGACAGCTCGGTTGACTATAACCTGAGCGTGTTCAACCCGGCGGTGGCGCGCGCCGCGCTCACCACGGCCACCGCGGTTTCGGCGGCCATTCCGGGCCTTGCCAACGTCGTCAACGCGGTCTCGTCGGGCAACAATTTCTGCACCTCGCTGCCCGAGGAAACCGGGCTTGGCTCCTATGGCGGGTTCCGCACCTGCTCGGCCACCCCGCAGGATTTCGACCGGTCCAACCAGATCGTGCGCGGCAAGACGCTGGAAGCCATCGTCAGCTCGGAATTTGACGGCAAGTTCAACTTCCTCGTCGGCGGCATCTATGTGAACACCGTGCTGCCGGAAAACAGCTATTATGTGAACAGCTGGGGCATCGATTATCTGGTCGGCGTGCTGGGCGCGGCCAACCGCGGTTTCCTGGGCACCCCGTTCTTCCGCAACAACACCGCCCGCTTCACGCTGGAAAGCTATGGCGTGTTCGGTGAAGCCTATTACAACATCACCGACACGGTGAAGATCACCGCCGGCCTGCGCTACAACCACGACGACAAATATGTGCGCGCCCGCTCCACGCTGGCCAGCTTCTTCGTGCCGTTCGGCACCCAGGGCAGCGTGTTCAATTCGCCGGCCGCCGCGGGTTTTGACGGTGACCCCAACCGCGCCGGCGTCCAGCCCTTCTCGGTGCGCAGCGTCTCCTTCTCGGAAGTGACCGGCCGCGCCGTGATCGACTGGCAGATCACGGACGACAATCTCCTCTATGCCTCCTACTCGCGGGGCTACAAGTCGGGCGGCATCAACCCGCCGCTGCAGCCGATCTTCGCGGTGCCCGATACGTTCACGCCGGAATTTATCGACGCGTTTGAAATCGGCTCCAAGAACAGCTTCTTTGATGGCAAGCTGCGCGCCAACCTCACCGCCTTCTACTACAAGTACAAGGGCCTCCAGCTCAGCCGCATCACCGCCCGCACCTCGGTGAACGACAACGTCGATGCCAATGTGTGGGGCCTGGAAGGCGAATTCATCTTCCAGCCGACCAAGCGCCTGGCCTTCAACGTCAACGCCTCCTACCTCAACACCGAAGTGGCCAGTGACAAGTTCCTGGCCAACCCACGCGATCCGTCGGGCGGCCGCAGCGATGCCGTGATCATCAAGGATATCTCCAACGGCTCCAACTGCGCGGTGGTGAACAACGGCAGCGGCGGCCAGGCGGCCACCCGCACCTTTGTCGGCAATGCCAATGCCGCCATCAACGCCGGTGCCATCCCCGGCCTGCAGGCCGGCGCCGGCCTGCGCGCCCCCACCGATTTCCCGGCCGACAGCGGCCTGCCGGCCGGTGTGGGCGGCGCCTTCAGCTTCTGCGGCGTGTTGCAGGCACTCAGCGCCGGCACCAGCTTCCAGATGCTGCCCGAAGGTGTCACCACCAACCTGCGCGGCAACGAGCTGCCGCAGGCCCCGCAGGTCAAGGTCTCGCTGGGCGCGCAATACACCTTCCCGGTGGGCGACGACATGAGCTTCATCCCGCGCGTCGACATCGCCCACACCGGCGCCAGCTTCGGCAACATCTTCAACGGGGCCATCAACCGCGTGCCGGCCTACACGGTGATCAACGCGCAGATGCAGTTCAACGGCAAGGACGACAAATGGTATGTCCGCGCCTTTGTGCAGAACCTGACCAACAACAATGCCATCACCGGCCTCTATGTGACCGACCAGTCATCCGGCCTGTTCACCAACGTGTTCACGCTGGAGCCGCGCCGCTATGGCCTGGCCGCCGGCTTCCGCTTCTGATCAGCGGCGGCACGCACAACGGGAGGGCGGCCTTCACGGGCCGCCCTTTCCCTTTTGGCCCGCTGCGCGGCATTGACTTTTTGAGGCCGCACCCGCATTGCGCCATGCAAGCCGGATAGCGGCTGCATTCACAGGAACAAGATGAGCTTTTCCGATCTGGGCCTTTCCGATGCCCTGCTGCGCGCCGTTGCAGACAGCGGTTACGACACGCCCACGCCCATCCAGCGCCAGGCCATCCCGTCCGTGCTGATGGGCAAGGACATCATCGCCATCGCCCAGACCGGCACCGGCAAGACCGCCAGCTTCGTGCTGCCGATGATCGACATATTGGCCGAAGGCCGTTCCCGCGCGCTGATGCCGCGCAGCCTGATCCTGGAGCCCACCCGCGAACTGGCCCAGCAGGTGGCGGAGAATTTCGAGAAATACGGCAAGAACCACAAGCTTTCGATGGCGCTGCTGATCGGCGGCGTGTCGATGGGCGATCAGCTGGCCGCGCTGGAAAAGGGCGTGGATGTGCTGATCGCCACCCCCGGCCGGCTGATGGACCTGTTTGCCCGCGGCAAGATCCTGCTTTCGGGCTGTGCCATGCTGGTGATCGACGAAGCTGACCGCATGCTCGACATGGGCTTCATCCCCGATATCGAGGCGATCTGCGCCAAGCTGCCCAGGGCGCGGCAGACCCTGTTGTTTTCGGCCACCATGCCGCCGCCGATCAAGAAGCTGGCGGACCAGTTCATGGAAAGCCCCAAGAGCATCGAGGTGGCGCGGGCGGCCAGCACCAACACCAACATCACCCAGTGGGTGGTGGAAACCCCGGCGCGCGACAAGCGCGAGCTGCTGCGTTCCCTGCTGCGCCAGGACGAGGTGACCACCGCCATCATCTTCTGCAACAAGAAGACGACGGTGCGCGAACTGTGCGACAGCCTGAAGCGCGCCCGGCTGCCGGTGGGCCAGATCCATGGCGACATGGAACAGGCCGATCGCATCCGCGAGCTGGACCGGTTCAAATCGGGCGCCATCACCATCCTGGTGGCCAGCGACGTGGCGGCGCGCGGGCTGGACATCCCCGGCGTGTCCCATGTCGTCAATTATGACATGCCCTGGCACCCGGACGATTATGTCCACCGCATCGGGCGGACGGGGCGCGCGGGAAGAACGGGCATCGCCTACAGCTTTGCAACGCCCGACGATGCCGAAAATCTGGCCAATATCGAGAAATTGACCCGCCAGAAGATCCCGCGCTGGACCGGCAGTGGCAGCACCGCGCCGCTGCCCGCTGCCCCAGCCGCCCCAGCCGCCGCTGCCCCCGCCGCCGTCGCCCCCGCGCCCGAGGCGGCCAATCCCGAGAGCGAGCCGCGCGAGAAGCGCAAGCGTGACCGCAAGCGCAAGGGCGGCGACCGGCCGGAGCGCAACGCCGACCGCCCGGAACGCAACACCGACCGGGCCGACGCACCGCCAGCCGACAGCCCGCGACCGGAAACCCCGCCCGCCGAACCGGCTAGGCCGCAGCGGGCCGAGGCCGGCCGGCCGCCGCGCGGTGAGAGCCAGCGCGGTGAGAGCCCGCGTGGTGACAGCCCGCGTGGTGAACGGCCGCCGCGCGCGTCGCGCAGCCCGCGCGCCGAACCGGCCCGCGATCCGCTCGCCAGCTATCGCGCGCTGGCCACCCAGCCGCCGAGCCGCCACCGCCCGGATGATGATGGCGAGGTCTTCACCGGCTTCGGTCCCGAAGGCGTGCCGGATTTCCTGACCCGGCCGATCCGCCAGGCCGCCAAGTAACGCTGGCGCGGCCTGGGGCCGGCGCCCGGCCCCGGTTCAAAAATCCCGCTTCAGAACGCCCCGCCGGCGGCGCGCCATTGTTCGATTTCCCATTCGATCCGCGCCGGCGGGCCGATCACCTCGCTCACCGGGCGGCGCAGGGCGGGGGCGGCCGGCGCATCGGCAACGCCCAGGCGGAAGGCAAAGCTGGGGCGCCAGGCCGGATCATCCAGCAGCGCATCGGCCAGGCGGGCAAAGCGGGCGGGCTGGCCCAACTGGGCCTCGCGGTCGATCATCTCCGGCAGCTGGTTGAGCGGCTGGGCGACCAGGCCGGCCGCGGTGGCATTCAGGTGCAGCCGCTGCCAGGCGCTGCCCACCAGCAGGGCGCTGCGGCGATCATGCGGGCGCGGCGTGAGCACGAACCCGAACAGCGAGGCGGTGGGCAATTGCGTGTCGCGCGTGTTGGCCAGCCAATATTCGCCTTCGCTGCGGGCCGATTGTTCGGGCAGCATCGCCCCCATCGCGGCGAGGACGGGCGACACGCCCGAGGTGGCGATGGTGAGGCCATCCTTCAACCGCAGCGCATCGCGCCGGGCATGGCGCATCCAGCGGTGGCTAGCGTCCATCATCGCGCCATCGGCCACAATGGCGGCGGTGGCATCGCCGGTGAGGGCGGCAAAGCGCTGCCCGCGCGGTCTGGCCGGTTCGAACAGCGCGATGCGCACATCGGGAAAGGCCGGGAAATCCAGCACGGCGGCGCGCCGGGCATCGGGCAGCGTGCCGCCGCGCCAGGCCCCGCGATGGGTGTGGCGGCGGCTGATGAAGGGCAGCAGCCGGTGCGGCGCCGGGCCGCTGCCATCCGGGCCCAGGATCACCCGGGCAACATGGGCGGGATTGCCGGGATCGGGCAGCAGCCGCACCCGCGCGGCGCGGCCCAGCGCGGTGGAGGCCAGCGCCATGTTGTGGATGGCGCCGCCCAGCCCGGCCAGCCGTTCCCGGCCAAACGGGTCCATCGCCCCCAGGTTGCGGCCGGCGATTTCAAAGATGTCCACGCCAAAGCGGCCGATGGCATAGCTCCACGGCTGGGTGTTGTGCGGGCTGGCGGCCAGCACGCCGGCGCCCACCAGCTTGAGCGGGCCGATCAGCCGGCCGCTGGCCCAATCATCCCAGGCGGCCAGCGCCGGATTGTCGCCACCCAGCAGGCCCTGTTGCCAGGCCCGCCCAGCCAGACCCGCCAGCGCCAGGCCGCCGGCCCCCAGCAGCCACTGGCGGCGATCGGCGATCATTCAGCGGCCTGCGGCAGGCTGGCAGCACCCTGCTGTTCCCAGCGGGCGCGGATGCGATCGGCGCTGTCCCCGCTCAGCGCGCCGGGCGGGCCGAACATGGCGGTGAAGGCCTGCCGCAGGCTGCGCGCGGCCAGCACATCGCGGGCGATGCCCACCCATTCATGCACCGCCACCCACAGCGGATTGAAGGTGGCGAGATTGCGCACGATGCCATAGCGCACCGGCTCGTCATCGCGCTCGGCCTCGAACGTGCCGAACAGCCGGTCCCAGATGATGAACACGCCGGCATAGTTGCGATCCAGATAGCGCGGGTTGGTGCCGTGGTGGACGCGGTGGTGCGAGGGCGTGTTCATCACCGCTTCGAACCAGCGCGGCAGCCGGCCGATCACCTCGGTGTGGATCCAGAATTGATAGATGAGGTTGAGGCCGCCGCAAAAGGCCACAAGTTCGAGCGGAAAGCCGATCAGGAACAGCGGCAGCTTGATGATGAAGGTGAGGCCGAACAGGCCGGTCCACGTCTGCCGCAGGGCGGTGGAGAGATTATAATGCTGGGAGCTGTGGTGGATGACATGCGCCGCCCAGGCCCAGCGGATGCGGTGGCCGGCGCGGTGGACCCAGTAATAGGCCAGATCATCCAGCACGAAGCACAGCGCGAAGCTGGCCCAGCCGGGCTGGATATCGAACAGGCGGTGCTGCCACAGCCACAGCGCCAGGCCCGACACGCTGCCGGCCAGCAGGGCGCCGGTGATGGTGTTGCCCAGGCCCATGGCCAGGCTGGTGCCGGTATCCCGCCAATCATAATCGCCGCGCCAGCCCAGCCGCACCGCGACCAGTTCGATGATGATGCACAGCACGAACACCGGGATGGCCAGCGCCACCGGATCGGGGAGGTGGGACCAGTTCACAGCCGGGCTGCCCAGGCGCCGGCGGCCGAGCCGAGATCGAGCGCGGTTTCCGGGAACATCGGTTCATCGGGCCGGATGCGCAAAACCGGGCCGGCGCGGCTGACCTGCGGGCGGTTGAGCAGGCGGACCACGAAACGGTCACCAAAGCGGCACACAAGGGCCACCCGGCCGTCATCCGCCGTCACCAGCGCCCCCGATGCGTCCACCGCGAGCACGGCTTCGGCCACGTTCAGCCCCGGAATCGCGGCCCTGGCAATGTCGGCGGCATGGGCCGCACTGGCCAGCCGCGCCGTTCGCGCAAAGCCCAGCCAGCGGGCGAGCAGCACCAGCAGGGCCACCCCGAACACGGAAAAGGCGAGGAGGCCGATGCGGTCCATCAGCCGCCGGCAAGCTGCTTCAACAGCGGCATCAGCCCGGCAACATTATAGCCGCCCTGCCCGGCCGCCGCGACGATTTCGGCCGGCGCTTCGCCGCTTTTGGCCGCCGCCAGCGCCCACAAATTGCAGCTGCGCGTGCCCGATCGGCAAAAGGCCAGCACCGGGCCGTTGGCAAGCGCGGCCGCCATCGCCTCCACCTGATCCAGGCTGAAGCCGGTATGGTCGATGGGAATGGCCACATAATCAAGGCCTTGCGCAGCGCAGGCGGCGGCGATTGCGGCACCGGCCGGCTGATCGAAACTCTCGCCATCGGGCCGGTTGTTGACGATGGTGCGGAAACCCTGCGCCGCCGCCAGCGCGACATCATCGGGCGCGATCTGCGGGGCGACGGACACGGTGGGGGTGATGGCGATGAACATGGGCAGCAGCCTAGGTGCTTCCGGCAGTGGCCTCAATAGGGGATGAACTCGCTTTCGCCCGGCACCGGCGGGAAACGGCCGGCGCGCCAATCCGCCACGGCCTGCGCGATCCGTGCCGGATCATGTGAGACGAAATTCCATTCCAGCTGCCGGGCCTCGGGCAGCGGCGCCCCACCCAGCAGCATCAGCCGGCTGGGCGTGGTGGCGATCAGCAGCGCATCCCCCGCCCCGCACACCGCCAGGCTGCCGCGCGCCAGCGCCTCGCCATCGATTTCGGCAGCGCCGTCAACCAGATAGAGCCCGCGCTCACCCCACGCTGCCGGCAGCGCCAGCCGCGCGCCGGCCGCCATTTGCAGTTCGGCATAGATGATCGGATGGGGAAACTTCACGGGGGAGGCCAGCCCCCACAACGCCCCCGCAATCACCACGGCATCAACGCCATCGGCCTGATGACGCGGCATGATTTGGGCCGGGTAATGATCGAAGGCCGGTTCGCATTCCGCCGCCGCCACCGGCAGCGCCACCCAGGCCTGGATGCCGTGCATGTGGTGGCCGGCGGCCCGCTCGGCCGGCGGCGTGCGTTCGCTGTGGACGATGCCGCGCCCCGCGGTCATCCAGTTGACCGCGCCGGGGTGGATATCAATGGCGGTGCCCAGGCTGTCACGATGGCCCAACACGCCGGCAAACAGCCAGGTGATGGTGGCAAGCCCGATATGGGGGTGCGGGCGCACATCGATGCCGGCGCCCGGCGGGAAATCGGCCGGGCCCATCTCGTCGAAAAACACGAATGGCCCCAAGGCCCTGCGCCCCGGAAACGGCAGCACCCGCGCCACCTGGAACCCGCCCAGATCACGGGTGCGGCCGGGGATGGTGGCGGCGATCGGCATGGCAGGCTCCGCTGTGGCAAGGCCGTGGCTAATGACAGTTGGCCGGTGGCGATCACAGATTATGCTGCCCGCCGGCAAGGAGCAACGCAGATGCGCGAACTGGCGGGCAAGGTGGCATTCGTGACCGGGGCGGCATCCGGCATCGGCCTGGGGATCGCCGAGGCGCTGGCGCAATCGGGCGTGAAGGTGATGATGGCCGATATCGACGGTGCCGCCGTGGAGCGCGAGGCGCTGCGGCTGGCCGGCACCAATGCCGATGTGGCTGCGATCCGCGCCGATGTCAGCCTGAAGGCCGAATTGCAGGCAGCCGCCGATGCCACCATCGCCCGCTTTGGCCAGGTGCATATCCTCGTCAACAACGCCGGCGTGGGCGGCGGCGGCAGCTATGGCGATTGGACCGATGCGGGCTGGGATTGGGTGCTCGGCGTCAATCTGCTCAGCGTGGTGTGGGGTTTCGAGATTTTCGGCCCACTGATCGAGGCGCATGGCGGCGGGCAGATCGTGTCCACCGCCTCGATGGCCGGCCTGGTGGCGGCGGTGGCGCCGGGCTACAATGTCACCAAATATGGCGTGGTGGCTCTGAGCGAGGGGCTGCGGCCAGTGCTGGCCCAGCGCGGCATCGGCGTCTCGGTGCTTTGCCCCGGCTTCATCCGCACCCGCATCATGGAATCGGCCCGCGCCGTGCCGGAACGGCTGGCCGGTGCGATCGCGCCGCCGCCGGCCGATGCGCCGGTGAACCCGTTTGTGGCCATGGCCGCGCAAGCCATCGCCAATGGCATCGATCCGCTTTATGTGGGCGAATTGGTGGTGGAAGCGATCCAGGGCGACTGGCCCTATATCTTCACCGACACCGATTTCGAAGCCGGGGTGGACGCCCGCTTTGCCGCGATCAAGGCCGGTTTCGACAAGGTGCGCGGGCGGGTGCCGCGGCGTTAGGCCGCCGCGATGGTGGTGCGGTGCAGGCGGCGGGCATGGCCCTGATAACCGCCGGTGGCGGCGTGCAGCACCGAGCGATTGTCCCACATCACCAGCATGTTCGGCTGCCAGCGGTGGCGATACTGAAACCGCTCCTGCCCCTGCCAGTGATAAAGTTCCAGCAGCAGCGGCATCGCCTCGGCCTCGGCCATGCCTTCAAAACCGATGATATAGCCCAGGCAGCCGAACAGGCCGGGGCGGCCGGTTTCGGGATGCCGGCGGACGAAGGGGTGGGACTGGGTGGCGCGCGCGGTTTCGCTGGGGCGGATGTCCATCGACCGGCCGCGGTCATTGTCACCATAGAAGCCATCGGACGCATAGGCGCGCTGGGCAGAATGGATGGCGACGAGGCCCTCGACGCGGGCGCGCAACGCCGCCGGCATGGCTTCCAGCGCCAGGTGCTGGTTGGCAAACAGCGTGTCGCCACCGTGTGGAGGGATTTCAATGCCATAAAGGCAGGTGCCGGCCGGCGGGCGGGCCTGAAAGCTCCAGTCCGTGTGCCAGGTTTCGGCAAAGATCGGCGCGGTCTCGTCGGCGCGGCGCTGCACCGCGATGATGTGACGGCGGCCGGGAATGGGCGCGATGAACGGGTCCTCGCCAAAACCGCCCATCGCCAGCGTGAACCGCTCCAGATCATCGTCGCCAAGTGGCTGATCGGGAAACACCAGCACATGATGGGCCAGCCAGGCCGCGCGGATCGCCGCCACCTGCGCAGGCGCCAGCGGAGCGGACAGGTCCACCCCCGTCACCACCGCGCCACAGGCCTGCCCGGTTGGTTCGATCTTCATTGCCCGTCCTCCCCGTCGGCGATGGTGGCAGGGCGCGGGCGGCAGATCAACCGGCGGCGGCGGCGATGGCGCGCTCGGCCCACTGGTTCAGGCTCATGCCCGCCAGTTCGGCGGCCTTGGCGGTGCGGGCGTGCAGGGCGGGATCGATCCGCAGCAGCAGCTTGCCGGAATAGGGTTTGTCAGGCGACTTGCCCAGCCGGGCACAGGCTTCCAGATAATCGTCCACCGCCTCGTGGAAGGCCGCCACCAGGCCAGGCACGGTTTCGGCATGGAAGGTTATACCATCGGCAATGCCGGCAATCCGCCCGAAGAACAGCGCATCCTCGGCATCAAACTCCACCGCGGCGCTGTAGTTGCGATAGGTGAGGATGTTGGTCATGGCGTCACTCCCAGTCGGGTGAGATAGTCGCGGGCGGCGCGGACCTGATAGCGTTTGGCTTCCTTTTCGGGATGGAGTCGGTGGAAGGTCTCCACCATGCCGTCCTTGACGAAGCGCACCCGCGAACCATTGCCCTCCACCAGCGCACAGCCAACTGCCAGCAGCAAGGCCTCGATGGCTGCCCATTCCACGTTGGCCGAGGTTGGCTGGCGGTGCAGGGCGGCAAGCGTCTTGCTGTGCCGGCTGTTCATGATATCAGATTATGATACCATCGCGACTTGTCAAGTCCGGCTTCATTCCGCCGCTTCACTGAGCGGCGGCAGGTTGTGACCCAGCAGGCGCAGCAGTTCGGCGGCGCTTTCGACGATGTTGGTGCCGGGGCCGAAGATGGCGAGCGTGCCGGCCTTGGTGAGGAATTCATAATCCTGCGCCGGGATGACCCCGCCGGCGATCACCTTGATGTCGGGCCGGCCGGCGGATTTCAGCTCGTTGATCAACGCCGGCACCAACGTCTTGTGGCCGGCGGCCAGGCTGGAGGCGGCGACAATGTCCACATCAAGCTGGATGGCGAGCGCGCGGGCTTCCTCCGGCGTCTGGAACAGCGGGCCCACCGTGGCATCAAAGCCCAGATCGGCCAGCGCGGTGCCCACCACCTTGGCGCCCCGGTCATGGCCATCCTGGCCCATCTTCACGATCAGCACGCGGGGTTTGCGCCCCGTGCGGCGCTCGAACGCCTCCACGCCCTCGGCCACGCGCACATAGGCGGGATCGGCCTTGTAGGCATCGGCATAAACGCCCTTCACCATCTTCACCACGGCGGCATGGCGGCCGAACACATCCTCCATGGCGGCCGAAATCTCGCCCAAGGTGCAGCGGGCGCGGGCGCATTCGATCGCCAGCGCCAGCAGATTTTCGCTGCCGCGGGCGCCATCGCGCAGGGCATTGAGCGTGGCATCCACGCGGGCGGGATCGCGCATCGCCTTCACCGCTTCGATCCGGGCGATCTGGCTGGCACGCACCGCCACATTGTCCACGTCCAGCACCGGCACCTCGTCGGTCTGGCTCGGCTTGTATTTGTTCACCCCGACAATGACCGTCTCGCCCATGTCGATGCCGGCCTGCTTGGCGGCGGCGGCCTTCTCGATCTCCAGCTTGGGCATGCCGCTCTCGACGGCCTTGGTCATGCCGCCCAGCGCCTCCACCTCGTCGATGATCGCCTGGGCACCATCGACCAGCTGCTTGGTCAACGCCTCGACATAATAGCTGCCGCCCAACGGATCGACGACCTTGGTGATGCCGGCCTCTTCCTGCAGCACCAACTGGGTGTTGCGGGCGATGCGGGCGGAAAAATCGGTGGGCAGCGCGATCGCTTCATCCAGCGCGTTGGTGTGCAGCGACTGGGTGCCGCCCAATGCTGCGGCCAGCGCCTCGATCGTGGTGCGGATGACGTTGTTGTAGGGGTCCTGCTCCTGCAAGCTCACGCCCGAGGTCTGGCAGTGGGTGCGCAGCATCAGGCTGCGGGGATCACGCGCGCCAAAATTGGCCATGATGCGCGCCCACAGGGTGCGGGCGGCGCGCAGCTTCGCCACTTCCATGAAGAAATTCATGCCGATGGCGAAGAAGAAGGACAGCCGCCCGGCAAATTCATCGACATCCAGACCCTGGGCCTGCGCGGCGCGCACATACTCCATGCCATCGGCCAGCGTGAAGGCCAGTTCCTGCAGAGCCGTCGCGCCGGCTTCGTGCATATGGTAGCCGGAGATGGAAATACTGTTGAATTTCGGCATGTTGCGCGCCGTGTGGGCAATGATGTCGGCCACGATCCGCATCGAGGGCGCCGGCGGGTAGATATAGGTGTTGCGGACCATGAACTCCTTCAGAATGTCGTTCTGGATGGTCCCGTCCAGCTTGGCCTGCGGCACGCCGGCCTCCTCGGCCGCCACGATGAAGAAGGCCAGGGTGGGGATGACGGCGCCGTTCATCGTCATCGAGACGGACATCTGATCGAGCGGGATCCCGTCAAACAGGATCTTCATGTCCTCCACCGTGTCGATGGCCACGCCGGCTTTGCCGACATCGCCCGACACGCGGGGGTGATCACTGTCATAGCCGCGGTGGGTGGCCAGATCGAAGGCGACCGAAAGCCCCTTCTGCCCGGCGGCGAGGTTGCGGCGGTAGAAGGCGTTGGATTCCTCGGCAGTGGAGAAACCGGCATATTGGCGCACGGTCCACGGCCGGCCGGCATACATGGAGGCGCGCACGCCGCGCGTGAACGGCGCAAAACCGGGCAGGCCCGGCTCCCAGCCTTCGGTGTCTGCCCCGGTATAGAGCGGCTTGACGGTGAAGCCTTCGGGCGTGTGCCAATCGAGGCTCTGCCCCTTCACTTCCTTGGCGGCCATTGCGGCCCATTGCTCAACCGTCGGCTTGGTCATTGCATCCCTCCGTGGCGGTTTCCAAGCCACGCGGGCGCGCATCCGTCAACCATCGCGACAAATAGGCCGCACCCGCTATTCCGCGGCTTCCGCCCCCACCTCCACCAGCGTTTCCACCTTGGGGCTGGCCGTCGCCGCAATGGCCAGCAGGCGTTTCTCGATGGCCTTCAGCCGGGCCGGGTTGTCGATCTTGGCGCCGGTCAGATCGGTCACGTAAAATGTGTCGGTGGCCTTCTCGCCATAGGTGGCGATGTGGGCGCTGTGGATGGTCAGCTTCTGCTGGAACAGGCCGTTGGTCAGCGCATAGAGCAGGGCCGGCCGGTCGGACGCGTTGACCTCGATCACCGTGTATCGGTTGCTCGCCCGGTTGTCGATCAGCACGCGCGGCTCCACCCGGAAGAGTTCGGCGCGGCGGCGGGCCAGCGGGCGGGCGGCCAGCTTGTCGGCCAGGCGGATGCGGCCGGTCAGCACATCCTCGATGCTGCGTTTCAGCCGGGCCAGTTGCGCCGGCTCGGCAAAGGGCTGGCCGAGCGGATCGAGCACGACGAAATTATCCAGCGCCATGCCATCGCGGGTGGTGTGGATGCGGGCATCAAAGATGTTGCCGCC
>JAIXUQ010000110.1 GCA_027483465.1 Sphingomonadales bacterium
CCCATGGTGCCGGCCGACGACCAGGCAATGGCATTGCCCTGCGCGTCGGTGATGGTGATCATGGTGTTGTTGAAGCTGGCGTTCACATGCGCGACGCCAGAGGTGATGTTCTTGCGCTCCCGGCGCTTGATGCGGGCAACTTCGCGAGCCATTTCAGATATCCTTGCGAGTGGTGAAGAAGAGCGGCGGGTTCGCGCTTACTTCTTCTTGCCGGCGATCGGCTTGGCCTTGCCCTTGCGGGTGCGGGCGTTGGTGTGGGTGCGCTGGCCGCGCACCGGCAGACCCTTGCGGTGCCGCAGGCCACGATAGCAGGCCAGGTCCATCAGGCGCTTGATGTTCATCGCCGTCTGGCGGCGCAGATCGCCTTCCACGGTCAATTCGCGGTCGATCTTCTCGCGGATGGCGAGGATCTCAGCGTCGGTCAGGTCCTGCACGCGGCGCTCGGGCGGGAAGCCCAGTTCCGCCGCCAGACGGGTGGCGGTGGTGCGGCCGATGCCGTGGATATAGGTCAGCGCGATTTCAACGCGCTTGTTGGTCGGGATATTCACACCCGCAATACGTGCCACGAATAATTTCCTTTCATGCTCCACAGCGATCCTGGGCAACGGACCACTATCTCAAAGCAATAGCCCGGCGGCCCGCGAAGGCAGCCGGTTCCCTGATCCATGCAGTGGAAAGGCGGCGTTAGACGCGAGTCGCGCCAATGTCAAGCCAGAGCGGTTCAGCCGGCCAGCACCGCATCGATCGCAGCGGCCACATCGTCCATGCCGGCCATGCCATCCACGCGCGAAACAATGCCGCGGCCTTCGTAATGGGGAATGATCGGCGCCGTCTTGGCGCGATATTCCGCCATGCGCTGGCGCACGGTGGCTTCATTGTCGTCGGCCCGGCGCTTGAACTGGGTGCCGCCGCACACGTCGCACACGCCCTCCTGCTTCGGCTGCTTGAACCTGTCGTGATAACCTTCGCCGCAGCTGCCGCAGGTGAAACGCCCGGTGATGCGCTCCACCAGCGCATCCTCGTCCACCACCAGTTCGACAACATGATCGAGGGTAAGGCCCTTGGCCGCCAGCATCGCATCCAGCGCATCGGCCTGCACATCGGTGCGCGGATAGCCATCGAGGATGAAGCCGGCGCGGGCATCGTCCTGGTCCAGCCGGTCCGAGAGGATGCCGTTGACGATCTCGTCCGAGACCAGCCCGCCGGCCTCCATCACCGCCTTGGCCTGCAGGCCAACCGGCGTGCCCGCCGCAACCGCTGCGCGCAGCATGTCACCGGTGGACAGCTGCACCAGGCCACGTTCCCGCATCAGGCGGCTGGCCTGGGTGCCCTTGCCCGCCCCCGGCGGACCCAGCAAGATCAAGTTCAACGGCGATTCCCCCTCAGCTTGGACTTCTTGATGAGGCCTTCATATTGGTGGGCCAGCATGTGGCTCTGGATCTGGGCCACGGTGTCCATGGTGACATTGACAACGATCAACAGGCTGGTGCCACCAAAGTAGAAGGGCACTTTCAGCTGGCTGATCATGAATTCCGGCAGCAGGCAGATCACCACCAGATAGGCCGCACCGATCACGGTGAGCCGGGTGAGGACATAGTCAAGATATTCCGATGTGCGCTGGCCCGGCCGGATGCCCGGCACGAAGCCGCCATATTTCTTGAGATTTTCCGCCGTCTCGTCCGGATTGAACACCACCGCGGTATAGAAGAAGCTGAAGAACACGATGCCGGCGGCATAGAGGAACATGTAGAGCGGCGCGCCGTGCTGGAGCGCGGTGGTCACCGTCGTCAGCCATTCCGGCATGTTGCCCTGCTGGCTGAAGAACTGCGCCACGGTGAGCGGCATCAGCAGCAGCGAGCTGGCGAAGATCGGCGGGATCACGCCCGAGGTGTTGATCTTCAGCGGCAGGAAGCTGCTGTCCCCCTGGAACATGCGGTTGCCCATCTGGCGCTTGGGATACTGGATCAGGATCTTGCGCTGGGCGCGCTCCATCACGCAGATGCCGGCGATGGTGGCCAGCGCCACGATGGTGACGAGCAGCACGAAGGCCGGGCTGATGGCGCCGGTGCGGCCCTGTTCAAACAAGGTGCCCATGGCGCTGGGCAATTGCGCCACGATGCCGGCCATGATGATCAGCGAAATGCCGTTGCCGATGCCGCGGCTGGTGATCTGCTCGCCCAGCCACATCAGGAACATGGTGCCGCCCAGCAGCGAGATGATGGTGGAGATGCGGAAGAACCAGCCCGGGTCCATCACCGCCGACGCGCCCGAGCCGGCGCCCCAGCTTTCCAGGCCCACGGCAATGCCATAGCCCTGCACGATGGTCAGGAACACGGTGCCATAGCGTGTATACTGGTTCAGCGTCTTGCGGCCGGCCTCGCCATCCTTCTTGAGCGCCATGAAGCTGGGGATCAGCGAGGTGAGCAGCTGCACCACGATCGAGGCGGTGATGTAGGGCGTGATGCCCAGCGCGATCAGGCTCATGCGCTCAAGCGCGCCGCCGGAGAACATGTTGAAGAAATCCAGCACGCCGCCGCGCGTCTGGCTGAACAGGCTGGACAGTGCCAGCGGATCGATGCCGGGCAGCGGCACGAAGCTGACCAGGCGAAACACGATCAGGGCACCCAGCGTGAACCAGATGCGGTTCTTCAGCTCGGTGGCCTTGCTGAAATTCGCGAACGACAAGCTCGCGGCCATTTGGTCGGCGGCAGACGCCATTGATCCCTACCCGATCATGCTGGTTCGTTGAAACGGCAAACGCCGCGTGTACGCACCATGTAGGCGACACGCGGCGCTTTTGCCATGGGTCTCATTGACCCGCAGCGATTCTTACTTGCCAGCCTTCGCCGCACGGGCGGCGGCGCGGGCCGCCTTCTGCTCGTCGCGGCTCAGCGGGGCCGGGGCCGGGGCAGGCAGCTCGATCGTGCCGCCGGCGGCTTCCACCGCCGCCTTGGCCGTGGCCGAGGCGCCGGCCAGCTTCAGCGTCACCTTGGCGGTGAGTTCGCCCACGCCCAGCAGGCGCACGCCGTCACGCGCATTGGTGATCACCTTGGCGGCCACCAGCGCATCGGCATCGATCAGGCTGCCGGCATCCAGGCGGCCGGCGTCGATCGCCGATTGCAGCGTGCCCAGGTTGAGCACGGCATAATCCTTGCGGAAGATGTTGTTGAAGCCGCGCTTCGGCAGGCGCATGTGCAGCGGCATCTGGCCGCCTTCAAAGCCGTTGATGGCCACACCCGAACGGCTGGTCTGGCCCTTCTGGCCGCGACCGGCGGTCTTGCCCACACCGGAGCCGATGCCGCGGCCCACGCGCACGCGCTTCTTACGCGCGCCGGGATTGTCATGAAGATCGTTCAGCTTGGTCATGATGTGCACTCGCTTTCGCTATCGCGCTTGAAAAAACAGCGGCCCGCCCGCGCCGCCATGGCACGGGCGGGCCGAAACCACGGGCTCAGGCCAGTTCCTCGACCTTCACCAGATGCGCCACCTTGGCGATCATGCCCCGCACTTCCGGCGTGTCGGCATGTTCGCGGCTGCGGTGCAGCTTGTTGAGGCCCAGGCCGATCAGGTTCTTTTCCTGGTTCGGGGCCCGGCGGATCGGCGAACCGATCTGGGTGACTTTCAGCTTGGCCATCTCGTCCTCCCTCACGCCACCGCTTCGGCGTCGGCTTCGGCCACCTTGGCCGAAATGTCGCCGCGGCGCGCCAGCAGATCGGCCACCTTCTTGCCGCGGCGCTGGGCCACGCTCTTGGGGCTGACCTGGCCGTTCAGGGCCGCAAAGGTCGCGCGGATCATGTTGTAGGGGTTGTTGGTGCCGACCGACTTGGTCACCACGTCAGCCACACCCAGCGATTCGAACACGGCGCGCATCGGGCCGCCGGCGATGATGCCGGTGCCCTGGGTGGCCGAGCGGACATAGACCTTGCCGGCGCCGAAATGGCCGAAGCCATCATGGTGCAGGGTGCGGCCATCGCGCAGCGGCACGCGGATCATCGCCTTCTTGGCAGCGGCGGTGGCCTTGGCGATGGCTTCCGGCACTTCGCGCGCCTTGCCATGGCCGAAGCCCACGCGGCCCTTGCCGTCGCCCACCACGACCAGCGCGGCAAAGCCGAAGCGCTTGCCGCCCTTCACCGTCTTGGAGACGCGGTTGATGTGGACCAGCTTTTCGATCAGCTCCTCGCCGGCGGGCTCACCGCTGGCTTCACGGCCACGGCGCTGGCCGCGCTCGCCGCCGCGGCGATCATTGCCACCCCGGCCCCGATCACCACCGCGGCCACGGCCACGACCACCCGGCCCGCGGCCTTCGGCTTCCGGCGCTGCGCCGGCAACTTCGATCTCGTCGCTCATATCAGAACTCCAGCCCGCCTTCGCGGGCACCCTCGGCCAGCGCCTTCACGCGGCCATGGAAGAGGAAACCGCCGCGGTCGAACACCACGGCCGAAACACCGGCGGCCTTGGCCCGTTCGGCCAGGCGCTTGCCCACGGCCGCCGCAGCGGTGGTGGTGGCGCCGGTGGTGTCGCGCACGTCCTTCTCCAGGGTGGAGGCGGCCGCGAGCGTGATGCCCTTGGTGTCGTCGATGATCTGCGCATAGATATGCTGCGACGAACGGTGGATGGACAGCCGCGGACGGCCGCCGCTCTTGAGACGGATCGCCGTGCGGACACGGCGACGACGCTGCTCGAAGGGAGAGAGCTTGCTCATTTCTTCTTGCCTTCCTTCCGGAAGATGAACTCGCCGCGATACTTGATGCCCTTGCCCTTGTAGGGTTCAGGCTTGCGCCAGCGGCGGATTTCGGCGGCGACCTGGCCAACACGCTGCTTGTCGGAGCCGCTGATCTCAACGGTCGTCTGGTCAGGCGTCTTGATGGTGATGCCATCGGGGATGGCGAAATCGACATCGTGGCTGTAGCCAAGCTGCAACTTGAGGTTGCTGCCCTGCACCGAGGCGCGATAGCCGACGCCGGTGATTTCCAGCACCTTGGTGAAGCCGCTGGTCACACCGGTGACCAGGTTGGACACCATGGTGCGCTGCATGCCCCAATAGGCACGGGCGCGCTTGGTGTCGTTCGCCGGCTTCACGGCAATCTCGCTGCCTTCGATGACATAGCTGATGTCATCCACCAGCGGCATCGACATCTCGCCCTTCGGGCCCTTCACAACCAGCACGCGCTCGTTGATCGTGGCGGTGACGCCGGCCGGAATGGCAACGGCTTTCTTTCCAATGCGCGACATGGCTCAGAACACCTGGCAAAGAACTTCGCCGCCCACGTTCTGCTCGCGCGCTTCCGCGTCGGACAGAACGCCCTTGGGCGTCGAAACGATGGTGATGCCCAGACCGTTGCGCACGCGCGGCAGCTCGGTGGCGCCGCTGTAGACGCGGCGGCCGGGCTTGGACACGCGGGCCAGGTGCTGGATGGCCGGCTTGCCTTCGAAATACTTCAGATCGATCCGCAGATTCTGATGGGCACCATTCAGAACCGACGAATAACCGCGAATGAAGCCTTCGCGCTGCAGCACGTCAAGCACGCGGGCGCGCAGCTTGCTGGCCGGGGTGAGAACGCTATCCTTGCGGGCCTGCTGGCCGTTGCGGATGCGGGTGAGCATATCGCCCAGGGGATCAGACATCGACATCCTGGCTATCCTTACCAGCTCGACTTGGTCACGCCGGGGATCAGGCCCTTGTTGGCCAGTTCACGCAGCATGACGCGGGAGAGCTTGAACTTGCGATAATAGGCGCGCGGGCGGCCCGTCAGTTCGCAGCGGTTGCGCACCCGGGTCGGGTTCGCGTTGCGGGGCAGCTTGGCCATCTTCAGGCGGGCGGCGAAACGCTCCTCGTCAGAGCGGCTCTCGTCGTTGGCAATCGCCTTCAGGACGGCATATTTGCCGGCGTATTTCACAACCAGCGCCTTGCGACGCTCGTTCTTGTTGATCATCGAAAGCTTCGCCATGGCTCAGGCCGCCTTCTTTTCAAGGGTGTAACCAACGAACGGGAAGCCGAACAGGGCCAGCAGCGCGCGGGCCTCCTCGTCGGTCTTGGCGGTCGTGGCCACGATGATGTCCATGCCGCGGATCTTGTCGATCCGGTCGTAGTTGATCTCCGGGAAGATCAGCTGTTCCTTGATGCCACAGGCATAGTTGCCGCGGCCGTCGAACGACTTGGCCGACAGGCCACGGAAGTCCTTCACGCGCGGCAGCGCGATGGTGACGAAGCGGTCAAGGAATTCATACATGCGCTCGCGGCGCAGCGTGACCTTGCAGCCGATCGGCATGCCTTCACGCAGCTTGAACTGCGCGACCGACTTCTTGGCGCGGCACACCACCGGCTTCTGGCCGGCGATCAGCGCCATTTCGGCAGCGGCCTGCTCGACCTTCTTCTTGTCCTGGGTGGCCTCGCCGACGCCCATGTTGAGCACGATCTTCTCGATCTTCGGCACTTCCATGATGTTCTTGTAGCCGAACAGCTCAACCATCTTGCCGCGGATCTTCTCGGCATAGAGGGTCTGCATCCGGGGGGTGATCTTGTCAGCCATTGATCTGCGCTCCCGACTTCTTGGCGATGCGCACCTTCTTGCCATCCACCACGGCAAAGCCGACGCGGGTCGGCTGGCCGGTGGTCGGGTCCTTCAGGGCCACCTTGGCAACGGCCATCGGGGCTTCCACCCGCTCGATGCCGCCATTGGGATTGGCCTGGCTCGGCTTGTTGTGGCGGGTGATCAGGTTCACGCCCGAAACCACCACCTTGCCTTCGCTGGGCAGGCTGCGGGTCACGGTGCCTTCCTTGCCCTTGTCCTTGCCGGACAGGACGATGACCGTGTCACCCTTCTTGATCTTGGCAGCGCTCATCACAGCACCTCCGGCGCCAGGCTGATGATCTTCATGTGGCCGGTTGCGCGCAGTTCACGCACCACCGGGCCAAAGATACGGGTGCCGATCGGCTCCTCGTTCTTGTTGATCAGCACGGCTGCATTGCTGTCGAAACGGATCACCGAACCATCGGGACGGCGGATATCCTTGGCGGTGCGCACCACAACGGCGCGGTGCACGTCACCCTTCTTCACCTTGCCCTTGGGCTGGGCTTCCTTGACCGACACCACGATGATGTCGCCCACGCCGGCAAAGCGGCGCTTGGAGCCCCCCAGGACCTTGATGCACATCACCCGCTTGGCGCCACTGTTGTCCGCCACGTCGAGGTTCGTCTGCATCTGGATCATGCGTTCGATCCTTCCTCAAAGTCTGCCAATTTCCGACTGGCAGACGGTTCAAAAACCAGCCCCAAAAGGTCAGCCGACCTTTTCGAGCACTTTCCACGTCTTGAGCTTGGACATGGGCGCGCATTCCTCGATGCGCACCGTGTCACCGGCCTTGATCACATTGCCCTCGTCGTGGGCGTGATATTTCTTCGAGCGGCGGATGATCTTGCCATAGACCGGGTGGGCGACCTTGCGCTCAACCAGCACCACGACCGTCTTGTCGCCCTTGTCGGACACGCAGGTGCCCTGCAGAACACGCTTCGGCATGTCTTATGCTCCCGCCTGGGCAACGGCCTTGCGGGCCGATTGCAGCGTCTTGATGCGGGCGATGGTGCGGCGCACTTCGCGCACCCGGCCCGGCTTTTCCAGCTGGCCGGTGGCCGCCTGGAACCGCAGGTTGAACTGCTCGCGCTTCAGCTCAGCAAGCTGGGTGGCGAGCTGATCGTCGGTCGAAACCTTCAGATCGGCGAAGTTGTTCTTGGCCATATGCCTTATTCCTGGGTCGTCGGTTCGCCCAGGCGAACCACCATCTTGGTCTTGATCGGCAGCTTGGCAGCGGCCCGCTCGAACGCGCCGGCGGCCACGTCATAGGGCACGCCGTCCAGTTCGAACATGATGCGGCCGGGCTTCACCCGGGCCACCCAATATTCCGGCGAGCCCTTGCCCGAGCCCATGCGGACTTCGGCCGGCTTGGACGAGACCGGCACATCCGGGAAGATGCGGATCCACAGCCGGCCCTGGCGCTTGATGTGGCGCGAGATGGTGCGGCGGGCGGCCTCGATCTGGCGGGCGGTGATGCGCTCCGGCTCCATCGCCTTCAAACCGAAGGCGCCGAAGTTCAGCGCGGTGCCACCCTTGGCATTGCCATGGATGCGGCCCTTGAAGGCCTTGCGGAATTTTGTGCGCTTTGGCGACAGCATTTCAACTCACTCCTCAGCGCGCCGGACGGACGCCCGACGTCTGGGCTTCCATCATCAGGCGATCCTGGGCCATCGGATCATGCCCAAGGATTTCGCCCTTGAAGATCCACACCTTCACGCCGCACACGCCATAGGCGGTGTGGGCCTGATGCTCGGCATAATCGACATTGCCGCGCAGCGTGTGCAGCGGCACGCGGCCTTCGCGATACCATTCCACGCGGGCGATTTCGGCACCGCCCAGACGGCCGGAGCAGGTGATCTTGATGCCTTCGGCGCCCAGGCGCAGAGCCGACTGCACCGCGCGCTTCATGGCGCGACGGAAAGCGATGCGGCGCTCCAGCTGATCGCACACGCCGGCGGCCACCAGCTTGGCATCGATTTCCGGCTTGCGGATTTCGACGATGTTCAGGCTGACATCGCTGCGGGTCATCTGGCCGATCTGCTTCTTCAGCTTCTCGATGTCCGCGCCCTTCTTGCCGATGATCACGCCGGGGCGCGCGGCAAAGATGGACACGCGGCACAGCTTGGCCGGACGCTCGATCACCACCTTGGAGATGGCGGCCTGGGCGTGGTTCTTCAGGATGAACTCGCGGATGCGCAGATCTTCCAGCAGCAGATTGCCGTAATCATCGCCCTTGGCGAACCAGCGGCTGTCCCAGGTGCGGTTGATCTGCAGGCGCAGACCGATGGGGGACGTCTTGTGACCCATTAGTTTGCTCCCTCTTCACCGGCTTCCCGCACGACAACGCGCAGGCGGCTGAACGGCTTGGTGATGGCGGCGGCGCGGCCACGCGCCCGCGGCGTGAAGCGCTTCATGGTGATCGCCTTGCCAACGCTGGCTTCCTTGACCACCAGGGCATCGACATCGAGATTATGGTTGTTCTCGGCATTGGCGACGGCCGAAGCCAGCACCTTGCGCACATCAACCGCCATCGCCTTCTTGGAGAAGGCCAGGATGTTGAGCGCGTCCGACGCCTTGCGGCCACGGATCAGGCCGGCCACCAGGTTGAGCTTGTAGGCCGAACCGCGGATGGTGGTGGCAACGGCCAGCGCCTCGCGGTCGCCAACCTTGCGGGGGGACTTAGGCTTGGACATCAGCGCTTGCCCTTCTTGTCAGCGGCGTGGCCCGGGAAGAAGCGGGTGGGCGCGAATTCGCCCAGCTTCATCCCCACCATGTCTTCATTGACCAGCACGGGGATGTGCTTCTTGCCGTTGTACACGTTGAAGGTGAGACCAACGAACTGCGGCAGGATGGTGGAGCGGCGCGACCAGGTCTTGATCGGGGCGCGCGCACCGGAGCCCTGCGCGGCTTCGGCCTTCTTGAGGAGCGAGAGGTCCACGAACGGACCCTTCCAGACAGAGCGGCTCATCTGGCCTTACCTCTTCTTCTTGGCGTGGCGGCTGCGGATGATCATGTGATCCGTCGCCTTGTTCGAACGGGTCTTCATGCCCTTGGTCGGCTTGCCCCACGGGGTCACCGGGTGGCGGCCGCCCGAGGTGCGGCCTTCACCACCGCCGTGCGGGTGGTCAACCGGGTTCTTGGCAACACCGCGGGTGAGCGGACGATAGCCGAGCCAGCGGTTGCGGCCGGCCTTGCCCAGGTTCTGGTTGGCGTTGTCCGGGTTGGACACCGCACCCACCGTCGCCATGCACTCGGCGCGGACATAGCGCTGCTCGCCCGAGTTGAGGCGGATGATCACCATGCCCTTGTCGCGGCCCACCACCTGCACGAAGGTGCCGGCGGCGCGGGCGAGCTGGCCACCCTTGCCGGGCTTCAACTCGACATTGTGGACGATGGTGCCCACCGGCATCTGGCCGATTTCCATGGCATTGCCCGGCTTCACGTCCACCTTCTTGCCGGCGACCACCTGGTCACCCACGCTCAGGCGCTGCGGCGCGATGATATAGGCCTGAGTGCCGGCGCCATCGACGCCCTTCTTGTCGGCATATTTCACCAGCGCGATGAAGGCCGAACGGTTGGGGTCATATTCCAGCCGCTCCACGGTGGCCGGCACGTCCCACAGGCGGCGCTTGAAATCGACGACGCGATACAGGCGCTTGTGACCGCCACCAATGCCGCGCGCGGTGGCGTGGCCCTTGTTGTTGCGGCCGCCGGTCTTCTTCAGGCCTTCGGTCAGCGCCTTGACCGGGCGGCCCTTGTGCAGGGCCGAACGGTCGATCAGCACCAGGCCGCGGGTGCCGGGGCTGGTCGGGTTGAAATTCTTGAGAGCCATGACTTCCCGCCCTTAGATGCTGGTGGTCACGTCGATGCGGTCGCCATCGGCAACCGTCACCACGGCCTTCTTCACGTCAGACCGGCGATATTCCTGGCCGCGCCAGCGCTTGGTCTTGCCCTTGGCCACCAGCGTGTTCACCGCCAGCACCTTGACGCCATAGAGCGCCTCGACCGCCGCCTTGATCTGCGGCTTGGTGGCGTCCCGCGCGACCTGGAAGACGACCTGGTTATACTCGGACACCAGGGTCGACTTTTCGGTGATGACGGGCTTCACCACCACGTCATAATGCTTGATGTCGATGTTAGCCATTGACGCGGGCCTCCAGGGCCGAAACCGCGGCGCGGGTCAGCACCAGCGTGTCGTGGTTGAGGATGTCATAGACATTGGCGCCGATGGCCGGCAGCACATCCACGTGCGGGACGTTGGCCGAGGCCTTGGCAAAGCCGGCATCCACGGCGGCGCCATCGATGAACAGGCCCGAGGTGATGCCCAGCGCGCTCAGCGAGGCCACGAAGGCCTTGGTCTTGGCTTCGCCAAGGTTCAGGTCTTCCACCACGATCAGCTTGCCTTCCTGGGCCTTCACCGAAAGGGCAGTGGCCAGGCCAAGGCGGCGGATCTTCTTGTTCAGCGACGGATCGAAATCACGCACGCGCGGGCCATGAGCCTTGCCGCCGCCGATGAACTGCGGCGCAGCGCGGTTGCCGTGACGGGCCCGGCCGCCGCCCTTCTGGTTGCCCAGCTTCTTGCCGGTGCGGGCGACTTCGCTGCGCTCGCGCGCCTTGCGGGCAGTGCCGCGGCGCTTTTCCAGCTGCCAGGTCACGACGCGGTGCAGGATGTCGAGCCGCGGTTCCTTGCCGAACACGGCTTCGGACAGCTCGATCTCACCGGCGTCGGCGGCGGTCAGGGTCTTCACCTGGACCTTCATGATCAAGCCTCCGTCGATTCTTCGCCAGCCACCGGCGCGGCATCAGCCTCGGCAACGGGAGCGGCATCATTGGCAACGGCCTTCAGAGCGGCCGGATAGGGGCGATCGGCCGGGGCGGGCACCTTCACGGCGTCCTTCACGAGCAGCCAGCCACCCTTCGAGCCGGGCACCGAGCCCATCACGAAGAGCAGGCCACGCTCGACATCGGTCGAAACGATTTCCAGATTCTGCTGGGTGCGCTGGCGGGCGCCCATGTGCCCGGCCATCTTCTTGCCCTTGAACACGCGGCCCGGATCCTGGCGGTTGCCGGTCGAACCGTGCGAGCGGTGCGAGACCGAGACACCGTGGGTGGCGCGCAGACCGCCGAAACCCCAACGCTTCATGGCGCCGGCAAAGCCCTTGCCCTGGGTGATGCCGGTCACGTCAACCAGCTGACCCGGCACGAAATGATCGGCGCTGATGGTGGCGCCCGGTTCCAGCACGGCATCGGCGGCCACGCGGAATTCCGCCACGCGGGCCTTGGGCTCCACTTCGGCCTTGCCGAAATGGCCGCGCTCCGGCTTGCTGGTGTTCTTGGCCTTCTTCACGCCGGCGCCAAGCTGCACGGCGGTATAGCCATCGGTCTCGTCGGTCTTCACCGCGACAACCTGGTTGTTCTCAAGGGCGAGAACGGTGACCGGGACATGCCGGCCATCTTCGCGGAAAATCCGCGTCATCCCCATTTTCTTCGCGATCACGCCAGTGCGCATGATCTGTTTCCTTTCATCAGAGGCCCCCACCGTTACCGGGAGGGGCGTGACCCTTCCAAAGTCGCTCCGCGTATTTGGGGCCAAGCGGCCTTGGATGGTCGGTTACTTGCCGAGCTTGATTTCCACATCCACGCCGGCGGCCAGATCGAGCTTCATCAGCGCGTCAACCGTCTGCGGGGTGGGATCAACAATGTCGAGCAGGCGCTTGTAGGTGCGCACCTCGAACTGTTCACGGCTCTTCTTGTCGACATGCGGCGAGCGGTTCACGGTGAACTTCTCGAAGCGGGTCGGCAGCGGAATCGGGCCACGGATGGCAGCGCCGGTCCGCTTGGCGGTGTCGGCGATCTCACCGGTGGCCAGATCGAGCACACGATGGTCAAAAGCCTTCAGGCGAATGCGGATGTTTTGAGCGTCCATGGCACCAATCTTGTCAAACAGCGGTTGCTTTGCAGCGTTCAAAAAAAGCGGACCGGTTCAGCCCCGAACTGGAAGGTCGGGGTTGCACCGGCCGCTTCGAAATCTTGCCCCCGGTTTATGGCCGTGGGGGCCGGCCTTGCCGTTGCTGCTGCGGTGTCGCGCGTCAACGAATCAGGGCCGCTCCCCGAGGGAAGCGGCCCCATACACTCACTTGATGATCGACGCAACCACGCCGGCGCCCACGGTGCGGCCGCCTTCGCGGATGGCGAAGCGCAGGCCCTGGTCCATGGCGATCGGAGCGATCAGCTTGACCTTCAGCTGCACATTGTCACCCGGCATCACCATCTCGGTGCCTTCCGGCAGCTCAACGGTGCCGGTGACGTCGGTGGTGCGGAAATAGAACTGCGGGCGATAGTTGGCGAAGAACGGCGTGTGACGGCCACCTTCGTCCTTCGACAGCACATAGACCTCGGCGGTGAACTCGGTGTGCGGCTTGATCGAGCCGGGCTTGCACAGCACCTGGCCACGCTCCACCTCGTCACGGCCCACGCCGCGCAGCAGGGCGCCGATGTTGTCGCCAGCCTGGCCCTGGTCGAGCAGCTTGCGGAACATTTCGACGCCGGTGCACACGGTCTTGCGGGTGTCGTGGATGCCGACGATTTCCAGTTCCTCGCCCACCTTGACCACGCCGGTCTCGACACGGCCGGTCACCACGGTGCCGCGGCCCGAGATCGAGAACACGTCTTCGATCGGCATCAGGAACGGCTTGTCCAGCGGACGCTCCGGCTGCGGGATGTAGCTGTCGACATTGCGCATCAGCTCGAGGATGGCTTCGCGGCCGATCTTGTCGTTCTTGCCTTCCAGAGCGCACAGGGCCGAACCCTTGATGATCGGAATGTCATCGCCCGGGAAGTCATACTTGGACAGCAGCTCGCGGATTTCCAGTTCGACCAGCTCGAGGATTTCCTCGTCGTCGACCATGTCCACCTTGTTCATGAAGACAACCATGGCCGGCACGCCGACCTGCTTGGCCAGCAGGATGTGCTCGCGGGTCTGCGGCATCGGGCCGTCGGTGGCCGACACGACCAGGATGGCGCCGTCCATCTGCGCGGCACCGGTGATCATGTTCTTCAC
>JAIXUQ010000033.1 GCA_027483465.1 Sphingomonadales bacterium
CAACAACACGCTGCCGAAACAACCTGCTCGCCTTCCGCGACGGGGGCGGCTTATCTACCACCCGAAACTCCCCGTCAACCCACTTTCTCCACACCAACCAAAATCAGCGGGAGAAAATGGAGCGACTGTCGCAACCAAGGAACCACACGGCTTCAGGTTACAGCAACCGCTTCCCGGCTGTGCGAGGGCCACTTGCCGCGCCCCCCGAACCGTCGGGAGCGCCCCTCTATGGGGGAGCCCTTCCGGTTGCAACCTGTTTTTTGCAGATCGCTGAAATTTCTGCCTCCTTCCTTCGATGCGGCTCCACTGATGGCAGTGCGCCAGCCGTTGCTTGCCGCCAAATTGCCTGGCCTTTGGTGCCCCTGGTGACGGCTGTCCGGAGAATCGCGGCCGGGATCAGCTGGCAATATAATGTTTGAGCGATTCGGCTTCGGCTTCGGCGTCCTCGATACGCCGCTTGACGAGGTCACCGATGGAAACGAGACCCAGCAACACCCCATTGTCGACGACCGGCAGGTGACGGAATCGCCGGTCGGTCATCACCGCCATCGCGTCTGCCACGCTGTCACGCGGGCTTGCGGTCACCACCGGTGCCGACATGATGTCTTGTGCCAGCGCATCATGCACGGCGCGGCCATGGGTATGGAGGCAGCGGCAAATGTCCCGCTCGCTGACCAACCCCTCTATTCGCGGACCGTCCATGACGAGCACCGCACCGATTCGATGCCGATACAGGAGTTCAGCGATGGCATTGACCGGCGTATCGCGGGTCACGCAGACCATTGGCTTCTTGCCGACGAGAATCGAACCGAGCATGATTCGTCTCCGCATGTTGGGCCGGCGCCGTTTCCGGCTCCGGCTGTTGTCTGACGGGCCATGGTGGCGCCGCTTTTTTCTGACTGGATCAAGATCATGCGCCCGAATCAGCCGGAACGCAAAATGTCATCGGTGCAATCCGCCGAGGCCGAACGGGCCGCCGCGGGGTGGGCCGCGTTTCGCAAGTTGATGGCGTGGATTGTCGTGGCCACGCTGCTGACCATCATGGCCGGCTTTGCCTGGCTGCATGCCAGCGGGGCGCCTGCCCGCTGGGAATTGTGGGCGGCAGCGGCGGGCGGCATTGCCGGCACGATGCTGCTCACCGGTGCCCTGATGGGCCTGGTGTTCCTCTCCAACCGCTCAGGCCATGACCAGAGCGTGGGCCAGGCCGATCTGGTTGAGGAGCGCTGGCAGGACGAGGCCTGAACGGCAGCGCCCTGGCCAGGGCTTATTCGGCTGCCGGTTCGGCCACAACCTTGCGCGGGCGGCCACGGCGCTTGGGAGCAGGGTCCGCATCCGGCGCAGCGGCAGCGGGTTCGGCCGGTTCGGCCGGCGGCGGTTCGCTGGCAACCGGCTCGGCGGCACGCCGCAGCCCGAGCCGGCGGCCACCACCTGCCGCTTGCGCCACCGGCGGCGGTAGCGCCTGCAGCAGCGATTCGCGCTCGTCACCCAATTCGGGTTCGGCCGGGGCCGCTGCCCGCTCGGCGCCCGTGTCACGCTCGGCCCGCTCACGCTCCGGCCGGCGCTCGCGGCGATCGCGCTGCCAGTCCCGGCGGCGGTCCGGCCCGCGGTCGTCACGCGGGCGCGCGTCCTCATCGCGGGCCCGCTCCTCGCGCTGTTCATCGCGCTGGCGATCATCGCGCTGGCGGTCATCGCGGGGCCGGTCATCGCGATTGCGGCTCTCGCGCGGGCGCTCATCGCGGCGGTCGCGGCGATCGGCCGGGCGGGCATCGGCCTCGTCGCCGGCCTCGTCATCGCCGCCGTCGGCCACGTCATTGTCATTGTCCAGCGCATCGTCATCAAAACCGTCGCGCGGGCGGCGATTGTCGGGCTGGCGATCGCGATAATCGCCGAGCACGCGGTAATAATGCTCGGCATATTGCAGATAATATTCGGCGGTCACCCGATCGCCGGCCTGCTGGGCATCACGGGCCAGGCCACGGTATTTTTCCAGCAACTGGGTGGCATTGCCACGCTGGCGATTGTCGAGGCGGGGACCATAGTTGTTGCCACCGGCCATTTGTTGCGGGCGCGGCCCGTTGTTGCCGCCACCCCTGCGCCGCCGCTGGTTGTTCCTGATCAAGTTAGCCGTCCCCATTCTTGCTCCGGGCCCATGATCGTGCGGCCGGGGTGGGTGAAAACCGTTCTGCGTCCACGCAGTCTGCCGAGGTTCCAGTTGGCAGGCACCGCCCGACATGCATGACGGTGAAGGCTGGCGCTGGCGCGCCTGCAAATCCGCTGGCCATGAATGCGCAAAGGCAGCCCTGCCGCGGCCATCGCGCGGGCTCTGCATCTGCGCCGTAGCGTCAATCCGCACGCGCGCCAAGGGAAAAACGACGAACAGCCTCAGCGGGGTGCCTTGGGCGCCAGGCTGGCCATCAACTGGAAGCAGGCTTCGGGATCCTGGCGCTTGAGATCAAGCAGTTGCATTTCCGAGGCGCCTTCGCGGCCAACGGCGATTTCCGGGCGATCCGCCATGATGCCGGCGATGATCTGTTCGGCGGCTTCGGCGATGCTGATGCCGCTGTCCACCGGATCCTGGCCGGCACCCTTGCGGCTGCCATCGCCGGTGAGCGCATTGGCACCGATGCCGGTGGCGACAAAGCCGGGGGTGAGCACATGCACCTTGATGCCATGCTGGGTGATTTCGGCGCGCAGGGCATCAGACCAGCCGACCAGCGCATGCTTGGCGGCGCAATAGCCGGTGCGCAGCGGCGAGCCAACCTTGCCGGCCACCGACGCGTTGTTGATGATGCGGCCAGACCCGCGTTCCACCATTGCCGGCAGCACCAACTGGGTGAGGCGCAGCGGCGCGAAGAAATCCACCTCCATCAGCGTGCGGTAAACCGCGAACTCCGTGTCCAGCGCCAGGCTGCGCTGCGAAATGCCGGCGTTGTTGACCAGCCAGTCGATGCCGCCGGTGGCCTGCTGCACACGCGCGACAATCGCCGGAAGCGAATCAAGATCGGTGGCCTCGAAGGCTTCCACGAGGCTGCCCGGGCATTCGGCGGCCAGCGCGGCCAGCGCCTCGGGGTTGCGGCCCGACAGCACCAGCCGGGCGCCGCGCGCGGCCAGGGCCAGTGCCAGCCCCTTGCCGATGCCCGATGACGCGCCGGTGATCCAGACGGTGATGCCTACCAAATCGCTCATTGCAGATAACTCCAGCCAGCGGCGGGCACACCGATCAGCATCGGATGCGCCCACAGGATAAGGGCCCAAAGCAGCACGCCACCCAGCACCGGCACCGGGCCAGGCCACAGCGCCGACAGCGGTTGCCGGCCGCCAAGGATCGCCAGAAACGGCACATGGCTGGTGCGGGCCATGTGGGCCGCATAGGCCGGGTTCTGCCCGCGCTTCTTGCCATCCTGCAGCGCCGAACCCAGCAGGGCCAGCGTGCCCACCCCGCCGGCCAGCACGATCGTGCGCGGATCGGCAGTCATCAGCATATGGACGCCGGCCCAGATCGCAAAGCTCCACATCATGGGATGGCGGGTGATGCGCTGCATGCCCTTGGGATCACCCTTCACGCCGGGCATCATGGCCGGGTTGGGCGCGCTCACCGATCCCACAAACAACATGGAGGCGACGAGCATCGCCACCAGCGCCACCGGATAAGCGCTGGCCGGCGCATCCCACAGCCGTTCCTTGGGAATTTGCCGCCACAGCTGCACGGCACTGCCGAAACTGGCCAGCGCCACCAGCGAATAGAGGATGGCAAAGCCCTTCTCGCCCAGGCGCGCCACCAGCGGCGCCCGCAGCGGATGCGACAACAGTTCGTGGCCCGCCACAAACAGCGCCATCAACATCCCAAGCAGCAGCAGATCCGACATCGGCCCTCCCCCTCAGCGCGGCACCATCACTTCACGCCATGCATCAACCGCTTGAGCAATGGCGAAATCAGCAGCAGCACGCCGCCGATCGCCGCGGCGGCCAGCCCGATGGTCTGGAACACGGCCGTGTAGGTATCGAGGCTGACCTTGAGATTGGTCACCTGCCCGCCCACGGTTTCCACGCTGGCAACCTGCGCCACCAGCCCGCCCACATATTGCGCGCAGGCGATGGAGACAAACCACAGGCCCATCATCAATCCCACCACGCGGGCAATCGACAGCTTGGTCACCATCGACAGGCCAACCGGCGAGATCATCAGCTCGGCCATGGAATGGATGAGATACAGGCCGGCCAGCCACCACAGGCCCACCTTGAAATCATCGCCGGCAAATTGGCTGCCCCACACCAGGAACAGGAAACCGCCGCCCACGCCGGCCAGCGCCAGACCGAACTTCACCGGGATGCCCGGTTCCAGCCCGCGCCGGCCCAGCGCCTGCCACAGCAGGCTGAACAGCGGGGCCAGCAGCACGATGAAGATGGCATTGAAGAATTGCGTTTGCGCCGGCTTGATTTCAAACAGGCCAAACACCGAAAGATCGGTGTTGCGCGCGGCAAACAGGGTGAGGCTGGAACCGGCCTGTTCGAACAGGGTCCAGAACACCACGTTGAACACGATCAGGATGATCGCCGCCAGCATCATCTGCCATTCCTGCTTGTTGCCATAGAGGATCGACCAGATCGGGATCAGCACGACACAGGCGAGGAAGGTGCCGAACAACACCTTGCCCAAAATGGGCAGGCCGGCGAGGTAGCCAAGGAAGCCGGCGCCTTCCACCGGCGGCGGCGCCGCCATCAGATTGGTGAACAGGAACCATACCAGCGGCACGCAGGCGATGGCACCCAGATAGATGGGGATGTCACGCCGGGGGGCGCCTTCCGGCGGCTCGCCATAGCCGGCCAGCTTGGGCCCCGCGAACTGGATCAGATACCAGCTGAGCGTCATCCCCAGCGCCGCCAGCAGGAAGCCGGCCCACCAGCCATATTTGTCGGCCAGGAAGGGGCAGGCCAGCTGGCTGCCCAGCGAACCGATGTTGATGCCCATGTAGAAGATGGTGAAGCCGGCATCGCGGCGGCGGTCACCCTTGGCATAGAGGCTGCCGACCATGGTGGAGATGTTGGGCTTGAAAAAGCCGTTGCCGATGGTGACGGCGGACAGACCGAGCAGCATGATGGTGACGAACAGCGGATCACGTTCGCCGCCGGCCTCGAAACCGCCCTTGGCCACCCGGCGGGCTTCCTGGCCGTCAGCCGTGACCAGCGAGACGCTGCCATCCTCATTGCCCTTGATCTGCAGTTTCTGGCCATCAATCGCGACAAACTGCGCCTTGTCGTTGCCGCTGGTCTCCACCGTCACGTCATAGCGGGTGCCGTTGATTTCGGCCCAGGGCCTGGCCGCCTCCCCGCCGAAACACAGGGTGAAATAGCCCAGCGCCATCAGCACGGCACCGAACTTCACCGCCTTCTTCGATCCCAGATAATTGTCGGCCAGCAGGCCGCCGACCAGTGGGGTGAGATAGACCAGTGCGGTGAAGCCACCATAGAGGCTGGTGGTGGTGCTGTCGGAAAACAGGAAATGGTTGGCGAGATACAGCGTCAACAGCGCCCGCATGCCATAATAGCCAAACCGCTCCATGGCTTCGGTGGTGAACAGCCGCGCCAGTTGCGCCGGATGGCCGAACCACTGCGGCCGCGTGTCCACCACGCCGCTGTCCGTTGCTTCGCTCAAACCCTGTCTCCCTCGCGTCGCCCCCTGCCCGGGCCAATTGTGCCACCGCTGATAGCCCGGTGGCAGCGAATCGCCAAGCCGCCCGGGCTTGACGGCGGGCGGCGGCGGGCGTCTGCTTCACCCCATGCACCGCTGCCTCGCCATCGTAGTCGCCCTCGCTCCGCTGCCGGCCGCTGCCGCACCGATGCTGCTGCAGCCGGACCGCGTGTGGGATGGGGAGGCGATGCACAGCGGCTGGCAGGTGCTGATCGATGGCCAGCGCATCGTGGCCGCCGGGCCCAACCTGGCGGTGCCGGCCGATGCCCGGCGCATCGCCCTGCCCGGCCAGACGTTGCTGCCCGGCTTCATCGAAGGGCACAGCCACCTGCTGCTCCACCCCTATGACAAGACGCCGTGGGATGATCAGGTGCTGAAGGAGAGCGAGGCCTATCGCGTGGTGCGCGCCGTAGCGCATGCGATGGCCACGTTGATGGCCGGCTTCACCACGGTGCGCGATCTGGGCAGCGAAGGCGCCGGCACCGCCGATGTCGGGTTGAAGCGCGCCATCGCGGAAGGCCATGTGCCGGGGCCGCGCATGCTCATCGCCACCCGCGCCCTGGTCGCGCCCGGCAGCTATGCGCCGAAGAATGATGCCTGGGCGGTGCCGCAGGGCGCCGAGGAGGCCGACGGGCCGGCGCTCGTCAGCGCGGTGCGCCGCCAGATCGGGGCGGGCGCCGATGTGGTGAAGCTGTATGGCGATTATCGCTGGCGCCCCGGCGAGGGCAGCCGGCCGACCTATTCGCAGGCCGAGATCGCCGCTGCCGTGGCCGCCGCCCATGATGCCGGCCGGCCGGTGGCGGTGCATGCCAACACGGCCGAGGCCATGCGCCGGGCCAGCGCCGCCGGGGCCGATGTGATCGAGCATGGCGGCGAGGGCGATGCCGCCACCTTTGCCCTGATGGCGAAGAACCGCACCGTGCTGTGCCCCACGCTGGCCGCCGGTGAGGCCATCGCCCGCTATCGCGGCTGGAACGGGCAGGAGCCAGCGCCGGCCGATGTGGAGGCGGACCGCGCCGCCTTCCGCCTGGCCCTGAAGGCCGGTGTGCCGATCTGCATGGGCGGCGATGTCGGGGTGTTTGCCCATGGCGAGAATGCCCGCGAAATGCTGGCGATGGCGAAGGCCGGGATGAGCAATGCCGGCGTGCTGACCGCCGCCACTGCCGGCAATGCCCGCCATTTCGGCCTGGCCGACCGCGGCCGCATCGCGCCCGGCCTGCTGGCCGATCTTGTGGCGGTGGCCGGCGATCCACTGGCCGATCTCGCCGCCGTCATCCAGGTGCGCTTCGTGATGAAGGGCGGGGAGACGCTGCGCCGCGATTGACTGGTGCGCGCAGCCGGCTAAGCGCCGTGGCCATGGACAGTTTCAATGACCGCAGCAGCCCCGCCACGCTGATCGCCACCCGCCGTTCGGGCAAGGCGCGGGACATGCTGGCCCCCGGCCCTGATGCCGCGCAACTGGCCGCCATCCTGGGCGCGGCAGCGCGCGTGCCGGATCATGGCAAGTTATTCCCCTGGCGCTTTGTGGTGGTGGAAAACCGCGCGGCCTTCGCCGATCGGCTGCTGGCCATCTACCGGGCCGCCAAGCCCGATGCCGGTCGGCTGGAGCAGGAGGCGGTGAACCAGTTCGCCACCCAGGCGCCCTGCCTGGTGGTGGTGCTGGCCAGCGCCCGGCCCAGCCATATCCCCTTGTGGGAACAGGAGCTTTCGGTGGGTGCCCTGTGCCAGAACCTCTGCCTGGCCGCCCATGCCCATGGCTTTGTGGCCAATTGGCTCACCGGTTGGGCGGCGTTTGACGATCAGGTGCTGGCACTGCTTGGGGGCACGGCGCCGGAACGCATCGCCGGCTTTTTCTTCATCGGCACCCAGGCCAAGCCATTGGAAGAACGGCCGCGGCCCGATCTGGCCGCGATCACCAGCCACTGGCAGGGCTGAGGTCCGGCGCTATTTGCAGGTGACCTCGCCGCTGCCGGCAATGCGGCGGGTGCATTTGGCGCCACCGGTGATCAGCACGTCACCCGATCCGGCCAGGCTGACCGCGGCCTCACCGCTGGCCCGCGCCGAGACATTGCCGGAGCCGGCCAGCCTGATATCGGCCGTGGTGCAGGCCAGACCGGCGAGATCGGCATCGCCGCTGCCGGCCAGCCTGACATTGAGCGCGCTGCACTGGCCGGCGGCCTTGATATTGCCCGAACCGGAGAGCGCGGCGGTCACCGTCTTGGCATCGATGCGGCCAATCAGCAGATCACCCGATCCGCCCAGCCGGGCATCAAACACCTCGCCGACACCGCGATCGGCCTGGACATCGGCAGAGCCGCCCACCGACACGCCGCGCAGGGCGGGCATGGTGACGATGATCTGCACCTCGTCCGCCATCATTGACCAGAAACTGCTCTTGCGGCCGATGCCCAGCGTGCCGCGCTGGACCTTGATGTCCAGCTTGTCGAGATCGTCCTGATCGCCGGTGGCGACCACAGAAAAGCCGTTGCCCTGGCGGATGATCACATTGTCGCTGCCGCCCACGGCGACCTTGTCGAACCCGCTGACGTCAAAGCGTTTTTCGGCAGCGAAAGCAGGGCTGGCAGCAGCCACGGCGGCAAGCAGCAGGGCAACGCGGATCATGGCAGGCTCCTTTGTGTATTGCTCTTATAATACACAAAGGAGCGCCATGCGCAAGTGCGGCTCAGGCCGCCTTCAGCACCTGTTCGATCTTCTGCTGGGCGGCCGGTTCGTCGATGTTTTCCATCGCGGCCAGTTCGCGGGCCAGGCGGCCGATGGCGGCTTCATAGATCTGCCGTTCGGAATAGCTTTGTTCCGGCTGGTCTTCGGCGCGGTGCAGGTCGCGCACCACTTCGGCGATGCTCACCAGATCGCCCGAATTGATCTTGGCTTCATATTCCTGGGCGCGGCGCGACCACATGGTGCGCTTGATGCGCGGCTTGCCCTTCAGCGTGGTCAGCGCCTCGTTCATGGTGGCCTGGCTTGACAGCTTGCGCATGCCCACGCTTTCCACCTTGTTCATCGGCACCCGCAGGGTCATGCGCTCCTTTTCAAAGCGCAGCACGAACAGATCGAGAGAAATTCCAGCGATTTCCTGGCTTTGGATCTCCACCACACGGCCCACGCCATGCTTGGGATACACAACATAATCGCCCACTTCGAAACCGAGCGTCTTGGCCAGTGCCATGCTATGCTGTTCCTCGCTATCCTCGGCCCGATGGCCAGAAAGGGCGCAGCGGCAGGCCAATCGGCCATGCCGGCAACGCCATCATCCTGATCACCAGACCTGCCTGCTCCATCACCCGTTTCGGCCCGTTGCCCGCCCGGCAGGGGGGCGATCCGGCAACAAGGCCTGCGACCAGAACGGCGGCAGCAACCGCCGATCAATTCAGGCCGCATAGCATGCTTTTGTCACAAACTCCATATGATACGGCCACCGCGGTGCCAAAATGCTGCACCACGGTGGCCGAATGATGGTCCCCGGTGACGGCGCGGTGGCCCCCGGTGACGGAAAAGCGGGCGTTTGTGGCCGCTGGCGAGCCCCGCCCGCCGCTGCCCAAGGCCTCAGTTGCCCTTGCCGGGATTGGCGGTGAAATATTTGGCGTACTTGCCGTCCTCGCCCTTGTGCGAATCGGCATCGTCCGGGGTTTCGCCCTTCATGGTGATGTTGGGCCACTGCGCCGAATAGGTGGCGTTCAGTTCCATCCACTTCTCCAGCCCGCCCTCGGTATCGGGCAGGATGGCTTCGGCCGGGCATTCCGGCTCGCACACGCCGCAATCAATGCACTCGTTGGGGTTGATCACCACCATGGTCTCGCCCTCATAGAAGCAATCGACCGGGCAGACCTCGACACAGTCCATATATTTGCACTTGATGCAGGCTTCGGTGACGACGTAGGCCATAAAACTCCCCTCGCGACGGTGCCGGCTGGCACCATGTTGCCGGACAATCCCTGTTTTGCCCCGGCGCCTTAGGCGAGGGCCAAGGCTTCTGGCAAGGGGTCATGTTGCGCAAGCCCTGCCACAGCGGGCCGGCCGGGGGTGAGATCGGTGTAGAAACCGCAGGCTTCCACATAGGGCCCGCGCCGTTCCGGCAGGCCTTCCACCCTGACCACGATGATCTGGTCACCGCGCGGCCAGCTCAGCACCGCGCCGGCCCGCACCAGTGCCGAGGCGCGCTCCACCACCCGGCCATCGATGCGCAATCGTCGGCTTTCGCACAGGGCCTGGGCCTGGGATCGTGATGGCGCCAGTCGCGCGAACCACAGGAATTTGTCCAGCCGCAGCCCTGCACCGTAAACCAAGCGCTACCTGCCTTTCATCGCTGCCAGGATCGCAAAGGGCGAGGCGCCATTCCCCCCGGCATCGGGAACGGCGGCCGCATCAACGGCCCGGCGCTGGGCGGGCGGGCGGCCGGCCCAGGCAAATTGGGTGGCGCCATCCACCAGCCGCGGGCGATAGCCCAGCGCCCGCAGCAGCCGCGCCAGCCCGTCGTGCGACAGGCCAAGGCTGGTCGCCCAGGCCGGATCGGGCATGAACGGCGCCCGCCCGTCACGCCGGTCGTGGATATGGCGGGCCAGCCGGTCCACCATGTCGATGCGCACCGCCTGGGGGCCCACCAGCCAATAGCCGGCCACCGCCAGATAGTCCGGCGCCAGGCCCTCGCTGGCCAGGCTCACCCGGCCCGGCGGCGGCAGCGGCGGCAATTGTGCCAGATCCTGCGCCACCGCCCACAGCGCCAGCCGCCAGCGGGTCGGTTCGGGGCGCAGCAGCGTGGGCACGAACACATGCTGCGGCCCCAGCCGCACGCCGTGGCGGGCCAGCGCCTGCCGGTCCGCCCGGGTCAGGCCAGCCAGTTGTTCGGCCAGCGGCGCCCGGTCGAGCACGCCCAGTGCCGCCACCAGTTGCACCACCAGCCCGCGCGCCGGCGGGGAGAGGGTGGCCGCAGCCCCGGCCATCCCGGCCAGCGCCGCCAGCCCGGCCAGCGGCGCCAGCACCCGCGCCACGCCCTCGCGCACAAACAGGTCCAGCCGGGCCTGCACGCGCTTGCGGTCATCCGGCCCCAGCGCCGCCACCGCGCGGTCAAGCTCCACCCGCGGGTTCAGCGCATCGCGGCCCTTGCGCAGCAGCGCCACCCGCGCCCCCCGCCAGTGCAGTTGCTGCCCGCCGCCGCCGGCCACCAGCGCGAAATCGCCGGCCGGGCTTTCGGCCAGCGCCCGCGCCCGCCGCGCCAGTTCGCGCACCAGATGGCGCTCGGCCGCCGCCAGCAGCAGCCGCTGTTCCCCGGCGCGCGCCGCGGCATCGGCGGTGAAGCGGAAGCCCTCCAGCCGGCCGATCGCCTCGCCATCCACCGCCACCGTGCCATCGCCCTCGATCGCCACCAGCGCATCGGCGCCGCGCGCCTTCAGATCGCGCAGCAGCACCGCGGTGCGGCGATCAACGAAGCGCTGGGTGAGGGCGCCGTGCAGCGCATCCGACAGCCGGTCTTCCAGCGCGCGGGTGCGCTCGGCCCATTGGGCGGCGCCGTCCAGCCAGTCCGGCCGGTGGGCGATATAGGTCCAGGTGCGCACCGCCGCGATCCGGTCGGCAATCGCCTCCACATCGCCGCTCACCCGGTCAAGATGGGCGATTTCGGCGGCAATCCAGGCATCAGGCAGCCGGCCGTCACCCTCGGTCAGGTGGCGGAACACCCGGCCCACCAGCCGCGTGTGCGCCTCCACCCCGGTCTTGCGGTAATCGGGCAGGCTGCACGCCTGCCACAGCCGGGTCAGCCCGCGTTCGCCCAGCAGGCGGGAGCGCGCCCGCTCCATCACCCAGGGTTCGCCGGCCAGCCGTTTCAGCACGGCCAGATCCAGCGCATCATCGGCGCGCACCAGTTCGGGGCGCGGCGGCCGCGCATCCATGCTCGCCACCAGCCGGGCCAGGCTGGAAAAATCCGGATCATGGTTGCGCCACATCAACTGGGTGATCGGTTCGAACCGGTGCGCCTCCAGCCCCTCGATCTCCTCGGGCGTGAAGCTGCACTGTTCATCGGTGCCCAGTTGCACGGTGCCGAAGGTGCCATCGCGCTGGTGGCGGCCGGCGCGGCCGGCGATCTGTGCCATTTCCGCCAGCGTCAGCCGGCGCTGGCGCTTGCCATCGAACTTGCCCAGCCCGGCAAAGGCGACATGGGCGATATCCATGTTCAGCCCCATGCCGATGGCATCGGTGGCGACCAGATAATCCACCTCGCCCGATTGATACATCGCCACCTGGGCGTTGCGGGTGCGGGGGGACAATGATCCCATCACCACCGCCGCGCCGCCCTTCTGCCGGCGCAGCATCTCGGCGATGGCATAGACTTCGGCGGCGGTGAAGGCGACGATGGCGGTGCGCTTGGGCAGGCGCGACAGTTTTTTCGGCCCGGCATAGGCCAGGGTGGAAAAGCGCGGACGGGTGACGATCTCGGCCTCGGGCAGCAGCTTGCGCAGCAGGGGCTTCAGCGTCTCGGCGCCCAGGATCATGGTTTCGGCATAGCCGCGCGCCCTGAGCAGCCGATCGGTGAAGACATGGCCGCGCTCAGGATCGGCGCCCAGCTGGCCTTCGTCCAGCCCCATGAACGCCACCTCACGGTCAAGCGGCATGGATTCGGCGGTGCACAGGAACCAGCGCGCCTGCGGCGGCACAATCTTTTCCTCGCCGGTGATCAGCGCCACCTGGTGCGCGCCCTTGGCCGCCACCACCCGGTCATACACCTCGCGCGCCAGCAGGCGCAGCGGAAAGCCCATGATGCCGCTGGCATGGCCGCACAGCCGCTCCACGGCCAGATGGGTCTTGCCGGTGTTGGTCGGGCCCAGAACGGCCGTCACCTTCGCATCGGCGGGGCTGCGCATGCTCATGGCCCCACGCTGGTGCCGCAGCGGCGGCGCTGCAAGTGGCTGCGGCAATGGCGGCAGGCAGCGCTGTGGGTGGCAGGACTGTGGCTGGCGGCGGAAACAGGGGGGCAGAAGCGGGCGGCCGGGAAGGCCGGGGGCGGGCTGGGCCGCCGCTGCGTCACGCCGATGCACCGCGCATGATCATGGCTGCAACCTTGCACGGGCCGATTCGCCGCGCAAGGGGCACGCAGCGCCGCAACCGCCCCGACTCGGACTTGTCCACAGGCAAGTTGTTGTGTGACAACGGCTTGACAGTGACGGCCGCGCCACGGCAGGGGCCGGCCAGGCTGGCGGGGGACGCGCGTGTACCAACCCGGATTTCAGGTGGCGGGAAGCACGGCAGCCGGTGCGCCGCCGGCACGCGTGGGCGCAGCATCGGGCCTGCTGCCGGTGGCCGCGCCGGTGCTGCGGCGGGCGGCCGGCCGGGTGCGCGCCGGGCTGGCGGCCGAACGGCGGCGGCTGGCCGATGATGTTGCCGCCGCGCGCCACGGCCTGATCGCCGGCAGCATCGATCTGGATCTGGGCAGCGGGCTGTTCAGCCGGCGCTGGTGGATGAAGGCGGCGGCGCTGGCGGCGCTGGTGGCCGGCGCGCTGTGGGCCGGCGCCCAGGTGCAGCCGATCCTGCCCGGCAGCCGGCGCCCCTTCACCCCGGCCGAACAGGAAGGCGGCCGTGCCCACGCCATCGCGCCGCTGGCGCAGGGCGCCCGCACCGGCGCGCCGCCTCTGGTCAACGCCCGGCTGCTGCGCCCGCTGGCCGAACCGCCGGAACGGCCGCGGGTGGAGCGCAGCGTGGCGCTGGGCCGCGCCGGGCTGGCCGCCGCCCTGCGCAACGCCGGGGTGGGCCGCGATGATCTGGCCGAAGTGACCGCCATGCTGGGCGCGGTGCGGCCCGAACCGGGCGTGCGCGCCGAACTGGTGCTGGGCCGCCGGCCCGATCGCACGGTGCCGCGCCCGCTGGAGCGGCTGACGCTGCGCGCCGCCTTTGATCTGCAGGTGGAAATCACCCGGGTGGATGGCGCGCTGAGGCTGCGGCGCATGCCCATCCGCATCGATTCCACCCCGCTGCGGGTGGCTGGCAGCGTGGGCGGCAATCTGGGCCGGGCGCTGCGCAGCGCCGGCATCCCGGCGGCCCAGGCCGGCGAATTCGTGCGCCAGATGCGCCACGTGATCGATTTCGAACGCGGCCTCGCGCGCAACGACCGGTTTGACATCGTGATCGAGCAGGATCGCGCCGCCACCGGCGAAACCCGCCACGGCCGGCTGCTGTTTGGCGCGGTGCGGCGGGCCGGCAAGCCGGCGGTGGAAATCGGCCTGCACCAGGGCGACTATTATCTGGCCAATGGCGAAGGCGTGAAGCGCGGCCTGATGATGACACCGGTGCAGGGCGCGCGGCTGACCAGCGGCTTTGGCATGCGCCTGCACCCGCTGCTGGGCTTTTCGCGCATGCACCAGGGCGTGGATTTCAGTGCCGGTGCCGGCGAACCGATCATGGCGGCCGGTGGCGGCACGGTCAGCTTTGCCGGCTGGCACGGCGGGCACGGCAAATATGTGATGATCCGCCACAACAAGGATCTGGCCAGCGCCTATGGCCATATGCAGCGCATCGATGTGAAGCCGGGGCAGCGGGTGCGCCAGGGCCAGAACATCGGCACGGTCGGATCAACCGGCCTCTCCACCGGGCCGCATCTTCATTACGAGGTGTGGCTGCGCGGCAAGCCGGTCAACCCGGTGGCGCTGCGCTATGTGGGCGGGGCGGAATTGAGCGGCGCGGCGCTGGCCGAATTCCGCAGCCGGATGCAGCGCTGGCGCGGGCTGGCGGTGATGAACGGCGCCGAACCGGCGGCCAAAACACCGCGCCCCAGCCGCTGAACCGGCCATTCTGACATTTTTTGGCCATGCTCGCCTGCCAGTGATGCGCCCGTGCGGTTGATCCTGCCTGCCTTGCTTGCGCTGGCCCTGCTGGGCGGGGCCACGCCGTTGCCGCGCCCGGCGCGCCCGGTGGCGCCGATCGTTTCGGAAAGCTGGGGCGAGGAGGCCGAGCGTGACCGGGTGGGCGAAGCCGCCGACGTGATGCGCATTGCCGGCATCCGCGCCGGCATGGCGGTGGCCGATATCGGCACCGGCGGCGGCTATTATGTGATGCGGGTGGCCCCGGTGGTGGGGCCGCAGGGCCGGGTTTATGCTCAGGATCTGTCGCTGGGCGCGCTGGAACGGGTGAAGGTGCGGGTGCGCCGCGCCGGGTTTCAGAATATCCGCTATGTGCTGGGCCGGCAGACCAGCGCGCGGCTGCCGGCGGCCAGCGTGGACGTGGCGCTGATGGTGCACATGTATCACGAGATCGAGCAGCCCTATCTGCTGCTTGACCGGTTGCGCGCCAGCCTGAAACCGGGCGGGCGCATCGCCATCGTCGATCTTGACCGGCCGTCCGAAGCCCATGGCATGCCCAAGGCGCTGCTGATCTGCGAGGTGAAGGCGGTGGGCTATGAACTGGTGGGGGTGACCGATATCGCCCAGGGCTATGTCGCGCTGTTTCGCCCCGGCGTGCGGCCCGATCCGGCCAGCGTGCGCGCCTGCCGGGCCTGACGGCCGGTTCCCAGAACAAATGCCGCATTTGCGCCGGCGCCGGGGGCGTGGCAGGGGGCAGGCATGCAAATCCCGCGCGTTGTGCTGCTCTATGGCCTGGCTGGCCTGATCCCCTTCTTCGCCAGCCCGGTGGGAACCCTGCTGGCGCCGGATTTCCGCTGGCAATTCAACGAATCCCTGCTGTGGTGGAGCGCCATCATCCTGAGTTTCCTGGGCGGCGCGCGCTGGGGTGCGGCGGTGCAGGCTGATGCCCCCTCCCCCCGGCTGATCGGGCCGGCGATGCTGCCCAGCATCGCCGGCTGGGCGATCCTGGTGCTGGTGCCGGCCAATATGCGGGTGATCCAGTTCAGCGCGCTGGCCACCGCGCTGCTGGCCAGCCTGTTGTGGGATCTGGCGGCGCGCGCCCTGCCCGGCTGGTATGGCCGGCTGCGCATGGTGCTCACCGCCGGGGCGCTGGTGGCACTGGCCTGGCAGGCGATCCTGCAGGGCTGAAGGCTGGGGGTTGCGGGCTCAGGCCCCCCAGCGCGCGAAGATGGCGGTGGGCAGCAACAGCCCGCGCGCCTCCTCGCGGATCGCCATGTCGCCTACTTCGATGCGGCCGCCGCGGCCGGCGGTGGCGGCGCTGATCAGCGGGTGGAGGGCGAGCGCCGACATGCGGATGGCATAGACGGTGAGGATGAGGAAGCGCGCCTCGTCGGCCAGCAATTGCCGGGCCAGATCAACCAGTTCGGGCAGATCACGCTCAAGCTGCCACACCTCGCCATCCGGCCCACGGCCATATTTGGGCGGATCAAAGATCAGGCCGTGATAGCGGCTGCCACGCCTGACCTCGCGCGCCAGGAACTTGCGCGCATCATCGACGATCCAGCGCACCGGCGCCTCGGCGAGGCCCGACAGGCCGGCATTCTCGCGCGCGGCGGCCACGCTTTTCTTGCTGGCATCAACATGGGTGACAGCGGCGCCGGCGGCGGCGGCCACCAGGCTGCCCACGCCGGTATAGCCGAACATGTTGAGCACCCGGTCACCCGGGCGGATGCGGCCGGCCAGCCAATCCCACTGCGCCCCCATGTCGGGGAAATAGCCCAGGTGGCGGAACGGCGTGTTGCTGGCCCAGAAGCGCACCGGCCCGCGCGCCATTTCCCAGCGCTGCGGCACTTGCGGCTGCAACTGCCAGCGGCCGCCGCCGTCCTCGTCGCTGCCGCCGATGAATTCGCCATCGGCGCGCCATTCCGGGCTGGCCGGCGCCCACATCGCCTGCGGTTCGGGCCGGATGAAGCGGAAGCGGCCGTGGCGCTCCAGCTTGCGGCCGCCACCTGAATCGATCAGGCCGAAATCCGCCCACGGTTCGGTGACAAGGGTTTCGAGCCCGGTCATGCCGCCGGCTTGTGGCGGCCGATTTCGGCGCGGGCGGGGGCATGGGCCAGCATGGCGGCCCCGGCAGCGCGGGCCTCGTCAACGCCCACCGCCTCGATGCGGGCGACGAGTTCGGCGGGCGGCACGAAGCGGCCATGCACCATCAGGCTGCGGCCCAGATAATCGGCGGTGCCCTGCGGGCCTTCCAGCGCCATCAGCAGGCCGGCCACGGCTTGGGCGCGGGTGCGGTTCAGTTCGGCCTGTTCAAGGCCGTGCGCGGTTTCGTGCAGCACCTGGCCGATCAGCGCCCGCGCCGGCGCCGCCTGTTTGGGATCGGTGGCGGCGTGCACGCTCAGCAGGCCGGCATCGGCATAGGGCTGCAAGGCGGCCGACACCGTGTAGGCCAGCCCGCGCTCCTCCCGCACCTGCTGGAACAGGCGGGAGGACATGCCGCCGCCGGCCGCCAGCGTGAACAGCAGGGCGGCATCCTGCGCCGGATCATGATGGCCGGGCGCGGCCCAGCCGGCGGTGAGTTGCGCCTGCTCGATGCGGCGGCTGTCGTGGTGGCTTTTCGCGGCAAAACGCGCCGCATCGGTGGCGGCCCGGTGCGCCGGCGTGGCCGCGTGCGGGAAGGCGGTGGCCGCCAGCCGGCACAGGCTGGCATGATCAACCTTGCCGGTGGCCACCAGGGTCAGCCGCTGCGGGGCATAGTGCGCGGCCTGCCAGGCCCGCAGATCATCGGCGGTGATGCGCGCCAGGCTCGCCTCGTCCCCCAGGATGGAGCGGCCAAGGCCCTGGCCCGGAAAGGCGGCAAGCTGGAGATGATCGAACACGATGTCATCCGGCGTGTCCCGCGCTTCACCCAGTTCCTGCAGCACCACCTCCTTCTCGCGGGTGATGTCGTCGGCAGCAAAGCGCGCGCCGGTCACCAGATCGGCGATCAGGTCAACCGCCAGCGGCAGGTCACGCGCCAGGATGCGGGCGTGAAACATGGTCGAATCGCGGCTGGTCCAGGCATTGAGCTGCCCGCCCACATCCTCCATCTCCTCGGCGATGGCGCGGGCGCTGCGCCGCCCGGTGCCCTTGAACACCATATGTTCAAACAGATGCGCCAGCCCGTTCAGCTCGGGCCGTTCGTGGCGCGAGCCGGCATCGGCGATCAGCGCGACCGCCGCGGTTTCCAGCCCCGGCATCGCCCAGCTGGCAACCCTGAGGCCGTTGTCGAGCACGGAGATCTGGGGGCCGTTCACCGCGGCCGCGCCCTTTGGGCAATATAGGCCTCGATCGCCTGCAACTGGGCCGGGGCGACATCATAGCGCTCGGGGCGGTTCATCAGATCGGCCAGCCGGGCAGGCAGCGCCGGGGTGACGCCGGTGGCCGCCGCCACCGCCGCCGGGAACTTGGCCGAGTGGGCGGTGGCCAGCGTCACCATCGGGCCGCTGCCCGGATCGCGGCGCGCGGCGGCGAGGCCGATGGCGGTGTGCGGATCGAGCAGTTCGCCGGCCTGGTGCAGCGCCCAGCCCATGGTTTCGGCCATGGCGGCGGCATCCACCCGGGCCGAGCTGAACAGGCGGGCGGCGGCCGCGCGCTGGTCTTCGGGCAGGCGCATCTGCTTCGTTGCCTCAAATTCGGCCATGCGCGCCGCGAGCGCAGCCGCATCGCGGCCGGCCAGATCAAACAGCAGCCGCTCGAAATTGCTCGAAACCTGAATGTCCATCGAGGGCGAATCGGTGGGCCGCACCTGGCCGGCGCTGTAATCGCCGGCCGAAAGCGCGCGGTGCAGAATGTCATTCTCGTTGGTGGCCACCACCAGCCGTTCGATCGGCAGCCCCATCTGCGCCGCGACATAGCCGGCAAACACATCGCCGAAATTGCCGGTGGGCACGGCATAGGCCACGGCCCGGTGCGGCGCCCCCAGCGACAGCGCGGTGGTGAAATAATAGACGACCTGGAACAGCAGCCGCGCCCAGTTGATGCTGTTCACCGCCGCCAGCGGGAAGCGGCCGGCAAAGGCGGCATCGTTGAACATCGCCTTCACCAGCGCCTGCGCGTCGTCGAAATTGCCTTCGATGGCGATATTGTGGATGTTGCCATCCAGCACCGTCGTCATCTGGCGGCGCTGCACCTCGCTCACCCGGCCATGCGGGTGGAGCATATAGACCTCCACTCCCGCCCGCCCGGCCAGCGCATCGATGGCCGCCGATCCGGTGTCGCCCGAGGTGGCGCCGATCACCGTCACATGCGCGCCTGATTCGGCCAGGAAGCGTTCGAAGACGAGGCCCAGCGCCTGCAGCGCGATATCCTTGAAGGCCAGCGTGGGGCCGTGGAAAATCTCGGCGAGGAAATGGCGGTGATCAAGCTGTTTCAGCGGCACCACTGCGGCATGGGCAAACCGGCCATAGGCGCGGGTGAAAATGTCCCGCAGCGCCGCTTCGTCGAGGCAGTCGCCGGTGAACGGCCGGCACACGCGCACCGCCACCTCCACATAGGGCAGGCCAGCCATGGCGGCGATCTCGGCGGTGGTGAAGCGCGGCCAATGTTCGGGCACATAGAGGCCGCCATCGCTGGCCAGGCCAGCAAGGGTGGCACCCCGGAAATCGAGAATCGCGGCCTGCCCGCGGGTGGAGATATAGCGCATGACGCCTGCCTGTTATTCGGGCTTGGCCAGCGGTGCAACCAATCCACGCTTGCGCAGCCACAGGCCATAGATGGCCGAAAGCGCGATGGCGAGGCCGAACCATTGGCCGGCATAGGCCAGATGATTGTCAGGCAGATCAGCCGCGCTGGGCTGGCGCGGCTTGCCCAGCGGCGCGATCGGCGCATCCGGGATCAGCATGAAGCGCGGCCGGCCCGGATCATCGCCATAGGGCCGTTCGATGATGATGCCGGCCAGTTCATGATCCAGATTGATCACCGCATCCTTGGCCGCGAGATCGCGGGTCCAGCCCGCCACCGCGACGATATCGGGCGGCCGGTTGTTGGGCCGGCACGAAACCACGACGAAATAGCCCGAGGTGCCGCCGGCCGAGGCACCGGGGCGCAGATCATAGGGTGTCTTCGGCCCGGCGTGGCAGCTGATCTCGGCCCGGCGATATTGCACCGACACTTCGCGGGCCATGGCGCGCTGGAATTCGCCGGGGGACACCGGCGGCAGGTTGGGCGCGGCGGCCAGCCGTTCGATCAGCCGGTGTTTCCATTCGCGGCGTTCCAGCTGCCAGCGGCCAAGGCCGCACAGCACCAGCACCCCGATGAGGGTGATCAGCGTGGGCAGGATCGGCAGGCGGCGGATCATGGTTGTTCGGAATTGGGCGCGTCGGGCGGGGGCATCCGGCTGACTTCGCCGGCATCGTGGCGAAATTCAAGCGCCACCAGCAGGCCTTTCGACAGGCGCAGCAAGGCCAGCGACAGGCCGGTGACGAGCGGCCCCCACAGCAGCGCATGCACCCACCACGGCGGCGCCAGCCGGAAATCCACGACCAGCGCCAGCGGCATGACGATGATGCCCACCAGCAATATCACCCCGGCGGCGGCGCCATCGCCCACGTTGAAGCGGCCATAATCCAGCCCGCAGGCCGGGCAGCCGCCGGCCAGTTGCAGCACGCCAGAAAACAGGGGGCTGCCGCCACAGCGTGGACAGCAGCCCCGGAATGCGACCTGCACGGCGGCAGGCCGGGATGGATGGGGTTCAGGCAAACTGGCTCTGGGCCACGGCGGCGCCAAACTTTGAGCCCCAGACATAGATGGCGATGAACAGGAACAGCCACACCACGTCAACGAAATGCCAGTACCAGGCGGCGGCTTCGAAGCCGAAATGGTGGCGGGGGGTGAAATCGCCCTTGTAGGTGCGCGCCAGGCACACCATCAGGAAGATGGTGCCGACGATGACGTGGAAGCCGTGGAAGCCGGTCGCCATGTAGAAGGCGGCGCCATAGATGCTGTCGGCCAGGCCATATTCGGCGTGGTGATATTCATAGGCCTGCACGCAAGTGAAGATCAGGCCGAGCGCGATTGTCACCCACAGGCCCTGCTTCAGGCCCTTGCGGTCATCATGGATCAGCGCGTGGTGGGCCCAGGTGACGGTGGTGCCCGACAGCAGCAGGATCAGCGTGTTCAAGAGCGGGAAGACGAAGGGATCGAGCAGTTCGATGCCCTTGGGCGGCCAGGCGCCTTCGATGCCTTCGTGCATGGAGGGGTAGAGGGCGGCGTTGAAATAGGCCCAGAACCAGGCGACGAAGAACATCACTTCGGACGCGATGAACAGGATCATGCCATAGCGGTGATGCAGCTGCACCACCGGCGTGTGATCGCCGGTGTTGGCTTCGTGCACCACATCCTTCCACCACAGGAAGAACATGGCCGAAACGGCGGCCAGGCCGGCAAAGAAGGTCGCCATGCCCCAGCCGGCCTTGTGCATCCAGCCGATGGCGCCGCTGGCCAGCACCAGCACCGCCAGCGACATCATCAGCGGCCGCGAGGACGGGTTGAGAATGTGGAAATCGTGGGTCTTGCCCGCAGCCATGATGGTGGCCCTATCCTGATGTGTTACGATTTGTCGCAGCACTTAGCTGCTCCGCCCCCGGTTTGTCCACCGGATAGAAGGTGTAGCTGAGCGTGATTTCGTCAATCTTGCTGGCCACCGGATCGTCCATGATGGCCGGATCGACATACCAGGTCACCGGCATGTCCACCGTCTCGCCGGGCTGCAACGTCTGTTCGGTGAAGCAGAAACAGGCGATCTTGATGAAATACTGCCCGGCGACATCGGGGGAGACGTTGAACACGGCGCGCCCCGTGACCGGCCGGCCGCTGCTGTTGGTGGCGCTGTAGAAGGCCAGGCGCTTTTCCCCGATCGGGATGGTCACCTCGTTCTGCTTCTGGCGGAAACGCCACGGCAGGCCGGGGGCGGTGTTGGCATCAAAGCGGATCTTGATGGTGCGGCCGGCCACGGCGGCCAGCCGATCAGCCGCCGGGGCCGCCGCCGCCACCTGGGTGGTGCCGCCAAAGCCGGTGACCTGGCAGAACAGGCGATACAGCGGCACCGCGGCATAGGCGACACCCAGCATGGCCACCGCGCCCAGCGCCACGACGGCGCCGGTGCGGCGGTTGGCTGCGGCCAGCGGGGTGCCGGCCTGGCTCATGATTGCGGGGGCGCCGTGGTGGCCGGCGAATCGGGGGCCGGTGCGGGGCTGACCGGCGCAGGGCTGATCGGGGCATCCGGGGCATTCTTCACCTGGCCGGTCATCCGCACCACGGTGATGCCGAAGAACAGCGCGACCAGGCTGAACAGCAGGATGCCCAGCGCCCGGTTGCGCGAGGCGCGGCGGGCGTGGAAGGCGGTGCGATCCGCGTCAGACCATTTGGCCGGCTCGATGCTCATCATCCCGGCCTCAGGGCAACAACAGCCGGTCAGCCACCAGCGCGCCGAACAGGCAGGCCAGATAGAGGAGGCTGAACTTGAACAATTGTTTTTCCGGGCCCATGCCGGCCGGTGCGGTGGCGGTGTTGCGTGACACTTTCACCGCCATGGCCATGAAGATGATGCCTAGCGTGATGGCGGTGCCGCCATAGGCCCAATCAGCCAGACCCAGCAGCGTGGGCGCGATGGTGACGGGCACCAGGCCGGCCGAATAGGCAAGGATCTGCCGGCGGGTTTCGGCGAGGCCATGGGTGACCGGCAGCATCGGCACGCCGGCCTTGGCGTAATCCGCCTCGATGAACAGGGCCAGCGCCCAGAAATGCGGCGGCGTCCACAAGAAGATGATGGCAAACAGGATCCAGGCCAGCAGCGGCGTGTCTCCGGTGACGGCGGCCCAGCCGCAGATCACCGGAAAGGCCCCGGCGGCGCCGCCGATGACGATATTCTGCGGGGTGCGGCGCTTGAGCCAGGCGGTGTAGACGATCACGTAGAACAGGATGGAGACGGCCAGCCAGAAGGCCGCCACCCAGTTGAGCGCCAGGCCCATGATGGCGACCGACCCGGTGCCGAGGATGACCCCGAAGGCCAGCGCTTCGGGCTTTTCCAGCTTGCCGGCGGGCAGCGGGCGCTGGGCGGTGCGCTTCATGACCGCATCGATATCGGCCTCATACCATTGGTTGAGCGCGCCGGCGGCCCCGGCGGCGACCGCGATGCACAAGATGCCCACGAAGGCCAGGAACGGGTGCATCTGGCCGGGCGCGGCCACCATGGCGCAGGCGGCGGTGAAGATCACCAGGGTCATCACCCGCGGTTTCAGCAGGGCGAAATAATCCCGCCAGTCCGCCAGCATCGTGCTGGGCAGGCTGGGGGAGGACGTGGCGAGATCAGACATTGGAAAGGCCTTCGGGGGCGAGGCCCAGGCCCCGCCCCCGTGAAGCGGTCACTTGATGACCGGCAGGGTTTCGAACTGGTGGAACGGCGGCGGGCTGGACAGGGTCCATTCCAGCGTGGTGGCGCCTTCGCCCCAGTAATTGTCCTCAACCTTGCGGCGCGAAGCGAAGCTGACAATCAGGTTGACGAAGAAGATCAGCATGCCGACGCCCATGATCGCATAGCCATAGCTGGCGATCTGGTTCCAATAGGCATAGGCATCCGGATAATCGGGGATGCGGCGCGGCATACCATCCTGGCCGAGGAAGTGCATCGGGAAGAACAGCACGTTCACGCCGATGAAGAACACCCAGAAGTGCAGCTTGCCGAGCAGTTCGTTGTACTGCTTCCCGAACATCTTGCCGAACCAGTAATACCAGGCAGCGAAGATGGCGAACACGGCGCCCAGCGACAGCACATAGTGGAAGTGGGCGACGACATAATAGGTGTCGTGGAAATAGGTGTCCACGCCGCCGTTGGAGAGCAGCACGCCGGTGACACCGCCAACGGTGAACATGAAGATGAAGCCGATGGCCCACAGCATGGGCGTGTCGAACTTGATCGAGCCCTGCCACATGGTGGCGATCCAGCTGAAGATCTTGATGCCGGTGGGCACCGCGATGATCATGGTGGCGGCGGTGAAATACATCTTGGTGTTCACATCAAGGCCCACGGTGAACATGTGGTGCGCCCACACGACAAAGCCGATGAAGCCGATCGCCACCATGGCATAGGCCATGCCGAGATAGCCGAACACCGGCTTGCGGCTGAAGGTGGAGACGATGTGGCTGATGATGCCGAAGCCCGGCAGGATCAGGATATAGACTTCGGGGTGGCCGAAGAACCAGAAGAGATGCTGGTAGAGGATCGGATCACCACCGCCATCGGCCGTGAAGAAATGCGTGCCGAAGTTGCGATCGGTGAGCAGCATGGTGATGGCGCCGGCCAGCACGGGCAGCGACAGCAGCAGCAGGAAGGCGGTGACCAGCACCGACCAGACGAACAGCGGCATCTTGTGCATCGTCATGCCCGGCGCACGCATGTTGAGGATGGTGGTGATGAAGTTGATCGCGCCCAGGATCGACGAGGCGCCGGCGATGTGCAGCGACAGGATCGCCATGTCCACCGCCGGGCCGGGGTGGCCGGCCGTGGAGAGCGGCGGATAGACCGTCCAGCCGGTGCCGGCGCCGTTGGCGCCCGCCGGGCCTTCGACGAACATCGAGCCGCACAGCAGCAGGAAGGAGGGCACCAGCAGCCAGAACGAGACGTTGTTCATGCGCGGGAACGCCATGTCGGGCGCGCCGATCATGATCGGCACGAACCAGTTGCCAAAGCCGCCGATCATGGCCGGCATCACGGTGAAGAACACCATGATCAGGCCGTGGGCGGTGATGAACACGTTCCACAGATGGTTGGCCTGATCGACATTGCCCTGGGTCATGAAGGTGAGCCACTGGATGCCGGGCTGGGCCAACTCCAGGCGCATGATCCCCGAAATCGCGCCGCCGATGGTGCCGGCGATGATCGCGAAGATCAGATAGAGCGTGCCGATATCCTTGTGGTTGGTCGAGAAGAGCCAACGCTGGATGAAGCCGGGGGTGTGGTCATGATCGTCATGAACACCGGCGGTGGCGGCGTGAGCCATGTTGTTCGTCCTCTTCCCGTCACTCAATCGGCCGCCGCGGCGGCATCAGCCGCCGGCGCGATGCCGTTTTCCTTTTGCTTGGCAGCCACCCAGGCATCGAACTGCGCCTTCGGCAGCACTTCGATGGCGATAGGCATATAGGCGTGCTTGGTGCCGCACAATTCGCTGCACTGGCCGAAATACACGCCCGGCTTGTCCACCTTGAACCAGGTTTCGTTGATGCGGCCCGGCACGGCGTCCATCTTCAGATAGAAGGCCGGCATGGCAAAGCTGTGGATCACGTCGGCCGCGGTGGTCAGCACCTTCACCGTGGCGCCGGCGGGCACCACCAGGCGATTGTCAACATCCAGCAGCTTGGGCGTGCCGCGCTTGGCGGCTTCCTCGTTGGTGAGCATGATCGAATCGAAGGTGAAGCCGCCCTGGTCGGGATATTCATATTCCCAATACCACTGGTGGCCGATCGCCTTGATGGTGATGTCCGCGCGTGGCGGATCATATTGATTGGCCAGCAGGCGGAAGCTGGGGAAGGCGATCACGATAAGGATCAGCGCCGGCACCACGGTCCACACCACCTCGATCACGGTGTTGTGGCTGTTCTTCGACGGCACCGGATTGGCCCCGGCGCGATAGCGCACGATCGTGTAGGCGAGCAGCGCCAGCACGAAGGCCGCCACCACGAACATCAGCGGATTGAGCACGCTGTGCACCATGGTGTGGGCTTCCACCGCGATATCGGTGACGGGCGCCTGCAGATCAATGCCGCCGGTGGGCTGGCCGATGCCCGGCGTGGGCGGCAGCAGCGCCGGCGCGGCGGCGGGCACGTCGGTCACGGTCACGGGGGGCACGGGCGCTGCGGCCACGGCCTCCTGTGCGGCGGCAACAGCCGGGGCGACCATCGCCCCGGCGGAACACATCATCGAGATTATGCGGCGCATACTGCCCCTGGCCTGAAACGGGCGGACTCATCCGCCAAACGACGTAGCTTGTATGACGTGCTGCACCGCAACAGGCAAGCCGGAAACATGGCCTGCCTGTTGGATTTTTCAGGCCTTCAGATTTTGGAAGGTGGCAGATTGCCGCGTCATCTGCGCCTGCACGGCGGCGCCCATGTCGTCGCCCTGCAGCATCCCGGCGTTCCACACCGCGACATATTCCAGCCCGTCGGCCACACTGTGATCACGGCCATAGTTCAGCACCTGCTTGATCCCGGCAATGGCCAGCGGCGATTTGGCGCAAATCTCGCGCGCCATCGCATCGGCGGCGGCCAGCGCCGCCTCGTGGCTGGCCTCCACCCGGTTGACGAAGCCATAGCGCGCCGCCTCCGCCGCCGGGAATTTGCGGCCGGTATAGGCCAGTTCGCGCACCAGCCCCTGCGGCAGCAGGAAGGGGATGCGTTGCAGCGTGCCGACATCGGCGACGATGGCGACGTTGATTTCCTGGATGGTGAAATAGGCATCCTCGCTGGCGATGCGGATGTCGCACGCCGTGACCAGGTCCACCCCGCCGCCGATGCAGCCGCCATGGCACACGGCAATCACCGGCACGCGGCAATTGTCGATCACGTTGAAACTGTCCTGCAGCTCCTTCACATGGCGGCGAAAGGCCTCGCGCTGGCGGCCCAGATCGGCGTTGCCCCGGCTGGCCGCCGCATTCTGCGCCGCCCATTTCAGATCGAGCCCGGCGGTGAAATGCCGGCCCGTGGAGGCGATGATCACGCAGCGCACCGCCATGTCGTGATCGATGGCCTTGAACACCTGCACCATTTCCGGCCAGAAATCGCCGTTCATGGTGTTCAGCTCGGTCGGGCGATTGAGGGTGATGCGGGCGATGCCGTCCTCCACCCGGTAATCAAGGGTCTTGAGTTCCATATCCGCCTCCCAGGGTCTATGGGGGAAGGCATGACCAAGTTCACCGTCAACGGCAATCCTGTCGAATTTCTGATGGACCCCGCCACCCCGCTGCTGTGGGCGCTGCGCGAGGCGGCCGGGCTCACCGGCACCAAGTTCGGCTGTGGCGCCGGCCTGTGCGGGGCCTGCACCGTGCACGTGGATGGCAAGGCCACCCGCAGCTGCCAGATCAGCATCGCCGATCTGGAAGGCACGTTCGTCACCACCATCGAGGGCCTGTCCGACAATCGCGACCATGCCCTGCAACAGGCGTGGATCGCGCTCCAGGTGCCGCAATGCGGCTATTGCCAATCCGGCATGATCATGGCCGCCGCCGCCCTGTTGAAGGAAAAGCCGAAGCCGACCGATGCCGACATCGATGCCGCCATCACCAACATCTGCCGCTGCGGCACCTATCCGCGCATCCGCAAGGCCATCCATCTGGCCGCTGCCGGCTGAGGCCGGCCCGGCAATCCGCTATCGCCACCAGCGGGACAGATCGTCCGGAATTTCGGCGCCGCGGCTGACCGTCTCGCGCCACCAGCCGGCCGGGCCGCGGCCATTGTCGGCCACCACCGGGGCCAGATAGACGGCCGGCAGCACCACCTGTTCGGCCTTTGCATGGGTGCGGCGCAGGATCGGCAGCAGCCGGCCATCGCGGCGGGCCCAGGCCTCCATGCGGGTGATGACCGGGCCGAAATCGCCATCGCGGCGGAACGACAGGCGCTGCACCAGATCGGCGCTGGCCAGCGGGGCGCTGTCAACCACTGCACACAGGCCGGCGGCGGCAAGCCGTTCCTGGTCTTCTGACCACAGCCAGTCGAGTTGCCGCGCCGTCTTGCCCACCGGCGGACAGGGCCGGCCGCCGGCCGGCACCAGCCGCAGGCGCGGCAGGGTGGCGGGCCGGGCCGGATCGATGCTGCGGCCATCGCCGATCAGCACCGCGTCCACGCCATGATCGCGCATGGCCTGGATGCAGGTGGAATCGCAGGTTTCAGCCAGGCCGAGCAGCGCCAGCGTGCCGCCGCGCGGCAGGGCGACTCTGACACCCATGTCACCCGCCACGGCGGCGGCCAGCCCCGCTTCGGTTTCGCGCGCCGACAGCCACGGCGGCAGCAGCGCCAGCGCCGCCACCAGCAGCGCGGCGCCCGCCCAGCCGGCCGGGCGGAACCGGTGCCGCGTCGCCAGCAGCGGCAGGATCACCGCGCCCATGTAGAGAAACAGGCCCGGCGCGATCAGGGCAAACAGCAGCACCGGAATGGTGACCAGCAATATGCCCCACCAGCCGAAAATGCCCAGCCACAGCGCCACTGCCGCGGTGCCGCCGGTGATCATCCAGGCCCAGCCGATGCGCTTTTCCCAGCGCGACAGCGGCGGATCGACGATCATGCGATCAGAACGGATTCAGCGTGTAGCCGCGCTGCTGGTAGAGGGCGTGGGCGGTGATCGCCGAAAGCGACATCTTCACGCCGGGGATGAGATCGGCCTTGCCGATCTTCTGGCTGGCGGCGGTCTGCCCGCACAAGATGAACTCCACCCCGGCGCCCAGCAATTTCTTCACCGCATCGGCGCTGGCATTGGCCTTGCCCTCGTTGCGGGCGGCATAGGCGGCCTCGTTCAGCAGATCAAAGGCGGACGGGCCGTGGAAGATCAGCACGATCTGCACATCCTTGCGCGGCACGCCGGCGGCGACATGCATGTTGAGCGTGCGCGCCGCGGTTTCGATCTGGCGGCTGAGTTGGCCCGGCGGCGTGCGGGCGGACAGATCGAAGGCGATCCGGAATTTCGTGCCCTTCGGGATCGGCACATCGCTGTCCACCGGGGCGATCGGGCCGACATCGGGCAGCACCGGGCCGGCCTGAAAGCCGCTGCGATCCTGGGCCAGCGCCGGCGCCGCGAGCAGGAGAGAGGCGAGGAGCGCGGCACGCAGCATGGGGGGGCCTTTCAGAACGGGTTCAGCGTATAGCCCTGGGCCTGCAGGATGGCATGGGCGCTGCTGGCAGAAATGGCCAGTTCCACGCCGGGAAGCAAGTCAGCCTTTTTCACGCCCATCATGTTGGCGGCCTGGCCGCAGACGATGAAGCGCACGCCCTTGGCCAGCATTTCCTTCACCATCGCCTCGCTGGCGTTGGCGGCGCCGGCGTTGCGCGCGGTATAAACCTCAGGTCTGGTCAGTTCGGCGATGGCCGGGCCGTGGACGACCACAGCCACCGCCACGTCCCGCTCGGCCATCCCGTTGCCGACATGGGAATTGATGAAGCGCGCCGCGGTTTCAAAGCCGGGGTTGCGCTTGCCCGGCGCGGCGGCGGTGACGTCATAGACATGGCGCAACACCGTACCCTTGGGGATCAGCACGTCATGTTCGGTGGCGGTGTAGCTGCCGAAGCCACGAAAGACCGGGCCATCGAGCGCCGCCGCCGGGCTGGCGAGCAGGACGAGGGCCAGCAGGGCGGTGCGCATCAGCCAAAGCTCCTGAGGCTTTTCAGGGTCGATTCGGCTTCGGCCACGGTGCGGCGCACGATCTCGCCGGCGGGCAGGATTTCGGTGATGCCGCCACCGCCCTGCCCGGCCGCCAGGCACTGGGTTTCGGGGATCACGTCAAGCACGCCGGCGATCGGGCCGAGCCGGTTCAACTGGACCGATTCGGCCACCTGCGCGGCGAACGGCTTGGCATCGCGATTGTCGAAGTTGCGATTCGAATCATTCACGATGGCGCGCAGCGTCTTGCCGGTGAACACCTTGGAGATGACGGTGTCGCTTTCCGACATGCCCACGATGGCCTCCTTGTATTTCTGGCCGGCATGCGCCTCTTCCGACGCGATGAAGCGGGTGCCCATCCACACGCCGACACAGCCAAAGGCCAGCGCGGCGGCGAGGCCGCGGCCATCATAAAGGCCACCGGCCGCCACCACCGGGATATCGACCGCGTCGACACATTGCGGCCACAGCGCCACCGAGGCGACGCTGCCGGTGTGGCCGCCGCCCTCGGTGCCCTGCGCGATGATCACGTCGCAGCCGGCCTCGGCGGCCTTCACCGCATGCTTCACATTGCCGGCCATGCACATGACGATCACGCCGGCGGCCTTGAGTTCGTTGATGATCGCCACCGGCACGCCCAGGCCGGCGATGAAGGCCCTGGCACCGCCCTTGATGATCACATCGACACTGGCGGTGAGGGTTTCGGGCTGGGCGGTGAGCAGATCGACGCCGAAGGGCTTGTCGGTCAGGTCCTTCACGCGCGCCATCTGGTCGGCAATGAACTTCGGCGGCAGGCCGGCCATGCCCAGCGAGCCGAAGCCGCCGGCCGCCGAGACGGCGGCGCACACCTCGGCATAGGAGACGCCGCCCATGCCGGCGAGCAGCACCGGATGCTCGACACCGAGCAGATCGCAGATCGGGGTGTGGATCGTCATCATTCCGCCGCCTGTGCTTCGCCAAAGCCGATGATGGCCTTGGTTTCGAGGAAATCGGCAAAGCCATGATCGCCCCATTCGCGGCCGTTGCCGGATTGCTTGTAGCCGCCAAACGGCGCCATCAGATCAAAGCCGGCCTGGTTGATGTTGACCTGGCCGGCGCGCAGTTCGCGGGCCACCTTGCGGGCGTGCTCCGGCTCGCCCTGAACATAGGCGGCAAGGCCGTACACCGTGTCATTGCCGATGGCGATGGCCTGCTCCTCGCTGTCATAGGGCAGCATGGCCAGCACCGGGCCGAAGATTTCCTCGCGCGCGATGGTCATGTCGTTGGTCACATCGGCAAAGATGGTGGGTTTGACATAATAGCCCTTGTCCAGCCCCTCGGGCCGGCCGGGGCCGCCAGCGACCAGCGTGGCGCCTTCCTTGATGCCGGTTTCGATCAGGCCCTGGATCTTGTTCCACTGGGTTTCGCTCACCACCGGGCCCATGGCGCTGTTGCCATTGGGATCGCCCACGGTGGTGGCTTCCGCGACCTGCTTGGCGATGGCGGCGGCCTCGGCCATCCTGGCGCGCGGCACCAGCATGCGGGTGGGGGCGTTGCAGCTCTGGCCCGAATTCATCATCACGCTCTGCACGCCGCCGGACACCGCCTTCACCAGATCGGCATCGGGCAGCACGATGTTGGGCGATTTGCCGCCCAGTTCCTGGGCGACGCGCTTGACGGTGTCGGCGGCATTCTTGGCCACCGCGATGCCGGCGCGGGTGGAACCGGTGAAGCTCACCATGTCCACATCCGGATGGCTGGACAGCGCCACGCCCACGCCGGGGCCATCGCCGTTGACGAGGTTGAACACGCCCTTGGGCACGCCGGCAGCATGGAGGATTTCCGTCCAGATATACCCCGAGAAGGGCGCGATTTCCGAGGGTTTCAGCACCATGGTGCAGCCGACGGCCAGCGCCGGCGCGACCTTGCAGGCGATCTGGTTGATCGGCCAGTTCCACGGCGTGATGAAGGCGCACACGCCGATCGGTTCCTTGGTGATCAGCGTGGTGCCGCGCATCTCGTCAAACCTGTAGCCCTTCAGCACCTCGATGGCGGTGCCGATGTGGCCGATGCCCAGCGCCGCCTGGGCCTGGTTGCTGAGCCAGGCCGGCGCGCCCATTTCCTCGGTGATGGCCGCCGCGATGTCGTTGTAGCGCTTCTGATATTCGGCGGCGATGGCGCCCAGCAGCTCGATCCGCTCCTTGACGCTGGTGCGGGCAAAGGCCGGAAAGGCGGCCTTGGCGGCGGCGACGGCGCGATCGACATCGGCGGCGCTGCCCAGGTTGATGCGGCCGGCCACGGCCTCGGTGGCGGGGTTGATCACATCGAGCGGATTGGCCGTGGCCGGCTCCACCCATTCGCCGTTGATGTAGAAGTGCAGATAATCACGCATGATGCATCCTCCCCAGGAGCTGATTGCAGTGGTTGTAGCACGCCCCGCGGCCGATTCGGCGCTTGGGCTTTTTGAGGGGGGGCGCTATTTCGCCGGCAGCAGCATGGTGGCCGCCGCCGTCATGGTTTGGACGCCGGTGGCGATGGTGGGCGCCGGATCGGGGGCCCAGCCGGCATTGTGCAGCGACGGGATGGCCGGGCCGCCCTTTTGCGCCGCATCCCACTGCGCCTGGCCCACGCCGCCCAGCCAATAGATCACCGAAGGGATGCCCAGCGTGGTGCCGAAGATGTTGTAATCCTCCGACGCCATCGACGGATCGAGATCGATCACGCGGGCCTTGCCCAGCACGGTTTCAAAACGCGCCTTCAGCCGCAGGGCCAGCGGCGTGTCGTTCAGCGTGGGCGGCGCGGCGGCGCCCTGGGCGAATGTGGGCATCAATTGTTCGGGGATGCCGGCGGCGATCGCCTCGCCCTTCGCCACACGCATGATGCCCTCCAGCAGGCGCTGCTGCTGCCGGGCGTCATAGCTGCGGATGGTCAGTTGCAGCTTCACCTCGTCGGGGATGATGTTGTGCTTCGTGCCGCCGTGGATGCTGCCCACCGTCACCACCGCCGGCTGGAACGGATCATTCTCGCGGCTCACCAGCGTTTGCAGGGCGCTGACGATGCGGCTGGCCAGCACCACCGGGTCCTTGGTGGTGGCCGGATAGGCGCCATGGCCGCCGATGCCCTTGACGCTGATGTCCATGAAACTGGCGGTGGAGAGCGCGCGATCGGGCGGCACGCTCACGGTGCCGGCGGGGATGCGGCTGTCGTCATGCAGGGCCAGGGCGAAATCCGGCTTGGGGAAGCGGGTGAACAGGCCATCGTCGATCATCGCCTTGGCACCCATGGAGATTTCCTCGGATGGCTGGCCGATCATCACCAGCGTGCCGCGCCACGCCTTGCGGTTTTCCGCCATCCAGCGCGCCACGCCCACCCACACCGCCATGTGGATATCATGGCCGCAGGCGTGCATCACATAAGTGTCCTCGCCGCCGTCATAATGGCCTTTGGCGGTGCTGGCATAGGGCAGGCCGGTGGCCTCCTTCACCGGCAGCGCGTCCATGTCGGCCCGGATCAGCAGCGTCGGGCCCTTGCCGTTCCTCAGCACCGCCACCACGCCGGTGCGGCCCACCTTCTCGGTCACCTCAAAGCCGGCGGCGCGTGCCTCGGCGGCAAGGATGCCGGCCGACCGCACCTCCTGAAAGCCCAGTTCGGGGTGGGCGTGCAGATCCTTGTAGAGGGTGACAAGATCAACCGGCGCCGCCGCGGCGGGTGCGGCGGCCAGCAGCAGGGCGGGGAACAGCATCTTCATCAGCGCATGTCCTTGCGATCAGCGGGTGGCCGGCAGCAACATCATCACCGCATCGGTCATGGTCGCAACGCCGGTGGCGATGGTGGGTTCGGGATCGGGCGCCCAGCGCGGATTGTGCGGGCCGGGCAATTTGGTGCCGTCCTGCTGGGCCTTGGCCCACACCGCCGGGTTCACCGCACCCAGCGAATACATCACGGTCTGGATGCGGGCATCGGCAAGGCCGAACTGGTTGAAATCCTCCGAGGCCATGGACGGATTGCCCTCCAGCACCCGGTCAGGCCCCAGTGTCTTCTGGAACAGCGCCTTGATGCGGGTGGCCAGCGGCGTGGTGTTGATGGTGGGCTGGGTGCCGTTGGGGTCCACTGTCACTTCGGGATAAAGCGATTCGGGCAAGCCGGCCGCCATCGCCTCGCCGCGCGCGATCCGCCTGATGCCCGCGATCAACCGCGCCTGCACCCCGGCATCAAAGCTGCGCACCGTCAGTTGCAGATGCACGCTTTCACCGATGATATTGTGCTTGGTGCCGCCGTGGATGCTGCCCACCGTCACCACCGCCGGCTGGAACGGGTCATTCTCGCGGCTCACCAATGTTTGCAGCGCCACCACGATGCGGCTGGCCAGCACCACCGGGTCCTTGGTGTCAGCCGGATAGGCGCCGTGGCCGCCGATGCCCTTCACCTCGATATCCACCGTGTCAGCCGCCGATGCGTTGGCCGCCAGATTCACCTGCACGGTGCCCGCCGGGCCGGGGCCATCGTGCAGGGCCAGCGCATAATCGGGGCGGCCAAAGCGGGCATAAAGCCCATCGGCCAGCATGGCGCGGGCGCCCTGGATGATCTCCTCGGCCGGTTGCGCCACCAGCATCACCGTGCCGCGCCAGCGCGCCTTGTTGGCGGCCAGCGCCCGCGCCACGCCCACCCACACCGCCATGTGGATATCATGGCCGCAGGCGTGCATCACCGGGGTTTCCGGGCCGCCCTGATAATGGCCGGTCACCTGGCTGGCATAGGGCAGGCCGGTGATTTCCTTCACCGGCAGCGCATCCATGTCGGCGCGCACCAGCACGGTGGGGCCCTTGCCGTTCTTCAGCATCGCCACCACGCCGGTGCCGCCCACCTTCTCGGTCACCTCAAAGCCGGCAGCGCGCGCCTCGGCGGCCAGGATGCCGGCCGATCGCACCTCCTGAAAGCCCAGTTCGGGATGGGCGTGCAGATCCTTGTAGAGGCTGACAAGATCAACCGGCGCGGCCTGGGCCGCCCCCGCCAGCAGCAGCGCGGTTACAGCCCCGAACATCCGTCCCATAGCAATTTGCCTCCCACCAGGATCATCAATGCGTGCATGATGGCATAGAAACGCGGGCCGTCCACGCGCCGCACCAGCACGGTGCCGGCCCAGGTGGAGAGCAGCGCCGCCGGCAGCAGCGCCGCCACATACAGCATGTTGGCCGCGGTGAACGCCCCCAGCGCGGCATAGGCCGGCACCTTCAACCAGTTGATCACCGCGAAAAACACGCTGCTGGTGCCGATGAAGGCATCGCGCGGCAGCTTCATCGGCAGCACATGCATCTGGAACGGCGGGCCGCCGGCATGGGCGATCTGGCTGGTGAAGCCGGCCGCCGCCCCCATTGCCACGCCCTGCCAGGGCTGGCCCGGCCGCGCCGGGGCGCCGCGCCGTTCGGCGCGGATGCGCTGGATGCCAAAGCCCAGCGCGATCAAGCCCACCGCCGCCTCCACCGCCGCCACCGGCACGAAGCGCGCCAGCGCCCAGCCGGCCAGGATGCCCAGGCACGATCCCGGCAGCATCAGCGCCAGCACGCGGTTGTTGCGCTGGGCGCCAAAGGCCTTCACCGAAAACACGTCCTGCACCAACAGGATCGGCAGCAGGATGGCGGCGGCCAGCACCGGGCTCATCCCCAGCGCCATGATCGGCACGCCCAGCACGCCCAGCCCGGCAAAGCCGCCCTTGGCCAACCCCAGCACCGCCACCCCGGCGATGGCGGCGGCCCAGAAGGCCCAGCCCGGCGCGGCCAGCGTGGCGGCGATGCCCGCCAGTTCCGATTCGGCCAGCATGGCCTCAGGCGGCCCGGATCTCGATCAGGGCAATCCGGGCGCTCCAGCGCGGAAACGGCAGGGCCAGGCGCCAATGGCCGGGGCCCAGCGCGGTGAGCACGCCCAACTGGTCACGATCCCGATCCTCGCCATAGCGCAGCCGGCCGGGCTCGTCGGCGAGCCGCACGCTGCCCAGGAACACCAGCCGATCGACATCGGGATACAGCGTGCCGGCGAACGTCTGGCGGCCGGGCGCGGTTTCCAGCCCGATCAGCACGCCATCGGCGGTGAAGCGGCAGGGGGCAAAGGCCTCGGCCTGCACGGCAGGCGCCACCCGCGCGCTGCCCTGGCGCCAGCCGATGCGGATGATGCGGCATTGCGCGGCGCCATTGCCCGCACCCGGCAGCGCGGCGCTGCTCACCACGTCGGGATCGGCCACCGGCCCCAGTGCGGCCAGATCGGCGGCGGCGCCGGCGGCCGCGGCATCGGCCAGCGCCTCGCGCCAGGCATCGGCCAGGCGCGACAGGCGGCCGCGATCGCCATCGCGGATCACCGCCTGCCACACATCGGCACGGCGCACCACGGCATAGGGTTGCAGATCATCGCTGGCACTGCACGCCGCCAGCGCCAGCACGGGCAGCAGCAGGGGCAACAGCAGGGGTAGCAGCGGGCGGGGCCGGCGCATCATTCGCCCAGCATGCCGCGCACGAAGCTGGCCAGCCCCAACTGGCGTTTGCGGCGCAGGCGTTCGGCCTTCAGGATGGCGCGGATTTCGTTCAGGCAGGTTTCGGCATCGTCGTTGACGAGGATATAATCATATTCGCCCCAATGGCTGATCTCGTCGCGGGCGCGGGCCATGCGGCCGGCAATCACCTCGGGATGATCGGTGCCACGGCTGTTCAGCCGGCGTTCCAGTTCCGCCAGCGTGGGCGGCAGGATGAACACCCGCACCAGATCAGAGGCCGCATCCGTCTGCTGCAATTGCTGGGTGCCCTGCCAGTCAATGTCGAACAGCACATCGCGCCCGGCGGCCAGCGCCGCCTCCACCGGGCTGCGCGGCGTGCCATAGCGGTTGCCAAACACCGTCGCCCATTCCAGCAGGGCATTTTCGTCCACCATCGACTGGAAGCCGTCGGGGCTGACGAAATAATAATCCACCCCGTCCACCTCGCCGGGGCGCGGCGGCCGAGTGGTGGCCGAAACGCTCATGGTGATCTCGTTGTCTTCGGCCATCAGCGCGCGCGACAGCGTGGTCTTGCCGGCGCCCGAGGGGGATGACAGCACGAACATCAGCCCGCGGCGGTGCGGACCGCGGGCCGGCGCATCACGGCGGGCAAATTGCGTCACTTGCGGCGGAACCGATCGAGCGTGACGACATTGCTGCCGCTCTCGCCGCTGTCGGATTCGGGTGCCGGCGGCGGGGCTTCGGGTTCGGGCGGCTGATCGGGCGGGGTCTCGCCATCCTTGGGCGCGAATTGCAGGGCGAAATTCACCGCCGGGTCCACAAAGCCGACAATCGCATCATAGGGGATGACCAGCGTGGCCGGCATCTGGTTGAACGACAGGCCGATGGAGAAATGATCATCGGCCACCACCAGATCCCAGTAACGGTGCTGGATGACGATGGTCATCTCGTCCGGGTAACGTTCCTTCAGGTGTGCCGGGATCGACACGCCGGGGGCGCGGGTGCGGAAGGCGATATAGAAATGATGCCCACCGGGCAGGCCGCCATCGGCCTGGATGCGCGACAGCACGCGGCTGACCACGCCGCGCAGCGCATCCTGGACGATATCGTCATAGGGGATCAGGCTGTCTGGGGTGGAGTCGGTCACGGGGCTGAGCCTTGGCTGATGGGCGCTTCCGATTGGCGCGGGGCGCGGGCGAGGTCAAGCGCAATGGCGGTCGCGGGCGCGGCCGTTGGCGTGCGTCGCACCGCGGCCGGCGCGCGTAATTGCCGGCGGAGGACGGGGATGCGGCGGACATTCGCAACAGCGGCACTGATGCTCGGCCTTTCGGGCTGTGTTGCCACCGGCCGGCTGCCGCAGCCCGCGGCAGGGGCGCCGCCGCTCGATCCCATCGCCTTCTTTGCCGGCCGCACCCTGGGCGAGGGCCTTCTGGTGATCGCCACCCGCCGGCCGCGACCCGTCACCGTGGCCGGCAGCGGCCGGATCGGGGCCGATGGCGCGATCACGCTGGATCAGGTGGTGACCATGGCCGGTGCCGCGCCCGCGCAGCGGCAATGGACCCTGCGCCACGATGGCGCCGGCGGCTTCAGCGGCGCATTGACCGATGCGACCGGGCCGGTCAGCGGGCGCATCGAAGCCGGCCGGCTGCACCTTCGCTTCACCCTGAAGGGCGGCCTGAAGGCCGAGCAATTCCTGGCCCCCGATGCCGATGGCCGCACCGTGCGCAACGTGATGATCCTGCGCAAATGGGGCCTGCCGGTGGCCCGGCTGGACGAGGTGATCACGCGGGTGGCGGAGTGAGGGGGTTCTGTTGCCCGGCCCCCCAGAGTCGCACGTTCTTCCGGGAGGGCCGGATGCGGCCCATGAAGTGAGGGAGGTTCTGTTGCCCGGCCCTCCCAGCCGGTGTGCGTTTTCCGGGGGGCCGTGGGCGCGCAAATCGGTGAGGGGGTTCTGTTGCCCGGCCCCCCTCGGGCCGCTGGAATCCACTTCTGTTGCCCGGCGTGGCCCGTGCCGCGGTCTCTTGGGGTAATTTCGTCCGTGAGGACTCAATTACGCCGCGATCGCGAATGCCTCGTTGTCGTTGGCATTTGTGGGTTTTGAACGGTTTAACGGCTCATTCAGGCCGGGCAAAAACACCGTCTTTGAACACACGTCGATCCTGGTTCGGCCCCAGACATCCCCCGACAACGGGTTGATATATGGTGGAGCCGCCGGGTACTGCCCCCGGGTCCGCTGCGTCTATTCCACGGCATCATTTATCGCCATAGCCGGCACGCCGGCACCCCTCATGTAGGGGCTGCGGGGCAAAAGCTCAATCCCCGGCGGATCAGCCGCGGTTGGCGGCGACCAGTTCGCGGTAGCGGCCGAGCACGGCGCCGTTGATGACATCCCAGTCAAAGGCCTGCGCCGCGGCCAGCCCGGCCTTGCCATGGGCGGCGCGCAGCGCCGGATCGGTGCAATAACGGCCCAGCGCGTCGGCATAGGCGGGAATGTCACCCGGGGTGACCAGCGCGCCGGTGGTGCCATCGCTGACCAGGCATTCATTGCCGCTGGCCCGTGCCGCCACCACCGGGATGCCGCTGGCCATCGCTTCGAGATTGATGTTGCCAAAGGTTTCGGTGGTCGATGGATTGAACAGCAGATCGGCGCTGGCATAGGCGCGCGCCAGATTGGTGCCATCCAGAAAGCCGGTGAAGATGGCATCGGGCACCTGCGCCTGAAAACGTTCGCGCGCGGGGCCATCGCCCACCACCAGCAGCCGGTGCGGAATGCCGCGCTGTTTCAACAGGTTCACCGCAGCGGCCACGGTATCGAGGCCCTTTTCCAGCACCAGCCGGCCCACAAAGCCGATCACCGCCTCGGTATCACCCAGCCCCAGGCTCCAGCGCCATTCCGGGCTGCGCCGGGCCGGGTTGAACCGGCCCTTGTCCACCCCGCGGCTCCACACCGCCGGCGGCGCGCTGATGATGCCGGATTGCTGCATCATCGCGCCAAAGCCGGCCGTGGTCACGAAAATCTCGTCAAGCCCGGCATAGAAACGCCGCAGCAGCGCCTCGAGGCCGGGGCGGGCAAAGCCCAGGCCATAATATTCGAGATAGGTTTCAAAGCGGGTGTGGATGGAGGCGACCACCGGCACGCCCAGCGCGCGTGCCAGCTTCTTGGCGGCATGGGCGGCCGGATCGGGGGCAGAGAGATGGATGATATCGGGAGCGAAGTCGCGGATGTCGCGCTTCAGGCGATCGGGCAGGCCCAGCGCCAGGCGATACTCGCCGCGCCCCGGAATGGCAAAGCTGGGCACCGAAACCAGGGTGCCGGCCGGTTCGAAGGCCGGCGTGTCGCTGGTGGGCGAATAGACCCGCACGTCACAGCCCTGCCGCTCAAGGAAGGCGACCAGCCGGTTCAGCGCCTGGTTGGCGCCATCGCGCACATAATTATAGTTGCCGGAAAACAGCGCCACCCGCAGCGGGCGCTCAGGTGCCCGCTGCGGGCTGGGTGCGATCGCGTCCGGCATCCTGAAGGCTGTGGCCACTTGCTGTTCCCGTATCGTGGGCGATTCCCGTTGTTGCCCCGCCCTTTGCCAGCGCATTGTGGCCAAGGCGCGGCAAAGCCCGCGCAATTTGTGCGCCGGCGCCCAATGAAAACCCCGCCGGCAGGGCCTGCCGGCGGGGTGTTTCATTCAGCCCAAGGGCCAGGGTTCAGGCGCAGGGATCAGGCGTCGGTCTTTTCCAGCGCCTGCTGGTTGGCCTTCTGCACGGCGCGCAGGGCGACATCGCGGGCGTTGGCCGCCACGCGCAGGCGCTGCATGCCCGCACCGGTGCCGGCCGGGATCAGGCGGCCGACGATGACATTTTCCTTGAGGCCGGTCAGCGTGTCGATCTTGCCCTGCACCGCGGCTTCGGTGAGCACGCGGGTGGTTTCCTGGAAGGACGCGGCCGACACGAACGACTTGGTCTGCAGGCTGGCCTTGGTGATGCCGAGCAGCACCGGCTTGCCGGCGGCGGCACGGCCATCGGGCGGCAGCTTGGCATTTTCGGCGTCCATCTCCTCGCGGTCCACCTGTTCGCCCACCAGCAGCGTGGTGTCGCCGCTTTCGGTGATTTCCACCTTCTGCAGCATCTGGCGCACGATCACCTCGATATGCTTGTCGTTGATGCGCACGCCCTGCAGGCGATAGACTTCCTGGATTTCGGCGCAGAGATATTCGGCCAGCGGCTCGACCCCCAGCACCTCCAGGATGTCGTGCGGGTTGGGGTTGCCATCGATCAGATAGTCACCCTTGCGCACGAAGTCGCCTTCCTGCACCGCCACGTTCTTGCCCTTGGGCACCAGATATTCGGCCGGATCGCCGCCGTCCTCGGGGCGGATGGTGATGCGGCGCTTGGTCTTGTAATCCTTGCCGAATTCCACGCGGCCATCGATGCGGGCGATGATCGCATTGTCCTTGGGCACGCGGGCTTCGAACAGTTCGGCCACGCGCGGCAGACCGCCGGTGATGTCACGCGTCTTGGCGGCTTCGCGCGGGATGCGGGCCAGCACGTCACCGGCCGACACCTCCTGGCCATCGGCCACTGAGAGAATGGCATCGGCCGCCAGCATGTAGCGCGCCGCCTCGCCCGAGGCTTCATCAAGCAGGGTGATGCGCGGACGCAGATCCTCCTTCTTGTTGCCGGACTTCCATTCCGCCACCACCTTGTTGGTGATGCCGGTGGCTTCGTCCACCTCCTCGCGCAGGGTCAGGCCCTCGATCAGGTCCTGATACTTCACCTTGCCCGACTTTTCGGTGATCACCGGCAGGGTGTACGGGTCCCACTCGGCCAGGCGGTCGCCCTTCTTCACCGTGGCGCCATCGGCCTGCGCGATGATCGCCCCATAGGTGATGCGATGGATCGAGCGTTCACGGCCTTCGGCATCGCGGATCACCAGTTCGCCGTTGCGGGCCATGGCGATGGCGCGGCCACGGCTGTCACCGATGGTGGTGAGGCCGCGATATTCAACCACACCATCCACCGGCGCATCCACGGTCGACTGTTCCGACACCTGGGCGGCACCGCCGATGTGGAAGGTGCGCATGGTGAGCTGGGTGCCCGGCTCGCCGATCGACTGGGCGGCGATCACGCCCACGGCCTCGCCCATGTTCACCGGCGTGCCGCGCGCCAGGTCGCGGCCATAGCAGGTGGCGCACACGCCGCCCTTGGTTTCGCACAGCAGCGGCGAGCGGATCTTCACTTCCGCCACGGCCGCCTTCTCGATGCGCACCACGTCGGCTTCGGTGACGAGATGGCCGGCGGCCACCACCACTTCGCCGGTCTTGGCGTCAACCACGTCCACCAGCACGGTGCGACCCAGGATGCGTTCGCCCAGCGAGACGATGGTGTTGCCGCCTTCCACGATGGCCTTCATCACCATGCCGCGTTCGGTGCCGCAATCCTGCTCCACCACCACGCAATCCTGGCTCACGTCCACCAGGCGGCGGGTGAGATAGCCGGAGTTGGCGGTCTTCAGCGCGGTGTCGGCCAGGCCCTTGCGGGCGCCGTGGGTGGAGTTGAAATACTCCAGCACGGTCAGGCCTTCCTTGAAGTTGGAGATGATCGGCGTTTCGATGATCTCGCCCGACGGCTTGGCCATCAGGCCGCGCATGCCGGCCAGCTGCTTCATCTGGGCCTGCGAACCGCGGGCGCCAGAATGGGCCATCATGTAGATGGAGTTGATCGGCGCCTCGCGGCCATCGGCGCGCTTCTTCTTGGCGCTGATTTCCTTCATCATTTCGGTCGCCACCTGGTCACCGCAGCGCGCCCAGATGTCCACCACCTTGTTGTATTTCTCACCCTGGGTGATCAGGCCGTCCTGATACTGTTGCTCGAAATCCTTCACCAGCGCCTTGGTTTCATCAACCAGCTTGGCCTTGGCATCGGGGATCACCATGTCGTCCTTGCCAAAGCTGATGCCGGCCTGGAAGGCGTGGCGGAAGCCCAGCGCCATGATGGCGTCGGCAAACAGCACCGTCTCCTTCTGGCCGGTGTGGCGATAGACGGTGTCGATGACGTCGCCGATTTCCTTCTTGGTGAGCAGGCGGTTGACCGTTTCAAACGGCACCTTGTGGCTCTTGGGCAGGGTTTCGCCCAGCAGCAGCCGGCCCGGCGTGGTGTGCACCCGCTTCATGTAGAGCTGGCCGTTCTCGTCGGTCTGCGGCACGCGGGCGATGATCTTGGAATGCAGCGTCACCGCCCTGGTGAACAGCGCCTGGTGGACTTCGGCCATGGTGCCAAAGGCCATGCCTTCGCCCGGCTCGCCTTCCAGCTCCATCGACAGATAATAAAGGCCCAGCACCATGTCCTGGCTGGGCACGATGATCGGCTTGCCGTTGGCCGGGCTGAGGATGTTGTTGGTGGACATCATCAGCACGCGCGCTTCCAGCTGGGCCTCAAGGCTCAGCGGCACGTGGACGGCCATCTGGTCACCGTCAAAGTCGGCGTTGAAGGCCGAGCAGACCAGCGGGTGCAGCTGGATCGCCTTGCCTTCGATCAGCACGGGTTCAAAGGCCTGGATGCCCAGCCGGTGCAGCGTCGGCGCGCGGTTGAGCAGCACCGGATGCTCGCGGATCACCTCGTCGAGGATGTCCCAGACCTCCTTGCGCTCCTTTTCCACCCACTTCTTGGCCTGCTTCAGGGTCATCGAAAGGCCCTTGGCGTCAAGCCGCGAGTAGATGAACGGCTTGAACAGTTCGAGCGCCATCTTCTTGGGCAGGCCGCACTGGTGCAGCTTGAGTTCCGGGCCGGTGACGATCACCGAACGGCCGGAATAGTCGACGCGCTTGCCGAGCAAATTCTGGCGGAAACGGCCCTGCTTGCCCTTCAGCATGTCGGACAGGGATTTGAGCGGCCGCTTGTTGGCACCGGTGATGGTGCGGCCGCGGCGGCCGTTGTCGAACAGCGCGTCCACCGCTTCCTGCAGCATGCGCTTCTCGTTGCGCACGATGATGTCGGGCGCGCGCAGTTCGATCAGGCGCTTCAGGCGGTTGTTGCGGTTGATGACGCGGCGATAGAGATCGTTGAGGTCCGACGTGGCAAAGCGGCCACCGTCCAGCGGCACCAGCGGGCGCAGATCGGGCGGGATCACCGGCACCACCGTCATGATCATCCACTCCGGCTTGTTGCCCGAGTTGATGAAGCTCTCGACGACCTTCATCCGCTTGATGATCTTCTTCGGCTTCAGTTCCGACTTGGTGGTGCGCAGCTCCTCGCGCAGCTGCTCCATCTCGCCTTCCAGATCGAGCTGTTCCAGCAGCGTGCGGATCGCCTCGGCGCCGATGCCGGCGTGGAAGGCATCCTCGCCATATTCCTCCTGGGCGGTCAGCAGTTCATCCTCGGTCAGGAGGTCGAACTTCTTGAACGGGGTCATGCCCGGATCGATGACGACATATTGTTCGAAATAGAGCACGCGCTCCAGCTGCTTCAACTGCATGTCGAGCAGCATGCCGATGCGGCTGGGCAGCGACTTCAGGAACCAGATATGGGCGACCGGCGCGGCCAGTTCGATATGGCCCATGCGCTCGCGGCGGACCTTGGAGACGGTCACTTCCACGCCGCATTTTTCGCAGACGATGCCCTTGTACTTCATGCGCTTGTACTTGCCGCACAGGCATTCGTAATCCTTGATCGGGCCAAAGATGCGGGCGCAGAACAGGCCGTCACGCTCCGGCTTGAACGTGCGGTAGTTGATGGTCTCCGGCTTCTTGATCTCGCCGTACGACCAGCTGCGGATCTGCTCGGGCGAAGCGATCGCGATCTGGATCTGGTCGAAGGTCTCGGGCTTGGCGGCCGGCGAGAAGAAATTCATCACTTCGTTCGTCATCTTCTTGTCCTCCTGGCCCCGCCGCGGCGGGGATGGGGGTGATCAGGGCACAGGCTCAGCAGTGACGGGCGGGGGCGCCCGTCACTCGACATCCTCGATGCTCTGCAGCTGGACGTTGAGACCCAGCGACCGCATTTCCTTGACCAGCACGTTGAAGCTTTCGGGGATGCCGGCCTCGAACGTGTCGTCACCCTTGACGATGGCTTCATAGACCTTGGTGCGGCCCACCACGTCGTCGGACTTCACGGTGAGCATTTCCTGCAGCGTATAGGCCGCGCCATAGGCTTGCAGCGCCCACACCTCCATTTCGCCGAAGCGCTGGCCGCCGAACTGGGCCTTGCCGCCCAGCGGCTGCTGGGTGACGAGGCTGTAGGGACCGATCGAGCGGGCGTGGATCTTGTCGTCCACCAGGTGGTGCAGCTTGAGCATGTAGATATAGCCCACGGTCACCTTGCGGTCGAACTGGTCACCGGTGCGGCCGTCAAACAGCTCGACCTGGCCCGACGAATCCAGCCCGGCGAGCGCCAGCATGTGCGACACGTCGCTTTCCTTGGCGCCGTCAAACACCGGGGTGGCCATCGGCACGCCGCCGGCCAGGTTGCGCGCCAGTTCAACCACCGCATCGTCCGACAGGGCGGCCACGTCCAGCCCATATTGCGGGCCGTAAATGGCCTCGAACAGGGCGCGGATTTCGGCGGCGGTGCCGTTGTTCATCGTGTCGTTGATGTTTTCCAGCAGCGCCGCGATCTTCTTGCCCAGGCCGCGCGCGGCCCAGCCCAGATGGGTTTCAAAGATCTGGCCGACGTTCATGCGGCTGGGCACGCCCAGCGGGTTGAGCACGATGTCGACCGGGGTGCCATCGGCGAGGAACGGCATGTCCTCCTGCGGCAGGATGCGGGAAATGACCCCCTTGTTGCCGTGGCGGCCGGCCATCTTGTCCCCCGGCTGCAGCTTGCGCTTCACCGCGACGAACACCTTGACCATCTTGAGCACGCCCGGCGGCAGTTCGTCGCCGGCCTGCACCTTGGCCTTCTTGTCCTCCAGCTTGGCGTTGATGCTGGCATGGGCTTCGTCCCACTGCGCCTTCAGCGCCTCCAGGCCGGCCTGCACGCCATCATCGGCCACGCCGAACTTCCACCATTCGCGGCGCGGATGTTCATCCAGCAGCGCCTGGTCGATGGTCGCGCCCTTCTTCACGCCCTTGGGCGCGGCCACGGCTTCCTGGCCCAGCAGGGCATCGGCCAGACGGGCATAGGTGGCGCGATCCAGGATGGCGCGTTCGTCGGTGGCGTCCTTTTCCAGCCGCTCGATTTCCTCGCGCTCGATCTGCAGGGCGCGCTCGTCCTTGTCGATGCCGTGGCGGTTGAAGATGCGCACATCAACGATGGTGCCCGAAACGCCCGGCGGCAGCCGCAGCGAGGTGTCACGCACGTCGCTGGCCTTTTCACCGAAGATGGCGCGCAGCAGCTTTTCTTCCGGCGTCATCGGCGATTCGCCCTTGGGCGTGATCTTGCCGACCAGGATGTCGCCCGGCTCCACTTCGGCGCCGATATAGACGATGCCGGCCTCGTCGAGGCGGGCAAGCGCGTCTTCGCCCACGTTGGGGATGTCGCGGGTGATGTCTTCCGGGCCCAGCTTGGTGTCGCGGGCCATCACCTCGAACTCCTCGATGTGGATCGAGGTGAAGATGTCTTCCTTGACGATCTTCTCGTTGATCAGGATCGAGTCTTCATAATTATAGCCGTTCCACGGCATGAAGGCGACCAGCACGTTGCGGCCCAGCGCCAGTTCGCCATCCTCGGTGGAGGGGCCATCGGCGATGATGTCACCCTTCTTCACCAGATCGCCCACGGTCACCAGCGGGCGCTGGTTGATGCAGGTGGACTGGTTGGAACGCTGGAACTTCATCAGCGTGTAGATGTCCACGCCCGACTTGCCGGGCTCGACATCCTCGGTGGCGCGGATGACGATGCGGGTGGCGTCCACCTGGTCGACAATGCCCGAGCGCTTGGCGGCGATGGCGGCGCCCGAATCGCGCGCCACCGTGCCTTCCATGCCGGTGCCGACAAACGGCGCCTCGGCCTTCACCAGCGGCACCGCCTGGCGCTGCATGTTGGAGCCCATCAGCGCGCGGTTGGCGTCGTCATTCTCCAGGAAGGGGATCAGCGAGGCGGCGACCGAGACCAGCTGCTTCGGTGAAACGTCGGCCAGGGTGATGGTGCCGGCCGGCGCCATCAGGAATTCGCCAGCCTGGCGGGCGGAGATCAGCTCCTCCACGAACACGCCATTGCCATCGATGCCGGCATTGGCCTGCGCGATGGTGTGGCGGGCCTCTTCCATGGCCGACAGATATTGCACCTCGTCGGTCAGCTTGCCGTTCACCACCTTGCGATAGGGGGTTTCGATGAAGCCATACTTGTTGACGCGGCTGAAGGTGGCCAGGCTGTTGATCAGGCCGATGTTGGGGCCTTCCGGCGTTTCGATCGGGCAGATGCGGCCATAATGGGTGGGGTGCACGTCGCGCACTTCAAAGCCGGCGCGCTCACGGGTGAGGCCGCCCGGGCCCAGCGCCGAGACGCGGCGCTTGTGGGTGACTTCGGAGAGCGGGTTGGTCTGGTCCATGAACTGCGACAGCTGGCTGGAGCCGAAGAATTCGCGCACCGCGGCCACCGCCGGCTTGGCGTTGATCAGATCGTTGGGCATGACCGTGTCGATATCGACACTGGACATGCGCTCCTTGACGGCGCGCTCCATGCGCAGCAGGCCAACGCGATACTGGTTTTCCAGCAATTCGCCCACCGAGCGGACGCGGCGGTTGCCGAGATTGTCGATATCGTCGATCTCGCCCTTGCCGTCCTTCAGATCGACGAGGGTCTTGACCACCGAGGCGATATCCTCGCGGCGCAGCACGGTCACATCGTCCGGGCAATCCAGGCCCAGGCGCATGTTCATCTTCACGCGGCCCACCGCCGAGAGGTCATACCGGTCGGGATCGAAGAACAGGCCATAGAACATGGCCTCGGCGGTCTCGCGCGTCGGCGGTTCGCCGGGGCGCATCACGCGATAGATCTCGGCCAGCGCATGGTCACGGTCTTCCACCTTGTCGGCCATCAGCGTGTTGCGGATCCATGGGCCGGTGGAGACATGGTCGATGTCCAGCAGCTCGATGCTGGCCTGGCCGGAGCGGTCGATCTTCTCCAGATTCTCGGCGGTCAGCTCGTCGCCGGCCTCGATGTAGATTTCGCCGGTGGCCTCGTTGATCAGATCAAAGGCGCTGTAGCGGCCGAAGATTTCCTCGGTCGGGATCAGCAGGCTCTTGCAGCCGTCGGTGCTGGCCTTGCGCACCATGCGCGGCGTCACCTTGGTGCCTTGCGCGAACACCACTTCGCCGGTTTCGGCGTTGACGACATCAAAGCTCGGCTTGGCGTTGCGCCAGTTGGCCTCCACGAACGGCACCACCCAACCGGCATCGCCGTTGGGGCCGTGGCCGCGCACCCAGGTGACGCGGTTGTAGAAGAGGTTGAGGATTTCCTCGCTGTGCCAGCCCAGCGCATAGAGCAGGCTGGTCACCGGCAGCTTGCGCTTGCGGTCGATGCGGACGTTGACGATGTCCTTGGCATCGAATTCGAAATCCAGCCACGAACCGCGATAGGGGATGACGCGGGCGGCAAACAGATATTTGCCGCTGGCGTGCGTCTTGCCGCGGTCGTGATCGAAGAACACGCCGGGGCTGCGGTGCATCTGGGAGACGATGACGCGCTCGGTGCCGTTGATGATGAAGGTGCCGTTCTCGGTCATGAGCGGCATGTCGCCCATGTAGACATCCTGCTCCTTGATATCGAGCACGGAGCGGGTTTCGGTGTCGGCATCCACTTCGAACACGATCAGGCGCAGCGTCACCCGCATCGGCGCGGCAAAGGTCATGCCGCGCTGGCGGCACTCGTCCACGTCATACTTGGGCTCTTCCAGTTCATAATGGACGAAATCCAGTTCCGCCGTGCCGGCAAAATCCCGGATCGGGAACACCGAGCGCAGGGTCTTTTCCAGGCCCGAGACATAGCCGACCGCCGGATTGGAGCGCAGGAACTGCTCATAGCTTTCCCGCTGCACCTCGATCAGGTTGGGCATCTGCACCACTTCGCCGATGTGGCCGAAGGTCTTGCGGATGCGGCGGCGGTTGTTGAACGGCTTGACGCCCTGGGGCGGCTTCATCTGGGTGGCCATGTGCTCGTGTCGCCTCATCTGGCCGGGCGGGTGAACCCGGCGGAAAAACAGCAAAGACCGCACGTCATGCCGCGGCTGCGGCAATGTCGCACGGTCACTGGCGATGAAACCCCGCCACCTTTCCATCCGTCGCGGCCTGATCGCGCGACAGGCCGTGTCCCGAAAGGTGGCGGGCTGACCGGGAATCGGGGGGCCCGGCCAGTGATTGTGCCGCGATGTAGGCCGGCTGTTGGATTTGGGCAAGGGGGGTGTGGGGGGTGCGGCGTTGGCGGCCGGCCACGGAAAAAGGGGCGGCCCCGGGTGGAGCCGCCCCCTTTCGTTTCGCTTGGCTTGTGCGGGCCGCGGCAAAGCCGCGGACATAGCCTGCCCCGGCGCAGGCCGGGGTCGGACGGGTTCCGGTTGGGCGCTGTGGCGCCCGCCCGGCCCCGCCGGCCGGCCTTGCGGGGGTCGGTGGATAACGCCAGGCGTTATCCACACGCCCCGCTGCGGCTTACTTCAGTTCGACAGTCGCGCCGGCTTCTTCCAGCTGCTTCTTGAACTTCTCGGCGTCGGCCTTCGACACGCCTTCCTTCACGGCCTTCGGCGCGCCTTCGACCAGCGCCTTGGCTTCGGTCAGGCCCAGGCCGGTGATGGCGCGGACTTCCTTGATGACGTTGATCTTCTTGCCGCCGTCGCCGGTCAGGATCACGTCGAACTCGGTCTTCTCTTCGGCGGCCGGCGCAGCAGCGCCACCACCGGCCGGGGCAGCGGCCACGGCCACGGCGGCAGCGGCGGACACGCCCCACTTTTCTTCCAGCAGCTTGGCCAGTTCGGCGGCTTCCAGCACGGTCAGAGCGGACAGCTGGTCAACGATAGCATTCAGGTCAGCCATTGATATTCTCCAGTCTTTTTCATCGGGTCTGTGAAATTGATGATCGAAGGCTTACGCGGCTTCCTTCTCGGCATAGGCCGTGAAGACGCGGGCCAGCTTGGCCGCCGGAGCGGTCGACAGCTGGGCCAGCTTGGTGGCGGGCGCGTTGATCAGGCCCACCAGCTTGGCGCGCAGTTCATCCAGCGACGGCAGTTCGGCCAGGGCCTTCACGCCGTTCACATCGAGGACGGTGTTGCCCATGGCGCCGCCGACGATCTCGAACTTGTCGGTCGTCTTGGCGAATTCCACCACGATCTTGGCAGCGGCCACCGGATCGGCGGACGTGGCAAGGCCGCAGGGGCCGGTGAGCAGATCACCGAGCGGCTGGTAGGGCGTGCCTTCGAGCGCGATGCGCGCGAGGCGATTCTTGGTCACCTTGAAGCTGGCCCCAGCGGCGCGCATCCGGTTCCTGAGATCGCTCGCTTGCGCGACGGTCAGGCCATGGTTGCGCGTGACCACGACGACCGACGTTTCGGTCAGCGTCTTGGCCAGGCTGGAGATGGCTTCGGCTTTCTGGGCGCGATCCATGCTCACTCCTTGCACTGTGCCGGGCGCGGGGCAAAACACCCTGCCCCCGGCGGGACAATGACGCAGGCAAAGCGCCTGCGCCGGCTCAATGAGCCTGAGGCCTGCCTGTCACCATGAGGAGAGCGGCGGGCACCAGGCCCGTCCGAAGAGGATCGTCGCCCGTGCAGGCGCAGCACCTGCACAGACCCGCAGCGGCAAGACCGGTGCGGAAAAACTTGCCTCGTCTCATGCAGGCCCAACCGGCTTAAGGAGCAAGTCTGACCTTGGCTCCACCTGCAATCTCGGACGGTCGCACAGGCCCCAGGGACCGGTGCGGATGCGGCGCGTTAGAGGCTGCGCCGCGCAGAGTCAAGCGTGACCAACGCAAAAGGGCCGGAGCGATGCCTCGCCCCGGCCCTTTCACATTGGCTGGATCAACCGGTCAGTTGGTCACGCCGGTGGAGGCCGGATCGACCTTCACGCCGGGGCCCATCGACGAGCTGACGGCAACCTTGAGCAGATATTTGCCCTTGGCGCCCGACGGCTTGGCCTTGACGACGGCATCGAGCAGCGCATCGAAATTGGCGCGCAGATCATCCTGGCCAAAGCTGGCCTTGCCCAGGATGCCATGGATGATGCCGGCCTTCTCGACGCGATATTCGATCTGGCCACCCTTGGCGGCCTTCACGGCTTCGCCAACGTTCATGGTCACCGTGCCCAGCTTGGGGTTCGGCATCAGGCCCTTGGGGCCCAGCACCTTGCCCAGCCGGCCGACCAGACCCATCATGTCAGGGGTGGCGATACAGCGATCGAAATCGATGGTGCCGCCCTGCACGATTTCCAGCAGGTCTTCGGCGCCCACCACGTCGGCACCGGCGGCGCGGGCTTCATCGGCCTTGGCGCCGCGGGCAAACACGCCCACGCGCACGGTCTTGCCGGTGCCCTTGGGCAGGGTGACAACGCCGCGCACCATCTGATCGGCGTGACGCGGATCGACACCCAGGTTGAACGAGACTTCGATGGTTTCATCGAACTTGGCCGTGGCCAGGCTCTTCACCAGGGCAATCGCCTGATCGACAGGATAGAGCTGGTCACGGTTGACGGCGGCTGCAAACGCCTTGGCCTTCTTGGTCATCGGCATTGGATCAGCCCTCCACCACTTCAAGGCCCATCGCGCGGGCCGAACCTTCGATCGTCTTCATCGCCATCTCGATGCTGTTGGCATTGAGATCGGGCATCTTCTTCTCGGCAATTTCGCGGATCTGCGACTGCTTGATCTTGGCCACGGCCGCGCCCTTGCCCGGCGTGGTGCCGCCCGACTTCAGGCCGGCGGCCTGCTTCAGCATATAGGATGCCGGCGGCAGCTTGGTGATGAAGCTGAACGAGCGGTCCGCATAGACGGTGATCACGGTCGGGATCGGGGTGCCCTTTTCCATGCCTTCCGTCTTGGCGTTGAACTGCTTGCAGAATTCCATGATGTTGACACCGCGCTGACCGAGCGCGGGGCCGATCGGCGGGCTGGGGTTGGCCATGCCGGCCTTCACCTGCAGCTTGATATATCCAGTGATCTTCTTGGCCATCGGGCCACTCCTTGCTGTGTGGTGCTAGCGGCCGGGGCAACCGGCCTCCCACATTTCAGATCCGCCTTGCGGCGGAAGCGCCCGTTCCGGAAACCGGAACGGCGGGATGGTGAAAACGCCGAATTACTTCTGCTTTTCCACCTGTTCGAAGCCGAGTTCGACGGGCGTTGCGCGCCCGAAGATCGACACCGAAACCTTGACACGGCCATGATCGAAATCGATCTCCTCGACGAGGCCGTTGAAGCTGGCGAAGGGGCCATCGAGCACGCGCACGCTGTCGCCGATCTCGAAATTGGCCTTCTTCTTGATCTTGGCGGCCGGGGTTTCCTCCGCCTTGGTGTTGAGCATGCGGGCGGCTTCGGCCTCGCTGATCGGCTGCGGCTTGTTCTGCTGGCCCAGGAAGCCGGTCACCTTGGGGGTGTTCTTGACGAGGTGGAACACATCGTCAGTCATCGCCAGCTTGGCCAGCACGTAACCGGGCATGGACTTGCGCTCCACCGCGCGCTTCTTGCCCTTCACCACCTCGGTCACGGTTTCGGCCGGCACCTCGATGGCATCGATGAAGGCTTCAAGGCCCATGCGGCGGGCTTCGGCGAGGATCGCGTCCTTCACCTTGTTTTCAAAGCCGGAATAGGCGTGGATGATGTACCAGCGCGACATGATGTTCCTCAGGCAGCCAGGCTGAGCAGGAATTTGACGGTGCGGCCCAGCACCTGATCGATGCCCAGGAAGAAGATCGAGAGGATGCTGGTCATGATCAGCACCATGATCGTCATCCGCACCGTATCGGGCAGCGTGGGCCAGGCGATCTTGCGGGTTTCGGTCTGCACCTGGCGCACGAATTCCGCCGGGGAAACCCGGGGCTTCTTCGCCACTTCCGCCTTTCCGTCGCTCACGCAAGCATGCCTTTGCAAAGTTGCCAACCAATCACGAATCAGCCAGCCGCAGCACGGCAGGCCGCCCAACAACACCAAGAACCGGCACGGGGCATGGCCCCGCCGCCGGCTGCCTTGGCATCGCAGCACCCTTCACATGGGATCAGCCGCCTTGCTGTTCAACCACTTGCCGGCTGATCATCGGGCGACTGGCAGGAGTGGAGGGACTCGAACCCCCGGCCCTCGGTTTTGGAGACCGATGCTCTACCAACTGAGCTACACTCCTAGGCGCTGGCCGGGCTATAGAGAGGGGATCGCGGCGGCGCAAGAGGGCCGGGCACCCGGCACCCGCCGGCATCCCATTGAAACCGCCCCGGCTCTGCCGTAAGAGCAGGCGCAACGCGGGTATAGCTTAGTGGTAAAGCTCCAGCCTTCCAAGCTGGCTATGCGGGTTCGATTCCCGCTACCCGCTCCAGCCGCCTGCGGCATTCGCACCTGCGAAAAATCCCCCGGCCCCGCCTTAATCCGCTGCTGCCGCCGCCGTTCCCCTTGAACGAGCAACCACGGGCAGGAGGGATCACACCGATGCAATATCAGCCGGGGCCATATGAGGCGCAGGCCGAAGTGCCGGCACCGGCCGATCTGGCGCCGGGCGTGGCCGGCGAGGCGCACGCGGCGCTGAGCTGGTTTGACCGGGTGCGCGCGCTGCTGGTGCGCACCGGGCTGCCGCCGGAACCGGCGGTTTACGATATCCTGTGGCGCTATGTGCGTGATGAGGATCATGAATTGTCGCTGGCGGTGGACAGGGCCATGGCCGGCGACGGGCTGACCATCAGCGTGGTGATGGCCCTGCGCGAGACGCATCTGGGCCAGTTGACCCCGGCGCAGGTGAACCAGCTGATTGCCGAGGCGCATGACCAGGCCGAGGCGCTGGGGCTGCGCATCCAGAGCGGCCAGACCGATCTGGCCGATTATGGCCGCGCCATCGCGGTGGGCGGCGAGAAACTGGCCGGCCCGCTGGATGCCACGGCGCTGGCCACGCTGCTGGAGCAGCTGGGCGCCGCCACCGCCAGCATGCAGGCCGCCAACGGCCGGCTGATGGCCGAGCTTGACCAGGCCGCCGCCGAAACCCGCGCGCTGGCCGACCGGCTGATCCACGCCGAGCGTGCCGCCGTGACCGACGCGCTGACCGGGGTGATGAACCGGCGCGGCATCATGGCCGCCATCGAAAAGGCGCAGGAGGAAGCCCAGGCCGCCGGCACCGCGCTGGCGCTGGCCGTGGTGGACATCGATCATTTCAAGCGGTTCAACGACCGCTATGGCCATGCCATGGGCGATGATGTGCTGTGCTTTGTCGCCCGCCATCTGGCCGACCGGCTGGCCCGCGACGGCGGCCTGGTGGGCCGGCTGGGCGGCGAGGAATTCGTGGGCGTGATGCCCGGCGTGGGCCTGCAGGCCGCCTGCGGGCGGATTGACCGGGTGCGCGCCGAACTGGCTGGCCAGGTGCTGCGCAGCGCGGTTGACGGCAGCAGCATGGGCCGCATCAGCTTTTCGGCCGGCGTGGCCGAGCACCGCGGCGGCCAGAGCGGTGACGAGCTGATCGCCCGCGCCGACAGCGCGCTGTACACCGCCAAGCGGCTGGGCCGCGACCGCGTGGTGCCCGATCGCAGTTGATCCCAGGCCCGGCCGGGCAGGGCGAATAAGTGTGTTGACAGCCGCGCCCGGCTGCCGCATTTGGCCGCCTCCCGACCGGCACAGCGTGCGGACGTGGAGGGGTGGCCGAGCGGTCAATGGCAGCAGACTGTAAATCTGCCGGGTTTCACCCTACGTTGGTTCAAATCCAACCCCCTCCACCACCGTGCCCGCCGCCTGCACAGGATGGCAGATCGATATGGGCCGCCGGCCGCACCCCAAGAACCAGCAGGGCCAGAAAAGCCCCTTCCCCCGCCTCTATGGCCGGCATGCGGTGTTCGCCGCGCTGGACAATCCCGAGCGCAGTTTCCGCAAATTGTGGCTGACCCCACAGACGGCGCGCAGCATCGAAATCCCGGCCGGGCTGCAGGTGCAATATGGCGACGATCATGACCTGGGCCGGCTGTGCCCGGCCGATGCGCCGCACCAGGGCTATGTGCTGGAGGTGGAGCCGCTGGAGAATGTCTGGCTGGGCGACATATTGAAAGACGCCGACGACGGCGCCAACCGCCCGATCGTGGTGCTGGACCAGGTGACCGATCCGCACAATGTGGGGGCGATCATGCGTTCGGCGCTGGCCTTCAACGCCCGCGCCATTGTCACCCAGGATCGCCACAGCCCGGCCGAATCCGGTGTGCTGGCCCGCAGCGCCAGCGGGGCGCTGGAGGCGCTGCCGTGGGTGCGCGTGGTCAATCTGGCGCGCGCGCTGGGCGAGATCGGCGAGGCCGGTTTCTGGCGCATCGCGCTGGATGGCGAGGCCGAGGCCTCGCTGGAATCCGCGCTGGGCACGTGCCAGCCCGCACTGGTGCTGGGCAGCGAGGGCGAGGGCCTGCGCCACCTGACCATCGAGAATTGCGACCAGCTTGCCCGTCTGCCGATTTCGGGCGTGGAAAGCCTGAATGTGTCGAACGCGGCGGCAGTGGCGCTTTACGCCTGCGCCCGGCGCGGCCTGTAGGGGGCCGCGCCGGGCAAGGGCGATCGGTCAGAACTGGACGCGCGCGCCCAGGCGGAACACCCGGCCCAGCGGGTTGCCGATGAACGGATCGTAAGACGGCTCCAGCCGCGAGGCCGGCGGCGGGGCGTTGGTGAAATTCTCGATCGAGAATTGCAGCTGCGCCTTCACCGCATCGATCGGCAGATCATATTGCACATGCACGTCGTGCTGGGTGAAGGCATCGACAGTGGCCCCGAAATTGGTCGGGCCAAAGCTGGTGCTGGCGCAATTGGCGAGGCCGATACAGCGATCATCCTTCACGCCATCGACATAGCGCAGCTGGTAGCGCACGTTGATGCCGCTGATGTTGTAGTTCACCCAGGCATTGGCCCGCAGCGGCGAGACGGTAAGCGGATCACGGAAATAGTTGGTGAAGCCGCGTGCCTGATAGCCGTTCTGCAGCAGCACGCCGCGGAAGCTGAAATCCTCGAACCGGAAGTTGAGGATGAACGAGCCCTGCGCCCCGAAGCTGAGCTGGCCGGTACCGAAATCGGTCTTGTAATCAAAGGCAAAATCGAGGCCGCTGACCTTGATGCCCGGCCCGTTCACCCAATCGGTGCGCACCCGGGCGATGTCAAAGCCGGTGGTGGTGCCCTGCACGCAGCCGCCCTGGAAGGTGATCAGATTGGCCAGCACGCTGCTGCAATTGGCAAAGCGGGTGCCGTTGGCCGCGACCGCGCCGCTGGCCACCGAGGTGGCAATGGCCTGCGCCGGGGTGGTGGTGATGCGGTCTTCCACGTCAAAGCTCCAGTAATCCACCGAAGCGGTGAAGCCGGACGTGTTGACCACGGCGCCCAGATTGTAGGTGAAGGCCGTTTCCGGGCCCAGATCGGACGGATTGCCGAAAATATCCACCGACTTGAAGTTGTTGGCCGCCGCCTGGATGCCGGCCAGGCTGGTGATCTGGTTGCGCGCCACCTGGTTGGCGCGCGGGCCGCGGAAGGTGGTGCCCACCGAACCGCGCAGGATCAGCCAATCGGTGGCGTTCCAGCGCACCGTGCCCTTGGGGTTGAAGGTGCTGCCCACGGCGCCGCCATAATCTTCAAAGCGGGCTGCTGCCGTCACCTCCAGCTTGGTGGTGACCGGCACCTTCACTTCGGCAAACACCGCCTTCACATTCTGCTTCACGGTTTCCGGGCGGGTGCCACCCAGGAAGATGAAGGAGCCAACCCCTTCGATGGGCGTGCCAACGCAGCTGCGATCACCCAGCACGAAGCAGGGGTTGATGTTGAGGTTGGATTCGTCGTTGATCGGCGTGCTGGACCAGCGGTTGTCACGATACTGGGCGCCAAAGGCATAGGCGATCGGCCCGCCGCCCAGATCCCAGCCGGTTTCGCCCGAGAAGATGGCATCGATGACAAACTGTTCTTCGGCCTGGTAGGTGCCATTGCGCACGTGCACCCAGTTCACCAGTTCGACGCTGTTGGAGGCGCCGGCGACGAAATTGGGATTGGTCAGGCCCTGCAGCGAGATCGGCTGCGCCGCGTTGATGAACGGATTGAACCATTGGCAGCCATTGGCGCCCGGCGTGGTGCCGGTGCAATTGGGGCCGCCCAGGCCGTTCAACGCGGCCTGCAGCCGGCTGCCCACCATGTCGGGCACGCCGGTCCAGCGGTCAGACCGCCACCAGGTGCCATAAAGCTGGCCGCGGAAGCTGTCGCTGAACTCATGCTCCACCCCGCCCGAAACGCGATAGGCCTTGTTGTTGGCCTGGCCCTTGCCGGAACCGCGGTTGGGATCGGCCGGGTTGCCCAGCCAGCCGAACGGGCGCCAGAACACCGCGGTGATGGCGCTGACGGGGTTGGCCGGCGTGTTGGCGGCCAATCCGGTTTGCGACAGGAAGGCGGCGACGCCGGGGTTGTTGGGCGAAACGGTGAAAGCGTTGGCCGAACCGGAACCGCGTGGGCCCTGGGTGGGCGGGAAGGACGGCGAATAGCCCAGCGAGTTCAGATCGGTCTGGGCATAGAGCAGCTCCAGCCGCAGCTTGGTGCGGTCAGACACTTCCCAATCGGCCTGGGCATAGGCCTGATACCGGTCTTCCTCTTCGATGATGTTGTTCCACGGGATGAAGCTGAACCGGCACAGCGCGCCGTCGTTCACGCCGCCCACGGCGGTGCAGGCGGCGTTGCCGCCGTCACGCGCCGTCACCGATGAGCCATCCTGCCGGCGCACGTTGAACAGGCCGGGGGTGGACAGCGCCGACCAGCCCGACGGGTTCTGCGCATAGGTGGTGCGGCTGAACGAGCGGGCATAGTTGGGCAGGGTGGAGCGGTGCTGCCAGCCAAAGCCGGCCATCACATTCAGGCTGCCGATCTGCTTGCCGGCCAGGATCGAGGCGGTCCAATTGTCCCGCGAGCCGCGGATGGCATCGAAATCGCCCTGGATGATCACGCCGTTGAGCTTGCTGCGGGTGGTGAAGTTGGCCACGCCGGCAATGGCATCAGAGCCATAGGTGGCGGCCGCGCCATCCTTCAGCACCTCGATATTTTCCAGCGCAAACACCGGGATGAGATTGGTGTCGATGAAACCGTCACCCGGGGCAAGCACGGTGCGGCGGCCGTTGAACAGCACCAGCGTGCGTTCCGGGCCAAGGCCGCGCAGGTTCAAAGAGCCATTGCCCTGAAAGCCCTGGCTGGCGGTGGAATATTGGTTGGAATCACCCAGCGTGGCGCCCACCGAGGGGAGTTGCTTGATGAATTCCAGCGGGGTGCTCACCCCCTGCTTGTTGAGATCATCGGCGGTGAACACATCCACCGGCATGGCAGCATCGGCACGGGTGCCACGGATGAAGCTGCCGACAACGACGATTTCGCTGCCTTCGGTTTCTTCATCCTGCTGGGCCTGGGCCACGGCCGTGGGCTGCGCCGCCGCCTGCTGGGCCGCTGCCGCCTGCCCCCAAACCAAGGATGATGCCAGTGCTGATGTCAGGGCAAACAGCGCGCTCCCTGCGCGCAGTGCGTCACGAGCCATTCTCTCTACCTCCCCAGGTCAGTGTCAGGCCTCTGACCCCCAGCGGCGGGCCTTGATCACGACGAAGGGAGTGTCAGGCGACGACGCGCGCCTGACAAGAGCAAAAAAGCGCCGAATTGCCGCAGGCTGACGTTTCCCGGCAACTGTGGCCGGCAATCAATAGGCCTCGCTCTCATAAACGCGGGTGACGTCCCCGCCCCAGGCACCGTCGTGCAGCGCCAACAGCCGGTCGGCGTTGGTCTGGCCGCTGGCAATGATCTCACGCAGCGGGTTGAGGAAGCCCTGTTCGCTGTCCCCGGCGGCATTCAGCCGGGCGCGCGCGGCCAGGCCGGCATCGGCGATGGCCAGCACCGCGCGGCCCAGATCCTGCAGCGTCCCGCCATTGGGGCTGGCGGCGCCCAGCGCCAGCGCCGGCACCTCGGCGCGCAGGCGGGCGTGATCGGCCGGGGTCCAATGCTTCACCAGATCCCAGGCCGCATCCAGCGCGCCCTGATCATAGAGCAGGCCCACCCAGAAGGCTGGCAACGCACAGATGCGATCCCACCGGCCGCCATCGGCGCCACGCATTTCCAGATAGGATTTCATGCGGACTTCGGGAAAGGCGGTGGACAGATGATCCTTCCAGTCCCCCAGCCGCGGCTTCTCGCCGGGCAGCACCGCCAGCCTGCCGGCCAGGAAATCGCGGAAGCTCAGGCCCGCCGCATCGATGTAACGGCCGTCGCGGTAGACGAAATACATCGGCACATCGAGGGCGTAATCGGCATAGCGTTCAAAGCCGAAGCCATCTTCAAACACGAAGGGCAGCGTGCCGGTGCGGTGCGGATCGGTGTCGGTCCAGATATGGCTGCGATAGCTCTTGAAGCCGTTCGGGCGCGATTCCTTGAACGGCGAATTGGCAAACAGCGCGGTGGCCAGCGGCTGCAGCGCCATCGACACGCGGAACTTGCGCACCATGTCGGCTTCGCTGCTGTAATCCAGATTGGTCTGGATGGTGCAGGTGCGCAGCATCATGTCCAGCCCCAGGCTGCCCACGCGCGGCATGTGGCGCAGCATGATGGCATAACGGCCCTTGGGCATCACCGGCAGATCGGCGCGCGCCTTGTCGGGCCAGAAGCCCAGGCCAAGAAAGCCCAGGCCCAGTTCGGCGCCCACCTCGCGGCATTGTTTCAGGTGGCGGTTGGATTCAGCGCAGGTCTGGTGCAGATTTTCCAGCGGCGCGCCCGAAAGCTCGAACTGGCCGGCCGGCTCCAGGCTGATATTGCCATCCGCCCCCTTCAGGGCGATCACGTTGGCGCTGCCATCCGGCCCGGTTTCCTCGATCGGTTCCCAGCCATAACGGGTCATCGCCATCAGCAGATCGCGGATGCCGCCGGGCTCGGCATAGGATGGGGCGCGGTGATCGGCGGTGCGGAACACGAATTTCTCGTGCTCGGTGCCGATGCGCCAATCGGCGCGCGGCTTGGCGCCATCGGCAAAGACCGCGATCAGCTGGTCGCGGGTTTCGATGATGGCGTCGTCGCCTGCCGTGGTGACCTTGTTGCTCATGCCCTGCGCCTTAGCCCTGTTGCCGCGTTCAGGCAATCAAGCGCCCCGGTTACACACGCATGACAGGCCGGGCGGCGAACCACCCCCGGCGACTGTCCAAACGAGCCCTTGCGATTTTGTAAGTTATGCCCAAATTGGCCGCGATGTTGGCGCAACCCCACCCCGCGGCCCTGGTGATTCTGCTGGCGCTCGCGCTTGGCGCCTGCGGCGTTGAAAGCAGCCAGCCCGCCCCGGTGATCGACGAGGACAAATGGGGCCATCTGCCGCCTGACCCCGAACGCCCGCAACAGGCCGAAGCCCCGCCGGAAACGCCGCAGGGCTGATCCTGCTGCCTGCCGCCTTGCCCGCGCAAGTGGCAGGCTTGCCGCCGTGCGCGCTTGTGTCATGCTCCCGGCCTGGAACCACCCGTGGGGAGGGCAATGGCATGCATGATCTGGTCATCCGTGGCGGCACCATCGTTGATGGCAGCGGCCGCCCCCGCTTCACCGGCGATGTTGCCGTGGATGGCGGCCGCATCACCGCCGTTGGCCGGGTGGTCGCGCCGGGCCGCAGCGAGATCGACGCGCGCGGCCTCGTCGTGGCGCCCGGCTTTGTCGATATCCACACCCATTATGACGGGCAGGCGACCTGGGATTCGGAAATGGCGCCGTCCAGCTGGCATGGCGTGACCACGGTGGTGATGGGCAATTGCGGCGTGGGCTTTGCGCCGGCCGCGCCCGATCGCCACCAATGGCTGATCGGCCTGATGGAAGGGGTGGAGGATATTCCCGGCACCGCGCTGGCCGAAGGCATGCGCTGGGACTGGGAGAGTTTTCCCGAATATCTGGATGCGCTGGAACGGCGCCCGCGCACCATCGATGTTGCCACCCATGTGCCGCACGGCGCCGTGCGCGCCTATGTGATGGGGGAACGCGGCGCCCGCAACGAAAAGCCCACCGCCGATGATATCGCCCGCATGGCCGCCATCGTGGCCGAAGGCGTGAAGGCCGGCGCGCTCGGCTTTTCCACCAGCCGCACCATCCTGCACAAGAGCATTGACGGCGAACTGGTGCCGGGCACCACGGCCGAGAAGGACGAACTGATCGCCATCGGCCGCGCCATGGGCGAGGTGGGCCATGGCGTGTTCGAAATGGCCAGCGACCTGAAGCGCGAGTGGGACGAATTCGGCTGGATGGCGGAAATGAGCCGCGAAACCGGCCTGCCGGTCACCTTTGCCATGCTGCAATCGATCGCCAAGGACTTGCCGTGGGACGAGCAGATGGCCGAAACCGCGCGCGCCAATGCCGCCGGCGCCAATATCGTCGCCCAGATCGCCATCCGCGGCAACGGCATATTGATGGCCTGGCGTGGCACCGTGCATCCGTTCAAGTTCCGGCCCAGTTGGCAGGCCATCGAAGCCCTGCCCTGGGATGAGCAGTGGCGGCACCTGGCCGATCCGGCGTTCAAGGCAAAGCTGCTGGCCGAAGACAATGTCTGGCCCGAATCCGATGTGCTGCCACTGCTGATGGCGGTCGCGCTGGGCTGGGACCTGCAGTATGAAATGACCGAGGCCTTCAATTACGAGCCGGGCGCCGGGGAGACGATCCGCGCCCGCGCCGCTGCCGCCGGCGTGGAACCGGATGCCTATGCCTATGATCTCCTGTGCCAGGGCGGGGGCAGCGGTTTCATCTATTTCCCCATCCTGAATTATGCCGATGGCAATCTGGATTTCGTCCACGGCCTGCTGCACCGCGATGATGTCGTGATCTCCCTGTCGGACGGTGGCGCCCATTGCGGCACCATCTGCGATGCCGCCAGCCCGACCTATCTGCTCCAGCACTGGGTGCGGGACCGGGCGCGCGGCACGGTCAGTCTGGAAAACGCCATCCGCCGCCAGTGCCACGACACCGCCCGGCTGTATGGCCTGAATGATCGCGGCCTGATCGCGCCGGGCTATCTGGCCGATCTCAACATCATCGATCTGGATCGGCTGCGGCTGGGCAAGCCGTGGCTGGCCTTTGATCTGCCGGCCGGCGGCAAGCGGCTG
>JAIXUQ010000045.1 GCA_027483465.1 Sphingomonadales bacterium
CTGGGGGACCGCGAGGATCTCCGGCAACTGTCGTTCCTCACCATCGATCCGGCCGACGCGCGCGACCATGACGATGCGGTGTGGGCCGCGCCCGATCCCGACAATGACGGCCATTTCCGCGCCATCGTCGCCATCGCCGATGTGTCATTCTATGTGCGGCCGGGCAGCGCGCTGGACCGCGCCGCCCGCAGCCGCGGCAACAGCGTGTATTTTCCCGATCGGGTCGTACCCATGTTGCCGGAGGTGCTGTCAGCCGATGCCTGTTCACTGGTCGAAGGCCAGGACCGGGCGGTGATGGCCTGCCACCTCCACATTGCGCCTGATGGCAAGGTGCTCAACTGGCGCTTCACCCGGGCGGTCATCCGCTGTGTTGCCAACATCGCCTATGAACAGGCGCAGGCCGCCATGGATGCAGGCGAAGGCGCGTTTCTTCCAGTCTTGCAACCACTGTGGGCCTGTTGGACGGCCCTGAAAATCGCACGCGATGCGCGCGAACCGCTGGCGCTCGAACTGCCGGAAAAGCGCGTTGTCCTCGACGAGACTGGCCGGATCACCGGCATCAGCGTGCGTCAGCACCTGCCGGCCCACCAACTGATCGAAGATTACATGATCGCCGCCAACGTGGCAGCGGCCAAGGCGCTGGAAAAAAAGAAGAGCCCCTGCATCTTCCGCTGCCACGAGGCACCCAGCCGGGAAAAGATCATTGCTCTGAGAGACTATCTGGAAACCCTGGGCCAGAATTTGGCAATGGGTCAGGTGGCTCGCCCTGCCATCTTCAACCGCATCCTGGCGCGAGCCAAGGACGGAGAGAATTACGAGCAAGTCTCGGAACAAGTGCTTCGCACGCAAACCCAAGCCTATTACACGCCTGACAATGTTGGCCACTTCGGCCTGGCGCTGGGCAGCTACGCCCACTTTACCTCACCGATCCGCCGCTATGCCGATCTGGTGGTGCACCGCAGCCTCGCATCGGCTTACCGTCTCGGCGATGGCGGGCTGCACAAGGAAGAAGAGAAGGGCCTTGCCAAGACTGCCGACCATATCAGCATGACTGAGCGGCGGGCCATGGAGGCGGAGCGCGACACCATCGATCGCTATGTTGCGGCCTATCTGTCCACCATGGTTGGCGAAGTGGTGCAGACCCGCATCACGGGGGTGGCGAAGTTCGGTTTCTTTGCCACCGTCGAGGGGCTGGGCGGGGATGGGCTGGTCCCTGTGTCCACCCTGGGTGCCGAGCGTTTCGTGTTTGATGAGGATATGCGGCGGCTTGAAGGCCTCTCCAGCGGCACCTGCTACGAGGTGGGACAGCGGCTGGAACTGCGCCTGGCAGAAGCAAATCCGATCACAGGTGCATTGCGCTATGAACTGCCTGAAGGCGGCAGTGCGCCGGCGCAGCGCCGTGACCGCCCGCGCGGATTTCGGCCCCAGCCAGGCAGATCGCGGGTGCCGCCCGGGATCCGCCGCGGCAAACGCTGAGCATTTGCCGCGGCGGATGATGATCAGGCTGCGAGCGCCGCCAGCAGCAACAGCGCGACGATGTTGGTGATCTTGATCATCGGGTTCACGGCTGGCCCGGCCGTGTCCTTGTAGGGATCGCCCACCGTGTCGCCGGTCACAGCGGCCTTGTGCGCATCGCTGCCCTTGCCGCCGTGGTTGCCGTCTTCGATATATTTCTTGGCATTATCCCACGCGCCGCCGCCGCTGGTCATGGAGATGGCGACGAACAGCCCCGACACGATGACACCGAGCAGCAGGGCCCCCAAGGCGGCAAAGCCTTGGGCCTGGCCAGCAATCAGCGTGACACCAAAATAGACCGCGATCGGCGCCAGCACCGGCAACAGCGAAGGGATGACCATTTCACGAATGGCCGCTTTGGTGACCAGGTCAACAGTGCGCGCATAATCCGGCTTGCTGGTGCCTTCCATGATGCCCTTGTTGGTGGAGAACTGGTCGCGCACATCCACCACCACGTCCCCGGCGGCCTTGCCCACCGCGGTCATGCCCATCGCACCGAACAGATAGGGCAGGAGCGCCCCCAGCAGCAGGCCAACAACCACATAGGGATTTGAGAGCGAGAAATCGACCGCAAGGCCACCGAAATAGGCCGTCAGATCGGTGGTGTAGGCCCCAAACAGCACCAGGGCGGCCAGGGCGGCCGAACCGATGGCATAGCCCTTGGTGACGGCCTTGGTGGTGTTGCCCACCGCATCCAGCGCGTCGGTGCGGGTACGCACGTCCTTCTCCATGTGGCTCATTTCGGCAATGCCACCGGCATTGTCGGTCACCGGGCCATAGGCATCCAAGGCAACCACCATGCCGGCCAGGGCCAGCATGGCGGTTGCGGCAAAGGCCACGCCGATCAGCCCGGCAAGCTGGAAGGCCACGATGATGCCGGCGCAAATGACCAATGTGGGCATGGCGGTCGATTCGAGGCTGATCGCCAGCCCCTGGATCACGTTGGTGCCATGGCCGGTGATGCTGGCCTTGGCGATGGACTTGACCGGCCGGAAACCAGTGCCGGTGTAATATTCAGTGATCCACACCAGCGCGCCGGTGACGATCAGCCCGATCATGCAGCACCAGAACAGGTCCATCGCAGTGAAGGCCTGGAGCTTGTCGGACGGATCATCGATGACGGCGTTGAGATCGCCCATGGTCATGGCAAACATGGCGTAGATCGCCGGAATGGCGAGCAATGTCGTCGTCCAGAAACCCTTGTAGAGCGCGCCCATGATGTTGTTGGAGCTGCCCAGACGCACCAGATAGGTGCCGATGATCGAGGTGAGGATGCAGCTGCCGCCGATCAGAAGCGGCAGGGCGAGGATCTTGCCCAGCAGGCCAACATCAATGCCGCCCAGCAATAATGCCGAAAGCACCATGGTGGCACCGATGGTGACCACATAGGTTTCAAACAGATCGGCCGCCATACCGGCACAATCGCCAACATTGTCGCCCACATTGTCGGCGATCACCGCCGGATTGCGGGGATCATCCTCCGGAATACCGGCTTCCACCTTGCCCACCAGATCGGCGCCCACATCGGCGGCCTTGGTGAAGATGCCCCCACCCAGCCGGGCAAAGATCGAGATGAGGCTGGCCCCGAACGACAGGGCGACCAACGCATCGACGATCTGACGCTTCTCGCCCGCAATGCCCAGATCGAGCCCGGCCAGGCGGGTGAGATAGAAATAGACGCCGGCAATCGCCAGCAGCGCCAGCCCGGCGACCAGCATGCCGGTGATGGCACCGGCCCGGAACGCCATGGTCAGGCCGCCTTGCAGGCTGGTGCGCGCAGCTTCGGCTGTCCGCACATTGGCACGCACCGAGATATTCATGCCGATGAAGCCGGTAACCCCCGACAGCACGGCCCCGATCACGAAGGCGACCGCCGGCACGGTGCCGAGAAACAGCGCCACCAACACGGCCGTGATGGCACCCACAACCGCAATCGCGGTGTATTGGCGCTTCAGGTAGGCGCCGGCTCCCTCCTGGATGGCCGAGGCGATGCCTTGCATCGTGGCATTGCCAGCCGAAGCGCCCAGCACCTGCCGCGACGTGATCAATCCATAGAGAACGGCTGCCAATCCGCAGCCAATGGCCAATAGCACGCTGTCCATGCGGTTTTCCTCCCCCAGATTGTTTCGCCTGCTCGTGCGCAGGTCATTTTGTCGCAGCATGACATGGCTTTTGCCGAACGCAAGCGAAGAGGTGAGGGTAGGGCAAACGGACAAGAGGGCAGGATCATGGTGGACATGTCACGCAGACAGGCCTTGGCATTGGCTGGCGCAGCCGCGGCGGCACCGTCGGCCGCCGCATTGCCCACCGGCATGCTGGCGCCAGATGACGAAGCCGGCTGGGCCCGCATCGCGGCGCTTTATCCAAAGATGGGGCCGGTGACCCAGCTGGAACATGGCTATTGGGGCAACATGGCGTTGCCAGTGGCCGATATCCATCGCGATATTCTGGCCCGTCTGAACCGGGACACCAGCCTGTACGCCCGCCGTGCCATGCAGAAGGACGTGGCCGCCGCCAAGGCGCGGGCCGCGCAGGCGATGGGCGTCGACCCCCGGGATATCGGCTTCTGCCGCAACGCGGCCGAAGCCCTTCAAGCCCTGATCAGCCAGTTTCAGGGCGTGGGCGAAGGCGATGCGATCCTGTTTTCCGACAATGATTACGAGGCATCGCAGGGCGCCATGATCAGCCTGGCACGGCAACGTCGGGCCCAGGCCATCAAGATCAACCTGCCGCGTGCACCCACGCGTGACAAGGTGATCGCCGCCTATGCCGAAGCGATCCGCACCACGGCACGGCTGAAGTTCGTGCTGCTCACCCACGGCACGCACCGCAGCGGTTTGGTGGTGCCGGTGGCTGAGATTGCCGCGCTGGCCAAGGCCGCGGGCGCGGTGGTGCTGGTCGATTGTGCCCAGAGCTTCCGGCAGCGGCCGTTCCTCCTCCCAGATTTCGGCGCGGATTATGTGGTGCTGAATTTCCACAAATGGACCGGGGCGCCCGTGGGCATTGCGGGCTATTGGTGCCGCCCGGGGATGGCAGCGCTGGTGGCCGCCGCTGCCAGTGAACCGGATGCCAGGCCCGATGATGTGCAGGCCAAGGTCCACCAGGGCACCGTGGATTATGCCCCGCAGCTCACCCTGCCGGCCGCCATCGATTTTCAGGATCGGGTGTTGCCCATCCCGATGAAGCTCGCCCGGTTGCAATATCTGCGCAATCTGTGGGTGAAACCGCTGCGTCGCCTGCCGGGGCTGGAGATCATGGTGGGTGATGATCCGGCCACCTTTGGCGCGATCACCAGCTTCCGCATCGCGGGGCATGTGACGGCGGCCGACAATATCGCCATCACCGATCGGTTGCTGGCCGATTATGGCGTCAACACCGTCTATCGCAGCGGGCTTGCCGATGGCGCCTGCGTGCGGGTGACGCCGGCGCTGTTCACCACCCCGGCCGATTGCGCCCGGCTGGTGGCCGCCTTGCAGGATCTGGTGCCGAAGATCGCGCGATAGGGCCGGTCAGTCGCGGAACGACGGGTCGATCCGGTCCAGCTTGCGCAGCAGCGCCGGCCAGGCCAGCAGATTGCCAACGATCTTCAGGCCATCGCGGCCCTGGGCCGCGGCCTTTTCCGGGGTGCCCTGCGGCGGGTGGTTGATCAGGTCCTGGCCGCCGGCCAGGGCAAGGCACTGCGCCTCGCAGGCCCGCTCCAGGAAATACATCTTGATGAAGGCCTCGGCGACGGTGGAGCCCACGGTGAGCGTGCCATGATTGCGCAGGATCATCGCCGTCTTGGTGGTGCCCAGATCCTGCACCAGCCGTTCCCGCTCATCCAGATCGGTCGCAACGCCTTCATAATGATGGTAGGTCAGCTCGTCACGGATCAGCATCGCGGTCTGGGTCAGGGGCATCAGCCCTTCGGCATGGGCCGAAACCGCCTGCCCGTGCGGCGTGTGCAGGTGGATCACGGCATGGGCGTCCTCCCGCGCCATATGGATGGCGGAATGGATGGTGAAGCCGGCCGGATTGGTGCGGTAGGGCGTCTCCATCACCGGATGGCCTTCCACATCGATCTTCACCAGGCTGGAAGCGGTGATCTCCTCGAACATCAGCTCATAGGGGTTGATGAGGAAATGATGTTCGGGCCCCGGCACCCGCACCGACAAATGGGTGAAGATCAGATCGTCCCAACCATAGTGCGCGACCAGCCGGTAGGCCGCCGCCAGATCGACCCGCAGGGCCCATTCCTCGGCAGAAACCTGATCCTTCACACTCGGCGTCTTCAGCTGCGTGGCCATGGCTGTCCTCCCCGTGGATTGCCCTATTCTGCACCCTTGGCGCGCGCACGGCCATAGGCCCCGCTGCGGCAGGCGTCCGAACAATAGCGCACATTTTCCCAATCGCGTGCCCATTTCTTCCGCCAGCTGAACGGACGGCCGCAGGCGGCGCAATCCTTGGCGGGCAGATCGGCCTTGCGGCGCATTTTCGCCATGGCGGCAGGGTCCCTCGAAATTGTCACAATAGCTGGTTTAATGGCGCAGATATCTAGAGGGGAATCGACCATGCGTCCTGCCATCGATCGTCGCGCCTTCCTGTCGGCCACCGCGGCCGGCCTGATCCTGCCGGTGCGGCCGGCGCTTGCCCGGCTGTGGCCGGCCAGCGGCTTCACCCATGGCGTCGCTTCCACGCCTACCGGGCCGGGCGCCGTGAAGCTGTGGACCCGCTATGCCAGCGTGACGGGGGCGGCCACCATGCTCAAGCTGGAGGTGGCCGAGGATGAAGCCATGGGCCGCATCATCGCCCGTGCCGAGGTGGTGGCCGGGCCGGAAAGCTGGGGCACCGCCCAGACCGAGGTGAAGGGCCTGCCCGATGGCAAATGGCTGTGGTACCGCTTCACCGCGCCCGATGGCAGCCAGTCCACCCTGGGCCGCACCAAGACGCTGCCGGCCGGCCGCATCGAGCAGCTGAAGCTCGCGGTCTTCTCCTGCTCCAACCGGCCGTTCGGCTTCTTCAATGCCTATGCCCATGCCGCCGCGCGGGACGACATCGACGCGGTGATCCACCTGGGCGACTATATTTATGAATATGCTTCAGGCATTTACCCGAGCACGGTGATGCCCGGCCGGGAGATCATGCCGTCCGACGAGATCATCATCATCGATGATTATCGCCAGCGTTATGCCAGCTATCGCGCCGATCCGGGCCTGCAGGCCATCCATGCCCGCTTCCCGATGATCGCCATCTGGGACGATCACGAGTTCGCCAACGACACCTGGAAGGGCGGCGCCGAGAATCACCAGCCCGGCGAAGGCGTGTGGAACCTGCGCCGTGATGCGGCCGTGAAGGCCCATCGCGAATGGCTGATGAGCCCCGAGCGTCCGTGGCAACGCCTTGATTTCGGCAACCTTCTTTCAGTCATCACGCTCGATACCCGCATGAGCGGGCGCGACAGGCAGCTTGATCTGGGGGCCGCGATCAAGGCCGGCCCGGATGGCATCAAGGCCTTCCAGAGCGGCCCGTGGCAGAGCCCGGAGCGCACCCTGCTGGGGCCGGAGCAGGAAGCCTGGTTTGCCGCCGAGATCGCCGCCAGCGTGAAGGCCGGCCAGCGCTGGCAACTGGTTGCCCAGCAAGTGGTGATGGGCGATATTCTCACGCCGAAACAAGCGGTTGAATGGCTGGGCGCCGATGCCGATCCGCGCGCCGTGGCCTATGTGAAGGGCGGTCTCGCCGCGGCCCAGGCCGGCATTCCCGGCGCGCAGGACATGTGGTCAGGCTATCCGCAGGCGCGCGCCCGCCTGCTCAAGGCGATGGCCGATGCCGGTGCCAATCCCATCGTGATCGCCGGTGACAGCCACAATGCCTGGGCCTTCAACCACAGCCTGGGCGGCAAGCCGGTAGCGGCGGAATTTGGTGTGCAATCAGTGACTTCGCCGGGCTATGAAAGCTCGCTGAAGGCCGATCCGGCCATCATTCGCGCCGGCCTGCTGCAAAGCTCGCCGGGCCTCGCCTGGTGCGACACCAGCCGCCGCGGCTATCTCACCCTGTCGTTCAGCGCGGCCGAAACCCGCTGCGACTGGGTGTTCATGGAGACGATCAAGGCCGTGTCCACCGCCACCAGCGCGCCGCAGGCCGCCGTGGTGCCCTTTGGCAAACGGCGGATGACGCTGGCCTGATCCGGCGCTAAGCTCGGGGGGTGAAATTCCCCCTGGGCCTGATGCTGCTGGCCGTGTTTTCGGCCAAGAATGTAACGGCGCAAAATGTGACGGGCCAAGGGGTGTGCGTGGCCGAATGGCGGGCCCCGGTGGCCGCAACCGGGGCGCTGGTGACGGCGGCCGGGGCTCCGGTGACGGCGCGGGGGGTCCCGGTCAGAATCCTGATGCCGGCCGGCGCCGGGCCGGTACCGGCAGTGATCTGGAGCCCCGGTTATGGTGCCGCCAACACCGCCGGCGCGGTGTGGGCGCGGGCCTGGGTGGCAGCCGGCATCGCGGTGATCAGCGTGCAGCATCCGGGCAGCGACAATGCCGCCTATGCCCCTGCCCCGCCCGAGGAGCGCCAGGCCCGGCTGCGCTTTGCCACCAGCATGGCGCACCTGGCCCAGCGCGCCGGCGATATCGGCCTGGTGCTGGATGAGCTGGCCCGCCGCCCGCGCGAGGGGGCCTGCGATCTGGCCCGCATCCGGCGGGACCGCATCGGGGTGGCCGGGCACAGCCTGGGCGCCTGGACGGTGCAGGCGCTGGCCGGGCAGCGCATGGGCGGCACCCAGCCGCTGCTTGACCGGCGGCCGCGCGCCTTTCTGGCCCTGAGCGGCAGCCAGTTGGAGCCGGGCGATCCGGCGGCGATCTTTGGCGGCATCGGCCGGCCCTATCTGCTGATCACCGGCACGCGTGATGGCGGCCCCGGCGAGACCGACCCGGTGCGGCAGCGGCTGGCGCCCTGGCGCGGGTTGCCGGCCGATGGCCGCAAGGCGCTGGCGCTGTTTGATGGCGCCACCCACATGATGTTCGCCGGCAACCGCCCGGCCGACACGCCGCTGGGCAGCCATGTCGAAACCGGGGTCATCCGCCTCACCACCGCCTTCTGGCGGCGCTGGCTGCTGGATGATGCCGCCGCCGATCGCGTGCTGGCCGATCCGGGCCTGCCGCCGCCCGACCGGTGGGAACGCAAGTAATCCCTCAACCCTTCAGCACGCGCGGCAGCGCTGCCCCCAGCACGCCCAGGATTTCCGGGCCATAGGCCTGGGCATTGGCTTCCAGTTCGGCCTGGGTGATGCGCTCGGCCCCTTGCGCGCCAAAGATCACCACCTCGTCCCCCGGCCGGATCGGCTGCGGCGCATCGGTCACATCGGCCATCAGCGTGTTCATCGTCACCCGCCCCACCAGCGGATAGCGGCGCCCGCCGATCAGCACCTGGGTCGGGCTGCGCTGTTCGGCGGCAAATTCCGGCCGGTTGGCGCGGCTCAGGCTGCGGCGCACCCCATCGGAATAGCCGATCGGGATATTGGCCAGAAGGCTGTCACGCGTCAGCCGCCAAATGCGGTCATAATTCACCGTCTGCCCGGCCGGATAGGGATTGATGGCGGCCGCCCGGCTCTTGATCGTCATGGTGGGCGCGAAATCGCCGGTCTTCACCGATCCGGGATCGCCATAGAGCAGCCCGCCCACCCGCACCATGTCGAGCCGGGTTTCGGGATGCATCAGCGTTGCGAAACTGTTGGCGGTGTGGCGCTCCACCCGGCGGGTGTCGAGGCCGGCAGCGGCCAGCCAGGCCAGATCGGCGTGATAGCGCGCCAACTGCCCCAGCACGTCCTCGGCCGCCTCGCCGGGAAAATGCGTCATCACCCCGCGGATGCTGAGGCCGGTGAGCGCCAGCAGGGCGCGGGCATCGGCCTGGCCGATGGCATGGCCAAGCTCCACCCCGTTGCGGGACATGCCGCCGCTGTTCAGCGCCAGTTGCACCGGCAGCGGCGCCGCCGGCCGGCCCTTGCGCCATTGTGCATCCAGCCAGGCCGCCGTCTCGCGGTTGCCGATCAATTCCTCCACGCCCAGCGGCAGCGCGTCGGCCATCTCGTCGGGCACGGCGGCGCGGATGCGCAGCAGGCGGCCGCGATAACCCAGTTCGCGCGCCACCCGCGCCTCGTCGTTGGCGGTGATCGCCACCACGTCGATGCCCGCCGCGATCACCGCCGGCATCAGCAGGGCGAGGCCGTTGCCATAGGCATCGGCCTTCATCACCGCGCACAGCCGGGCCGGGCCGATCAGCCGGCGCACCCGCGCGATGTTGGCGGCAAAGGCGGCGGCGTCCACCTCGATCCAGCCGTTGCGGCGGGCGGCGCTGGCCGGGGTCAGGCCGAAATTGTCGGCCCGCAGCACCGGGGCGGCCAGCACCGGCGCGGCGGCCAGGGCGCCGATGCCGGCCAGCACGCCCCGGCGGCCGATCATGCCTGTTCCCCCGCCAATTCGCCCGCCAATTCCCCCGCCAATTCCTTGGCCAGAAATGCCTCCACATCGGCCAATGCCACATCGCGGCAGACAAAACTCTGCCCAATCCCGCGCGACAGGATGAAGGCCAGCCGGCCGCCGCTCATCTTCTTGTCGTGCGCCATGTGCGCCACCAGCCGGGCGGCATCGCATGTCAGGCCCAGGTCGCGCGCTTCGGTGACAAAGCCCAGCCCGGCCAGATGCGCCGTCACCCGCGCCGCATCGGCGGCCGGGCACAGGCCCAGCCGGGCCGACAGGCGGTGCGCCAGCACCATGCCCAGCGCCACCGCCTCCCCGTGCAGCAGCCGGCTGGAAAAGCCGGTTTCCGCTTCAAAGGCATGGCCAAAGGTGTGGCCCAGATTGAGCAGGGCACGCACATCGTCGGTCTCGCGCTCGTCGGCGGCGACCACCGCGGCCTTGGCCCGGCAACTGTGGGCGATGGCATGGATTTGCGCCTGCGTGTCGCCGGCCAGCACGGCAGCGCCCTGGCCCTCGCACCAGGCGAAAAAGCCGGGATCGTTGATCAGGCCATATTTCACCACCTCGGCATAGCCGGCCATCAATTCGCGGCGCGGCAGCGTGGCCAGCACCGCGGGATCGATCAGCACGGCCGCCGGCTGGTGAAAGGCCCCCACCAGATTCTTGCCAGCCTTCGCGTTGATCGCCGTCTTGCCGCCCACCGAGCTATCGACCTGGGCGAGCAGGGTGGTGGGCAGTTGCACGAAGCGGCAGCCGCGTTTCAGCATCGAGCAGGCAAAGCCCACCAGATCGCCGATCACCCCGCCGCCCAGCGCCAGCACGGCATCGCTGCGCTCCACGCCCAGTTCCAGCAGCCGTTCCACCAGCAGTTGCAGATGCGCCCAATCCTTGGTGGCCTCGCCGGGCGGCAGCAGGATCGGCTCCAGCCTGATGCCGGGCAGGCCGGCTTGCAGCGTGGGCAGATGATGGCCGGCCACCTGCGTATCGCTCACCACCACCAGCCGGCCGCCGCGCGCGAACGGGGCCAGCACCGCGCCGGCATCGGCCAGCAGGCCGGGGCGGATGTGGATGGGATAGGCGCGCGCGCCCAGCGCGACATCGATGATCATGGCAGTTCCCTGTTGGCGGCGGCGTTGGCGGCGGCGTTGGCGGCGGCCAGGCTGGTGATGATCGCCTCCACCGTCTCACTGTGCGGGCCGGCCTTGCTGGCCACCCGGATCGGCGCCAGCGCATAGATTGGATTGCGGATGGCGGCCAGTTCGCGCAGCACCTCGCCGGGGTCGCGCCCGGCCAGGAGCGGCCGGCCGCCGCGCCGGCGCACCCGCTCCACCAGCGTGTTGACATCGGCATCCAGCCACACCGCCAGCGTGCGCGCCAGGATCAGCGCGCGGGTTTCCTCGTTCATGAAGGCGCCGCCGCCGGTGGCGATCACCTTGGGCGTGCCATCGATCAGCCGGGCGATCACCCGGCGCTCGCCATCGCGGAAATGCGCCTCGCCGAACCGCTCGAAGATTTCCGGGATCGACAGGCCGGCGGCCAGCACGATCTCGTCGTCGGCATCAACGAAGGGCAGGCCCAGCCGGTCGGCCAGCCGCTTGCCGATGCTGGATTTGCCCGCCCCCATCAGGCCGACCAGCGTGACCGGCCGGCGCGCCGCCAGCCGCGCCGCCGGTTCGGCCGCCGGTGCGGCCGGGAGGGGCTCTGCCGCGCCGTCTGGGATTTTCGGGTCGCCGTCCATGCTGTGCGCAGCTATACACCGGGGCATGGACCCTGCAAGCAAGCGCATGCGCCGGCGCCCAGACAGAGTGACGTCGGGATCGGCGGCCGGATTGGCGGCCGTGCTGCTGGCCGCGCTGCTGCTGCCGGTTCCGGTGGCGGGCCAGCGGCCAGAGAACGCCCGCCCAGAGCCAAACCGCCCCGCGCCGGCACGAGACCGGCCGCGCTCGCTGCTGCCGCCGGGCTTTGATGCGCCGGCCGCCGCCCCGGCGGTGACGCCACCGGCACCACTGCCCGGCATCACCCCGCCCGAACCCGGCAGCGAAGCCGGTGCCGATGCGCCGCCGCCACTGCTGCCCGAAGCCCTCGAAGCCGCCCCCGAAGCCGCCCCCGAAGCCGCTGTGGCCGATCCGATGGCGGCGCGGGTGCTGTTGCCGCCGGGCGCGCCGATCGGCACGCTGGGGCCGGGCAATGGCGGGCTGGCGCTCACCGCCTTTGCCGGCAGCAACGGCCGCTTCGTGGCGGCGCTGGCGGCGCGCATCGATCGCCCGCTGGTCTCGCGCTGGGCCACGATCATGGTCTCGCGCGCGCTGCTCAGCCGGGCGCCGACGCCGGCCGGGGTGAATGACGGCGATTGGGTGGCGGCCCGTGCCAGCCTGCTGCTGCGGCTGGGCATCGTGGATGGCGCGCGCCGGCTGATCGATGCGCTGCCGGTGGACCGATACACGCCGGCCACCTATCAGGCCGCCGCCCATATCAGCCTGGCCGCCGGCGATCTGGCCGGCCTGTGCCCGATTGCCGCCACCGGGCGGGCGCTGTCGCCCTCCCCGCTGTGGGATCTGGCCTTTGCCATGTGCGCCGGCATGGACGGGGACGACATCACCGCCGCCAATCTGATCGATGCGCTGCGCCGGCAGCCGCGCCGGGTGGCCCCGTTCGATGTGCGGCTGGCGCAGCGGGTGGTGGTGCTGGCCGGCGGCGCCGGGCGCGCCGATGGCATCAATTGGGAGGAGGCGCCCGGCCTGTCGCTCTATCGCTATGGCGTGGCCAGCGCCGCCGGGGTGCCGGTGCCGGCTGAGCGGCTTTCGGCGCTGGGCCCCGCCCATGCCGGCTGGGCGGTGCGCAACCCCGGCCTGCCCGATGCCACGCGGCTGGCGCTGCTGCGCCGGGCGGCGGCGATCGGCGCGCTTTCGGCGCAGGAACTGGCCGGCGGCATCGCCGCGCTCTCGGTGGCCGATGCCAGCGGCGGCTTTGCGGCCGGCAGCCGGGCGGCGCTGCTGCGCGATGCCTATACCGCCGGCAGCCCCGGCGCGCGCGGCGCGGCGATGGCGGCGCTGCGCGGCGATGGCCGCGATCTGGGCGCGCTGCTGGAAACCGCCGGGCCGGCCGCGGCGCTGCGCCCGGATGCGGCGCTGGCCGATCAGGCCGATCAGATCATCGCGGCGCTGCTGGCGGTGGGCGATGCCGGCCGGGCGCGGGCCTGGTGGCCGGTGGCATCGGGCGCTGATGATGCGGTGCGGGCGCGGGCCTGGGCGCTGCTGGCGGTGAGCGGCGGACGCCCGGCCAGCGTGGCCGATTATCGCGATTTTGCCCGGCGCGGCGGCGCCGGCGCGCATGGCGAGGCGCTGCTGCTGGCCGGGCTTTCGGGCCTGGGGCTGGCAAAGGGCGGCGAGTGGGACGGGCTGCGCCGCGACAGCATCACGCCGGTGGCCAATCGCTGGACCCGCGCGCTGGCCGCCGCCGCCACGCGCCAGGCCGCCGGCGAGGTGATGCTGCTGGCCGCCACCGGCCTACAAGGGGTGGGTGGTGGCGGGGACGGGGGCGGTTGGGCCGATGTGCCGCCGGCCCATCTTGAGGCGATCGTGGCGGCGCTGGTCGCCAGCGGGCAGCGGGCGGCGGCGCAGCGGCTGGCGGCCGAGGCGGTGATGCGCAGCCTGCCCGCCGCGCCATGATCACGGATCGCGCCGCCATCGCGCTGTTCCTGGACCATCTGGCCAGCGAGCGCGGCGCGGCGAAGAACACGCTGCTGGCCTATGGCCGCGATCTTGACCAGGCGAGCGGCTGGCTGGGCGGGGCACTGGCCATGGCCGATGCGGCGGCGCTGGCGCGTCTGGCCCGGCACTGGGCGCCGCTGGCGCGGGCCAGCGCGGCGCGCAAGGCCTCGGCGGTGCGGCAGTTCCTGGCCTTCTTGCAGCGCGACGGGCTGCGCAGCGATGATCCGGGGCGCGATCTGGCGCTGCCGCAAGCCGCGCGCCCGCTGCCCAAAACGCTGGCGGCCGGCGATGTCGAGCGTCTGTTTGCCACCCTGGCCGAACGGCTGGCGGCGGCGCCCGACGATCCGGCGCTGCTGCGGCTGTCGGCGCTGGTTGAGCTGCTCTATGGCTCCGGCCTGCGCGCCAGCGAACTGGTGGCGCTGCCGCGCGGCTGTGTGCGCGCCGGGCGCGGCCATATGGTGATCCTGGGCAAGGGCAACAAGGAACGGCTGGTGCCGGTGAGCCGCCGCGCCGAGGCCGCCGCGCTGGCCTGGGCGGCGCACGTGCCGGCCGAAAGCCGCTATCTGTTTCCGGCCGGCGCCAATGGCAGCGGCGGGCACCTGTCGCGCCTCAGGCTGTGGCAGTTGCTCAAGGCGCTGGCCGCCGATGCCGGCATCCCGCCCGCCCGCATCTCGCCGCACGTGCTGCGCCACGCCTTTGCCACCCACCTGCTCGAAGGCGGTGCCGATCTGCGCGTGGTGCAGATGCTGCTGGGCCACGCCGATATCGCCACCACGCAAATCTATACCCACGTCGCCGCCGCCGCGCTGGTGGAGCTGGTCAACCGCCGCCACCCGCTGGCCGACGGCGTTGCAAAGCGCCGCGAATCCGCCCAATAACCGGCGCCATGGCCATCACCATCGCCACCTGGAACATCAACAGCGTCCGCGCCCGCGCCGACATTGTCGAGCAGTTCCTGGTGCAGCATCAGCCCGACGTGCTGTGCCTGCAGGAAACCAAGGTCGCCAACGAGATTTTCCCGCACGCCCTGTTCGAACGCCTGGGCTATGCCCACCGCCTGCTCAACGGCCAGCGCATGCACCACGGCGTCGCCACCATCGCCCGCGTGCCGATCGAGGGCGCGTGGCGTTACGACTGGCAGGACAATGGCGAGGCCCGCCACATCGGCGTGCGCCTGCCCGGCGGCGTGCTGCTCGAAAATGTCTATGTGCCCGCCGGCGGCGATGTGCCCGACCGCACGCAGAACCCCAAGTTCGGCCAGAAGCTGGACTTCGTCGAGCGCATGACCCGCTGGTCCGAAACGCTGAAGGAACCCGCCGTGATCGTCGGCGATTTCAACATCGCCCCGCTGGAATGCGATGTGTGGAACCACAAGGCGCTGCTCGATGTCGTCTCCCACACGCCGGTGGAGGTGGAGCTGCTCGCCCGCCTGCAGGCCAGCCATGATTGGATCGATCTCGGCCGCCGCTTCGTGCCGGCGCCGGAAAAATTCTTCACCTGGTGGAGCTATCGCAACAATGATTGGCGCGCCTCCGATCGCGGCCGGCGGCTCGATCATATCTGGTGCTCGCCCAGCCTGGCGCCGGCCGCGCGCGATTTCGCCGCCGTGAAGGACGCGCGCGACTGGGGCAAGCCATCCGACCATATCCCCCAGATCGTCACGCTCGACCTGTGAGCATCGCGCCCGAATTCCTGGCCGAAGCCGCCAGCGACGCGCTGCGCCGCGGCCGCAGCGTGGGCGTCGGCAGCCTCGCCGTGCTCTCCGCCGAACTGGCCGATGCCGCCGCACTGGCCGCGCTGGAAACCGCCAGCCGCGCCGGCCTTGTCATCACCGCCCGCCGGGCCGCCGTGCTCAGCCTGGCCAACCAGATCGCGGCGGCCGCCCCCGATCCCGAACCGGTGTGGGTGAACCGGCCCGATTGGCTCGATCTCGCCGGCAGCCGCGCCGTGGCCGATCCGGTGCTCGATCTCGCCACCCCCTACAAGGGCCCGTTCCGCACCCGCGCGCTGGCCGCCGATGCCGATGCCGCCCGCGCCGCCATCGCGCTGGCCAAGCACGCCGGCCTGATCCCCGCCGTCTATGCCGTGCCGCTGGCCGAAACGCCGGCCGCCGTCACCTGCCCCACCGCCGCCGCGCTGGCACTGCCGCCGGCCCAGGCCCGCGTCCACGTCTCCTCCCGCGCGCGGCTGCCGCTGGCCGCGGCCGAACAGTGCCAGGTCGTCGCCTTCCGCCCCGCCGATGGCGGCCCCGAACATCTGGCGCTGATGATCGGCGAACCCGATCCCGCCCAGCCGGTGCTGGCCCGCATCCACAGCAGCTGCCTCACCGGCGACGTGCTCGGCTCGCTCAAATGCGATTGCGGCCCGCAACTCCACGCCGCCATCGCCGCCATCGCCCGCCACCCCGGCGGCGGCATCCTCCTCTATCTGCAACAGGAAGGCCGCGGCATCGGCCTGCTCAACAAGTTGCGCGCCTATGCCCTGCAGGATCAGGGGTGGGACACGGTTGACGCCAACACCCGCCTGGGCTTCGAGCCTGACGAACGCGATTTCACCCTCGCCGCCGCCATGCTGCGCGCCCTCGATGTCAAGGCCGTGCAACTGCTCACCAACAACCCGCTGAAAGTCGCCGGCCTCGCCGCCCACGGCTTCACCGTCACCCGCGTGCCGCACGACATGCCGCCGGGCCCGCACAACGCCCAGTATCTGGCCACCAAGCGGGACCGGCAGGGGCACATGCTGTGACGATCATCCACGCCAACCCGGCCACCGGCACGGTGACAGGCTTTGGCGAAACCCACCCCGCCCGCTTTGGCAAGGGCGGATACTGCCCCGCCGCCGAAAAACGCGAAGGCGACGGCAAAACCCCATTGGGCACTTGGCCAATCCGCGCCGCCCTCCTGCGCCCCGATCGCCTGCCCACCCCCACCACCCGCCTGCCCTGGCGCTGGCTGCGCCCGTGGGACGGCTGGAGCGACAGCCCCCACGACCCGGCCTACAACCGCCCCATCACCACCCCCCACCCCCACAGCCACGAGCAATTGTGGCGCACCGACCACGCCTACGACATCATCCTCATCCTCGCCCAAAACGACTCCCCACCCACCCCCGGCCTCGGCAGCGCCATCTTCTGCCACCTCACCCAACCCGATACCCGCCCCACCGAAGGCTGCGTGGCGCTGGCTGGGGAGGTGCTGGCGCGGTGGCTGAACATGCTGGCACCGGGGGATGTGATGGTGGTTGGGGTGGAGTGAAAAAGAGGCCTCCGGCGGGCAGGGGCGTGGCCCCTGCACCCGATTCGTTTTCGGGTGCGCTTGGTGGCAATTTTTGGACGGTCAGCGGAATTTCTGAATACGAGAAGCGAATAGTTAATGGTTGCCCTTGCACCTAACACAACTAAAGAAGAAATCCCGGGAAACGCTTCGCCGATCATTTGTTGAGGAGAAGGCTAGGCGTTCGTATCAACTGCGACGAGTGGACCTCATTTTTCCCTTACTTGCAGTTCTCATCGGTCGTTTAGTGCGAGTCTCCGAGGTCACCTTCTCAAGCGAGCGAATGTCTGCAATATCGAAGAAATGGCCGATGATCCAATCAACGAGATAGTCGTACGCCCGCCGCGCGAGTTGGTCGCCGCGCGAAGCCATATTTCTCAATTCCCCGTCGAGGAAGTGTAGCGCCGCCTTCCAGTCGTTCGGGCGCGACCGCACAATTTGTTCCAGCAGCCGCCCGATTGCCCGCCCTTTTTGCCAATCGGGCAGTTCTGCGACCCAGATCGCGCGCATCATCTCAAGCGTGACAACGAGGTGAGAGCGCATCTCGGCCTTGCGGCCGCCCATGAAGCAGATCGCCGCTTCGAACAAGGCGAAGGAGCGCGGATCGTCGAGGGTAAGGATGCCTACGATCGTTCTCGCGTCAAGCCAAAGATGTTCGTGCCGCATCGCGCCGAGCACCCCGACCGCGATCAAATACTCGCGTTCAGGAATGGCGCCGTCTGCGGCGAGAACATGCAGCACTACCTGTAGCCACGCGCCACCGATGACCTGTTGCTGCGCCGCGAACTGGCGCAGATTCAAGTCCTCCGACACGAGGATAAGACCTTCGCCGCGCGCGAGGTTGATCGGATCGAACACCTTGCGCGCGGCGAACGCGCCCATCACCTCCTCCAACCGGGTGTCGTCCGAGCCGTCCACGGGGAGGATCTCGCAATAAGTCTCGAGATCGCCGATGACCGCATTCACCATTGCGATCTGCGCTTCGGTTTCCTCGGGCGTATGGATGCGGCGCCAAGCCTGTTCGCCCTCGAACCCCAGCGTCATATATTCGTGACCACGATTGCTTTCGAGGCGAGTGCGAAGCTCGAGCATCTCGTCGAAGGTCGAGCGCGGGATACAGAGCCGTCCGAAATACTGTTTCACTGGTGCCAGATGGCCCAACTCGCGCAGCTGCCAGACGGTAAGTGTGTCGAAGACCACACCCTTGCCTCGGGCATTGCGCACGAACTGCGCCGCCTCCTCGCGCTCGTCGAACGCGCCAAGACAGGTCCGCAGATTCCGACCCGCCGCGCTCAAATGCTCGGCAAGCGCTAGGACGGGCTTGTTAGCCATGGCCGCGACCGCCGCAAGCGGCACCGGGAAGTCGCTGTAGGTAGCAGCGACGACATCGTCCTTCTTCTGAAATTTGCGCACCATGTCCAGGACCGGCTGCACATCGCCGTCCTTCACAGTCATCTCCACGAGCGAAGTAGCGTCGGGGAAGCGAGCGGCATGCGTCGCCATTATGTCATGAAGCAGCCAGATATACTTGTGCTTAAGCTCCCTGACGCGATAGCGGCGTGCGCCACTAAGTTCGGCCGGAATGACGATCTCGTCGCCTACTGACTTACCACGCAGTGCAACGGCGAGTGGATGGTCGGGCGCATAGGTCTCGACACCCTCGAGCCGAACCGCATCGATCACGCCGGCGGCGTCGCGCGTTCCATCCAAGCCTTCAAGATTGAACCAGAAGTCGGCCTCGGCCGGCCCCGCATGCCCGATCGGTGGAGGTAGCGCCTCGTCGAGGAATATCAGCCCCGGATAGGAAGCAATGACCTCCTCCTTATGGCGATGGGTCGCCGCCGTCCTGTATCCGATGCGCAGCGCCCGCTCTACCTCACCGGCTACGCGATGTTGGTGCGCAAGACGCATCATGTCCTCCGGTGAGCCGACGACTGCGTCGTCATTCACTTCCCGTAACAGCTCCACCGCGTCGGATTCGCGGTTTCCCCGCAGCAGCGTGCTCGATAGCAGCAGCAAGGCGCGAAGGTCGGTCGGATCCGCGGTGATAGCTGCTCGCAGATAGCGCTCGGCGGCAACTAGGTCGCCGCGATTGTGCTCCGCCGCGCCTGCAAGACGCGCATAGCGGGGGATCGCGGTCACCTCGGGTGCCAGCGACCTGAAGAACGGGGCGGTCCTCGGCCGAGTACTGGCGTTGGCGAAGGCGTAGGCTAACCAAGCAAGCTGCTCCGAGGGCCGCTCGAGCGGGACGTGACCGTCGAGTACCATAATGATGTCGTCCCAAGCCCCACGGAACAGCGAGAGCTGCGCGAACATGGTACGGTCCGAATAGCTCGTCTCTCCGTTGATCAGCGACTTCGCCTTGGCCACGATCGCTTCGACTTCGTCCGGTCTATCAGTGCGGTAGATGTCCGCGACCGCAATGTGCGCGGCGAGTCCAAAAGGCCACGCCTCGAGTAGCCGCTCGACTTCGCCTGTGAGATCGAAAGCCGGATCGGCCGCGCCTCGCGCGCGAAACAATAGCACGTCGAATAATTGCCGATCCGGTAGCGCGAGGGCCTTGCGGCGTTCCGACGTGCCCGCCTCAAGCACGCCCGGCCAGTCCGAAAGGTTGGAAAGGGCAACCATCAGCGGCAGCGTGGTCGACATCACTTCGGGTGCGAGCCGCAGGAGCTGGACAGCTCGCGCGAAATCGTCCTGATCAATCGCGAGCCAGGCCGCCGCGAGGAAGCTGTCTGGGTCTGTGCTGCCCAGCGCCAGCATCTGGTTGGATATTTCCTGTGCGCTGTCGAGATCGCCGAGTGCACGATAAGCGGTTATGAGGTTATAGGCGACGATGATCCAGATGGGCTCGGCCGCATTCTCGTAGAGCCGCACGATGTCCCAGTGCCGCTGCAGTAGCGCCGCGCCGCCTTTGAGTTTCGCGCACCGGTCGCCTTCGAGCGCTCTACGCCGTTCGAGAGCTTTTCCGCTTAGTGCCTCGTCGATAAGCGCCTCGCCCGCCATACGCATGGCAGTGCCGTCGTCGGGGTAACGGTCGAACGTTTCGGCAGCGAGTTGCCACCAGCTGTTCGGCGCTCCCTTGGCACGCAGATAACTGATCTGGTGGAGGCGCACGTTGAGTTCGTCGAGCAGGTTCTCCGGCACAATCGCAAGCGGATCGAGGGGGTCGCCCGTCGCGGAGGCGACTTGGAAGGCGAGCCCAGCGGCACCTGCGTTCGCCGGATCTTCTCGCAGCACCTGCTCGGCGAAAGCCCACGCGCCTGACAGATCACCCTGCAGCGTCAGCGCCAAGATATAGTTCGCACGCACCTTGGGGTCGGCAGGGTTCAGCGCGTAGGCTTGGGCGAGTAAATCCCCGCCGCTGTCATCGTCCCCAAGCCTAAGCCGCGCGTAGGCGATGTTCGCCTTGACGCGTGCGCGGATCGCGGGCGAGCTTGCTCCGTCTAGCGTCACGTCGAGCGCCTCAAGCAACGACAGCGCCGTACGCGGCTTCCCGATGTTCATGAGATCACGATACTGGTCGATTTGCGCATCGAGATGCTGCTCGAAGGCACTGCGCGCTGTATCGAGAGGTGCGACCGCGACGCTCGCGTAGATCGCCTCCACGCGGTGAAGGATGCGGTCATTCTGCGCAAGAAGCTGGGACTGGCCCTGAATTTGCTCGGCACCGAGCGCGAGCAACTTGTTGGTGGAGGCGCTGTAATCGGGGTCGAACGCCCCGAGTGCCTGGGGGTCCGCGCGGATCTTGTCCTGCAGCGTGTCCCAACCCCAGACTTGGATATCGATCGTGCGTCCGAGCTTCGCCTGTTCCTGGCTCAGCTCGATCGCGAGAAGGTCGAGTGCCGGTTCGTCGGTCGCAGTGGTTACAATGTAGAACTCGGTGAGCGGCGGGCGGATCGCAAGTGCCTGCGCGACCTCGTTGCGCACGACAGTGGCGCTTAGCTTGGCGCCGCGGGTGATCAGCTTGCATTGGATACCGACGGGTTGCGCGGGATCCCGGTCGCGGCGGCCGATCAAGTCCAAACCGAACTGTTTTTTTCCTCGTGTACCGAGCAACTTCACGTTAGGATCGTTGATGATCCCAGCGAATAGCGGCACACAGTTGCGTTCAAATATCTTATCTTCCGTTGGAATTCCGATAACTGTCGAGGAACTCATTTACGGTCTCCGCCCGTATCTTCGAACTTAGCGAAGGCAAGCGCCAGATAGCCTCTACTCCAGCGCGTTCACCTATCGTTCGCCTTTTCTCCGATGGACGCACTTCATGCAATGCCTCGCCGGTTGATGGGAACTGGTTCCGACGAAACGCGTCGCGGCAAAGTCTCCCAAACTCGGCCTTTTCCGGCGCGGCTCCGAGTAAGTTGAATGAATGAGCGGTCCTAGGCGCAGCCCAAAGCTACTCCATAACCGAAACGAGGGCGCAATCCAGCCACCAAGCACGCCCGAAAACGAATCGGGTCAAGGGTCTGCGACCCTTGCCGCCGGGGGCCCCCTTCCTGCCTCCTTACTTCAACGCCTCGTCATACCACGCCGCCACGTCGGCTTTCATTTTCGCGAGTTCGCTTTCGGCCAGGTAGATCATGTGGCCGGACTGATAGTAGGTGAAGCGGATATTCTGGTTGAGGGGGGTGGGGAGGAGCATGTGGTTGGCGTCGAATTCGGCGCCGTAGAAGGGGGTGGCCATGTCGTAGTAGCCGTTGAGGAACAGCACTTTGAGTTTGGGGTTGGCGCGCATGGTATAGGCCAGATCGACGGCGGTGTTGGGTGTGGTTTGGGTGCCGCCGCGTGGGGGGCGGTGGGACCAGTCCCACGACCAGCCGGGTTCGCGGGCGGAGAGTTTGTAGTGCAGATCGGTTTTCACCCCCAGGGTTTTGGCGGCATAATCGTGGAAGGCGCTGATATAGGCGCCGGTGATGGCGGTGGAGGCCGGGTCTTCATCCGGGCTGTCGGCATTCAGATCGGTGGGGGGCAGGGTGTAGCGGGCATCGAGGCGGCCGATGGAGAGCCCGCGGCTGCGCAGCAGTTCGGTTTGGAAGTGGGCGAGTTCGACGCGCAGTTGGGCGCGTTTCAGGAAATCGACGGGCAGGCCGGTGTAGGCGTGCATCTGGCGGGCGATGCTGTCTTGCTCGGCCGGGGTGATGGCGCTGCCTTTGGCGAGGGCGGCGGCGTAGGGCCCGCTGACCCAGGCGCGCACTTCGTTCACGAAGGCGGTGAGATCGGCCGGTTTCGCGCCGGGCAGGGTGCCGTGATACCAGGCGGTGGCGGCATAGCCGGGGAAGAGGGTGAGATAATTCTGATCATAGCCCGGCTGGCGCACGCCATAATTCATGATCGTGGAGAGCAGGGCGATGCCGTGGAGGGAGACGCCGCGTTCTTCGAGCAGGCGGGCGACGACGCCGGAGCGCAGGGTGCCATAGGATTCGCCGAACAGGAATTTGGGTGATTTCCAGCGGTTGTTGCGGGCGATGTAGCGCGTGATGGCGCGGGCGAAGGCATCGCCATCCTGATCGACGCCGTTGAAATCGCGGCCGGTCTTGTCTCCCAGCGGGCGCGACCAGCCGGCGCCGGGGGCATCGATGAAGACGATGTCGGTCTTGTCCAGCAGGGTGAAGTTGTTGGGGGTGACGGCATATTGATCGGGGGTGACATAGACCGGCTTGTCGGTTTTCACGCGGACGGGGCCGAAGCTGCCCATGTGCAGCCACACCGTGGCCGATCCGGGGCCGCCGTTGTAGAAGAAGGTGACCGGGCGGTTTGGCACGTCGGCGGTGTAGGCGGTGTAGAAGAGGCTGGCGGTGGGGCGGCCGTTGTCATCCCGGATGGTGAGCGTGCCGGCGGTGGCGGTGTAGGCCAGCGGCTTGCCGGCGATGCTGACGCTGCCTTTGGAGACGGCGGCCTGTTCCTCAACCGGCGCGCGGGCGGTGGCGGCATCGGCCTCGGCGATCATCGCCTCTTTGGGGTTTTTGGCGGCCGGTTGCGCCAGGGCGGGCGCGGCGGCGGCGGTGAGCAGCAGGGCGATGGCGAATTTCATGGCTGGTTCCCCGGGGCAAGTGCGACTTGGTTGTAGGCCGGGCGGCGGGCGGCCTCAATCCTCGTCTTCGGGTGGCAGGCCGCCCTTCAGCAGTTGGCGGGTGAGCAGGCCGGTGTAGCGGCGCTGGCGGCGGCGGGCCTTGGCCGGATTGGCGCGCCAGCCCTCGCGCTTGTCGTGCACGATATGCTGCAGATCATCGGCCTGGGTGATATCGTCGGCATCGCCGGGGGAGGTGCGTTTCGGCATGGGTTCAGGCCAGGCCCGCGAGGAAGCCGGCGGCCTGGGCGCGGATGCGGGCCTGTTCATCGGGGGCAAAGCGGCGCCAGCCATCATACATGCGCCACAGCCGCTGGTTGCCGGCCAGGCGTTCTTCATGGCGGGCGAGGAAATCCCAATAGAGGCTGTTCAAGGGGCAGGCCCTTGGCCCGGTGCGCTGCTTCACGTCGTAGGTGCAGCTTTTGCAATGGTCGCTCATGCGGTTCACATAGGCGCCGCCGGCGGCATAGGGCTTGGTGGCCATCAGGCCGCCATCGGCAAACTGGCTCATGCCGATCACGTTGGGGGCCTCCACCCATTCGATGGCATCGGCATAGACGGCCAGATACCAGCGGTGGACGTGCCCCGGATCGGTGCCGGTGAGCATGGCGAAATTGCCGAGGATCATCAGGCGCTGGATATGGTGGGCCATGGCGTTGCGGCCGGTGGCGCCGACGGCTTCGGAGAGGCATTTCAAGTCGGTGGGGGCGCCCCAGAACAGCGCGGGCAGCGGGCGCGTGGCATCAAGATGGTTGCGCGCGGTGTAATCCGGCCCGGCAAACCAGTAGAGGCCGCGCACATATTCACGCCAACCGATGATCTGGCGGATGAAGCCTTCGACGGCGTTGAGGGGGGCGGCGCCGGCGTGATAGGCGGCCGCGGCGGCTTCGCACACCTCCAGCGGCCCGAGCAGGCCCAGGTTGATGGCCGGCGAAAGCAGGCTGTGGTTGAGCACATCCTCGCCAGTGACCATCGCATCCTGATAATCGCCAAAGCCGGGCAGGCGGTGGGCGATGAAATCAGCCAGCGCCGCCAGCGCCTGGGTGCGGGTGACGGGCCAGGCAAAGCTGGCCGTGCTGCCGAAATGATTGTGGAAGCGGGCTTGCACGAGGGCGAGCACCTCGGCGGTGATGGCATCGGGGGCAAAGCAGATGGGGGGCGTGAAGCGCTGGCCCTTGGGCACTGCCTTGCGGTTTTCCTGATCATAATTCCACTGGCCGCCGATCGGTTGCTCCCCGTCCATCAACAGGCCGGTCTGGCGGCGCATGAGGCGGTAGAAATCTTCCATGATCAGCCGCTTGCGCGGGGCGGCCCAGTCGGCGAACTGGTCGATGCCGCACAGGAAGCGGTCATCGTCCAGCAGGGTCACATCGGGCCATGAGTGCTGCGCGGCCAGCACCCGCCATTCGCCGGCCTTCACCGCCAGGGTGCGCGTGGCGCCCCAGCGGGCGGCGGCGCGGGCCACTTCGCCCGACAGGCTGCCCGTGTTGGCGGGATCATCCAGCCGCACATAATCCACCTGCCAGCCCGCAGCCCGCAATTCCTCGGCAAAATGGCGCATCGCGCTGAAAAACAGGGCGATCTTCTGCGGGTGGTGGGGCACGTAGGTGGCTTCGTCGGCCACCTCCATCATCAGGATCACCGCATCGGATTTCGCCACCGCACGCAAGGTCGCGAGATTGTGGGAGAGTTGATCGCCAAGGATGGGCACAAGCGTGGGCATGGCCGTGCTGTCAGGCGGCGGGGGCCGGGCGGCAACCGGGCGTGGTGTCGCGTGGCGAAACCGGCCCCAGCCCCTCCCGCAAGCGGGAGGGGACGCGCGTGCCCAACGGCGTAAGCTCCCGCAGGTCACAGCCGGGGAGACCGTGAAATGTCGATCGATTTCGAAATTCCAGACGAAGCCAAGGCCATCCGGGCGCGGGTGCGGCGGTGGGTGGAGGAGGAATGCCGGCCGGCGGAAGCGGCGCTGCGGGACGGTGCCGATTACCACACGGTGCTGGCCGCGTTGCGGGCCAAGGCGCGGGCCCAGGGCCTGTGGTTGCCGTTCATCCCCACCGAATATGGCGGCATGGGGCTGGGGCCGCTGGCCAACGCGCTGGTGCAGATGGAATTGGGCCAGAGCCATCTGGGTGCGCTGTCGATGAACAGCCAGGGGCCGGATGATGCGACGATGCTCACCTTGCTGGCGCACGGGACAGACTATCAGAAGGAGAAATTCCTCAAGCCGCTGCTCAATGGCGAGAAGCGCGTGTGCTATTCGATGACCGAGAAGGCGGCGGGGGCCGATGCGACCGGCATGCGCACCACGGCGGTGAAGGACGGCAACGAACATTATGTGCTGAACGGGGAGAAATGGTTCTCCTCGGCCGCCAGCGCCGCCGATCTGGCCGTGGTGATGGCGCGCACCGATCCGGAAGCCCCGCGCCACCGGCAGTTTTCCACCTTCATCGTGGAGCTGCCCAACCCCGGCTATATCATCAAGCGTGACATCAAGACGATGGCGATCGAGGGCCCGCTGTCACAGGTGATGGGCGGCGGCCACAGCGAGATCGAAATCCGCGACCTGGTGGTGCCGGCGGAAAATCTGCTCGGCGGCGAAGGCAATGGCTTTGCCATGGGCCAGCACCGGCTGGCCTATGGCCGGTTGCGCCACGGCATGCACAATGTGGCGATGGCGCAGCGGGCGCTCGATCTGGCCACCGCGCATGTGACGCAGCGCGAGACGTTCGGGAAGCGGCTGAGCGAGCGGCAGGGCGTGCAGTTCATGCTCGCCGAATGCGCCAGCGAGCTTTACATGGCGCGGCTGATGCTGCTGCACATCGCCTACAAGGCGGAAAAGGGCCTGGACCTGCGGCAGGAGAACAGCATCGCCAAGGTGTTCCTGGCCCACATGGTGCACAAGGTGGTGGACACCGCCATCCAGCTGCACGGTGCGCTGGGCTATAGCCAGGACACGCCGCTGGCGAGCTGGTACACGCATATAAGGTCGCAACGGCTGGTGGACGGGCCGGACGAGGTGCACCGCTGGACGGTGGGCAAGAACGTGATCAAGGCGTATCAGGCGACCGGGACAACGGCTTCGGCGGCGGGCGGAGACTTGATTTGAAGAGAAAAATGCCTCCGGCGGGCAGGGGCTCAGCCCCTGCCCGCCGGAGGCCCCTGAATCCTTTGATAATCCTTTGATAATCCCTTGATCTCAAACAGCGAAAAGGGCCGGGCATCGCGGCCCGGCCCCCTCCGTCAGCCTGCGGCTGCCACCTCCCCCAGAGGGGGAGGATTTCATGCCGCCAGGGTGAGGTTTTCGTAGCGTGACAGGTGGAAATCCACGCTGCCGAACTGGTTTTCAATGAGGGTGGCGCGCTTGAAATAATGGCCGACGGCCAGTTCCTGGGTGATGCCGATGCCGCCGTGGATCTGCACGGCGTTCTGGCCGACGAACTTGGCGGCCTTGCCCACCTTGGCCTTGGCCATCGAGACGGCGGCGGCGCGCTCGTCGCTGTCCAGCTTGAGCGTGGCCATCATCGTCATCGAAACGGCCTGTTCCACTTCCATGAACATGTCGACCAGGCGGTGCTGGATCACCTGGAAATCGCCGATCGCCTTGCCGAACTGCTTGCGCTGCTTGGCATAATCCAGCGTCTGCGCGTGCAGCACCTTCAGCACGCCGCAGGCTTCGGCGCACAGGGCAACGGTGGCTTCGTCAACGATGCGCTCAACGAGCGGCAGGGCATCGGCGGCCAGCACATGCGCGTCACCCACGGCGACATTCTCGAAATAGACTTCGCTGGCCGAGGTGCCGTGCACGGTGAGATAATCGCGGCGGGTGATGCCAGCCGCGTCGGCCGGGATCAGCAGCAGCGCGATGCCTGACGTGTCACGCTGGGCGCCGCCGGTGCGGGCCGTCACCAGCAGATGGGTGGCGTTGCTGGCATGCTCCACCACCGCCTTGTGGCCGTTCAACTGGCCGGCCTTCAGCGTGGTGCTGACATCGTTCAGATGGAAACGGCCTTGCGGTTCATAGGCGGCAAAGGCGATGCGCACGTTCCCGGCGATGATGCCGGGGATCAGTTCATCGGCGATGGCACCGCCCACGGCCTTCAGCGCGCCGCCGCCGATCACCACGGTGGACAGATAGGGTTCCAGCACGATGGCGCGGCCCAGTTCCTCCATCACCACCATGTTTTCAACGGCGCCGCCGCCCAGGCCGCCATGGGCCTCGCTGAACGGGGCGCACAATATGCCCAGTTCCTCGGCAAAGGCGGTCCACACCGCCGGGTTCCAGCCCTTGCCTTCGCGCACCACCTTCTGGCGGCTGTCGAAATCATAGGTGTTGGCCAGATAGCGCGACAGCGAATCGCGCAGCATGGTCTGTTCTTCGGTGTAGTTGAAATCCATCGGTCTTCCCCAAGGCGAAACGCCCCGGCGCGGGCCGGGGCGTTCAGAAGCGTGTCAGAGGCCCAGCACCATCTTGGCGATGATGTTGCGCTGGATCTCGTTGGATCCGCCATAGATGCTGGTCTTGCGCATGTTGAAATAGACCGGCGCCACGCGGCGGGCGCTGTCGGGCCCCACGGCGAAGCTGTTGTCCCCTTCACCCATCGAGCGGAAATAGGGCGCGCCATAGGTGCCGGCGGCTTCGAGGGCCAGTTCGGTGAGGCGCTGCTGGATTTCGGTGCCCTTGATCTTGAGCAGGCTGGATTCCGGCCCAGGGCCCTTGCCGGCGCTCTCACCGGCCAGCGTGCGCAGTTCGGTATATTCCAGCGCGGCCAAATCGACTTCCAGTTCGGCCACCTTGCGCTTGAAGAAGGGGTTGGCCAGCAGGCTGTCGGCGCCGTCCTGGGTCTGGCGGGCCACCTGCTTGATGCGCTCCACATTGCGCTTGGAGGCGGCGACGCCGGCGATGCCGGTGCGTTCGTGGGCGAGCAGGAACTTGGCGCAGGTCCAGCCCTTGTTCTCGTGGAACACGCGGTTTTCCACCGGCACGATCACGTCTTCCAGCCACACCTCGTTCACCTCGTGCTCGCCGCCCAGGGTGATGATCGGACGCACGGTGATGCCCGGCGTCTTCATGTCGATCAGCAGGAAGCTGATGCCTTCCTGCATCTTGGCGGTGGGATCGGTGCGGACGAGGAAGAAGCCCCAATCGGCATGCTGCGCCATCGTCGTCCAGGTCTTCTGGCCGTTGACGCGGTAATATTCCTTGCCGTCCTCGCCGGTGAAACGCTCGGCGCGGGTGCGCAGGGAGGCAAGGTCAGAGCCCGAACCCGGCTCCGAATAGCCCTGGCACCACCAATCCTCACCCGAAAGGATGCGCGGCAGGAACTTGGCCTTCTGCTCCGGCGTGCCAAAGGTGTAGATGACGGGGCCGACCATCGACAGGCCGAACGGCATCAGCCGCACGCAATCGGCGCGGGCGGTTTCTTCCGACCAGATATAACGCTGCGTCGCGGTCCAGCCGGTGCCGCCATATTCCACCGGCCAGGCCGGCGCGATCCAGCCCTTCTGGTGCAGGATCTTGTGCCAGGCGAGGAAATCCTCCTTCGCCATCTCCTCACCCTCGTCGATCTTCTCGTGCAGCCAGGCGGGATAGGAATCGCGGATGAAGGCGCGCACCTCCTCACGGAAGGCGACATCGGCGGCGCTGAAATTCAGGTCCATGGCTATTCTCCCCAGCACATAGGTTGACGTTTACGTAAACCCGATTCGAAGGCGCGGCAAGCCTGTGAATTTTGCCGCTGCGGCGGCTTGTAGCGGCCCCGCGCCGGGGCCACATCGGCGGCATGATGAACGCCCTCTCGATGACCGTCGGCTTCGCCTCGCTGGGGCTGGCGCTGGTGGCCTTCCTGCCGCTGCTGGGCTGGGCCAACTGGGCGATCATCCCGCTCGCCATGGTGGGCGTCGGCCTCGGTTTCCTTTCCGGCAAGCGTTCGGGCGTGCTGCTCAACCTGGTGGTGATCGCTATCGGCGCCTTCCGCCTGTTCATGGGCGGCGGGGTGTTGTGAAGCCGGTGTGAGCCGGCAACCCCGGCGGGCAGGCCGTGGGGTCAACCGCCCTGCGTCCCCTTCGCTTCCTGTTCGCGTTCCCGGTGGAAGATGTGGGTGGCCATCATCGCGCCCAGCACCGGGGCCACCAGGTTGAGCACGGGCAGGGCGAACAGGCCGGCGGTGAGAAAGCCGATGCCCCATGAATCCCACTTGTGCTGGCCGGGCCAGGCGCGGCTTTCGCCCAGGGAGACATGGCGGGCGGCGACGGCTTCGAGATATTCGCGGCCCAGCGCCCAGCCGTTGGCGATCACGAACAGGATCAGCGGGCCGATGCCGGTGAACAGCAGCACCAGATAGGCCGGCAGCAACAGCGCGTTGATCAGGGCGACGCGGATGGCCGCCCGGCCGCCCATGGCCATTTCAACGCCAAAGCCCAGCGCGTGGCCCTGGGCATGCGGATAATAGCGGCGTTCCACCGCGACGATGATCTCATCCTGCCACATCGCCATCACGGCGGTGGCGATGCTGGTGAAGCCAAGCCAGGTGAGCAGGGCCGAGAGCAGGACGGCCGCGGCATCGCCGGCGCCGGCAGCCCAGAAATCCCGCAGCCAGCCGGGCCAGCCGGCGGTTTCGATCAGGCCGATGCCCTTGAACACGGCCCAGGCCAGCGCGGCAAACAGGATGATGGTGACGATCAGCGCCCGCCACAGCACGCGGCGCACGGGAGCATCCCACAATTGCGCAAAGGCGAGGATGAAGGCGGCGGCCATGGGCCATCCGTAGGGGGTGGGCAGGCAGGGGGCAAGCGGCTATGGGCAGGGCAGCATTTCAGGAGCCGCCATGACCGCCAACCGCCGTTTCGACATTCTTGCCATGGGCAATGCCATTGTTGACGTGATCAGCAGCGAGGCGCCGGAATTCCTGTCGAGCCGGGGCATCCAGCATGGCTGCATGCGCCTGATCGATGCGGCGGAAGCGGAAGGGCTTTATGCCGCCATGGGGCCGGGGCGCGAGATCAGCGGCGGTTCGGCGGCCAATTCGGTGGTGGGTGCGGCCATGCTGGGCGCGCGTTCGGCCTTCGTGGGCCGGGTGGCGGCCGATCAGCTGGGCCAGGTTTTCACCCATGATATCCGCGCCGCCGGCGTGCATTTCGAAACCGCGCCGGCCACCGGCGGCCGCCCCACCGGCCGCTGCCTGATCGTGGTGACGCCGGATGGCGAGCGCACGATGAACACCTATCTGGGCGCCTGCCAGGAGCTGGATGCCAGCGATCTGGACGCCGAACTGGTGGCGCAATCGGGCATTCTCTATCTGGAAGGCTATCTGTGGGATCCGGCCGCCCCGCGCGCGGCCATGCAGGCGGCGATCAGGGTGGCGCGCGAGGCCGGCAACAAGGTGGCCTTCACCCTGTCTGACGTGTTTTGCGTGGAAGGGCATCGCGGCGATTTCCGCGATCTGCTGGCCAGCCATGTCGATATCATGTTCGGCAACGAGAATGAGGTGAAATCGCTGTATCAGACGGCCGACATCGATGCCGCGATGGCCGAACTGGCCACGCACGCCTGCATCACCGTGGTGACGCGCAGCGAGAAGGGCGCCGTGGTGATCGGCGGCGGCCAGCATTGGGAGGTGCCGGGCGAGATCGTGCCGCGCGTGGTGGACACCACCGGGGCCGGCGACCTGTTTGCCGGCGGCTTCATGGCGGCGCTGGTTGCCGGCCGGCCGCTGCCCGATTGCGCCCGCATCGGCTGCATCGCGGCGGCCGAGGTGATCTCGCATTTCGGCGCCCGGCCGGAGGCGGACCTCAAGGCGCTGGTGGCGGCGAAACTGGGCTGAGCCGGCGCCCGGCGGGGGGTGGCGCGATGGACATATTGTTCATTCATCAGAACATGCCGGGCCAGTTCAAGCATCTGGCCCCGGCGCTGGCCACGCGCCGCGGGGTGCGGGTGCGCTTTCTCACCCGCCGCACCGATGTTGCGCTGAAGGGCGTGGAGCGCATCACCTATCCCGCGCCCGCCGGCGCCGGGGAGGCCACCCACCCCTATCTGAAACTGTTCGAGGCGGCGGTGCGCAGCGGCCAGCAGGTGGTGCGCGCCCTGCTGACGTTGAAGCAGGACGGCTTTGATCCGGCCGTGGTGATCGGCCACCCCGGCTGGGGCGAGCTGCTCTATGTGAAGGACGTGTTTCCGCGCGCCCGGCTGATCAGCTATGCCGAGTTTTTCTACAGCGGCACCGGTGCCGATGTCGGCTTTGATCCGGCCGATCCGGTGAACATCGATCAGGTGGCGCGGGTGCGCACCCGCAATGCGCATCTGCTGCTGTCGTTGCAGGCGGCCGATCATGCGCTGGCGCCCACCGCCTGGCAGAAAAGCCGCCATCCCCCCGAATTTCACCCCAAGATCCGCCAGATTTTCGACGGGATCGACACGCAGGCCGTGGCGCCGGCTGCCGGTGCCCGCTTCACCCTGGATGATGGCCGGGTGCTCACCGCCGCCGACGAGGTGGTGACCTATGTGGCGCGCAATTTCGAGCCGTACCGCGGCTTTCCCAGCTTCATGCGGGCGGTGCCGCTGTTGCTGGCCAGCCGGCCCAACGCCCAGCTGGTGATGGTGGGCGGCGACGAGGTGAGCTATGGCACGCCGCCGCCGGGCGGCGGCAGCTGGCGCGCGGCGATGCTGAAGGAGGTTGATCTTTCCCCCTTCGCCGGCCGGGTGCACATGCCGGGCCGCCTGCCCTATGCGCGCTATCTGTCGCTGCTGCAGATCAGCAGCGCGCATGTCTATCTCACCGTGCCGTTCGTGCTCAGCTGGTCGGCAGTGGAGGCGATGGCCTGCGGGGCGCCCCTGGTGGCATCAGACACGGCGCCGGTGCACGAGCTGGTGCAGCATGGCAGCAACGGCTGGCTGGTGCCCTTCTTTGATCCGCCCGCCATTGCCGCGCGCGTGGCCGATGTGCTGGCCAGCCGCCATGATCCGGCGGTGCGGCGGATGCGCGCCAACGCGCGGGAAACCATCCTGGCCGATTGGTCGCTGGCCCGCTGCCTGCCGCGCCAGCTGGCCCTGGTGGACGAGGCGATCGACGGGCGCTGAGCCGGCAGAATTGCCGGCCCGGCGTCAGTGATCAGGCGTCCTTGCCGCCCGGGGTCGGGATGCCGGGCAACGGGGCCACGCCCTGCGGCGGCACATCGGGGCTCAGCTCGCCCACTTCGGTGACGCCGCGCGCCACGTTGGAACGGCTGCGGCCATAGAGGAAATAGACGGCCAGGCCGATCGCGCCCCAGCCGAAGAACACCGCCTGCGCCTGCCACGACAGGAAGGCAAACAGCAGCAGGCAGCCCAGCGCCGCCAGCGGCGCCACCAGCCACACCGCCGGGGTCTTGAACACGCGGCGGCGGCCGGGATCGGTGCGCCGCAGGGTCATGATCGCCAGGCTGACGAAGAAGAAGGCGCACAGCGTGCCGCCGTTGGAGACGCTGGCCAGCTGGCCCACCGGGAAGAAAGCGGCCGACAGCGCCACGCCCAGCCCGGTGATGATCGTCACCACGTGCGGGGTCTTGTACTTCGGGTGCACGCGCGACAGGGCGGCGGGCAGCAGGCCATCGCGGCTCATCACGAAGAACACGCGGGTTTGCGCGAACATCATCATCAGCACCACCGACGGCAGCGCGAAGCCGGCCGCCAGGCCCAGCACGTTGCCGATGCCGGGATGGCCGATCATGCGCAGCACATGGGCCAGCGCCTCCTTGGAGCAGACCACCGGCAGCGTGGCTTCGGCAAAGGTCTTGCACTGGGCTTCCAGTTCGCTGCTGCCGGGCAGCCAGGCCTCGCCATTGGGGCCAAACACCGGCTGCGCGCCATAGGCGCCGATCACGCCGGCACCCACCAGCATGTAGAAGATGGTGCAGATCACCAGGCTGCCCACCAGCCCGATCGGGATATTCTTCTGCGGGTCCTTGGTCTCCTCGGCCGCGGTGGAGACCGCATCAAAGCCGACGAAGGCGAAGAAGATGATGGACGCGGCCGAAATCGCCCCGGTGACACCCAGCGGCAGGAACGGCACGAACTTGTCGGCCTGGGCCATCGGCACGGCCAGCGCCACGAAGGCGGCCAGCGCCACCACCTTGATCACCACCAGCACGGCGTTGACCGTGGCGCTTTCCTTGGTGCCGATCACCAGCAGGGCGGTGATGGCCAGAGCGATGGCCACCGCCGGCAGATTGATGATGCCGCCGGCATAAGGGCCATTCACCAATTGGGCCGGCACATCGATGCCGGCGAAATTTTCAATCACGCCAACGATATAGCCTGACCAGCCAACCGCCACGGCCGATGCCGCCACGGCATATTCCAGCACCAGCGCCCAGCCGACGATCCAGGCCAGAAGTTCGCCGAAGGTGGCATAGCTGTAGGTGTAGGCGCTGCCCGACACCGGCACCATCGCCGCCAGTTCGGCATAGCAGAGCGCCGCCAGCCCGCAGACCAGCGCCGACAGCACGAAGCTGATCAGCATGGCCGGCCCGGCCAACTGCGCGGCTTCGGCGGTGAGCACGAAGATGCCGGTGCCGATGATGCCGCCGATGCCCAGCATGGTGAGCTGGAACGCCCCCAGCGAACGGGTGAGCGATTTCTTCTCAGCGGTCGCCAGAATCGAATCCAGCGACTTGACGCGCCATTTGTTCAAGCAAATTCCCCTTGATCATGTGCCGGTTCCGGCGGCTGCACCGCAAATCCCCTCGCTGGCGCCGCCTCGGTCATCGCTCTGTCATGCCCGCCCCGCGCCAGTGTGGTCAAGGTGCGTTTCTTCCCCCCCAATCCACACCGATGCCGTGGACGATGTTATTTCGATCACAAATTTCACTGGCCGTGCCTATTGTCACAGGCTAGTGTGCAGCCATGGCCAGCCTGACGCCCGCCGAATCCGCCGCGCTCGCCCGTCTTGACGGGGCCCGCGGCGCATTGCTGGCCGAGATCGAGGGCTGGTCGGCGATCAATAGCGGCAGCCGCAACCTCGATGGGCTGGCGCGCATGGCCGATGTGCTGGCCGCCGCCTTTGCCCCGCTGGGCGGCACGCTGGCCCGGGTGCCGGCGGCGCCAGCCAGCCAGTTGGGCAGCGACGGCCGCGAAACCGCGCTGGCGCATGGGGACAATCTGCACATCATCAAGCGGCCCGACGCACCGGTGCGCGTGCTGCTGACCGGCCACATGGACACGGTGTTCGGGCCCGATCACCCCTTCCAGGCCTGCCGCTGGCTGGATGCCGACACGCTCAACGGCCCCGGCGTGGCCGACATGAAGGGCGGCATCGCGGTGATGAAGGCGGCGCTGGCCTGCCTGGAGGCCAGCCCCTTTGCCGAGGCGCTGGGCTGGGAGGTGGTGCTGAACAGTGACGAGGAGGTCTCGTCCCCCGGTTCGGCGCCGCTGCTCGATGCCGCCGCCCGCCGCTGCCACCTGGGTCTCACCTTTGAACCGGCGCTGCCCGATGGCACGCTGGCCGGGGCGCGCGCCGGTTCGGGCAATTTTTCCGCCGCCGTGCACGGCCGCGCCGCCCATGCCGGCCGCAACCCGGCCGATGGCCGCAACGCGCTGCTGGCCGCCGCCGATCTGGCGCTGCGGCTGGCCGCCCTGGCCGGCGATGATCTGTCAGTGAACCCGGCCCGCATCGATGGCGGCGGCCCCAACAATATCGTTCCCGACATGGCGGTGCTGCGCTGGAACATGCGGCCCCGCACGGCCATGGCGCAGCAGCGTGCCGAAGCCGGGATCAACGCCGCCGTGGCCGACGTGGCGCTGGCGCATGATGTGCATGTCCATGTCCATGGCCGGTTCGCCCGCCCGCCCAAACCGCTGGACGCGCACCAGCAGCGCCTGTTCGATCTGGTGCGGGGCTGCGGCGCGGCGCTGGGCCTGGGCATCAGCTGGCGCGACACCGGCGGGGTGTGCGATGGCAACAATATCGCCGCCACCGGGCTTTCGGTGGTGGACACGCTGGGCCCGCGCGGCGGCGCCATCCACAGCAGCGACGAATTTCTGTGCGCCGATTCGCTTGAGGAGCGCAGCCGGCTGGCGGCGCTGGTGCTGATGCGGGTGGCGAGCCAAGGGTGGCAGCGGTGAGCGCGCCGGCGCCGCTGTGGCGGGTGCGCGCGGCGCGCGGCGAGGATCTGCCGGCCATCCTCGATCTGGCGCGGCGCACCGGCGGCGGCTTCACCAATCTGCCGGCCGACGCGGCGGCGCTGGCCCGCCGGCTGGACTGGTCGGGCCGCAGCTTTGCCCGCGACCAGGATGTGCCGCACAACGAGCTGTATCTGCTGGTGCTGGAGGATGTGGCCAGCACCCGCATCGCCGGCACTGCCATGCTGTTCAGCCGGGTGGGCAGCGAATGGCCGTTCTACAGCTACAAATTGTGCACGCTGAAACAGACCAGCCGCGAACTGGGGCGCAATTTTTCCACCCAGTTCCTGTCGCTCACCAGCGATTTTGACGGCGCCTCGGAAGTGGGGGGGCTGTTCCTGCACCCCGATTGCCGCAGCGGCGGGCTGGGCCGGCTGTTGGCGCGGGCGCGCTATCTGTTCATCGCCAGCCACCGCGCCCGCTTTGGCCGGCGGGTGATCGCCGAACTGCGCGGGGTGATGGACGACGCCGGCAATTCGCCGTTCTGGGATGCGCTGGGGCGGCAGTTCTTCGGCATGAGCTTCCCGGAGGCTGACCAGTTCAACGCCATCAACGGCAACCAGTTCATCGCCGATCTGATGCCCAAGCACCCGGTGTACACCGCGCTGCTGCCAGAGGCCGCGCGCGCCGCCATCGGCCAGCCGCACGCCAGCGGCCGCGCCGCGCTGGCGCTGCTGGAGGCGGAGGGCTTTGTGTTCGACAATTACATCGACATTTTCGATGGCGGCCCCACCGTGTGTGCCGAGATCGACCAACTGCGCTGCGTGCGCATGGCGCAGGTGGCCGAGGTGGGCGCGCTGGCCGATGATGCCGCTGCCCTGGCCGCCCCGCCCAGCCTGGTGGCCAGCGGCACGCTGGGCGATTTCCAGGCCTTCATCAGCCCGGTGGGCGCCGATGGCGCGCTGCCCGCCGCCATCGCCGGCCCGCTGGGGCTGGCCATCGGCACGAGGATCATCCATGCGCCCGCCTGAGCTTGTCTCCACCAATCCTGCCACCGGGGAGGTGATCTGGTCGGGCCCGGTGGGCGGGGTGGCCGCCGCCGTCGCCGCCGCCCGCGCCGCCGCGCCGGGCTGGGCGCGCACGCCGCTGGCCAGCCGCATCGCCATCGTGCGCGCCTTCAAGGCCGCGGTGGAGGCCGACGCGGACGCCCTGGCGCGGGTGATCGCCAGCGAAACCGGCAAGCCGCTGTGGGAAAGCCGCACCGAAGTGGCCAGCGTGGCGGCCAAGGTGGACATCTCCATCCAGGCCCAGGCCGAACGGGCCGGCGAGAAGGCCGGGGTGGCGGGCGGCGTCACCCAGCAAGTGCGCCACAAGCCGCACGGCGTGCTGGCGGTGCTGGGCCCCTATAATTTCCCGGCGCACCTTCCCAATGGCCATATCGTGCCGGCGCTGCTGGCCGGCAACACGATCGTCTTCAAGCCTTCGGAACAGACGCCGGCGGTGGGCGCCCACATGGCGCGGCTGTGGGCGAAGGCCGGCCTGCCCGAGGGCGTGCTGGGGGTGGTGCAGGGCGGCGGCGATGTGGGCCGGGACCTGGCCGCGGCCGACATCGATGGCCTGTTGTTCACCGGTTCGGCGCATGTCGGTGCCGCGCTGGCCCACCAGTTTGCCGAGACGCCGCACCGCATCCTGGCGCTGGAAATGGGCGGCAACAACCCGCTGGTGGCGTGGGACGTCGGGGATGTGGACGCGGCCGCCGCCACCGTGGTGCAATCGGCCTTCCTGTCGGCCGGGCAGCGCTGCACCAATGCCCGCCGGCTGATCGTGGGGCCGGGCAGCGAGCCGTTGGTGGAGGCGGTGCTGGCGCTGGCTGACCGGCTGATCGTGGGCGGGCCTTTCGATGAGCCGCAGCCGTTCATGGGCCCGGTGATCTGCAACGCCGCCGCCGACGCGCTGGAGCGCGGCTGGGCGGATTTGCAGGCGGCCGGTGGCCGGGTGCTGCGCCCGCTGCGGCGCGCCCGGCCCGACCGGCCGTTCCTCAGCCCGGCGGTGATCGACATGACCCACTGCGCACCGGCCGATGACGAATTGTTCGGCCCGGTGCTGCAGATCATCCGCGCGGCCGATTGGGAGGCGGCGATCACCGCCGCCAATGCCACCCGCTTTGGCCTGGCCGCCGGCCTGATCGGCGGCGATGCCGCCCTGTTTGACCGGTTCTGGCACGAAAGCCGCGCCGGCATCGTCAACTGGAACCGGCCGACCAACGGCGCATCGTCGGCCGCGCCGTTCGGCGGCATCGGCGCCAGCGGCAACCATCGGCCAAGCGCCTATTATGCCGCCGATTATTGCGCTTTCCCGGTGGCGACCCTGGCCGCCGAAACGCTGGCCGGCAGCATCACCACAGGCCTGAAGCCATGATGTGCGAAATCAACTTCGACGGCCTGATCGGGCCAAGCCATAATTATGCCGCGCTGTCGCTCGGCAATCTGGCCAGCGCCAAACATGGCGGCGCCACCAGCCGCCCGCGCGCCGCCGCCTTGCAGGGCCTTGCCAAGATGCGCTTCGTGCGCAGCCTGGGCCTGGTCCAGGGCTTCCTGCTGCCGCTCGATCGGCCCAATGTGGGCTTCCTGCGTCAGATGGGCTTTGCCGGCACGGACGAACAGGTGATCGCCCGCGCCGCCGCCGCTGATCCGCGCCTGTTTGCCACCGCCGCCTCCGCATCATCGATGTGGACGGCGAACGCAGCGACCGTCTCGCCGTCGCCCGACACGGCGGACGGTCGCTGCCACATCAGCGCCGCCAACCTGTCGCGCATGGCGCATCGCAGCATCGAGCATCCGGAAACCCACGCGCAGCTCGCCATCGCCTTTGCCGATCCGGCGTTTGCGGTGCATGAAGCGCTGCCGGCGGCGTTCGGCGATGAGGGCGCCGCCAATTTCATGCGCCTGTGTGCCAGCCATGAGGCGCCGGGCGTGGAGATCTTCGTCTATGGCGAGGACGGCGGCAAATTCCCCGCCCGGCAGAACCGTCGCGCGTCCGAAGCCATTGCCCGCCGCCACGGCGTGTCCAACGCGCTGTTCGTGGCGCAGAGCCAGACGGCGATTGATGCCGGCGCCTTCCACAATGATGTGGTGGCGGTGGCCAACGGCCATGTGCTGTTCGCGCATGAACAGGCCTTTGCCGATGCGGCCGGCCTGAAGGCGGACATCGCGCGGCTGATGCCGGAGGCGGTCTATATCGAGGTGCCGGCCGCAGCCGTGTCGCTGGCGGACGCCATCCGCTCCTATCTGTTCAATTCGCAATTGCTCACCCTGCCCGATGGCAGCATGGCGCTGGTGCTGCCGAAGGAAGCGGAGGAAACGCCATCGGTGAAGGCGTATCTGGATATGCTGGTTGCCGGGAACGGCCCGATCCGTGCCGCGCATTTCGTCGACGTGCGCGAATCGATGCAGAACGGCGGCGGCCCGGCCTGCCTGCGCCTGCGCGTGGTGGCCGACCCGGCCCGCGTTGATCCGCGCTTCCTGCTCGATGATGCCAAGGCCGACCGGCTGGAGCGGCTGATCGAACAGTGGTGGCCGCAGGCAATCAGCCCGGCCGACATGACCAACCCCGATCTGTGGCGCGACGTGAAGGCCGCGCGCGCGGCGCTGCTGGCGGAGGTGGGTCTGGCGCTCTGAGGGCTTTACAGCCGCATCTGCGTCTGCACCACCAGCGCCACCGGGCGGCCATCGGCCAACGACAGGTGCGTCTGCCAGACAGACAGGGTCTTGCCGACCTTCACCGGCGTCGTTTCGCCATGCACCAGGCTTCCGGCAGGTGCTGCACCAAGGAAATTGGTCTTGCTCTCGACCGTCGTGGTGCCATTGGCGCCGGGGGGCAGGGTGAGAAAGGCGCCGATCGCGCCCAGCGCGTCAGCAAAGGCCATGATGGCGCCGCCGTGCAGGATGCCGCCGGTCGTGCACAGATCATCGCGCACCAGAAGTTCGCCCCTGATGGAATCGGGGCTGGCATTGGTCACCTTCACCCCCATGAGGCGGGAAAATGGCATGGCGTCGGCAGGGTTGGTCATGCGTGCGGCTCCCAGATCGGTTGCGGCGGTTCGGGCTGTGGCGGGGCCAGGCCGGCAATCGCCAGCAGTTCGGCAATGAAACCGGAATCGTCACGACCGCGCAGCACGCCGCCGCCGTGCAGCGCCAGGCCGCCATGGACGAGCATCCAGTATCGCATCACCTGGCGGCGACCGGTTTGAGCATCACTGGCATCCGGTGCCAGCACGGCCAGCGCCACGGCGATCAAGCGGTCGGCGGCGGCGCGCAGATCAGGCTCCTGCTCAAAGGCGGTGTAGGGCTGGGCCATCATCAGCTGGTAGAGCCGGGGCCGTGCCAGCGCAAAACGGGCATAGGCGGTGATGAAGCCGGCCGGGCTGTCGCTTTCGGCCGTCGCTGCCGCCAGCTGGCGAAAGCCACCAGCGGCCAGTTGGGACTGCAGCCCGGCGCGATCACCGAAATGATTGTAGAGTGCGCGGTGCGCGACGCCCAGCTGTGCGGCCAGCTGGCGCACGCTGAACGCAGGGTCCACCTCGATCAGACGTTCGGCCGCGGCCACGGCCGCCGCCTTCAAATCGCCGTGGTGATAGGCGTCACGCGGCATGGCTCGGCTGCGAGACATGCCAGGTCACCTGCATCGCAGCGACATCGCGGCCGCTGTCGTCGGTCATGCTGACCTCGACCGCAAAGCTCACCTTGCCGTCGGTGTCGAGCCGTTCAAGCAGGGCCTCGGCCGGCGCGTCGCAGCGGGCGGTGGCCGTGATGCGGCCATGGGCAATGCGGGTATAGCGGATGCCGGCATCAGCCGTGACCGGCCGCACCTGGCCCAGCCGCGGCGCCAGCAGGCCAGCCATGGCGGCGCCCGATGCGGCCTCGCCCAGCGTGAACAGCGCGCCGGCATGCTGGCTGCCGATATGGTTGATGCTGGTCGCGCTCTGCTCCAGCGCCGCCTGGGCCGTGCCGGTACCCACCGAAAGGATGGTGACGCCGGTGTGGCTGGCAAAGGGCACGCTGCGGTTCAGTTGGTCGCGAATCAAGCCGAGCATGGGAGTCCTCTTGATGTATCCACTGGATACATATCGGCAAGGCACTGCCGGCGCAAGGGTTGATATGGGAATTTCGCTTGATGGCGTCGGGGTTCGCGCGCTGGTGCCGCGTCAGCGGAAGGGCGGCTCGTCGAAGGCGCGCAGCTTGCGGCTGTGCAGGGCCGGGCCTTCGCCCTTCAGGATCATCATCGCCTCGATGCCAACCTGGAGATGTTCCGAGATCGCGCCTTCATAGAAGCGGTTGGCCTGGCCGGGCAGCTTGATCTCGCCGTGCAGCGGCTTGTCGGAGACGCACAGGAAGGTGCCATAGGGCACGCGGAAGCGATAGCCCTGGGCGGCGATGGTGGCCGATTCCATGTCGATGGCCACCGCGCGGCTCTGGTTGAAGCGCAGGGACGAGCGCGAATAGCGCAGCTCCCAGTTGCGGTCATCGGTGGTCACCACCGTGCCGGTGCGCAGCCGTGGTTTCAGCGCGTCCCCGCTCATGCCGGTCACCCGCTCGGTGGCCAGTTGCAGCGCCTTCTGCACCTCCGACAGCGCCGGGATGGGGATTTCCGGCGGCAGCACATCATCCATCACATGATCATCGCGCAAATAGGCATGGGCCAGCACATAATCGCCGATGGCCTGGGACGGGCGCAGGCCGCCGCAATGGCCGATCATCAGCCAGGCTTCCGGGCGCAGCACGGCGAGGTGATCGCAGATCGTCTTGGCATTGGCAGGGCCCACCCCGATGTTGACAAGGGTGATGCCGGTGCGGCCCGGCCCGATCAGATGCCAGGCCGGCATCTGGTTCTTGCGCCAGGCAAAATCCCCGGCGGCCTGTTCGGCGTCGGGATTTTCGGCGGTGATGTCCAGCCCGCCGGGGCAGGCCAGCCGGTCATAACCGCCATTTTCCCCTGGCCCCAGCTGCCGGCAGGCCCAGCGCACAAATTCATCGACATAGCGGTGATAGTTGGTGAGCAGGATATAGTGCTGGAAATCCTCGGGCGCGGTGCCGGTGTAATGCTTCAGCCGGGCCAGCGAAAAATCGGTGCGCGGGCCATCGAACAGCGCCAGCGGCCTTGTATCCGCCAGGCTCTCATCCCACAGGCCATCGGCCAGTTCATCGCCGATCTGCTGCAACTCGGTGGTGGGGAAATGGCGCGCCAGTTCGGCCGCCGCCACCCCGTCAAGCTTCAGATCGGCGGCGCCATCCAGCACATAGGGATAGGGGATTTCCACCTCGGAACGGCCCACGCTCACCATCACGTCATAATCGGCCATCAACAGGCCCAGCTGTTCCTCCAGATAGGCGCGGTACATCGCCGGGCGGGTGATGGTGGTGACGTAGGAGCCGGGGCGGTTCAACCGGGCAAAGGCGCGGATCGGCCTGAGCGCCCGGCGCTCTCCGGAAAATTCCAGCCTGAGTTCCGGATAGGCCCAGTCGCCGCGCACGCGCTGGCTGCCATCGGGGGCGATGCCATCGTTGATAAAGGATTTCAGCGCCGCGCGCAGGGCGGCGATGGACTGGCTGTGGATATCGATCAGCTGATCGACGATGGTGGCAGGTGCAAGATTCATCGCCGGCCAATGCCACGAATTGCGCCGATGTTTCCAGCCCCCTATGACTGTGGGCCATGAGCCAGTTTGATCTGACCGATGACCAGAAGGCGATCCAGGAGGCCGCCCGCCGCTTCACCGCCGAAGCGATCACCCCGCACGCCGCGCGCTGGGATGCCGAACATCATTATCCCAAGGACGTGGTGCAGGCCGCCGCCGGGCTGGGCTTTGGCGCCATCTATGTGAGCGAGGCCGGCGGCGGCATCGGGCTGGGCCGGCTGGAAGCGGCGCTGATCATGGAGGCAATGGCCCACGGCTGCCCCTCCATCAGTGCCTTCATCTCGATCCACAACATGGCGGCGTGGATGATCGATGCCTTTGGCAGCGCGGCGGTGAAGGCCCGCTATCTGCCTGGCCTGGTCAGCATGGATCTGATCGCCAGCTATTGCCTCACCGAACCCGGATCGGGATCGGACGCGGCGGCATTGAAGACGCGCGCGGTGCGCGATGGCGATGATTATGTCGTCACCGGTTCCAAGGCGTTCATTTCGGGCGGCGGGGTGAATGATCTCTATGTCACCATGGTGCGCACCGGCGGTGACGGGCCGAAGGGCATCAGCTGCCTGGTGATCGAGAAGGACATGCCGGGCGTGAGCTTTGGCGCGCAGGAGCGCAAGCTGGGCTGGCGCGCGCAGCCGACCGCCCAGGTGAATTTCGATGGCGTGCGCGTGCCGGCGGCCAATCTCGTCGGTGCCGAGGGCCAGGGCTTTGCCATCGCCATGGCCGGGCTTGACGGCGGCCGCCTCAACATCGGCGCCTGTTCGCTGGGCGGGGCGCAGCGCGCGCTGGACGAGGCCATGGCCTACACGCGCCAGCGCCAGCAATTTGGCCGAGCGATTGCCGATTTCCAGGCCACCCAGTTCAAGTTGGCCGACATGGCAACCGATCTCGCCGCCGCCCGCGCCCTCCTTTATCAGGCCGCCGCCAAGGTGACGGACGGGGCGCCCGACAAGACGATGTTTGCCGCCATGGCCAAGCGCTTTGCCACCGATGCCGGCATGGCGATTGTTGACCGCGGCCTGCAATTGTTTGGCGGCTATGGCTATCTGCAGGATTTCCCGCTGGAAAAATTGTTCCGCGATCTGCGCGTGCACCAGATATTGGAAGGCACCAACGAGATCATGCGGGTGATCACCGCGCGCGAACTGATGCGCTTCAGCAACTGAGGCCGCAGGGGCTTTTCAAGCGCGGTGCAAGGCGGCAGTCTGCCGGCATGACCACACCCAAGCCCGCACCACGCGCCCTGCCCGCCTTTGCCTGCCTGAATGCCGTGATCGCGCTGGCCTTTGGCACCTTTGCCGCGCACGGCATCAAGGACCCACAGGCGCGGGACTGGATCATGACCGGCGTGATGTTCCAGCTGCCGCATGTGGCGGCGGTGTTTGGCCTGTTGGCCTGGCGGCGCTCCACGCTGGTTCATTCCGGCGCGTGGGCGGTGAGCATCGGCAGCTTCATCTTCGCCATGGATCTGAACTTGCTGGCGCTGGGCGCGCCGCGCTGGGTGGCGGCGCTGGCCCCGGCGGGCGGCACCGCGATGATGTTCGGCTGGCTGTGGCTGGCGGTGATCGCCTGGGCCGGCGATGCGCTGAAACGCTTCGAGGATTGAGGCCTATTGATGCTCCCAGCCCAGCCGGGCCGGCAGGGCAACGGGCGCATCGCGAAGGCTGAGCGACAGGCCGGTGCCGGCCGCCACCGTGCCGATGCGCGTCACCGGCGTCTTGCCGGCCAGCGCCACCACATCCACATCGGCGGGCGCGGTGAACAGCAGCTCATAATCATCGCCCGCCGTCACCCGCGCCAGCAGATCGTCCAGCCCGGCGGCCGGGCGGCCCAGAGGCACGGCGGCCAGATCGATGGCCAACATCACGCCGCTGGCCGCTGCCAGCCGCTGCGCATCGATCAGCAGCCCGTCGGACACATCCAGGCCGGCGCTGGCCACGCCGCCCAGCGCGGCGCCCAGCGCGAGGCGCGGCGTGGGCCGGCGGAAGCGGTTGAGCAGGGCCTTGTCAAACGGCGCGCGGCCCTGCGCCACCGCCAGGCCCAGCCCGGCATCGCCGATGCTGCCCGACACCCACAGCGCATCGCCCGGCCGCGCCCCGGCCCGGCCCAGCGCCCGGCCCGGCTCCACCCAGCCGATGGCGGTGAGGCCCAGCACCGGCGCGGCCAGCCCGCTCACGGTATCGCCGCCCCACAGCGCCACCCCGAACTGCGCCAGCGCCCGGCCCAGCCCTTCGGCAAAGCCGGCGCGCCAGCCGGCATCGGCCGGCCCGGCCAGGCCCAGCAGCACGCCGGCGGGGGTGGCGGCCATGGCCGCCAGATCCGACAGATTCACCGCCAGCAGCTTCCACGCCACATCGGCGGGCGGATCATCGGGCAGGAAATGCACGCCGGCGGCCAGCACATCATGGGTGAAGACCAGGGCCCGCCCCAGCGGCGGCTGCCAAACGGCGGCATCATCACAAAGGCCGCGGGCGGCCGGGCTGGTGGCCAGCGGGGCCAGGCAGCGGGCGATATAGTCCCGCTCGTTCACCGCCTCAGCCGCGCAGCCGGCGCGCCAGCGTATCGAGCAGGGCGTTGACGAAGCGGGCTTCCTTGTCGTCGTGGAAGGCGTGGGCGACATCCACATATTCGTTGATCACGCTGGCCGCCGGCACATCGGCTCGGGCGGCCAGTTCATAAACCGCGGCCCGCAACAGGGCGCGCATCGGCCGGTCCAGCCGATTCAGCGACCAGCCTTCGGCCAGCGCGCTGCTGATCAGATCGTCCAGTTCGGCCTGGCGGGCGGCCACACCGGCCACCACATCATCGAAGAAAGGCTCATCGGCGGCCAGATATTCGGCGCCCTCGATCTCCTGGCCCAGCCGGTGCTGGTGGAATTCGGTGAGCAGGCGCGGCACGGTTTCACCGCCGCGCATTTCCAGCTGGTA
>JAIXUQ010000002.1 GCA_027483465.1 Sphingomonadales bacterium
GAATCCTGGCGCCCCAGCCAACACGCAGCAGCCGGTTTCCCGCTTCATCCTGATCGCCGCCAGGTGCGGCCGGCTGCCGCTGGGCCGGCATGTGCAGCATTTGTCATGTTTGTTTCATGATGCAATTCTATGCGTTCTGTTAAGGTTAACCATGGCGGGGGCGCGTGGGCGATTCCCCTTGCCGTTCAGCAAGGCAGTGGGGATTTTCGATGGCCAACCCGGGTGATATCGCGATTGTCGGTTATTCGTCGGACACCGGGGGCAAGAGCTTTGCCTTCGTGCTGCTGGCCGATCTTTCCGGCCAGACGATCAATTTCACCGACAATGGCTGGCGCGCCGCCGGCGGGTTCCGGGCCAATGAAGGCGTGGTTACCTACACGGTGCCGGCAAACACGCCGATCGGCACGGTGGTGACGATCACCGGGCTCACCGGCAGCTTCAACCCGGCCACCGGCGGGGACCAGATCCTGGCCTATCTGGGCACCGCCGATGCCCCCACCTTCCTGTTTGCCATCGATTTTGCCGACAGCAACACCAGCTTTGCCTCGGATGCCGGCAGCGCCAATACCTCGGCGGTGCCCACCGGCCTGACCTTTGGCAGCACCGCCATCGCCTTTGGCGAGGACAATGGCGCCTACAGCGGGCCGCTGACCGGCACCCGCAGCGAAATCCTGGCCAATATCGCCAATGCCGCCAACTGGACCCTGCACGACAGCAACCTCCCCACCTATGTCAGCGGTTTCACCGTGAGCGGCGGGCCGGCGCCGGTGGGCGTGAGCATCGGCGATGCCAGCATCGCGGAAGGCAACAGCGGCACCGTCACCCTCAGCTTCACCGTTACCCGCACGGCGGCCACCGGCAGCTTCACGGTGGATTTTGCCACCGCCAACGGCAGCGCGACCGCCGGCAGCGATTATCTGGCGGCCACCGGCACGCTCACCTTCCTGGCCGATGGCCCGCTGAGCCAGACGGTGAACGTGACCATCAACGGCGACACGCTGGCGGAGGGCAATGAGACATTCACCGTCAGCCTGACCAATCTGGTCAACACGCTGGGCACCGCCAGCATCAGCGATGGCAGCGGCACCGGCACCATCACCAACGATGATATCAGCATCGTGCCGATCCACGAGATCCAGGGCGCCGCCCATGTCTCCCCGCTGGCGGGCAGTGTGGTGACCACGCGCGGCATCGTGACGGCGGTTGATACCAACGGCTTCTATATCCAAACGCCCGATGCCGAGATTGATGCCGATGTGCGCACCTCGCAGGGGATTTTCGTCTTCACCAGCACCGCGCCCGCGGCGGCCGTGGGCGATCTGCTGCTGGTGACCGGCACGGTGGCGGAATTCACGCCGGGCGGTTCGGGCACCAACAATCTTTCGACCACCCAGCTCACGTCGCCGTCGGTCACGCTGGTCAGCGCCGGCAACCCCTTGCCCGCTGCCATCATCATGGGCGCCGCCGGCCGCCCGGCCCCCACCGAAATCATCGATGATGACAATTTCACCGTCTTTGATCCGGCCAGCGACGGCATTGATTATTTCGAAAGCCTGGAGGGCATGCGCGTCACCGTGCCGGCCCCGCGCGTGGTGGCGCCCACCACCAGCAACGGCGAGATTTTCACCGTGGCCGACAATGGCGCCAATGCCACCGGGCTTTCGGCGCGTGGCACGCTGGTGACCCGCGGCAGCAGCGGCGATGGCCTGAATGTCACCAACACCGGCGCCGGTTCCGATTACAACCCCGAACGCATCCAGATCGATGGGGACAGTTTCACCCCCGGTGGCGCCGGCAGCATCCCGTCGGTCAACACCGGGGCGGTGCTGAATGACGTGACCGGCATCGTCTCCTATGGCTTTGGCAATTACGAGGTGCTGGCCACCAGCGCCGTGACGGTGAACACCGCGTCCATCCTCACCGCCGATGTCACCAGCATCACCGGCACCGCCAACCGGATGACCATCGCCACCTACAACACGCTCAACCTGGATCCGGGCGATGGCGCGGCGCGCTTCACCACACTGGCGCTGGACATGATCGGTGGCCTGGGCTCGCCCGACATCATCGCCCTGCAGGAAATCCAGGACAACAGCGGCGCCGCCAACGACGGCACGGTTTCGGCCAGCGTCACCCTGCAAATGCTGGTGGATGCGATCGCGGCCAACGGCGGGCCGGTCTACAGCTTCATCGACAATCCGTTCATCACCAACAACACGTCGGGCGGGGAGCCGGGCGGCAATATCCGGGTGGCCTATCTCTACAACGCCGCGCGGGTGACCCTGGTGGCCGGGTCGGTGGCGACCACGCCCGATGCCGCCGCTGATTTCAATGGCTCGCGCATCCCGCTGATCGCCACCTTCAGCTTCAACGGTGAGGATGTCACCGTCATCAACAACCATTTCACCTCCAAGGGCGGCTCCTCGCCGCTGTTTGGCGCGGTGCAACCGTCGATCAACGGCGGCGCGGCGGCGCGGCTGGTGCAGGCGCAGAATGTTGCCGATTATGTCGCCAGCCTGGGCGGCGATGCCCGGGTGGTGGTGCTGGGTGACCTGAATGATTTCGGCAACGAGGAATCGCTGGCGCCGCTGCTGGCCGCCGGCCTCAACGATCTGTCGCAAACCTTGCCGGCCACCGAACGCTACAGCTATAACTTCGAAGGCAATGCCCAGCAGCTGGATCAGAGCTTTGTCAGCACGGCGCTGCTCTCGGCCGCCCAGCTGGACATCGTCCACCGCAACAGCGAGTTTGTCGCCACCGCCAGCACCGGTTCCGATCATGATCCTTCGGTGATCGGCCTCACCATCAACGCGCCGGTGGTGCCGTTCGGCCAGCCGGGCGATATCGCCTTCGTTGGCTTCAACGCCGATGGCACTGATGATCTGGCCTTTGTCGTGCTCAAGGAAATCCCGGCCGGCACGGTCATCTATTTCAACGATCAGGAATGGCAGGGCAGCGCCTTCAACATCGGTGAGGGCCAGGTGGTGTTCACCGCCACCGCCGCGATCGCCGCCGGCACGGTGGTGACGATCAGCAATTTCAGCAGCACGCCCAGCAGCGCGCACGGCACCCTGTCGGGCAGCACCGGGCTGGGCAGCGACAGCGAGATTGTCTACGCCTATGTCGGTGCCGCCTTCGCGCCCACTGCTTTCCTGGCCGCCATCGCCAATGATGGCTTTGCGCAGTCTGGCGGCACGCTGAACGGCACCGGGCTGGTGGTGGGCGAGACCGCGGTTGATCTGTCGGCCGGCGGCACCCGCCCCGGCCAGGATATCGCGGCGTTCAACGGCGCCCGCTTTGGCCAGGCCAATTTCGCCGCCTATCGCGCCATCATCAACAATCCGGCCAACTGGCTGACGCAGGACGGCAGCGGTGACCAGTCGGCCGACAGCATCAGCCCCGATCTGCCCTTCGATGCCACCGCCTTCATCCTGGGCGGCGCCGAAAGCCAGCGCGTCGGCTTCCAGACCCTCACGGTCAGCCGTGACGAAGGCAATGCCGGCACCACCGGTTTCAGCTTCACCGTGGTGCGCACCGGCGGCACCACCGGCGCGCTGGAGGTGAGCGGCAGCTTTGCCGCCGGCACCACCAATGCCAGTGATTTCGGCGGCACCGCGCCCACCGGCTTCACCGTCACCATCCCGGCCGGCCAGGCCAGCGCCAGCTTCACCATCAACATCAGCGGTGACACGGCGGTGGAAGCCAACGAGAGCTTCAGCCTCACCATCACCAGCGCCATCAACAGCGCCAGCGTCGCCACCAGCATCAACAGCGCCACGGCCACCGCCACCGCCACCATCAGCAATGATGATGTCGCGGGCCCGGCGCTCGCCCCCGGCGACATTGCCTTTGTCGGCTTCAATGCCGACGGCAACGACGATCTCGCCTTTGTCGCGCTCAAGCCGCTGGCCGCCGGCACGATCATCCGTTTCAACGACAATGAATGGCAGGGCACCGCCTTCAACAGCGGCGAAGGCGAACTGACCTGGACGGCGACCAACGCCATCGCGCCGGGCACGGTGGTGCGCATCAACAGCCTCACCAGCAGCCCCACCAGCCCGCTCGGCACGGTCAGCGCCAGCGGGTCCTTCAACCTCGCCGGCAGCAACGAAGTGCTCTATGCCTATGTCGGCGGCGCCGGCAGCCCCACCGCCTTCCTGGCCGCGGTTGCCAATGATGGCTTCACCAACAGCAACGGCGCCCTCACCAGCACCGGGCTGGCGGCGGGCCAGACGGCGGTTGATCTGTCCGCGCTGTCGGCCGGGGAGGATATCGCCGCCTATAACGGCGCGCGCAACAGCGCCAGCAGCTTTGGCGCTTATGCCGCCATCATCAACACCGCCACCAACTGGATCAGCGAGGATGGCAGCGGCGATCAATCGGCCAACAGCATCGCCCCCGATGTGCCGTTCAGCACCACGCCCTTCACCCTGTCGGGCACTTTGGTGACAATCGACGGCATCGCCATCGGCAATGCCCCGGCCTCGCTGGCCGGCAGCACCACCACCCCGGTGGCCAGCGGCGATCTGGCCGTGGTGCGGCTGGGCGCCATCCGCGCGCCCAACGCCGGCGCCGAAAGCATCGCCTATGCCGATGGCCTGGTGTTCGTCACGGCGGCGGCCGCCAATGCCATCAACATCCACCGGGTCAGCGCCGCCGGCACGCTCAGCAACGAAGGCAGCATCGCGCTGGGCGGCCTGCCGTCTTTCGGCGGGGTGAATGCGGTCGATCTGGCCGGCGGCGTGCTGGCCGTGGCCTATGAAAACAGCGTCGCCACCGGCAATGGCTTCGTGGCGCTCTATGATGCCGCCACCCGCACCCTGATCAAGACGATCGAGGTGGGCGTGCTGCCCGACGATGTCACCTTCACCCCCGATGGCCGCAAGCTGATCGTCGCCAACGAGGCCGAGGCGCTGGCCGCCAATGGCAGCATCAGCATCATCGATCTGTCGGGCGGGGCCGCCAATGCCAGCGTGGTCACCACCATCGGCTTTGCCGGCCTCACCGGCTATGAGGCCGCCCTGCGCGCCCGTGGCCTGGCCATCGCGCCGGGTCAGCCGGCCGCCGGCGATATCGAGCCGGAATATGTCAGCGTTTCGGCCGATGGCACCCGCGCCTTTGTCACGCTGCAGGAAGTCAACGGCGTGGCGGTGATCGATCTCACCAATCCGGCCGCCACCAAGCCGCTGGCGATCCTGCCGCTGGGCACGGTGGATTTCAGCTTGGCCGGCAATGGCATCGATCCGTCCGATCAGGATGGCGGGATCAATCTGCGCACCATTCCGGTGCGCGGCCTGTTGCAGCCTGATGCCATCGCCAGCTTCCAGGTGGGCGGCGTCACCTATTTCGCCACCGCCAATGAAGGCGATGCGCGGGTGAATGTGAATGATCAGGTGCGGCTGGGCAACGCGGCCTATGTGCTTGATCCCACCCTGTTCCCCGATGCCGCCGCGCTCAAGGCCAACAGCAATCTCGGCCGGCTCAACGTGCTCACCACGGCGGGTGACACCGATGGCGACGGCGATTTCGATCAGATCGTCACCTATGGCGGGCGCAGCCTCTCGATCTTCCGGGTGGAGGCCGATGGCAGCATCACCAAGGTGCGCGAAACCGGCGGCGAATTCGAAGCCATCATCGCCGCCAACCACCCGGCGATCTTCAATTCCAACCAGAGCACCGCCGCCAACTCGCGCGACACCCGCTCCGACGACAAGGGGCCGGAACCGGAAAGCGTCACCATCGGCAGCATCGGCGGCCGCCTCTATGCCTTTGTCGGGCTGGAGCGGGTGGGCGGCCAGATGGTCTATGATGTCACCGATCCGGCCAATGCCGTCTTTGTCGCCTATCGCCCGCAGGCGGCCGACGATCTGGGGCCCGAAACCAGCATCTTCGTTTCCGCCGCGCAAAGCCCCACCGGCCAGGCCCTGCTGATCAGCGCCAACGAGATCAGCAACAGCGTCACCCTCTACAGCGTGCAGCCGCAAACCGATGGCAATGATGTGCTCACCGGCGGGGAGGGCGATGATGTGTTCAGCGCCCGCGCCGGCAACGACACGGTGAGCGGCGGCGCCGGCAACGACGTGATCGATGGCGGCGATGGCAATGATGTGCTGGCCGGCGGCACCGGCATCGACACATTGAGCTATGCCAGCGCCAGCAATGCGGTTTCGATCAATCTGGGCGTGTCGCGCCAGGTCGCCAGCGGCAGCGCCGGGGCAGACCAGATCAGCGGCTTTGAACGGCTGGTCGGCTCGCGCTTTGCCGACCGGCTGCTCGGTTCGGCCGGGGATGACCAGATTGACGGCGGCGCCGGCCATGACGTCATTTCCGGCGTGCGCGGCAATGATGTGCTGATCGATTCCGCCGGGGACGATCTCTACATCGGCGGCCTGGGGGCCGACACGCTGCGCTTTGAGCGGATCGAGAATGGCGCCACCGATGTGATGGTGGATTTCGCGCTGTCGCAGGGTGACACCATTGTGCTGGGCGCCGGCATCACCATCACCAGCGTGGCCGTCTCCTTCCTTTCCACCGGCACCATGATCAACGGCGAGCCGACGCTCAACAGCGACCGTTCGCTCGATCTCATCCTCACCCTGGCCGACGGCAACGGCAACATCCAGACGGTGAAACTGCTCGACAGCTATGGCTTTGCCAGCAACGCCGCCTGGGAGGCCCAGCTTGGCCTTGATCTCACCTATCCGCGCCCGCTGCCCACCGGCACCGATGCAGTGCTGATCGGCTGATCCTCTGCCCCCCGGCCACGGCCGGGGGGCTTCAAATGCGGATCGGCATCAGATCCGGATCGGCATCAGATCCGGATCGGCAGGGCCGTCGTGCTCTTCACCTCCTCCAGGATGATGGAGGAGCGGGCGGTGGCGACTTCCGGTGCGGCCAGGATGCGCTGGGTGAGCAGCTGGTTGAAGCTGGCCAGATCGCGGGTGGCCACTTTCAGGATGATGTCGGCCTCCCCGGTCAATTTCTGGCATTCCAGCACTTCGTCCAGCGCCAGGATGCGGGCGCGGAAGGCATCAGCGGCGGCCGGGGCGTGGCTGTTCATGGTGATCAGCACATAGGCCTTCAGCCCGATGCCCAGCGAATCCGGGTTCAGCCGGGCGTGAAAACCCAGCACATGGCCCTCGCGGCGCAGCGCCGCCATCCGCCGCGAACATTGCGAGGCCGACAGCGCAATCGCTTCGGCCATCTCCACCGGGCCGATATCGCCGCGGCTCTGCCAGATCTGCAGGATTCTCAGGTCATACTGGTCAAGCATGCACAGGCCGTAGGGCAGGGCGGCAAACCCCGCAAGCAGCGCGCATGAAAAGGGCGGCAGCCGCACAGGCGGCTGCCGCCCAATTTTCAGCCAGCCGCCTTATTGCGGGCGGGTGGTATCACCGGTCGGGCTCACGCCGCGGGTGCGCGGATCGGTGCCGCCACGGTCATCGCCGGTGGCGCCATCGGCCGGCGGCGCGGCGGCCGGGTCTGCGGCGGGGGCGGCGGCATCGGCGGCCGGCGCGGCGGCATCGGCCGGGGCCATGGCATCAGCGGCCGGGCCTGCTTCCGGAGCGGCTTCGGCGGCCGGCGGCGCTTCGGCCGGGGCCTCTTCCTTCTTGCCGCAACCCGAAAGCGCCAGGGCGGCCACGGCCACGCCGGCAAGCAGAATCTTGTTGGTCATAATTTGTCCCCGTGTTGGAAGATGACTGCCAAACGAATCAGCCTGCGACACACAGGCGGCCAAGAATGCGACAAATGTTCACGCCTGTCCAACCGGATCAGGCTGGATAACCGATGGCGCGCAGCACCGCCAGAAAGCGCGGTTCGCCGCGCAGCGGTGCCAGCATCGGGGCGTGGGCCGCCAGCACCAGCCCGGCATCGCGCAGCGCCAACGCCCGCTCCAGGCTGGCCAGCGCGCCCGCCTTGTCCCCCCACTGGGCCAGCACCTCGGCCCGCTGATAATGCACGGCATCGCCATAGTCGCGCATCAACGCGGCCAGATACGGCTCACCGGCGGCGCGGCCCTGCTGGCGGGCGGCGATGATGGCCAGGCTGCGCAGCCGGCTCACCGGTTCGCGCTCCAGCCCATATTCGCGGGCGGCGCCGGCCACATCGCCTTCGGCCAGCGCCATGTCACCCAGCACGCTGTGCACGCTGGCCATGTCGGGCTGCAGGCGCAGGGCGGCGGCATAGGCGCTGCGCGCCGCCGGAAAGGCCCCGGCCGCCAGTTCCACCTCGGCCCGGCAGCTGAACACGCGCGGGTTGAGCGGATCGAGCAGGGTGGCCCGCTCGGCCGCGGCCCGGGCATTGGCCACATCATTGGTGCGTGACAGATACTCCGCACAGGCCGCCAGGATGGGGGCATTGCCCAGCCCCAGTTCCATTGCCCGGCGATAGGGTTCGCGCGCGCCGGCCAGATCAAGCTGGCTGACGAGCAGATAGCCCAATGCGGCATGGCCCTCCGCCATATTGGGTGCCAGTGCGATCGCCTGCCGGGCGGCGGCCAGCGCCTGGCCCCGCCGCCGTTCGGCACTGGCCGGGCTGGCATCATTGTTGGCCAGCGCCACCAGGCAGGTGGCGCGGGCGGCATGGGCGGCGGCATAGCGGCCGTCGGCAGCAATGGCGGCATCATATTCGGCCAGCGCCGCCCGGTCGCCGGCCTGCCCGGTGGAGGCCAGATAGAGCGCCCGTCCGCGCAGATAATGATCAAAGGCCGCCGTGCTGGCGGTGCTGCCGGGGCGGCGGGCCTGCCAGCCGGCATCGCGGGACAGGGTGGAGATCAGCGCATCGGCCACCGTGGTGGCGATGTCGGCCTGCACGCTCAGCACATCGGTCATCCGCCGGTCAAAGCTCTGGCTCCAGCGTTCCAGCGCATCGCGGCCGTCCACCAGCCGCGCCGCGATGCGCACGGCGCTGCCATTCTTGCGCACCGTGCCCATCAACAGGCTCGAAACCCCCAGCGCCCGGGCAATGCGGCGCGGATCATCCTGATCATCGCGGAAATTGCCGGCCGATGCCGCGCCCGACACCAGCAATTGCTGGTTGAGCGCCAGCGTGCTGCGCAATTCCTCGGCGAGGCCCTCGGCGAAATAATCATCGGCCCGGTTGCCCGACAGGTTGCGGAACGGCAGCACCGCGATGCTGCCGGCCTGGGCCGCCGCCGGGCGCAGCAGCGCCCAGCCGCCGGCCGCCGCCGCCAGTGCCACCGCGCCGCCGCCCAGCAGCCAGCGCCGGTCAAGCCCCCTGGTGCCGGCCGCTGCCGCACCGGCCACCCGCCGCTTGGCCGGGCTGGCCGGGGCACGGCCGCTCACGGCGGTGATGGCGGCCAGCACCGGGGCCAGGTCAAGCCCGCCGCCGCGGCCTGACCAGCCGCTCAGATCGATCACATGCAATTGGCGGAAGCCCAGCGGCGGCAGGCTGCCATCCAGGCTCAACGGCACCAGCCGGCCGCGGTCCCGCCCAACCGCCGCCTCGTCGCGCACCCAGTGGCTGTCGTTGGCGGCCTTTGACCACAGCACCACCACGGCATCCACCGTGTCCAGCGCGGTCTCGATGCTCGATTGGAAACTCTCGCCGCCCTTCAGCATCCCGTCCCACCACACGCGGCAGCCGGCCGCCTCCAGCGCCGTGACCAGCGCGGCGGCGCGCTCGGCATCGGCGCTGGCGTGGCTGACAAACAGGCTGGGCCCCGCCGGCGGCGGATCGGATGGGGCAGGGGCGGCAGGCTCGGTCACGCCGGCCCTCTCTAGCGGCTTTGGCGGGCAAAACACAGCCCCTGCGGGCGGTGGCCGGATTGCTGTCACCAACGGTGCATCAGCCGTCACAAATGCCCAAGGATCGTGCACCGGGGCCCGGAAAACGGCCACAAAATGCACGGCAGCCGTCACGGAATCAGGCTATTCTCATGACCTGATCAGAAAGGGGATGCGGCATGGCCGATCTGTTTGAAAACCCGCTGGGCCTGGATGGGTTTGAGTTCATCGAATTCTGCGCGCCCGAAAAAAACCTGCTGGAACCGGTGTTTGCGGCGATGGGCTTTGCGCTGGTGGCCCGCCACCGCTCCAAGGATGTGCAATTGTGGCGGCAGGGCGGCATCAACCTGATTGCCAATTATGAAAAACACAGCCCGGCTTGGTATTTTGCCGCAGAACACGGGCCTTCGGCGTGCGGGATGGCATGGCGTGTGAAGGATGCCGCCAAAGCCTATGAAATCGCTCTGGAACGTGGGGCCGAGCCGGTGGCAAGCCGCACCGGCCCGATGGAATTGCGCCTGCCCGGCTTTCGCGGCATCGGCGGCTCGATCATCTATCTGATCGATCGCTATGGCGCTGATCTTTCCATCTATGATATTGATTTCGTGTATGAAAATGGCGTGGATCGTAGTCCTGTCGGCGCCGGCCTGCACCTGATCGATCACCTCACCCACAATGTCTATGGCGGCCGCATGGCGCACTGGGCGGCCTTTTACGAGCGCATCGCCAATTTCCGCGAAATCCGTTGGTTTGACATCAAGGGCGAATATACCGGCCTCACCAGCAAGGCGATGACCGCGCCCGATGGCAAGATCCGCATCCCGCTGAACGAGGAAGGCCGCAGCGGCGGCGGCCAGATCGAGGAATTCCTGAGGGCTTACAATGGCGAAGGCATCCAGCACATCGCCTTTGCCTGCGATGATCTGCTCGCCACCTGGGACCGGCTGAAGGCCAGCGGCACCCCGTTCATGACCGCGCCGCCCGCCACCTATTATGAAATGCTGGCCGAACGCCTGCCCGGCCATGGCGAGCCGGTGGCCGAACTGCAAAGCCGCGGCATCCTGCTGGATGGCACCACCGACGGCCCCAAGCGGCTGTTGTTGCAGATTTTTTCGGAAACGATGATCGGCCCGGTGTTTTTCGAATTCATCCAACGCAAGGGTGATGAGGGCTTTGGCGAAGGCAATTTCAAGGCGTTGTTTGAAAGCATGGAGCGCGATCAGCTGCGCCGGGGCGTCCTCCAGGTGGAGCCGGCACAATGAGCCCGCCCACACTCAAGCGCATTCACCATGTCGCCTATCGCTGCCGGGACGCGGCCGAAACGGTCGCCTGGTATGAGCGGGTGCTGGGCATGACCTATACCACCGCCTTTGCCGAGGATCATGTGCCCTCCACCGGCGCCCATGATCCCTATATGCACGTGTTCCTCGATTGCGGCGGCGGCAATGTGCTGGCCTTTTTCGAACTGCCCAACCAGCCGGCGATGGGCCGTGACCCGAACACCCCGGCCTGGGTGCAACATCTTGCCTTTGAAGTGGAAAATGAGGCGGAACTGCTGGCCGCCAAGGCGCATCTTGAGGGGCTGGGCATCGATGTGCTGGGCCCCACCTGGCACGGCATCTTCAAGTCCATCTATTTCTTTGATCCCAACGGCCACCGGCTGGAACTGGCCTGCAACATCGGCACCGCCGCCCAATATGCCGAGCTGAAACAGGTGGCGCCGCTGATGCTGGCCGAATGGGCCGAGACGAGGAAGGCCCCTAAGCACGCGGCCTGGCTGCACCAGCCGCCGAGCGAATAGTCCCTGTCCTACAGCGGCTTGGCCTGCCATGATGCCGGCGTGCGATCGGGTGTGCAGGCCGGTCGCGCGCCGGGGATGGGCGGCTGAAAACCGGTCGTTTCTGACAAAACTGTCAAAAGTCGTTCTGTCTCAATCCGGCAATTCAGGGGGTCACGTCCGGCGTGGTATTGTCCATGTCGCGCCACAATTTCCAATCACCCTGCTGCCACTTGTAGATCAGGATGGAGCGGCCGGCGGTGCGGATCGGCGGCGCGCCACCGGGCAGTTGCGCAGTCATCCAGTATCGGGCGATCACAAAGCCAAAATCCTTGCTGGCCTGCACATCCTCAGGCTCGAAGCGGAAACTCACCGTGGCGCCGCGATCCTTGAAGCGCCGCAGATAGGTGATGATGGCATCGGCGCCCTTGGCGGCCGGGGCCTTGTCGGTCATCAGCCAGGCGTCATCGGCATAGAGCGCCCGCAGCGCCGCCCAGTCCCCGGCGCTGTAGGCGGCATTCCACTTGTCCCCCTGCGCCTTCAGCGCGTCTTCCGCCGGGCCAGCGATGGCGGGTGCCGCGATCAGGGCCAGGGCCAACAGGGCAGATTTCATCGGCAATCCTTTCAGGGGATGAGCAGGCTTGATCCGGTGGTGGCCCGGCCTTCCAGCGCGACATGGGCCGCCGCCGCCTCGGCCAGTGGCCAGCGCTGGCCGATGCTGATGCTGATCCGGCCGCTGGCCACCATGTCCCACACCCGGGCGGCGCCGGCGGCGCGCTCGTCCGGCGTGGTGTAATAATCGAACAGCGTGGGGCGGGTGTTCACCAGGCTGCCCTTTTGTGCCAGCACGGCCAGTTCCACCGGGCCCACCGGCGCATCGGCATTGCCATAATTCACGATCAGCCCGCGCCGGCCGGTGGCATCCAGGCTGGCCGCCCAAGTTGAGCGGCCAACCCCATCATAGGTGACCCGCACCCCGGCCCCGCCGGTGAGCGCCCGCACCGCCGGCGCCACATCGGCCTCAGCATAGTTGATCACATGGTCACAGCCTGCGGCCCGCGCCGCCGCCGCCTTGGCGGCGCTGGAAACCGTGCCGATCACCTGGGCGCCCACCGATTTCAGCCATTGCACCAGGATCAGGCCCACGCCGCCGGCCGCGGCATGCACCAGCACCGGCCAGCCAGCCTCCACCCGGGCACAACGCTCCACCAGGAATTCGGCGGTGGCGGCCTTCAGAAAGCCGGCGGCGGCGGTGTCATCATCAATGGCGGCCGGCAGCGCGAACAGGCTGGCGGCGGCGATGTTGCGGTGGCTGGCATAGGCGCCGCGCTCGGGGCCAAAGCTCACCACCCGGTCGCCCTCGCGCCATTGGCTGACCCCGGGGCCCACCGCCACCACCACGCCGGCCGCCTCCAGCCCCAGCCCGCCGGGCAGCGGCATTGGGTAGATGCCACGGCGATAATAGGTGTCGATGAAATTGATGCCGATGCTGCGGTGCTGCACCGTCACCTCGCCGGGGCCGGGCGGCGGCAATTCACCCTCCACCCAGTCAATCACCTCTGGCCCGCCGGTGTGGCGGACAATGGCGCTGATCGCTTTCATCTTGTGCCCCGTGTGCAACTGCCCTGAACCCAGCGCAGGTTGATGCCGATCAGCCTGGCCGCCGGATCGGCCCAACTGTAGCTGACGGCGCGGTTGGGCTGATCGGGCGTGTGGACATAAAGCACCAACGATGGCCGGTTGCTGGCGGGCGGCGGCCACACCACGTTGCGCAGCCGCAATTCCACGGGCGGGGCCCCCTCGGCGGCGCTGGCCACCCGGCCGCCCTGATCATGGGTGACGAGATTGGCCGCAAAGGTCCAATCCTCCTTCCCGTCAGGCTTCTTGGCGTGCTTCAGGGTGGAAATCCAGCAGGTGAAGGTCTCGCCCTTCTTCACCAGCGTGGGCTGGCCGGCCGCCGTGTGCAGGCTGATGCGGCCTTCGGATTGCGTGAGGCCGGGCGGATCGCCGGCCTCCCAATCGGTCAACGCCTTGCCGTGCCAATCGACGCGGCGCCAGCGGCCATCGGCGGCCACCTCCACCCCGGTCCAGGCCGGGATGGCGGCATCGCCCCGCTCCCTGGCGAAATAATGATCATCCTCGTTGGTATAGACGCCCGGCAACAGGGCGGCGGCGAGGAGCAGGGCGAGCATGGCACCGAGTATTGCCAACTTGTCCGGACAAATCCATAGTCGAAATGCGGGAGGTGGCGATGCTTTCTATTCTGTTGGTGATGGCAGCCGCGACGGCGGACGCGGAAAGCCCGCGCGCCATCATCGAGCGCGCCGTGGACGTGGCCGGCGGCGAGCAATGGCTCAATCCGCAGACGCTCGTGCTGGAAGGCAGCGCCGATTTCTACAGCCCGGCCGTGGCCGGGCCGGTGCGGCATGTGGATGATTATCGCATGTGGCGAGCGATGGATGCGGGCCGCACCGCTGCCCATGCCGCCGATGGCAAGGTGCGCATCACCGCCAGGATGCAGGGCAAATTGCTGTTCGAGGTGGGGTATGACGGAGCAACCACCTGGAACGACAAGGGCATCGTGCCGAAGACTGAGGCCGACAAATATTGGGCGGAGAATTTCGGCTTTGGCATCATCCGCCAGGCATTGAAGCAGGGGTTCCGGCTTGAGCGTGCGCCCGATCGCGATATCGGCGGCCATCCGCTGAACATGGTGCGAGTGATCGATCCGGGCGGTGCTGCCACCCTGTTTGGCATCGATGCACAGAGCCATTTCATCCGCTACATGGGCTTTGCCACCCCGCGCGGCTGGCATGAGCGTGTGTATGATGATTTCGTGCTGGGCCAGAACCCGCGCTGGCTCCAGGCCCGCGAAGTCACCTTGTTTTACAACGGCGTGCGGCAAAACACGGTCCATTGGCGGCGTTTTGCCGTGGGCGGCCCGATCCCTGACAGCCAGTTCGCCCCGCCGCGTGAACTGACCAACAGCGCTGGAGCCGCAAAATGACCGCCTGGCTGGTGATCACCGCCCGCATTCATGACCGGGAGGCGTTCATCGCCGGATATGGCCCCGCCGCAGCCAGGCTGGTCGAACAATATGGCGGCCACTATGCGATCCGCGCGCCGGGCGCCCAACTGTTGGAAGGCTACGGCATGGACGGCGCCTCGGTGGTTGTCTCCGAATGGCCCAGCCGGGCCGCTGCCTTGGCCTTCTGGACCTCGCCCGAATATGCCGAAGTGCGCAAGCTGCGGGAGGGGCTGGCCGACGTGCAGGTGATGCTGGTGGGTGATTGAGCCGGCGGCTCAATACGCCTCCCGCTTCTCCAGGTTCCGTTCCACCTCTTCCCGCGTCAACCACAGCTGGCGGAAACGCTTTTCGCTCAGGGCCTCCAACTGGTCACTGCGATGGGCAGAGCCGGGTTGGCTGCTGTTGCCATAGCTCATGGTGGCGATGGCCTTCATTGGCGTGGAGAACTGGATCAAATTCACCCAGGTTTCGCCGGCTGCCGGCACACGGCTGCCGTCTTTCCACGGCCCCCAGCTGATGGTGCGGAACAGGCCCAGCGGCCCGGCGCCGCCGTGGCCGGGAACAGACGTGGCTTCACCGGCGGCGAAGCGCGAGACATCGCCATAACGTGGATCGATGCGGCCGTGGCGGGCCTTCACGGCCTGGGCGGCGGCGGCCAGCATGGCGGTGGCCTGTGCATCATCGCGGATGCCGGCCGGGGTGTTTAGCGGATCATCCAGCGTCCACGGCCGAGTGTAGTTGCGCTCATCCGAAAGGCCGGGGCCGGCAAAGCGGCGCGCCCATTCCTCGAACAGGATGGCGGCGCGGCTGTCTGCCTCGAAGCGATTGTCCCATCCGGCCAGCAGATCACGGGCGGCGCGCACATCGGGATCGGTGCTGCCGGCGCTGGCGGCGAGCAAGGGCGCTTTCAGCCGTTCGGCCAACAGGCTGGTGGTGGTAAGCTTGCGGCGCTGGAACTCGCCAAAGCTCAGCTTGTCATCGCCCATCAGCAGCCGGGCCGACATCTGGGCCCGCAGGCTCATCGGCTCGGTCGCCGCCACATGGGCTGGAAAATCCGCCGGCTTCAGCACGCGCGGCACCGTGTTCACCCAGGGCACGTCGTTGGCGTTCTGCACAAAGCCGCCGGGCGGATCGAGCGCCTTTGGCAGGCTTTCATAGGGCTCGATCTCGGTTGAAATCAGCGCACTCTGGTCACCGGGCACTAGGCCAGACCAGAATTCATGGCTGCCGCCCGTTTTGTGGCGGGGCAGGATGCCGTTGGAGATGTGAAACACATGCCCGGCCCGATCGGCGTAGACGATGTTGAAACTGGGGATCTGCAATCGCTTCAACGCGGCTTCGAAGCCGTTGAAATCCTTGGCCTTGCCCATATCAAGATAGGCGGCCAGCACGCCCGGTCGATCCAGCCCGGCAACACGGACGGCCACCGGCTTGCCTTCCACCTCAAACACCGGGCCGTGCACGCTGTGGCGCTGCACCCAGGTCTCGCGCTTCAGGCTGCCATCGGGCTGGCGGATCAGCATCGCCCTTTTCACCAGGCGATAGGCCATGCGCTTGCCATCCAGCCGATAGCCATCGCCATCGGCCACCAGCGCATAGCGGGTGGCACCCAGCATGTTGTTGACCGTGTTGGTGAATCCCAGTTCGCTGTTGAAGGCAAAGCGCAGCACTGGCAGCCCGACCTGCGTGGCACCATAGACATTATAGCCCGGCGCCGTGATTTGCGCTTCGTAATAGGTGAGCGGGGAGGGCGCCCACGGCAGGTGCGGGTTGGCCAGCAGCATGGCCGCCCCCTCCACCGTCCGCCGCGGCGCCACGGCCCAGCCGTTGGAGCCGCCATCATCGCCAAGCCCGGTCGGGCCGGATTTCGACGGCGGGGAGAGCATGCGGCCCATCGGGGCCACGTAAAGGAACTGCATCAGCCGATGGGCATGGGCCATCACGTCCACGCCAGTGATCGGCAGCACGCGTTTCAGTTCGGCCGGCACATGATCGGGATGGGCGGCGATATAGGCATTGATGCCGGCCGCGAAGGCATCAAGATTGGCGCGCATCTGCGGGGTTTGCGCCTTGTACCAGGCCAGGCTGCGTTCCGGCACGTCGTGGCTGATCAGATAGCGATCCAGCGCGGCATGCTCGGCGCCCCAATATTCCGCTGCCCGCGCCCGGCTTTCTCCATACATTTTCAACAGGATATTGCCATGACTTGCGGCCTGGGCCCAACCAAAGCCCTTGAAGGCGCCGGCTTCGCTGTCGGCGATGATATGGGGCACGCCATAGCGATCCCACAACACTTCATCGGCGATGGCCGGGGCGGCGCTGGCCAGCAACAGGGCAAATAGGGCGCGATGCATCGGGGGCCTCATTGTTTGCGGTAGCGATTGTACCAGTTGATCACCGCCAGATTGGATTGCAGCCACTGGCTGGGCCGGCCCATGCCGTGGTTGGCTTCGGGCAGGCGCACCATCATCGCATCGATCCCGCGCACCTTAAGTGCCTGATAATAGGCCTCTGTTTGGGCGATTGGGGTGCGGAAGTCGGCCTCTCCGGTGATCAGCAGGGTGGGCGTTTTCACCTGGCCCACCAGGCTGAAAGTGGAGCGCCGCCAATAAAGATCGCGGTTGTCCCACGGATTGCCCACCACCCAGTTTGAAAGGGTGACAGCGCTGATATCACTGGTCAACGCCTGGATCGACCAGTCAGTGACCGGGCGCAGCGCCGCAGCGGCATTAAACCTGTCAGTCTTTCCAATGGCATAGGTGGTCAGCACGCCGCCGCCACTGCCGCCGCCGATGAACTGGTTGCGGGCATCGGCCCACGGCCGTTTCAGCACTTCGTCCATGCCGGCCATCAGATCATCATGATCGGGGCCGGGATATGCGCCGCCATATTCCGGGCTGATGGCATTTGCGAACTTTTCGCCATAACCAATTGATCCCCTTGGGTTTGACCAAAGGACAACATAGCCCGCCGCCGCATAAAGCTGGTGGGTGATAGAGAAATAGGGCCCATAATCGGTGTTGGGCCCGCCGTGGATTTCCAGCGCCACCGGATATTTCTTCGCCGGGTCAAACCCCGGCGGATATTGCAGCCAGCCTTCGATGGTCAGCCCGTCCGGGGCCTTCCAGGTCAGCCGTTCCATGGTGCCTATCTGTTTGGTTTCACGCCATTTTTCGTTGAAATCGATGGTGCCCACCAGCTTGCCGGCCTTCATCACGCCCAGCGCGGCGGGGCGATCGGCGGCCACGGTGGTGAAGGCGTGGGTGTCCCCGCCCATGTCCCAACTGCCGCCGGAGGAGGGGAGGTAAAGCCTGGTGCCGCCCACGGCGGGCACCACCGGCTTCACCGGGCCGCCGCTGGTGGAAATGCTGCCCACCCGCACGAAACCGGCATCAAAATATTGAAAAATCAGCGATTTTCCGTCACCCGCCCAGCGGAAATCGCTCACCGGCCGATCCAGCCCGGCGCTGAGCTGCACCGGCGCCCCGCCGGCCAGCGGGCGCAGCCAAAGCCCTGATTGGCAATAGAATTTTGTCGTCCGCGGGCAGCCGATCCAGGCCAGCAGGCGGCCATCGGGCGAAAGCTGGCCGCCGCGCTCGCTGCCATCAATCGCGGTCAGCCGTTCGGGGGTGCCGCCGCCCGCCGGGATGCGATACAGATCGGTCTCGTCGGCCTGCCGCTCGTTGCCGGGGCGGGCGGCGGCATAGATCAGGCTCTGCCCGTCCGGCGCCCAGCGGGCCCCGGATTCGATGCGATCGGTGGCCGTTTGCTGGCCATTGGTGTCCGTTGTGGTGAGCTGGGTGACGGCAGCCTGGGCCAGGGTGACGGAGAAAAGGTGATCGGTGCCCGGCCGTATCCACCCCCCGTCATTGGTCCGCCACTGCCAGTCCGAAATCACCCGCGGCTCCGGCGCCCAGCTCGCGCCGGCCGGTTTTTCGGGCATCCCGTCAATCCGCGGCGGCGGCGTTTCCACCCGCGCGGTAAAGGCGATGCGGCTGCCGTCCGGGCTCCACGCCAGGTTGCGCGGTGCCAGGGTGCCGCTGGTCAGCGGCCGGCCGATTCCTTCGGCCACATCCATCACCCAGATCTGCGGCCGGCCCAGCCACGGCGCCACATAGGCCACCCGCCGGCCATCGGGCGCCCACACCAGCCCGCCCGCCGCCGCCTGCGCCGGGATCAGCAGCCGCTTGGCCAGCCCTTGCTTGCCCACCCCGGCCACCCACCATTCGGCGGTGCGGCGATCGGTCTGGATGTCAAACTGCATCCGGGTGAAGGCAACCTGGCCGCCATCGGGCGAAACCGCGACCGCATCGGTCATGCTGATGCGATAGAGATCGGCCGGCTCCACCGGGGTGGCGGCGATGGCAGCGGTGGCGGCCAGCAGGCCGGCGGCAAACAGTGCGGATTTCATCGGCGTCCTGTGCAAATCGAAAGGCTGTGCCGCAACGCTAGCAAGGGCACATTCGGCTGGCCAGAGAGGACC
>JAIXUQ010000118.1 GCA_027483465.1 Sphingomonadales bacterium
GCCAGCAATTCCTTCACCGCGTCCACGCTCACCTGGAAATTGGCCTTGGCGCTGTCGGACAGGGCGATCTCGACCACCCGCTCAACCCCGCCGGCGCCCAGGATCACCGGCACGCCAACATAAAGATCAGACACGCCATACTGGCCGGTCAGATTCACCGCGCAGGGCAGCAGGCGCTTTTGATCATAGAGATAGGCTTCGGCCATTTCGATGGCGCTGGTGGCCGGCGCATAATAGGCGCTGCCGGTTTTCAGCAGGGCGACAATCTCGCCACCGCCCGAACGGGTGCGCTGCACGATGGCGTCGATACGCTCCTGCGTGGACCAGCCCATCTTGATCAGATCGGGCACCGGGATGCCGGCGACGGTGGAATACTCGATCACCGGCACCATCGTGTCACCATGGCCGCCGAGCACGAAGGCGTTGACATCCTTCACGCTGACCTTGAACTCCTCGGCCAGGAAATGACGGAAACGGGCGGAATCCAGCACGCCGGCCATGCCGCAGACCATGTGGTGCGGCAGGCCGGAGAATTCGCGCAGCGCCCACACCATGGCATCGAGCGGATTGGTGATGCAGATCACGAAGGCACCCGGAGCATGGGTCTTGATCCCCTCACCCACGGCTTTCATCACCTTGAGGTTGATGCCCAGCAGATCGTCGCGGCTCATGCCCGGCTTGCGGGCGACACCGGCCGTCACGATGATCACATCGGCGCCAGCGATATCGGCATAATCATTGCTGCCCTTCAGGCCGGCATCAAAGCCTTCCACCGGGCCGCACTGCGCCAGATCCAGCGCCTTGCCCTGCGGCACACCTTCCACAACGTCAAACAGCACGATATCGCCCAGCGCCTTTTGCGCAGCCAGATGCGCCAAGGTCCCGCCGATGTTGCCGGCGCCGATCAGGGCGATTTTCTTGCGAGCCATAAGGGTGGGCCTTTCTGCTTGAGTCGGTCAGATTGTCGCAGGTTGGATAAAGGCTGGGGGCCGACTGTGCAACCGCAGCAATCCCTTATCCGGGCAAAACTGGCAGGGGGTTTCAGCCGCCGTGGCCCAGCGCCCGATAATCGGCCGACTGCATTTCCATCAGCCGGCTGACAGTGCGCTCAAATTCGAAGCTGGAATCGCCAGCCGGATAGAGCGCCGCGGGTTCGGCATCGGCACTGGCAATCAGCTTCACCCGCCGTTCGTACAGCGCATCGATCAGGTGGATGAAGCGGATCGCTTCGTTGCGGTTTTCCGGATTGAGCCGGGGAATGCCGACGATGATCAGCGTGTGATAATGGCGGGCAATGGCAAGATAATCAGCCGCACCCAGCGGTTGCCGGCAAAGGCGGGCAAAGCTGAACACCGCCACACCCTTCAGGGACTTCGGCACGAACAGGCTGCGCCCACCGGGCAGTGGCAGTTCGGCCGATGGCACATGGGCGCGGTCTTCAGGTGGATAATCGGTGAGCCGGAAAAAGGCCGCGGCGCAGGCAGCGGTGGCCTGTGGCCCATTGGGCACATGCCAGGTGGGGGCGCCACCCAGGCGCTGCAACCGGTAATCCGTGGGGCCATCCAGCGTCACCACATCCATCCGCTGCCCGATCAGATCGATGAAGGGCAGGAACAGGTGGCGGTTGAGGCCGTTCAGATAAAGATCCTGCGGCGGCCGGTTGCTGGTGGTGACGATGGTGGTGCCCCGTTCCATCAGCGCGGTGAACAGGCGGGAGAGGATCGCGGCATCGGCGATATCCTTTACCTGCATCTCATCGAAACACAGCAGCCGTGCCTCGGCGGCAATGGCGGTGGCCACGCTGATCAGCGGATCAGGCTCCCCGGCGGCGCGGGCGGCGTGGATGCGGCCGTGCACCTCGGCCATGAATTCGTGGAAGTGGCTGCGGCGCTTGGGCGCCACGGCAGAGGCAGCGAAAAACAAATCCATCAGCATGGATTTGCCGCGGCCCACCCCGCCCCAGATGTAGAGGCCCTTGGGCGGTGGTGCCGGTTTGGCAAACAGCCGGCCAAAGAGGCCGGTCGGGGTGGCGGGCCGGGCCAGTTCTCCCTCCAACGCAGCCAACAGAGCGGCCACGCCGGCCTGGGCGGCATCGGGCCGCAATTCGTCCGCCGCCAGCAACTGGCGGTAGCGGTCGGCGATATCAGTCAACCTGGGTTTCGCCCGGACGGTTGGGATGACCTTCGCCGGTGGGGCGAGCCGTACGAGGGATTTTGCGCATCGTGCCGGTAAAGCTGGCGAGATTGATGCCATCCTGGGTCACCAGCCCACGCACAAACAGCATCTTGCCGGTTTCCTTCAGAATTTCGCCATGCGCCTCGATCGGCTTGCCCACGATGCCAGCCGAAAGAAAATCGGTGGCACAGCTGAGCGTGACCGCGGCGCTATTTTCCAGCTGCCGGAAAATGAAGGCAAACATCGCCATATCAATGAACGACATGATGAAGCCGCCGTGCAGATAGCCCAAGCCATTCGAATGTTTGCGGGCAGTTTCCATCCGGCATTCCACCCCGCGCGCGCCCTCGCGGAAATAGAAATCGCCCAGCATCGAGGCAAACCGGCCATCCGGATCCCGGCGCCAGACGGTCCAGCCCGCGTTGGGGCCTTCGGTGATGGTCTCGCGTGACATGGCGGCCGGTTAGCGTGACCGCTGGGTTGCGTCCAGCCGGGAAATGGCCGCGGCCGCCCGTCTGCTCATGCGCGAGCCGTCACGCGCGCCGGCGGACCAGGCTGTTGGCCGGTGCCTTCGCCGCCGCCGCCCGTGCCTCGTCGGCCAGCCGCTGATCCTGCAGGCGCTTGATCGCCAGGATGATGCCGGCAAACAACAGGGCCAGATACACGTTGTCGGTCGTGCTGATGACATAACAGACGATAACGAATGAAATCAGGCCGATGGCTGCCGCGCCAGCATATTCCTCCACCGGTCTCGCCGCCCGCAGGAACACGAAGACCCCGATCCAAGCGGCGCGCAGGAACAGGCCAAAGAACCCAACGAAGCCAATGAAACCAACATCCACCAGCATGTTGATGTAGAGACTGTCAACAATCAGGGTGATCTTGCCGGGTCGTTCCACCCCAACCGCATTGACCGAGTTGCCGGCCCCGATGCCGATCGGGTTTTTCCGCAGCTGGTTCCAGGCGTTGTTCCACTGTTCATCACGGGTTTCATCGCTGGATGCATGCTGGGAGCCGCCGAACGTGTACATCTGTAGCCGGTGACTCGTGGCCAGTGCGCCGCCCAACAGCGCCATCGCCAGCAGCAGCACAGAGAGCACCAGCCCCAGTTTCAGCGTGTCCCGCTTGTGCCCGCCGCGCAGCAACCGCAACATGCCCATGCCAGCAAAAGCAAACAGCGGGACCAACAGGCTGATGAATGCGGTGCGGGCGTTGGTGAACCAGATGGTGTGCAACAACAGACCCAGCAGCGCGATCGCCACAGCCAGATGGCGCTTGCGCGCCTGCCAGCAGGTGTAAAGGATCAGCGGCACCATCAGAGACAGATATTGTGTGTAGTAGAGCACGATCGGGAAGGTCGTGCGGATGCGATACCGGCTGTCCCCGGCGCGGGCTTGGGGAGACAGGAATGTGGCAAGGAAATTCTCGTCGATCCGCATGAAGGGCGGGATGTAATTTGCCCACGGCGGACTTTGCATGTAGTTTTCCAGCACCCCCACCGACATCGTGAAAACGCTTCCAAGCACCACGGTGCGGACGATCAGGGCAATATTGGCCTCACTGGCCATCAACACGCCGGCCATCAGCACCACCGCCAAGCTTTGCAGCTGCTGCAGCAGATAATAGCTGACCGTTTCGCTCAGGCTGGGCGCCATCGGCAGCACCAGCACGTTCATCACCTCGTACAGGCCAAACAGCAGCAGGGCGATCCGATCATACCCAAGGACTTCCGCAAGCGTGCCGCGCGCCTTGCTGTGCTGGGGATAATGCACAACCATCAGCACCAGCATCACTGCCAGCACCAGACGCGGCGGCGTGATCCACGGCAGACCGGGTATGACGATGGCGAGATAATTGGGCCAGATCACCAGGCTGAGCAGATAGAGCAGCAAGGTGCCCTTGAAATACTGCGGTTCCGCCGTCGCAACGGCATGGCGATCGGCATCGGGCAGCAGCCACATCACGGCCGCGCCCAGCATCACCACCGGCACCACGGCGAATTTCAGCAGCACGGTGCCGGCCAGGCTGGTGAGCAGCGTGGCAAACACCACGCTGACAACCATGAAGCCGATCAGGCCGGTGCGCAGCCAGGGAAACCAGGACTGATATTCCAGCGCGTTATAGGGCGCAATGATGCGGGCCGCCCGCCTCGGCAACGCCACCCGACTGGCCAACGCCATGCTCACCTTGGTTCACCCCATACATTCGCCACGGTGACTTGCCCATTCGCCGCGTCCAAAGCCTGATACGGCCATAACCGACGAAAGTTGCCCGCATGTGACTAACATCAGCCATGCTGCACTGCAAGAGAAGCCTACCGGGCGTCTGCCGCACCGGGCGTCCATTCTGGCGTGAACACGGCCAATTCAAGCGCGACTTGCGGCAAGCGACTGACCCGGCAAAACCGTCCGAAAACGTGCCTCGACCGGCTGACCCAACCCCACCTAGACTGATCGCGGCTGTGGCTTGTGATCAGCCGGCACGCTCAAGCATCATCAGCTTGATCTCGGCAATGGCCTTGGCCGGGTTCAACCCCTTGGGGCAGACATTGGCGCAGTTCATGATGGTGTGGCAGCGATAGACGCGGAAGGGGTCTTCAAGTGCATCCAGGCGCTCGCCGGTCATCTCGTCGCGGCTGTCGGCCAGCCAGCGATATGCCTGAAGCAGGATGGCTGGGCCCAGAAACTTGTCGCTGTTCCACCAATAAGACGGGCAGGCGGTTGAGCAGCAAGCACACAGGATACATTCATAAAGCCCATCGAGCTTCTCGCGCTCGTCCGGTGACTGGATGCGCTCCTCGCCAGACGGGGCTGGGGTAACGGTCTGCAGCCACGGCTTGATCGAGGCATATTGGGCATAGAAATGCTTGAAATCGGGAACGAGGTCCTTGATGACCTCCATGTGCGGCAGTGGTGTGATCACCACCTCGCCCCTCACCTCCTCGATCGGCTTGGTGCAGGCCAGCGTGTTGGCACCATCGATATTCATCGAGCAGGAACCACAGATGCCTTCGCGGCACGAGCGGCGAAAGGTGAGCGTGGGGTCCACCTCGTTCTTGATCTTGATCAGCGCGTCCAGCACCATCGGGCCGGTGGCATCGAGATCAAGTGCATAGGTGTCATAACGCGGGTTCTGGCCATCGTCCGGGTTCCAGCGGTAGATCTTGAAGCTCTTGGTCCGCGTCGCGCCGGCCGGCGCCGGATAGCGTTTGCCGTTGCCCTTGATGACGCTGTTGGGGGGAAGAGAAAATTCAGCCATGGTCCATCACCGCCTGATCAATAGGTCCGCGCCTTGGGCTTGATATATTCCACCTCATCCGACAGCGTGTAGGTGTGCACCGGGCGCTTGGCGAGTTCCACCGAACCGTCGCGGAACCAGCCAAGGCTGTGCACCATCCATTCATTGTCGTCTCGGTTGGGGAAATCCTCGTGCATGTGGGCGCCGCGGCTTTCGTGGCGGTTGCGCGCCATGTGCATGGTCAGAACAGCCTGACCGATCATGTTGTCCAATTCCAGCGTCTCGATCAGATCAGTGTTGAACACCATTGAACGATCAGCGGTGCCGATATCGGCCATGCGTTGATAGACGGCGTCAATCTTTCGCACGCCTTCATCCAGGATTTCGCTGGTGCGGAACACACCCGCGTTGGACTGCATGGTCTTCTGCATGGCCAGACGGATTTCGGCGGTGGTGGAACCGCCCTTGGCGTGGCGGAAACCATCCAGGCGGCCCAGGGCGAAATCAGCATTGTCCTTGGGCAAGGTAGCGTGGGCGGCGTTGGCCTTCTGGATGGCGGCGATGCGGTGGGCAGTGGCCCGACCGAACACGACCAGATCGATGAGGCTGTTGGAGCCGAGGCGATTGGCGCCGTGCACCGAAACGCAGGCAGCCTCGCCCACAGCGAACAGGCCGGGCACCACCTGATCGGGGTTGCCATCCTTCAGGGTGACAACCTCACCGTGGTAATTGGTGGGAATGCCGCCCATGTTATAGTGAACCGTCGGCACCACCGGGATCGGCGCCTTCGTCACGTCAACCCCGGCGAAGACTTTGGCGGTTTCGCTGATGCCGGGCAGGCGCTGGGCCAGCACAGCGGCATCAATGTGGTTGAGGTGGAGGTGGATATGATCGCCCTCAGCACCCACACCGCGGCCTTCGCGGATTTCCATCGCCATCGAACGAGACACCACGTCGCGGCTGGCCAGATCCTTGGCCGAAGGGGCATAACGCTCCATGAAGCGTTCGCCCTTCGAATTGGTGAGATACCCCCCCTCCCCGCGCGCGCCTTCAGTGATCAACACCCCGGCGCCATAGATGCCGGTGGGGTGGAACTGCACGAACTCCATGTCCTGCATGGCAACGCCGGCGCGGATCGCCATGCCACCGCCATCACCTGTGGAGGTATGGGCCGAGGTGGCGGAGAAATAGCAGCGACCATAGCCGCCGGTGGCGAGCACTGTCTGATGGCTGCGAAACCGATGGATGCTGCCATCTTCCATGTTGAGCGCAATCACGCCCCGGCATTCGCCGTTCACCATGATCAGATCGATGGCGAAATACTCGATGTAGAAATCGCAGCTGTATTTCAGGCTCTGCTGGTAGAGCGCGTGCAGCATGGCATGGCCGGTGCGGTCAGCCGCGGCGCACGTGCGCTGGGCGGGCGGGCCGGCGCCCATGTTCTGCATCATCCCGCCGAACGGGCGCTGATAGATGCGCCCGGCTTCGGTGCGGCTGAAGGGCACGCCGAAATGCTCCAGCTCGTAAACGGCGGCTGGGGCTTCGCGGCAGAGATACTCGATCGCGTCCTGATCGCCGAGCCAGTCGCTGCCCTTCACCGTGTCATACATGTGCCAGGTCCAGTGATCCGGGCCCATGTTGCCCAACGCGGCAGCAATCCCGCCTTGGGCTGCCACGGTGTGGCTGCGGGTGGGGAAAACCTTGGTGATACAAGCGGTTTTCAAGCCGGCTTCGGCGATGCCCATGGCGGCGCGCAGGCCGGAGCCCCCGGCGCCAACGACAACGGCATCATAGACATGATCGATAATCTGATAGGCTTCTGGCACGTTCAATATCCCGCAATCAGGCCGGAGCAAGCGCCACCTTCAGCACCGAAAACAGCGCGAAGGCAGCCATCACGAATGTGTAGAAATTGAGCGCGAGCATGGCGATGACGCGCTTTGACCCATGCAGATAATCTTCGAGCAGCACCTGCACGCCCAGGCGGAAATGCCAGAAGACGCTGACGATCATCAGGCACATCGGCACGGCCACGATCGGTTGCGCCAGCCACAGCCGGGCGCTGGCATAATCCAGACTGGGCAACCGAGCCAGGCTGAAAGCGAACCACAGCACCAGGATCAGGCTGGCAACCGCAGTGACGCGCTGCAACCACCAATGATGCACAACGCCGCCGCCGGCCGCGCCCAAACCGCGCACGCGGCCGAGTTGGGTACCATTGCCCATGATCAGAGCCCTTTGCCGAGGAAGATGAAGGCCCAGAAGGCTGCGGTGGCGAGGACGCCAAAGCCGAACGCCATCAGCGCCATGCACCGCGATGTGGCCAGATCATAGCCTTCGCCGGCATCCATGATGAAGTGGCGCAGGCCGCTTCCCATGTGCTGAAACATGCACCAGGTGAAGCCGACACCCACGATCAGACCCAGCGGCGAGAAGACGATGGCCTGGAAGAAACGATAATAGTCCGGCCCGCTGGCCAGCGCCGCCAGCCACCAAGTGAAGAACAGCACAGCGCCAAAGGCCATCGCGTTGCCGGTGGCGCGATGCACGATCGACACCGCCATGTGTACCCGCCATTTCCAGATGGTGAGGTGCGGCGACAATGGGCGCGGCACTGGCGCGGTTGGACGTGAAGCCATTGATCCCCCTTCTGGCCGGCCACACGCAGCGGCCGGCGATCATCATTTCACCGCGCAACCATAACGTGCTGGCGCTGCGGTGCAACAGTCAAGCGCCAGCCACGCCTTGCTGCCGCCTTCAGCCGCACTGGATCAGCACGGTGCGTTCCAGCCCGGCATAGCGGTGCACCAGCGCCTCGCGATAGCCGGCATCGGCCATCATGGCGAGGAAATGCTGCCGGCTCGGATAGCGAACCAGCAGCAGCTTGTCCCAATCGGTGGCCTCGGTGCCCGCCTGCCCAATGAAGACCTGTTCGCACGGCCCGTCGTAGATCACTTCGGCCTGGCTGATCGCACCCACCGCCACGGTGAAGGCATGCTGATACCGGTCATAGGCGACCTTGCCGCTGGACGGTGCCATGCCCAATTCGGGTGGATAATCGGCCGTTTCCCGGAACTTGAGCAGGTTCATCATCACCACCGGTCCGTCGCGGCCATGATCGCGCAAGGCGCGCACCTGATCGCGGGTGGGATCGATATCGGCGTGGTGGTTGGCAAGCTGAGGTATGGCCATGATGGGGACTCGCAAGGCTGTTCAATCCAGCGTAGCATGCGCTTCAAGACCGCCAAGAGGCGGCGCACAAAATGGGGAGGATGATATGGCGACTCTGTCTCCGGCGGCCGGGCTGGATGTGCCACTGGCTGCCATCGATGTTTCGGATGCCACGCTTTACGCCACGGACAGTTGGCGGCCGGTGTTTGCCCGGCTGCGCGCCGAAGCGCCGGTGCATTTCCAGCCCAACAGCCCGTTTGGCCCCTATTGGTCGGTCAGCCGCCATGCCGACATCATGGCGGTGGAGGCACGACCCGACATCTTCTCCAGCAGCCATGAATTTGGCGGCATCACCATCCTGGACCTGTTCGACGAGTTCAACCTGCCGCAGTTCATCGCGATGGACCGGCCAAAGCACAGTGAGCAGCGCCGGGTGGTGGCACCGGCCTTTGGGCCATCGGAAATTGCCCGCATGGCCATCGAGGTGCGGCGGCGCACGCAGGAATTGCTCGACAGCCTGCCGGTGGGACAAGCATTTGACTGGGTGGACAAGGTTTCCATCGAGCTGACCACGCAAATGCTGGCCATCTTGTTCGATTATCCTTGGGCGAAGCGCCGCGATCTCACCCTTTGGTCCGATTGGGGCGGCGATATCGAGGCGGCGCTCAACCCGGCCACCAACCTGATCCGGCATCAGCACATGCTGGACATGACCCATGCCCTGGATGCGCTCATGGCCGAACGCAAGGCAAAGCCCCCCAGCGGCGATCTGATCAGCGCCATGGCCCACAGCGAGGCGATGGGCGACATGCCGTTCAAGGAGCGCACCGGCAATTATATCCTGCTGATTGTGGGCGGCAACGACACCACCCGCAATTCGATGTCGGGCCTGGTTGAAGCGTTCAATCGCCATGATGGCGAATGGGCGCGGCTGGAGGCCGATGCCAGCCTGATCCCCAACGCGGTTTCCGAGTTGATCCGCTGGCAGACGCCGCTGGCCCATATGCGGCGCACGGCAGTGGCCGATGCCGATATCGCCGGGGTGCCGGTGAGGAAGGGCGACAAGATTGTCGTGTGGTACATCAGCGGCAACCGCGACGAGGAGGTGTTCCCCGATGCCGAACGCTTTGATGTTGGCCGCGCCAATGCCCGCCGGCATCTGTCGTTCGGGTTTGGCGTGCACCGCTGCGTGGGCGCGCGGCTGGCGGAACTGCAACTGAATGTGCTGATCGAGGAATTGCTCGCCCGCCGGGTCTTCCCGCGCCAGACTGGACCGGCCGAATATGTGCCGCAGGCCTTCGTCCATGGTTTCCGCAAGCTGCCGGTTGTGCTTGAACGGCGTTGATGCCGAAGCTCGATCCTGCCGCCCTGCCCGTCATCGCCGGTTCGGGCTATCTGGCGCCCTATCGCGAAGCCGTGGCCGGCCGCAGTTGGCAGGCGGTCGCCGCGGCCGGCGGGTTGACGCAATTTGGTGCCAATCTCGTCACCCTCGCGCCCGGTGCCTGGTCCAGCCAGCGCCATTGGCACAGCCATGAAGACGAGATGGTGGTGATACTGGCCGGCGAGGCGGTGCTGGTGGAAGCGCAGGACGAGACGCTGCTTCGCGCCGGGGACATCGCCTGTTTCCCGGCCGGCAACCCAAATGGCCATCACCTCCAGAACCGCAGTGATGCGCCCTGCCGCTTCCTTGCCATTGGCACGGATCGGCCCGATGATGATGAATGCCATTATCCGGATATCGACATGCATCTTGATCGCACCGGCTTCCACCGCAAATCTGACCGGCCGTCATGATGGCCCGGCGCACATTGTTGGCGGGCGGGCTGGCCAGCCTGCTGCCAGCCCGGCTTGCAGCCAGCCCGCTGCGCCAGGGCGCGACTGCTCCCGGCATCCGGCTGGCGCCCGATCGCGAAGCGATGGTGGCTGTGCCTGCCCAATCCGGGCAGGCACGTATTTATGTGCGGGTGAATGGCGCGCTCAAGGGTGGCAAGCCGCCTGTGCTGTTCATCCACGGCGGGCCGGGCGGCTCGCACTGGGGATGGCTCAACGCCACCGCATTGGCTGATGAACGGGCGGTGATCCTGTATGACCAGCTGGATTGCGGCCGCTCTGACCGGCCGGGCGATCCGGCGAACTGGACCGTGCCACGCTTTCTGGCCGAGATCGAAGCAATCCGCGCCCATTTCGGCATTGACCGCTGGCATGTGGTGGGCGGCAGCTGGGGCGGCACGCTGGCGCTGGAATATGGCGCGGCGCAGTTTCCCGCACCGGTTCTGGCCAGCCTGGTGCTGCAATCGCCGCTGGTGTCCACAGCCGCCTGGCTGAAGGATGCCGCCATGTTGAAGGCCGGAATGCCGGCTGATGTTGCCCGGCTGCTTGATGCCTGTGACACGCCGGGCGCGGCGCCCGAAACCGCCTGCCAGGCCGCGACCGATGCCTTTTATGCTGCCCATGTGCGCCAGGTGATGCTGCCGCCAGCGATTGCCGCCTATCGCGATGCGCTGCCGGCACCGTTTGCGGCACCGCTCTATAATCATATGTGGGGCAGGGCCGAGTTCACCTGCACCGGCACGTTGAAGGATTATGACGGCCGGCCACTGCTGGCCCGGCTGAACGGGCGGCGCAGCCTGTTCGTTGCCGGCGTGGCAGACGAGGCCCGCCCGGCCACCGTGGGCGGCTTTGCCGAACAGGCCGGCGCGCCGCTGGCGGTGATCCCCGGCGCGGCACACAGCATCATGCTGGACAATCCGGCCGCCTATCTGGCCGTGCTCAGGCCCTGGCTGAACCGGCTTGATGCCTAAGCCTCGGCCGCGGTTGCCAGTCGCTTGAAGGTGGCATAGCGCGGATTATCCACCGCACATTTGGCCAGTGCCACGGCCAGCAGCCCATCAACCAGCCCCGGCGTGCCCTCCCCCATGCGGCCATCGCGCAGGGCCGCGCACAGTTCGGCACGCAGGCCGTCCAAATCACCGCCATGGCCAAGCACGCCGGCCAGCAAGGCCTGCTCCCGCGCCTGCGGGGCCTGCGCCAGTTCGCGCGCCACGATGGCAAGCGCATTGCCAGCAACCTTGGCATGAAAGGCGCGGCGGCCGGAAAGCTCGGGCTCCAGTTCGGCGAGAAACATCCGCACTGCCTCGATCAGCGTGGTGGCTTCGATCTGTTCGGCCATCACAGATTCCCGAACTTCAGCAGGTGCATCAGATCAAGCTCCACTTCAGAGACCCGGCGGCCGATGGCGGCGCGCTCCACGCTGCGCAGCCGACCAGAGACATGATCATCGCCCAGTTGCAGGCAGGCGATGCCCCACTTCAGCGTGCCCCACACTTCCCACAGATGCGCCCGCGCCGTGTCAACCGGGCCGCCGCCCGCCGCTTCATAGGCTGCATAAAGCGCGGCCCGTTCGCCAAAGCCGCCTACAGGCTTGTCCCACAGGCCAAAGCGCCAGGCGTTGCAGCACAGCCAGCCCAGATCCTCGTGGCCATCGCCCAGATGCGCCAATTCCCAATCCAGCACCGCCACTAGCCCATTGGAGGCCACCAGGAAATTGCCGGAACGGAAATCACCGTGGACGATCGCCGTGGCCGGACGGTCCTCCACCCGTTCCTTCAACCAGGCGAACGCAAGATCGAACACAGGGCTATTCACGCTGAAGCGGCGGTAATTGGCGGCCATGCGCGCCAGCCCCTCAGCCGTGCTGCCGCCAGGCAGGCGCAGACCAGCGGCATGTTCGATCGGCAGATTGTGCAGCTGGGCCAGCACGCTGGCACACTGGCTGGTCAGGGCCGCGCGGGCGGGGCCATACTCAGGCAGTTTCAGCCATTTCGGTGCCAGCGCCTCACCGGGCAGACGCGCCATGATGAAGCCTTCGCCAAGGCCATCGCCGGGCTCCAACACGCGCACGACTTCGGCCACCGGCAGGCCAGCCTGAAAGGCAATCTGCTGCAGGCGGGCCTGATCGGCGCGTGGCAGGCCGCCTTCAGGCACACTTCCGGTGGCAGCACATTGCAGAATCAGGGGCCAGGGGCTGCCATCGGCGCGCATGGCATCCACGGCGTAGGTGGCCGATGACGCGCCGCCCGACAGCGCCTCGATGCGCGTCACCGGTGCCGCGATCAGCGCCGACAGCATCGCGGGCGTGGGCGTTGCCATCAATCGCTCACCAGCCGGGCATAGGAAAGTTCATCAAACCACTGATTGCCCTCACGCCAGCTTTGCACGAAGCGGCCTTCCAGGCGAAACCAGTTGCGTTCCAGCACGCGCTGGGCTGGGCGGTTGCGCACGTCGGTCACAGCCATCACCCGGCGTCGGCCGCGATGGAACAGGCGGCGCACCATGGCGCCCACCGCCTCGCTGCCGATGCCCTTGCCGCGTTGGGCGGGATCGACAGCAAAACCGATTTCGGCCGTGGCATTCCACGGCGGTGTGAAGCGTATGCCCAGATCCCCCAGCATGCTGCCATCCTTGGCAATGATGCTGAATTGCTGCCACCCATCGGAATCGGGAGCGGCACGATTTTGCATGGCGGCGATCATGGCCATGCTTTCCTCAACACTGCGGGTGAGCGGATCAAACGGCGCGCTGGCGCGGATGGCGTGCCATTCGCGCGCTTCGTCGATGCGCATTGGACGGATCAGCAGACGATCGCTGCTGATTTCCCAATCGGACATGGCATATTCTCCCCTGCGCGCAGCCACGGCCGCGCTTGATGACCCTTTTGTTGCGCGCCGGCCACAGTGCAGCCGGGACGATGCGCCGACTGCTTGCAAAACGGCTGACGTGCTGTAATCCATTGCCAGTCACCCCGACAACGGGGGCAAGCACGGCCGGGCCCACTATTGTTCAGGCGCCGCCGATTGGGAAGGATTGTCATGAATTTGAACCGGATCACTGGTGCGGCCGCCCTGCGCGCCGTTCTCCTCCTGGGTGCCGCAACTTTTGCTGTGCCGGCACTCGCGCAAACGGCCGCTGCCGCGGAAGAGGGCGCCGAGGACGACATCATCATCGTTACGGCCAGCAAGCAGGCCAAGACCCTGCAAGACACCGCGATCGCGGTTTCGGTGGCCAGCAAGGCCACGCTGGAAGTGGCGCAAATCCGCGACGCGCTGGATCTGCAGACCCTGGTGCCCAGCTTGCGCGTGTCGCAGCTGCAATCATCAGCCAACACCAATTTCATCATCCGCGGCTTTGGCAACGGCGCCAACAATGCCGGCATCGAACCCAGCGTGGGCGTGTTCATCGACGGCGTCTATCGCAGCCGCTCCGCTGCCCAGATCGGCGACCTGCCCAGCCTTGAACGGGTGGAAGTGTTGCGCGGCCCGCAATCGACCCTGTTCGGCAAGAATGCTTCGGCGGGGATCATCTCGGTGGTGACGGCCGAACCCAAGTTCGAATGGGGCGGCGCGGCCGAATTGTCGTACGGCAATTACAACGCCATCGTGGCGCGTGCCGAAATGACCGGCCCGATCAGCGACACCATCGCCTTCAGCCTGGCAGGCAACTACAACCGGCGTGACGGCTATGTGCGCAACGTCACGCTGAACCGCGACGACAACGAACGCAACCGCGGCGGCGTGCGCGGGCAATTGCTGTTCAAGCCGTCGGATGATTTCAAGCTGCGCATCATCGGCGATTATGATGTGATCGATGAAGTCTGCTGCTCGGTGGTCAACATCGTCGATGGCCCCACTGGCAATGCAGTGCGCGCGCTGGGTGGGCGGCTGATCTCCAACCAGCCGCTGGCGCTGACCTCGGCCACCAACTTCGCTTCGGAAAACAAGATCGACAATTTCGGCGTGTCAGCCCAGGCCGATTACAAGCTGGGGCAGTTCGACCTCACCTTCATCGGCGCCTATCGCGGCGTGCGGCTGAGCACCAATGCCGACAGCGACTTCACCAGCGCCGACATCATCGGCGCCAACCGTGGTCGCAACGCCATCGACACGTACACTGCGGAATTCCGCATCGCTTCGAAGTTCGATGGCCCGATCAATTTCCTCGTGGGTGCCTTCTATTTCCACGAGAATATCGACGCGCAAGCAGCCTTGACCTTCGGGCGCGATTTCCGCGGCTATGCCAGTGCCCTGTCGGGCGGTGCCTACACCAACCTGGAGCCCACGCTGCGCACGCTGCTGCCAGGCACACCATCGGGTGCCTTCGGCGGGCAGGGCCAGGGCCGGTTCGAGGATTATGATTACAAGAACCGCGCCATTTCGATCTTTGGCACGGTGGATTGGGAGATCGCCGAAGGACTGATCTTCACCGCCGGTGGCAACTATACCAGCGACCGCAAGAATGTTGCCACGAATGTCAGCAGCACCGATGTGTTTTCGGGCCTTGATCTGGTTCGGGCCGGGGTGAATGCCGGGGTACCGGCCACGGTGGCCGCCAACCCGCAGTTCAATCCCTTCCTGGGCCTGCGCGCGCTGCAATTCCTGCCGCCGTTCCTCAATTTCCCCAACGCGGTCGAAAATGGCCGCACGTCGGATCAGGATTTCGCCTACACGCTGCGCCTGTCCTACAAATTCAGCGACAATATCAACGTCTATGCCACCCACGCCACTGGCTTCAAGGCATCCTCGTTCAACCTGTCGGCTGATTCGCGGCCGTTTGCAGCGGATTTCATCCCCGGGTCCACTTCACAGGTGCCGGCACCGGCCGCCTCGCCGATCCGCACGGCACTGGGCGCCAATCTGCCGGTCAACCTCACCACCGGCTCGCGCTTTGCCAATCCGGAATATGCGACCGTCTATGAAGTGGGCATCAAGGGCCAGTGGGAGGGCTTCACCGTCAACGTGGCCGCCTTCCGCCAGATCCTGAACGGCTTCCAGAGCAATGTCTTCTCCGGCACCGGCTTCATCCTCGCCAATGCCGATCAGCAATCGGTGAACGGCCTCGAGATCGAGAGCAATTTCTCCCCGATCCGCGATCTGCGCTTCTCGGCCAGCCTGACGTATCTGGATGCCAAGTTCGATCGCTTCCCGGGCGGTGCGGCGCTGGTCAACGGCAGCTTCTCCACCGTGCCGCTGGATCTTTCCGGCCAGCGCGCCGCCGGCACCCCGGAATATGCGGTGTCGCTGGGCGCCGATTACACCAAGCGGCTCAGCGATGCGGCCAAGCTGATCTTCCACGCTGATTATCAGCATGAAAGCCCGACGCAGATTGCCCAGGGCACGGTGCCGCTCACCCGTGAGGTCAACAATCTCAACACCTCGATCACGCTCAATCTGAACAACCGTCTCGATCTGTCGGTGTGGGCGCGCAACCTCACCAACGAAGCCTGGATCACCACCATCTTCCCAGGTGTGGCGCAGGCCGGCACGCTTTCCGGCTATCGCAACCAGCCGCGCACCTTTGGCGGCCTGGTGCGCTACCGCTTCTGATCCGGCGCCCGGCGGGCAAGGGGGCGCTGCCCCATTTGCCCGCCGGTGCTTGCAATTGCCGCACAGCCGGGCTTAAGCCGCAGCGTGAACCCTTGGGAACTTCTTGCCGCGGCCTTCGGGCTGGCCAACATGCTGCTATTGGCGCGGCGTTCGGTTTGGAACTACCCCGCCGGCATGGCCATGGTGGCAATCCTGGCGGCGGTGTTCGTGCAGTCACGGCTTTATGCGGTGGCCGGTTTGCAGATTTTCTTCTTCCTGGCGCAGGCGCAGGGCCTGTGGGCATGGGCACGGGCCCCGCGCGAAGCGGGGGCCGTAAGCGTGCGGCAAATGCCCCGTCGCGGCTGGCCAGCGGTGATCGGCACCGGCGTGGCCGCATCGGCCCTGCTGGCCATGCTGCTGCGTGAAACCGATGCCGCCGCCCCGATCAGCGATGGCACCGTGGCCGGATGGTCGCTGGTGGCCCAGCTGCTCACCAACGGCCGCTATCTGGAAAGCTGGCCAATCTGGGTGGGCATCAACATCCTTTCGATTGGCCTGTATGCCAGCCAGGCCCTGTGGGTGACGGCGGCGCTCTATGTCGCCTTCCTGGCGGTGGCTGTGTACAGTTGGCGGGAATGGCACGGTGCCGCCCGCGCCAGCCGGGCCTGACGCCATGCGGCACATCTGTTTCACCGGCGTGGAATCCACTGGCAAGACCAGTCTTGCCCAGCAATTGGCCATTGATCATGGCGCGGCGCTGATGCCGGAATATGGCCGCAATTATGCCGAAACCATCGGCACCGATTTCACCCCCGATGCGTTGCGGCATATCGCAGCCGAACACGCCCGCCGCCGCGCCGCGCTGCTGGCCTCTGGCCCGGCGCTGCTGATCGAGGATACCGATATCGTCACCACCGCGGCCTGGTTCCGCATGCTGCATGGAACGCGCGATCCCTGGTTGAGTGCGCAGCCATCACCAGCGCAATTGCACCTGCTGTTCGCGCCCGATACGCCTTGGGTGGCCGATGGCACGCGGCAGTTCACCGGGGCAGAACGCGAACGGTTTCACCGGGTGATTGTGGACGAACTTCACCAGCGCGGTTGCGCCATACGGGTGATCGCCGGCAGTTGGGCCGATCGCCGCGCCGGTGCCGAAGCTGTGCTGGCCCAGCGGGAGATGATCGCATGAATATCCTGATCACCGGCGCCTCGCGCGGGATTGGCGCGGCCGCAGTCACGGCACTTGTGGCCGCCGGCGGCCGCGTGATCGGCCAATCCACCCGCGGCGGCGATGGCCTGATCGCCGCCGACTTTGCCCTGCCCGGTGCCGCCGATGCGCTGTGGGCGGCGGCACTGGCGCAGGCCGGTGGCCGCATTGATGTGCTGGTCAACAATGCCGGGGTGTTTGAAGCAGCCGATATCGATGATGCCGATGGCTTTGCCAGCGCCTGGGCGCGCAGCCTCGCCATCAACCTTACATCCGCTGCCGATCTGTGCCGTCACGCTGTGCGCCATTTCCAGCAGACCGGCGGTGGCCGCATCATCAATGTTGCCAGCCGCGCTGGCCATCGCGGCGATTCCCCGCGCCATTGGCATTATGCGGCGGCCAAGGGCGGCATGCTGGCGATGACAAAGACCATCGCCCGCGCTTATGCCAACCAGAATATCCTGGCATTTGCCATCACACCCGGCTTCACCATGACTGGCATGGCCGAAGACTATCTGGCCAGCCGTGGTGGCGACAAGTTGCTGGCTGATATCCCGCTGGGCCGCGTGGCCGACGCAGCCGAAGTGGCGGAAACCATCCGCTGGCTGGCCACCAGTGCGCCGGCCTCGCTCACCGGTGCCACCATCGATATCAACGGCGCATCCTACGTGCGCTGAACGGAAACGAGGAACATGCCGAACGTCACGGTTGTGGGCGCCCAGTGGGGCGATGAGGGCAAGGGCAAGATTGTCGACTGGCTGTCGGCCCGTGCCGATGTGGTGGTGCGCTTTCAGGGCGGCCACAATGCCGGCCACACGCTGGTGGTGGGTGACAAGGTCTATAAACTGTCGCTGCTGCCTTCGGGCATCGTGCGCGGCACGCTGAGCGTGATCGGCAATGGCGTGGTGTTTGATCCCTGGCATTTCCGCGACGAGGTGGCCCGCATCGGCGGCATGGGCGTGAGCATCACGCCCGACAATCTGGCCGTTTCGGAAAGCGCGCCGCTGATCCTGCCGCTGCACCGCGACCTTGATGCGCTGCGCGAGGATGCCATGGGCGCCGGCAAGATTGGCACAACCCGGCGCGGCATCGGCCCCGCTTATGAGGACAAGGTGGGCCGCCGTGCCCTGCGGGTGATCGATCTGGCGCATCTGGACGCGATCGAACCACAGCTTGAGCGGCTGCTGGCCCATCACAACGCCCTGCGTGCCGGCTTTGGCGTGGCACCGGTGGATGCCGCAGAGTTGAAGGCGCAGTTGGCCGATGTGGCGCCGGCCGTGCTGCCCTTCATCCAGCCGGTGTGGAAGCGGCTGCGCGATGCGCGCTGGCGGCGTGACCGCATCCTGTTCGAGGGTGCGCAGGGCGTGCTGCTGGACGTGGACCATGGCACCTGGCCGTTTGTCACCTCCTCCAACGTGGTGGCCGGGCAGGCTGCTGCCGGTTCAGGCATGGGCCCCGATGCCACCGGCTATGTGCTGGGCATCACCAAGGCCTATACCACGCGGGTCGGCTCTGGCCCCTTCCCAACCGAGCAAGACAATGAAGTGGGTGAGCGCCTGGGCACGCGCGGGCATGAATTCGGCACCGTCACGGGCCGCAAGCGCCGCTGCGGCTGGTTTGATGCCGTGCTGGTGCGCCAGGCCATCGCGGTGGGTGGCATCACCGGCATGGCGCTCACCAAGCTGGACGTGCTGGACGGGCTGGATACGGTGATGATCTGCACCGGCTATCGCCTGGATGGCCGCGAGCTGGACTATTTGCCAGCGCATCCAGCGGAACAGGCACGGGTCGAGCCCATCTATGAGGAATTTGAAGGCTGGAGCGAATCCACCGCCGGAGCCCGCAGCTGGGCACAGCTGCCCGCGCAGGCAATCAAATACATCCGCCGGATCGAGGAATTGACCGAATGCCCGGTGGCGCTGGTGTCCACCAGCCCGGAACGGGAAGACACGATCCTGGTGAAGGATCCGTTCCGGGATTGATGGCCATGCGGCGGCGCCGTGCCCGGAGGTGGTGCTGATGCCCGGCCTGCTGCTGGTGGCAGCGGTGGCTGGCAGCTTTGGCTGCGAAGCGCCCCGGCATCGGGACGGCGACAATGTGCGCTGCGCCAATATCGAGCAGAGCATCCGCTTGCAGGGCATTGATGCGCCGGAAATGCCCGGTTCCTGCCGGCCAGGCCGCACATGCACGCCGGGCGATCCCTATGCCGCGCGTGATTATCTGCGCGGCCTCACGCAAGGCCACACGCTGGCCTGCACCAGGGAAGATGTTGATCGTTATGGCCGCATCATCGCCCGTTGCAGCGTCGATGGCGTCGACCTCAGCTGCGCGATGATCGCCGCCGGCCATGCCGTGCCGCGCTATGCCGAACTTGATTGTGACGGGCAGCCGGGTGCACCGACGGTGCCGGCGCAGGCGCCAGCCGCAGTGCCAGCACCCCCGGCCCAGCCACTCGCTGCCCCAACCTCGGCTACGCCGCCTTCGCCTCTGGTGGCGTTTGGCTGGCTCGCCCTGATCAACCTGCTCGCCTATGCTGCGTTTGCCTTTGACAAGGCGCGGGCGCGCAGCCTGTGGAAAACCCGCCTGCCCGAACGCTGGCTGCTGGCGCTGGCGGCGCTTGGCGGCAGCGCGGGGGCCTGGGCGGCCATGGTGCAGCTGCGCCACAAGCTGGGCTTGACCCGTTTTGTCGGCCGGCTGGCGGCGATCACCGCGGCACAGGCCGGGTTGCTGCTGGCGCTGTTGTGGCGCTGATTGGCCGGCTCGCTCAGGTTGAACGGCCAAATTGATTGGCGCTGCCGCCCGCCCGCGCCTATGGAGCGGGCATGAGCAGCCATGATTTCGACCTGTTGGTGATCGGTGCCGGTTCTGGCGGGGTGCGGGCCAGCCGCATTGCCGCCGGCCATGGCGCACGCGTGGCAGTGGCAGAGGAGTTTCGCGTGGGCGGCACCTGCGTGATCCGCGGTTGCGTGCCCAAGAAGCTGCTGGTGTATGGCGCGCATTTTGCCGAAGATCTGGAGGATGCCGCCCGCTTTGGCTGGACGATCGAGGGCAAGCGCTTTGATTGGGCCACCCTGCGCAACAATGTGGCGGACGAGGTGGACCGCCTCAACGGCCTGTATCAGAACACGCTCGACAACAACAAGGTGACGACCTTGCTGGGCCATGCCCGGATCATCGATGCCCACACGGTGGAGGTGGCGGGCGCCCGCCATACGGCGGGCACCATCCTGATCGCCACCGGGGCGCGGCCGTTCATTCCCGATGTGCCCGGTGCCGAGCATGGCATCACCTCCAATGAGATTTTTCATCTGCCCGAACAGCCGCGCCGCATGGTGATTGCCGGCGCCGGCTATATCGCCACCGAGTTTGCCGGCGTGTTTCACGAATTGGGCACGGATGTGACGGTGATCAACCGCAGCGACACCATCCTGCGCGGCTGGGAACCGGCGCTGGCCGATCGGCTGCTGCAGATCAGCCTGGCCAAGGGCCTGAATTTCAAGCTCAACTGCCGGCTGGTACGCGTTGAAAAGACGGATGCCGGCTTGGTGCTGCACTTTGCCGATGGCAAGAGCATCGAAACCGATGTGCTGCTGTGGGCGCTGGGCCGGGTGCCACAGACCGAGGGCCTGGGCCTGGCCGAGGTGGGCGTGGCGCTGAATGACAAGGGCGCCATCGCCGTGGACGCCGACAACCGCTCCAGCGTGCCCAGCATCTTCGCGGTGGGCGACGTGACCGACCGGGTGCAGCTTACCCCGGTGGCAATCCGCGAAGGCCATAGTTTTGCTGACCGGCTGTTCGGCGGAAAGGCCTGGCGGGTGGATTACAAGGCCATTCCCTCGGCGGTCTTCTCCAACCCCCCGCTTGGCAGCGTGGGCCTTACCGAGGCCGAAGCGCGCAACGCCCATGGCGAGGTGCGCGTGTTCACCGCCGATTTCCGCCCGATGAAGAATGTGCTGGCCGGGCGTAACGAGCGCGCGCTCTACAAGCTGGTCGTGGATGCCAGCACCGATCGGGTGGTGGGCGCCCACATGATCGGCCCCGATGCACCGGAAATCTTGCAGGCTGTGGCCATCGCGGTGAAGGCCGGGCTGACCAAGGCCCAGTTTGACGAGACGATGGCGCTGCACCCGACGATGAGCGAGGAACTGGTGCTGATGCGCTGAACCGCGCCGCCACCATCGGCGGAGCCAGCGGCGCCCATGCTTGCACCCACTGCCAAAATGCCGCAAAGCGAGCCCGTCATGACGAAGAACTGGACCCCCGACAGCTGGCGCGCCTGCGAAGCCCGGCAATTGCCCGCCTATCCCGATGCCGCTGCTCTGGCCGCCGTGGAAGGCGAACTGCGTTCTTATCCGCCGCTGGTCTTTGCCGGCGAGGCACGCGATCTGACCGATCGGCTGGCCACGGTGGCCGCCGGCGACGCCTTCCTGCTGCAGGGCGGCGATTGCGCCGAAAGCTTTGCCGAATTTCACCCCAACACCATCCGCGACACCTTCCGCGTGCTGTTGCAGATGGCGGTCACCCTCACCTTTGCCAGCAAGATGCCGGTGGTGAAGGTTGGCCGCATGGCCGGCCAGTTTGCCAAGCCGCGTTCCGGCGACTTCGAGGAACAGGACGGCATCTCGCTGCCCAGCTACCGCGGGGACAATGTGAACGACATCGAGTTCACCGCCGCGGCGCGCACGCCCGATCCGCAACGCATGATCCGCGGCTATCTGCAATCGGCGGCCACACTCAACCTGCTGCGCGCCTTTGCCAGCGGCGGCTATGCCAATCTGCACCAGGTGCACAAATGGAACCTGGACTTCGCCGCACGCAGCCCGTGGGCGGATCAATATGCCCAACTGGCCGATCGCATCGGCGAGGCGCTGGACTTCATGGCCGCCATTGGCCTGTCTCCTGATACTGTGCCGCAGTTGAAAGGCACCAGCTTCTTCACCAGCCACGAGGCGCTGCTGCTGGGCTATGAGGAAGCCATGACCCGGCAGGACAGCCTGACCGGCGACTGGTACGACACATCGGCCCATATGCTGTGGATCGGGGACCGCACCCGCTTTGCCGGCAGTGCCCATGTGGAATTCCTGCGTGGGGTTGGCAATCCGCTGGGCCTGAAATGCGGGCCAAGCCTTGAGGCCGACGATCTTTTGCGCCTGATCGACACGCTCAATCCCGGCAATGTGCCCGGCCGCCTTACCCTGATCACCCGGTTTGGCCACGACAAGGTGGACCAGCATCTCCCACGCTTGATCCGCGCCGTGCGGCGCGAGGGCCGGCATGTGGTGTGGAGCTGTGATCCGATGCACGGCAACACCATCAAGGCCAGCGGCGGCCTGAAAACCCGGCCGTTCGAGCGGATCCTGGCCGAAGTGAAGGCATTTTTCGCCATCCACCGCGCCGAAGGCAGCCACGCCGGCGGCATCCATCTGGAAATGACCGGGCAGGATGTGACCGAGTGCACCGGCGGCGCCATCGCCATTTCCGATGAAGGGCTGGCCAGCCGCTATCAGACCCAGTGCGACCCCCGGCTGAACGCCAGCCAGAGCCTGGAAATGGCCTTCCTGATCGCCGAAGCGCTCAAGGCCGAGCGCGAGGCGGTGGCGCGCAGCCAGGCGGCCTGAGCCGCCTGCCCGTCACAGCCGGCTGGCTGCCACGATCGGCCCGCCCTGCCCGGCCTGCAACAGCAGCGCGCTGGCCAGGCCAGCGTCGGGCGCGGCCGGCAAGGCATAGCGCGCAGCCGCACCATTCCAGCGGCCCAGTTTCACCAGTTGCACCACGATATTTCGGTGCGGCAGGGTGCGGCCAGCATTTTCGCCGGCCCGCACCGCAACATCCCGCTGGCGCGGATCATAGCGCACCAGCCAAAGATCGCCGCCGCCACCCTGGGCCGAAAGGCTGATCTGGCCGGCCGTGGCCGACACCGGCAGGGCCGGCAGCGGCGTCGCTGCCGTGATGGCGCCGGCAAATTCGGCCGGCCGGGGCCCCACCAATGTGGTGCGTCCGTTCACATACACCTGTGGCGTCCACACGCTCTGGCGGCCCTGGGCGTGGGCATAATCATACTGCCGCGCGGTGTAAGCAGGGCTGGCAAAGCGATCCGGCCAGCCCAGCCGATCCCAATAGGTGACCGCGAATGACAGGGGCAGCAGGTCCGCCCGGCCTGCCACGGCGTTCAGATTGGCATTGGCCGGCGGGCAGGATGAACAGCCCTGGCTCTGGAACAATTCCACCACCACCAGCCCCGCCCGCGCAGGGCCGGTGAGCAACAGTGCGGCAGCAAGCATGATGGTGGAGCGCATGGCCGGTTTCCTTTGCCCGCTGCTCCGGCCGGCAGCAGCAGCCGGTTACACCCTGTCACATGCCACAGATGCATGCGCCCGCGGCGCGGCGCACCAATGGGCAGCAAACCGGCCCATCAGGACATGACCATGACCTACCCCCTGCCCAATGCCAGCCATGATCTTTCGGGCCAATTGGCCATCGTCACCGGTGCCTCCTCTGGCCTTGGTGCCCGCTTTGCCCGGGTGCTGGCGGCGGCCGGCGCCCGGGTGGCGCTGTGCGCGCGGCGGGTTGACCGGCTGGAAGCGCTGGTGGCCGAGATCGGCGCTGCCGGCGGCACCGCCCAGGCCTTTGCCGTGGATGTTGCCGATCAGGCCCAATGCCTGGCGCTGGTTGAACAGGTGGAGGCCGCGATGGGGCCGGTATCCATCCTGATCAACAATGCCGGCATCCCCGATGCCGCGCGCGCCCACAAGTTGAGCCCGGCGCTGTTCAACCAGGTGATGGCGGTGAATGTCCACGCCCCCTGGCTGCTCTCCACCAGCCTGGCCGCCCGCCGCATCGCCGATGGCGGCCCCCTGCGCATCGTCAACATCGCCTCGATGGCGGCCTTTGAATATAATGGCCACGGTGCCGCGCTTTACAGCATGACCAAGGCCGCCGTGGTGCGCATGACCGAGGTGCTGGCGGTGGAATGGGCGAAATTTCCCATCAATGTCAACGCCATCGCCCCCGGCGCCTTTGCCAGCGAGATGATGGACGGCATGATGTCCCGCATGGGGGACATCACCCAGCATTTCCGCCGCAAGCGCCTCGGCGATCCGGCGATGATGGATTCCACCCTGCTCTATCTGGTGGCGCCGGCCGGTGAAGCGGTGACCGGCACCATCATCAAGATCGACGACGGCCAATCCAACAGGTGAACCACATGAGTTACGAAACCATTGCGGTCGAACAGCGCGGGCCCGTGGATTGGCTCACGCTTAATCGGCCAGAGGCGCTGAACAGCATCAACAACCAGATGGTGGCCGAGCTTTCGGACTATTTCGGCCGGCTATTCCACGCCAAATCCACCCGCATCGTGGTGATGAAGGGCGCCGGCCGCGCCTTTTGCGCCGGGCTGGACATCAAGGCGCAAGGCACGGAGCCGGCGCCCTTTGCCGGCGGTTTCGGCTTTCAGGGCTGGCTGGCGGATGTCTATGTGAAGATGCGGCGCTGCCCGCAGCCGATCATCAGCCTGATCCACGGGCCGGCCTGTGGCGGCGGCTTTGCCTTTGCGCTGGCCAGCGATGTGCGCATTGCCGCCCGCTCGGCCCGCATGAATGCCGCCTTCATCAAGCTGGGACTGACCAGTTGCGACATGGGCACATCCTATTTCCTGCCGCGGCTGGTGGGCGCCAGCCTGGCCGCCGAACTGATGTTGACCGGGCGTTTCGTGGACGCCGAGCGGGCGTTGGTGACCGGTCTGGTGAGCCAGGTGACGGCAGACGAGCAACTGGTGGCCGCAGGCGAGGCATTGGTGGCCGAAATGCTCGCCACCTCGCCCATCGGCCTCAGGATGACGAAGGAAGGGCTGAATTTCGCCATTGATGCCCCCAGCCTGGAGGCGGCGATCGCGCTGGAAAACCGCAACCAGCTGATGGCGGCGGCCAGTGATGACTTCAAGGAAGGGCTGGCCGCCTTTCTCGAAAAGCGGCCGCCGCGCTATTCGGACTAGGCGCCGAGCCGGGCGACGAGGCCAACCGGATCCACTTTCTTCACCTGATCCCAGCGGCCGCGCGCGGTTTCGGTGCAATAGCGGCTCTCGCCCAGATCGCCGCGGTTGCCGCCCTGGATGGCCGGCTTGCCGATGCGCACCGCCCCGCTGGCCAGGTCGACCACCACGCGCACCGGCCCGGCGCGGGTTTCAATCAGGCCGCACACGCCAGGCTGGCCCTGGCCATCAAGCCCGGCAATGGGGGCCAGCAACGCGACATTCTGCTGCCCGGCACGGGCCAGCAGGGTTTCGGCGCGGCGGGCGGCCAATTGTTCGGGCGGCAATTCGGGCGAACAGGCGGCCAGCGGCAGGGCAAAAAGAAGCAAATGGCGCATGGCGAACGCGATAGCAGAGCCGCCGCCGCCCTGCCCCGCTGACACGCTGTCGCGGGATCAGGCCGGCTGGCTCGCCACCTTCTGCAGCATCTCGCCCATCATCTGGTGCACCATCTGGATCGCCTTCAACGGCCGCACCATCACCTTGAAATGCACGATCTGGCCGGCCTCGTTCCAGCTGATCATGTCGATCCCGTTGACCTTGATGCCATTGATGACATTTTCAAATTCGATGATGGCCCCCTGATCGTTCAGCCATTGGCCGGTGTAGCGGAAGCCCTCCCCGCCCAGCACCTTGTCGGCACTGGCGAGATATTTGAACACGATCTCGCGCCCGCGCTGCGGCGTGTGCACCACCGGGCTTTCGAACACGGCATCGGGGTGCAGCATGTCCCACAGGGCCTGATGGTCGGGGTTCTTCACATACTGCTGCCAGCGGGCGAGATGGTCGGCGGCGGTCGGCATCGTCTGGTCTCCTCAGCCGGCCAAGCCTAGCGCAAAGCCCGCCCCGCGCCACCTCGCAGCAGCGGGAGGGCGAGGTGCTTCATTCGGCCGCCTCCGGGCGGAAGACGGCGGCGCCAGGCAGTTCCTTCACCTCGGCGGCACCGCGGCGCACCCGGAACCAGCTCATCATGCTCTCGATGCCCAGATACACCACCGGCGTGATGAACAGGGTGAGCACCTGGCTGACGACCAGGCCGCCCAGCACGGCAATGCCCAGCGGCTGGCGCAGTTCGGCGCCGGCGCCCACGCCGAGCGCCAGCGGTGCCGCCCCGGCCATGGCGGCAAAGGTGGTCATCATGATCGGGCGGAAACGCTTGGCCGCCGCCTCGCGGATGGCGTGGGCCGGGGTCCAGCCATGCTCGCGCTGCCCGGCAAGGGCGAAATCGATCATCATGATGGCGTTCTTCTTGACGATGCCGATCAGCAGCACGACGCCGATGATGCCGATCACGTCCAGCGGCATGTTGAACAGCCACAGGAAGGCCACCGCGCCGATGCCGGCCGCCGGCAGGCCCGACAGGATGGTGATCGGATGGGCAAAGCTTTCATAGAGCACGCCCAGCACGATGTAGATGACGATGATCGCCGCCAGGAACAGGATCGGCATGGATTTGGTGCTGGCCTCAAACTGCTGGGCATTGCCGCCCAGCGCGCCCGACACGCCGGTGGGAACGCCAATTTCGGCCGAGGCGGCTTCGATCAGCGGCTTGACCTGGCTGAGCGCGATGCCCGGCGCCAGATTGAAGCTGATGGTGACGGCGGGCAGCTGGCTCTGGTGCGAGATGGTCAGCGGCGCGCCCTCCACCCGCACGCGGGTGACATTTGAGAGGGTGACAAGGCCGCCGTTGGCACCGCGCACGCTGAGCAGGCCGATGGCATCGGGGTTCAGCTGTGAGGCCTGATCAATCTCCATGATCACCTGATAATCATCGGCATCCGTGAAGATGCGGCTGATCTGCTGGTTGCCATAGGCGGCAAGCAGCACGCGGCGGATGGCATCCACCGGCACGCCCAGCCGGGCCGCGGCGTCACGGTCCACCTCAACATAGGCCTGGCGGGCGCCGCGCTGATAATCGCTGTTCACATCGACAATGCCCGGAATGCCGCGCATCGCCTGCTCCAGCCGGGGCGCAAAGCCATAGAGCGCATCCTTGTCCACCGCCGAAATCGTGTATTGATAATTGGTGGCGCTCTGGCGGCCGCCCAGGTTGAGGTTCTGCGGCACGTTGGGGAAAGCCGAAAAGCCGGGCACCTGCGAAACGGCCTTGCGCAGCCGGGCCTGCACCACCTCGATCTTGTCACGCTCGTCGCGCGGTTTCAGCGGGGCAAACATGCGGCCACGGTTGCCCTCGCCGCCCAGGATGGAGTTGACCCGCTCAACCGCCGGATCCTTGCGCACGATGGCGGCAATGATGTCCTGCTTGCGCTGCATCTCGCTGAAGCCCAGATCGGGGGCGCCTTCGGTGCCAAAAAATACCGAACCGGTGTCTTCGGTGGGGAAAAAGCCCTTGGGCACGGTCATGAAGCCCCACACCGCCACGAACACCGACGCGATGGTGAGCATCCCCACCGTCTTGCGGTGCTGCAACGTCCAGTCAAAGGCCTTGAGATAGTTGCTGGTCAACCGGCCGAAGGCAGCCGTGGTGATGCGCGCCAACCGGCCCGGTTCGTGATGGCCGGATTTCAGCAGGCGGGCCGCGATCATGGGGATCAGCGTGAGCGACAACACGGCCGAAACGCCGATGGCGATCGTCATCGTCACGGCAAATTCGAAGAACAGCCGGCCGATGATGCCGCCCATGAACAGCAGCGGAATGAACACCGCCACCAGGCTGACCGAGATGGACAGCACGGTGAAGGCGATCTCGTTGGCCCCGGTCACGGCGGCGCTGCGCGGGTCCTCGCCATCCTCGGTGTGACGGACGATGTTTTCCAGCACGACGATGGCATCATCGACCACGAAGCCGGTGGCGAGCGTCAGCGCCAGCAGCGACAGATTGTCGAGGTTGAAGCCAAAGAAATACATGCCGGCAAAGGTGCCGATGGCGGCCACCGGCAACACCACGGCCGGAATGGTGGTGGCGCGGCCATCGCCCAGCACGAGGTAGATGACAAACACCACCAGCAGCGCCGTGCCCACCAGGGTGATCTGGGCATCGAACACGCTTTCGCGCACGCTTTCGGAGCGGTCGACAATTTCGGTGATGGTCACCGATGGCGGCATCGCCTCACGCACCGCAGGCAGCACGGCGCGCACGCTGTCCACCAGCTTGACGACATTGGCGCCGGGCTGGCGCGAGATGGCGATGGTGAGCGCCTGTTCGCCGTTGAACTTGGTGCCGCCGCGCAAGCGTTCATAGCTGCTGATGACGCTGGCGACATCGCCCACACGCACCGGCAGCCCGTTGCGCGTGGCCACGATGATATTGGCGAATTCTTCCGGCTTTTCCATGTTGCCAGAGGCATCGAGGGTGAAATTGCGCGGGCCGCCGGTGATGCTGCCCACCGCGATGTTGCTGTTGGCCGAAGCAACCGCCTGGCGCAGATCATCCACCGTGAGGTTGCGCGCCGCCAGCGCCTGCGGGTTGAACTGGATGCGGATGGCAAAGCGGCGATCGCCAAAGGTGATCACCTGCCCGGCCCCCGGCAACGTGGACAGGCGCGGGATCATCAGCGTATCGACCAGCGTCTGCAATTCGTTCATGGCGCGCGTCTTGTCGCGCACCGAAAGGATCAGCACCGGCTGATCGGCCGGGTTGATCTTGCGGAAACTGGGCGGGCTGGGCATTTCCGGCGGCAGCCGGCGGGTGACGGCAGACAGCACCGACTGGACATCGAGCGCGGCGGAATCAATGTCCCGATCCAGCGCGAACTGCACGGTGATCTGGGTGCTGCCGGTGTTGCTGGTGGAAATCACCTGCTCGATGCCGGAAATGGTGGAAAGCTGGCGTTCGATCGGGGTGGCCACCGAAGCCGCCATGGTGCCGGGGTTGGCGCCGGGCAGGCTGGCCTCAATCTGGATGGTGGGCAGATCCACCTCGGGCAAGGCCGAGACCGCCAGTTGGCGATAGCCGAAAAAGCCACCAAAGATCACCGCCAGGGTGAGCAGGATGGTCGCAACCGGCCGTTCGACACAAAGGCGGACAAATCCCATCAGCCGGCACTCCCGATCGCCGGCGCGGCCTGGGCCGGCGGCTTGGCCGCCATCTGCGGCTTGCCCGGCGGCTTCACCCGCACCATGTCACCCTCTTTCAGGCGGGCCAGCGCGTCCACCACGATCTGTTCACCGGGCTGAAGGCCGCTGGCCAGGAACACCTTGCCGCCCATGCGGCCGGCCACCACCACATCGCGCATCTGCACCTTGCCAGCCGGGCCGCGGCCACCGGCGGCGGCGCCGGGCTGGCCGGCGGCCACTGCCCAGACGAATGGGGCGTCACGGCCGGTCTGCACCGCGCTTTCGGGCACGGCAACATGCGGCCGCGGGGCGCCCAGCGGAAATTCGATGTTCACGATGGCGCCGGGCCACAGGATGTCGCCTTCGTTGCGGAATTCGGCGCGGGCGGCCACGCCGCCGTTGCCGGGATCGACATTGTTGTCGAGGAACACCAGCCGGCCGCTGGCCAGTTCGGCACCGCTCTGCTGATCACGGGCCACCACCTTGCCGCCACCATTGGCCAGCAGGCTGCGCGCCTGCTGCACATTCACCGACGGCACCAGGAAGCGGACATGGATGGGCGACAACTGGTTGATGGTGACGAGCGCGGTGGCATCGCCCTGGCGCACATTGGCGCCCAGGCGGAAGCCCAGTTCGCCGGTGCGCCCCGAGATCGGCGCCGTCACGGTGAGGAAGGACAATTGCACCTTGGCCTGTTCAAGCAGGGCGTGGGTGGTTTCGATGGTGCTGCGCGCCGCATAGGCGTTGGCGCGGGCCAGATCGCGGGCGGCGGCCGACACGAAGCCCTTGGCCACCAGCGCCTCGGCCCGTTCATAATCCAGCCGGGCGCGGCGTTCTGCGGCAATCGCGCCCTTCACCTCGGCTTCGGCCTGGGCCACCGCAGCGCGGGCCTGGCGCGCATCCAGCTTGAACAGCAACTGGCCAGCGCGCACATTGTCCCCCTCGCGGAAGGCGATGCCCACGATCTCGCCATCGGCGCGCGGACGCACCGCCACACTCTGGCTGGGGGTGACAGTGCCCAGCGCGATCAGCGTGGGGGCATAATTTTCGATTGCGGCAATCTGGGCCGAAACCAGCTGCGGCGGCCGCTTGGCCGCGCCGGCGCCGCTGGCACTGCCGCCCTCCCCGCTGCTGCACGCGAACAGCAACAGCGTTGCCGCGCTGATACCGGCCAGCCGGCCAATGGGGGAACGGGTGATCATGATCATAACTGCCCAAGTTTACGCGATGAAAAGCGAAATCCCCCGCCGGCCATCGCACGCCCCGGTTAAGCCCATGCCGGGGCCCACGCAAATACGTCGTTGCCGCACCGCGCACCCAACGGGCGCGGGCCTGTGATGCGTTTCAGGCCCGCAAGCGCCAGCCGGATTTCACCACGCGATAGCAGATGAACCACAGCGCGGCATTGACCAGCGCCAGCACCAGCGCCCCCTGCCCCAGCAGGCCATCGCTGTTGCCGATGAAGCCCGAACGGAAGCCATCGATCACATAAAAGAAGGGATTGGCGTGGCTGAGGCTGGCCAGGAGCGGGTTGACCCGGTCGATCACATAGAAGGTGCCCGACAACAGGGTGAGCGGCTGGATGACGAAATTGGTGACCGCGGCGGCATGATCGAACTTGTCGGACCAGATGCCGGTGAGGATGCCGAGCAGCGCCAGCAGCAGCGCACCCATGGTGCCGAAATAGGCGACCAGCAGCGGATTGCGGATCGGCACATCCACCCCCGGCGCCAGCGCCATCGCCGCCCACACCGCAAAGCCCACCAGCCAGGCGCGGGTGAGCGCCCCGCCCACCCAGGCCAGCATCAGTTCCCCGGCCGAAAGCGGCGGCATCATCACGTCGATGATCGAACCCTGCACCTTGGCGACCAGGATGGAGGAGGAGGTGTTGGCAAAGCTGTTCTGGATCATGCCCATCACGATCAGGCCGGGGCCGAGGAAATCGGCATAGGGCACGCCCAGGATCAGCGTGTTGTTGCGCCCCAGCGCCACCGCGAAGATGACGAGGAACAAGAGGGTGGTGACCGCCGGCGCCCAGATGGTTTGCAGCTGCACCTTGAAAAAGCGACGCACCTCTTTCAGATAGAGGGTCTTGAGCCCTTCGACGTTGAGCCGGGCGATCACCGGCACGCCGGGTTCGCGCACCGCTGGCAGCTTGTTATCCGCGTGCATCATCGCTAGGGGCTTACGGGTGATTGGGCCGCCTGCCAAGGGGCTGGCGGCCATTTTGAAGGCAAAGACAGTCGATGGCCTGGACCGAAGAGCGTATCGCCAAGCTGAAGCAGGGCTGGGAGAGCGGCATGACCGCGACCCAGATCGCCGAGATGCTGGGTGAAGGCGTGACCCGCAACGCCGTGATCGGCAAGGCGCACCGGCTGGGGCTGGAAAGCCGCCCGTCGCCGGTGAAGGCTGCCGCCGAGGAACCGGCCGCGCCGCGGGTGGCGGCACCGGCTGCGCCCCCGGCAGCAGCGGCGCCGCCCGCCGCGCCGCGCGCTGCCCCGGCGGTCCCTGATCTGGCCCCGGCCACGCGCACCGAATCGGCCGCTGCGCCTGCAACCCCGGCACCGGCCGCGGCGCGCCCGGTGGCAAAACCGGCCAAGCCGGGCAAGCAGGCCCGCACCACCCTGCTCGATCTCAACGAGAAGGTGTGCAAGTGGCCGATCGGCCATCCCGGCGAGCCGGATTTCCATTTCTGCGGCAAGCCGGTGCAGCCGGGCTTCCCCTATTGCGGGGAGCATTGCCTGATCGCCTATCAGGCTCAGATGCCGCGCAAGGACCGGCCGCGCCCGCTGCCGCCCCTTCCCGGCGCGCCGCGCCGGTGAAACGAATAACGCCCGGCGCGCCCAGGCGCTGAACCGGCCCTGCCGTTTTGACCCATTGCCGCGCGCCACTGGCCGCTTTACGTTTGCGTAAAGCGGGGAGAGCGCCATGGCCGATGTTGATCTTGATGTCCTGATCGTGGGGGCCGGCCTGTCGGGCATCGGGGCGGCTGTGCAATTGCAGCAGCAATGCCCGCAGCGGCGCTGGGCCATCGTGGAGGGGCGCGGCGCCATCGGCGGCACCTGGGACCTGTTCCGCTATCCCGGCATCCGGTCTGACAGTGACATGTACACGCTGGGCTATCGCTTCAAGCCGTGGCGGGCGGCCAAGGCCATTGCCGATGGCCCGTCCATCCGCAGCTATATCCGCGAAACGGCGACCGAACATGGCATCACCCCGCATATCCGCTTCCACCACAAGGTGACGGACGCGGCGTGGGACAGCGGAACCGCCCGCTGGACGGTGACGATGGACACGCCGGACGGGCCGACCTCGCTCACCACGCGCTTCCTCTATATGTGTTCGGGCTATTACAGCTATGCCGAGGCGCACCGCCCGCACTGGGCGGGGGAGGCGGATTTCGCCGGCCAGATCATCCACCCGCAATTCTGGCCGGACGGGCTGGATTATGCCGGCAAGCGCGTGGTGGTGATCGGTTCGGGCGCCACCGCGGTCACGCTGGTGCCGGAAATGGCCAAGCAGGCGGCCAGCGTCACCATGTTGCAGCGCACGCCGACCTGGATGGTCTCGCGCCCGTCATCGGATGCGATCGCCAATATCCTGAAAGCGATCCTGCCGGCACAGATGGCCTATGATCTGGTGCGCTGGAAGAATATCACATTCGGTCAGTGGTTCTACCGGCAAACCCGCGAGAAACCCGGCAAGGTGCGCGAACAATTGCTCAAGCGGCTGGCGAAGCTGCTGCCGGCCGATTACGACCTCGAAACCCATTTCACCCCCGGCTACAACCCGTGGGACCAGCGGCTCTGCCTGGTGCCAGATGCCGATCTGTTCACCGCCATCAAGGCCGGCCGCGCCCGGATCGTCACCGATCAGATCGATCGCTTCGAGGCCGGCGGCATCCGGCTGGCTTCGGGCGCGCTGCTGGCCGCCGACATCATCGTGACCGCCACCGGCCTCAAGCTGGAGGCGGTGGGCGGCATGCGCATCAGCGTGGATGGCCAGCCCCGCCGCACCGCCGACAGCCTGGCCTACAAGGGCATGATGTATTCGGGCATTCCCAACCTGTTCCAGAGCTTTGGCTATATCAACGCCAGCTGGACCCTGCGGTCAGACCTGATTGCCGATTATGTCTGCCGGCTGCTCAACCACATGGCTGCCAGGGGCGTGGAGATCGCCACCCCCACCCCGGCGCCCGACGTGGTGCCGGAACGCCTGGCGATGGACCTCGCCTCGGGCTATGTGCAGCGCGGCGCCGATGCGCTGCCGCGCTCGGGCAACCGCGCGCCCTGGGTCGTCACCGCCAACTATACCTATGACAAGGCCGAACTGCTCGACGGGCCGGTGGACAACGAGCTGGTGCTGAGCCGCGCCAGTGCCACCGCGCCGCTGCTGGAAGCCGCCGAATGAGGGCGGCGCTGGCGGCGCTGGCCGCCCTGCTGGCCGGCAGCGCCGCCGCTGCCCCAAGGCCCGTCACCCCGCCCGCCCTGCCGCCCTCCATGTCGCCCGCCACGGCCGAGGCGGTGCGCCTGATCGATGCCTGGGCCGATGCGGCGCTGGTCTATGGCCGCTGGCCGGCCTATTCGATCGCCATCGGGGAGCGTGGCCGGCTGGTCTGGTCGAAGGGCTATGGCCATGTCGATGCCGATCGACGGGTGCCGGCGCGCGGGGACACGATCTATTCGATCTGCTCGATTTCCAAGCTGTTCACGGCGGTGGCGGTGATGCAGCAGTGGGAGGCCGGCCGGCTGCGGCTGGACGAGCCGATCACCACCTATCTGCCCTGGGCGGCGCACCGGCCCGATGGCCGCGATGCCATTCCCGTCACGCTGCGCACCCTGCTCACCCATTCGGCCGGCGTGCAGCGCGACAGCGAGAGCGGCAGCTGGACCGGGCCGGATTTCCGCTTTCCCACCCGCGCCGAATTGCAGGCCGAAATCGGCCGCCAGCCGCCGCTCTATCCGGCCGGGCGCTTCTATCAATACAGCAATATCGGGATCAGCCTGGCCGGCGAGGCCGCCGCCAGCGTGGCCGGGCGCGATTATGCCGGCCTGGTCACCAGCAGCATCATCGAGCCGCTTGGTCTGGCCGATACGCGGCCCGATCATCCCTATCATCTGATCGGCACCCGCATGGCGCTGGGCTGGAGCCCGCTGGCCCGCGATGGCAGCCGCACGCCGCTCGCCCGCTTTGATGCGCGCGCCATCACCCCGGCGGCCGGCTTCACCAGCACGGCCGAAGATCTGGTGCGCTTTGGCCTGTGGCAGCTTGATCTGTTGAAACAGGATGTGCTGCCGGCGCGGCCGGGCGTGCTGCGGCCCAGCACGCTGAAGGAAATGCAGCGGGTGCAGTTCGTCGATCCGCCCACCGGCACCAGCCTTGGCCTGGGATTCTTCAGCGAGGTGGATGGCGAAGGCCATGTGGTGGGCCATGATGGCAGCTGCCCCGGCTATCACACCACGCTGCTGATCCGCCCCGAGAGCGACACGGCGGTGGCGGTGATGACCACCGACAATCACGAAGTGTGGGCCGATACGGTGCAGGTGCACCGGCTGCTCGATGCCCGCCGCCAGCACCAGTTCAAGGGCCCCGCCGCCGCGATCGTGCCGCTGGAGGATTATGCCGGCCGCTATGTTTCGGGCGTGTGGGACAGTGAGACGATCATCCTGCCGTGGAATGGCGGCCTCGTCACCCTTTCCCTGCCCGAAGCCGAACCGGCGGCGCATCTGGGTTTTCTGAAGCCGGTGGCGCCCGACCGGTTCCGCCGCATCGCCCCTGATGGCAGTGCCATGCACGAGGTGATCTTCCAGCGCGACACCAGCGGCCGGGTGGTGGCCAAGCAGGAGTTTTTCCAGCGCAGCCGCCGCGAACCGCCGCCCGAACTGTAAAGCGTTTTCCGACCAATCTGGATTGGCGGCACGGTGCGGAATTTGGTTCGTGGCAAGAAGCGAGGAGGGCGCGATGCAGTCGCCATCGCAACCGACGAGCAACGCCGCCACGGGCCGAATTCCGCCCGCCCCGCAGGGGGCGCCGGCACGGCGATGACGCCGATCCAGATTGGTCGGGAAATGCTCTTGCGGGTCAGCGCAGCATCAGCCCGCCATCGATGGCCAGGCTCTGCCCGGTGATATAGCTGGCGGCCGGGCTGGCCAGAAACACGATGGCGTGCGCCACTTCGGTGGGCAGGCCCCAGCGCTGCATCGGGATGGCCTTCATCAGCCGGCGCTCCCGCTCCGGATTCTGGCGGGCGCCTTCGGTCATGCGGGTTTCGATGAAGCCGGGCGCCACCAGATTGACCCGCACGCCATCGCCGGCCCATTTGTCGCCCAACGCGCGTGTGAGGCCGAGCAGCCCGGCCTTTGACGCGGTGTAGGCCGGGGTTTCCTTCAGGGCCAGGAAACTGGCCAGGCTGCCAACATTGACAATGCTGCCCCGCGCCGCCTTCAGCAGTGGGTGCAACCGCACCGAAAGGTCCATCGCCGCGTTCAGATTGGTGTCGATGACGGCTTCAAACTCCTCCTGCTCATATTCGCGCGCCGAACCGCGGCCGGCGTTGTTGATCAGCACATCCAGATGCTCGAAATGCGCCGCCACTTCGGCGCGCGCCTCCGGCCAGGTGAGATCGGCCTGGATATAGGCCACGCCATCGGGCGGACCGTCATAGCATTCGATGTGGCTGCGGGTGCCGGTGATCGTCACCCTGGCGCCCAGCCCGACGAAATGTTCGGCCACTGCCTTGCCGATGCCCTGCGTGCCACCGGTGACCAGCACGGACCGGCCGCGCGCCCAACTGCCGTTGCCAAGCCCATTCATGCCGACAATCCTCCATCGATCACCAGCGATGTGCCGGTGACATAACGCGCCGCCGCCGAGGCCAGAAACAGGATCGGCCCGGCGATGTCATCAGGCTCGCCGATGCGCCCCAGCGGCACCTGCCGCTCGGTGGAGGCCAGCCGGTCGGGATGTTCCCAGGTGATCGCGGTCATCTTGGAGCGGACCAGCCCCGGCGCCACCAGATTGACCCTGATCCCCTCCCCGCCCAGCGCCTGCGCCAGCGTGCGGGTGAGGGTGAGCAGCCCGCCCTTTGAGGCGGAATAGGCCGGCTGGCCGATGGTGCCGCGAAAGCTGGCGACACTGCCGACAAAGATGATGCTGCCGCGCGCGGCGGCCAGGGCAACGCGGAACTTCATCGCCAGCGCCATCGGGCCGGTGAGATTGGTGGCCAGCACATCGGCAAAGGTTTCGGGCACGAACTCGGCGCGCTTGTACGCAACCTTGGCGCCGGAGACGACCAGCGCGTCCAGCCGCTCGACGCCGGGATCAAAGGCCGCCACCGCGGCCAGATCGCCCTGATCCAGCCGGTGATAGTCCATCCCGGCCAGATCGCCATCGGTGCCGGCATAATCCGCCGGCGCTGCGCGCGTGCCCGTGATGATCACGCGCGCGCCGCCCGCCCGGAAGCCGCGGGCGGCGGCGTTGCCGATCCCGGTGGATCCCCCTGTCACTAGCACGGTCTTGCCGGCCCATTCCCCCACGCCCACTCTCCCCCAGGCGATTGATGAAGGGAGATTTGGGCCATGGCGCTTCTGGCGGGCAAGGTCGCGATTGTGACAGGCGCAGGCCGTGGATTGGGCCGGTGCCACGCGCTGGCACTGGCCGCCCATGGCGCGGCGGTGGTGGTGAATGATCTGGGCGGCAGCGTGGTGGGCGGCGCCCCTGAAAAAAACGGGCCTGACAAAAACGGGGAGGATGCCGCCGCCGTCGTGGTGGCCGAGATCATCGCCAGTGGCGGCCGCGCCGTGGCCAACCGCGCCAGCGTGGCCGATTGGGCCGGTGCCAAGAGCATCATCGATGACGCCGTGGCCGCCTTTGGCGGGCTGGACATCGTGGTCAACAACGCCGGAATCAACCGCCCGGCCAGCCTGATCACCCTGACCGAGGCGGATTATGATCTGGAAACCGCCGTCCATCTGAAAGGCACCACCGCCGTCTGCCACCATGCCGCGGCGCTGTGGGCCAGGCAGGGCCGCCGCGAAGGCCGGGCGATCATCAACACCACCTCGCCGGTGGGGGTGCATCCAATGCCCGATGGCGGCCCCTATTGCGCCGCCAAGGCCGGCATCGCGGCATTGACCGTGGTGGCAGCACAGGAACTCGCCAGCCTTGGCGTGCGCGCCAACGCCGTCGCCCCGGCCGCCCGCACCCGCATGGTGATGGCCAGCCCCAGCGTTGACCAGTTGATGCCACGCGCCGCGGGCTTTGACCGGCACCTGCCCGATCATGTCTCGCCGCTGGTCGTCTATCTCGCCAGCCCATTGAACCGCTTCACCGGCCGGGTGTTTGGCGCCGAGGGGCCGGACGTGGCGCTGTATCAGCCGTGGAGCGCCGATTGGCTGGTGAGCGGTGACGGGCAATGGCCGGTCGAAGCGCTGGCCGAGGCGTTGGCCGCCCTGCCCGAACAGGCGCCGATCCGCGCCTTCTACCCCGGTGGCCGCATCGACACGCTGATCCCGCCCAACCGCACGCTCAAGGGCCTGCGGGGATGACGGCGATCGTTTCGGTGTTTGTCGCATCGCCCGATGGCGGGCGCGGGCTGGCGCGCGACATGGCGGTGCGCTGGGCGCTGCGAGAGGCCGGGGTGGCGCACGATGTGCGGCCGCTGGCGTTCGCCGACCTGAAAATGCCGGCGCACCGGGCGCGCCAGCCCTTTGGCCAGATCCCCACACTGGACAGCGATGGCCTCACCCTGTTCGAATCGGGGGCCATCGTGCTGCACATCGCCGAACGCCACGGCCTGCTGCCGGCCGACGCTGCCGGCCGCGCGCAGGCGATCAGCTGGATGTTTGCGGCGGTGGCCACGCTGGAGCCGGTGATTGTCGAACGCGAGGTGGCGCTGCTGCTGGAGGGGGACCAGCCGTGGACGCCCGCGCGCCTGCCGCTGATCGAGGCGCGGCTGCGGCAGCGGCTGGACGATCTGGCCACCGCGCTGGCCGGGCGGGACTGGCTGGCCGGCGGCTTCAGCGGGGCCGATATCATGATGGTGAGCGCGCTGCGCCGGCCGGCGGCGCAGCGGCTTCTGGGCGACTGGCCAACGCTTGCCGCCTATGTGGCGCGGGGAGAGGCCCGGCAGGCCTTCGTGGCGGCCTTTGCCGATCAGCACGCCCGCTGGCAGGCGGCGCGCGGCTGACAAATTTCCGCATTGCGCCGCCGGCCGGCTGCGGCAATGCTCAACCGTCATTGACCGGGGATACACGATGTTTCTCTCCTTCCTCCAGGAATTGCGCGCGGCCAAGATCCCGGCCTCGATGAAGGAGCATCTGATCCTGCTGGAGGCGCTGAAGAGCGACACGATCGATTTTTCGATCACCGATTTCTATTATCTGGCCCGCGCCACCTATGTGAAGGACGAGGGCCTGCTCGACCGGTTCGACATGGTGTTTGCCAAGGTGTTCAAGGGCCTGGAGCCGACACTTGAGACGGGCGAGGCGGAAATCCCGGCGGAATGGCTGAAAGCGCTGGCCGAACTCAACCTGACGCCCGAGGAAATGGCCGAACTGGAGAAGATGGGCTGGGACAAGCTCATGGAAACTCTGCAGAAACGGCTGGAGGAACAGAAGAAGCGCCACGAGGGCGGCAACAAGTGGATCGGCACCGCCGGCAAATCCCCATTCGGCGCCCAGGGCTCCAACCCGGAAGGCGTGCGCATCGGCCAGAAGGACGGCCGCAAGCAGAGCGCGGTGAAGGTGTGGGACAAGCGGGAATTCAAGAATCTCGATTCCACCGTTGAGTTGGGCACCCGCAACATCAAGGTGGCATTGCGGCGGTTGCGGCGGTTCGCGCGCGAGGGCGCGGCCGACGAGCTTGATCTGGATTCCACCATCCGCGGCACCGCCAAGCAGGGCTGGCTGGATATCGTGATGCGCCCGGAACGGCACAATGCGGTGAAACTGCTGCTGATGCTGGACATCGGCGGTTCGATGGACCCGCACATCAAGCTGTGCGAGGAATTGTTCTCGGCGGCCAAATCCGAGTTCAAGCATCTGGAATTCTTCTATTTCCACAACTGCCCCTATGAGGCGGTGTGGAAGGACAACAAGCGCCGCTGGACCGAGCGCACGCCGATGATGGAGGTGCTTCACAAGTTCCCGCATGATTACAAGCTGGTCTTTGTCGGCGATGCCTCGATGAGCCCCTACGAGATCAGCTATGCCGGCGGCAGCACCGAGCATTGGAACGAGGAGCCGGGCGAAGTCTGGCTGCGGCGGATGCTGGATGTGTATCAAAGCGCGGTGTGGTTGAACCCGATCCCGGAGAAACATTGGGACAATGGCCAATCGATCCGCATGATCCGCGAAATCATGGCCGGCCGGATGTTTCCCTTGACCCTGGAAGGGCTTGACCGCGGGATGCGCGAATTGAGCCGGAAACGCTGATCCAACCAGCGCCATTGCCGCCTTAAGGGCCGCCCACCTTCGCCGTTTCTGTGCGGTGGAGGAGAATGGCATGGGCGTTTCGCAGCGCATCAACCAGGAGGATGCGACCGAAATCGACTGGTTTGCGCTGGCCGTCGGCCGGCTTGACACGCCTGAAACGGTGCGCCGCCTGCAACGCAGTTTCCAGCTGGCGCAGGAAGTGGGCAACATCGGCTGTTTCGAAATCGATATCCGCACCGGCATGGCCTATGCCACGCCCACATTCTTTGCCCAGCACGGCCTGCCGCGCGACCGGGCGCGCATCACCAACGAGGAATGGCAGGGCTATGTCCACCCCGATGACTGGCCAGAGGTGCGCAAGCGCCAGTTGCAGCTGATCAACGCGCCCGACGACGATTGGCACGAATATCGCATCGTCACCACCACCGGCGAGGTGCGCTGGGTGGCCAACCGCTGCCGGGTGGAATGCGACCAGCATGGCCGGCCGGTGATGCTGTTCGGCATCCAGCAGGACATCACCGACCGCCGCCGCGCCCAGGACGAGGTGCGCTTCTTTGCCACCCATGATGTGCTGACCGGGCTGGCCAACCGCGCCCTGTTCAACGAAACGCTGCGCCGCCGCCATCAGCAGCCGGGCGGCCTGGGCGGTTCGGCACTGATCATGCTGGATCTGGATCTGTTCAAGCAGGTGAACGACACGCTGGGCCATCCCATCGGCGATGCGCTGTTGCGGGCCGCCGCCGGGCGGCTGCGCGCCACCGTGCCGGTGGAGGCGCTGGTGGCGCGGCTGGGCGGCGATGAGTTCGCCGTGTGGCTGCCGCCCGGCTGCTGCACGCCGGCCGATCAGCTGGCGGGCGAAATCGTCAACCGGCTGCACCGGCCGTTTCTGCTCGCCGGCAATGTGGTGGAGATCGGCGGCAGCGTGGGCGTGGCACTGGCGCCGGATGATGCGATTGATCCCGATGCGCTGATCCGCGCTGCCGATCTGGCGCTCTATTCCGCCAAGAAGGCCGGCCGCAACGATTGGCGCCGCTTCTCCCCGGACATGGATCTGGCCGCGCGCGAGCGGCAGCAGATGGTGCAGGATCTGCGGCGGGCGCTGGCGCTGGGGGCGCTGCACATCGAATATCAGCCGCTGGTCGGGGCCAATGGCCACCAGGTTGCCGGGTTCGAGGCGCTGGTGCGCTGGGACCGGCCCGGCCATGGCCTGATTTCGCCCGAAATCTTCGTGCCGCTGGCCGAAGACCATGGCCTGATCACCCCGATCGGCGAATGGGTGCTGCACAGCGCCGCGCGGGAGGCGATGCGCTGGCCCGATCATTTGCGCGTGGCGGTCAACCTGTCACCGCGCCAGCTTGAGGATGGCGACCGGCTGGTGGCCGTGGTGGTCAGGGTGCTGGCCGAAAGCGGCCTGCCCTCGCACCGGCTGGAGCTGGAAGTGACCGAAAGCGGCCTTGCCCAGGCCGGCGCCGATGGCATGCGGCAATTGCACCGGCTGCGCGCGCTGGGGGTGCGCATCGCCATCGATGATTTCGGCACCGGCCATTCCAGCCTGTCGCGCCTGCTGGATTTTCCCTTTGATTCCATCAAGGTGGATCGCAGCTTCGTCGCCGGGCTGGGGGAGAATGACAAGGCCGGCGCGCTGGTGCGCTCCATTGCCATCCTTGCCCGGTCCCTCAATGTCACCGCCGTCGCCGAGGGCGTGGAAACCCGCGAACAGGCCATGCTGGCCCGCCATGACGGCTTCACCCAGATCCAGGGCTTTCTGATCAGCCGGCCGATGCCGCCCACCGCCATCGGGGGCTTTCTGGAACAGCTGGGTGATCTGCCAGCCGCCGCCAGCCCCCATCGGAGACTTGAATGATGCCGAACAGCTGGCGCCTCACCTACACCAGCCGGCGCACCTGCGCCGATGCCGCCCACGCCACTGCCGAGGTGGCCGCGATCCAGGCCATTTCATCGGGCAACAACCAGCGCGCCGGCCTGTTTGGCGCGCTGGTCGCGTCCCCTTGCCGCTTTGCCCAGGTGCTGGAAGGCCCGCGCGACCTGCTGGAGGCCACCTTCGAGCGCATCTGCCGCGACACGCGCCACGATGATCTTCTGGTCATGAGCTTTGCCCCCGCCGAGGAGCGCGTGTTCAGCGATTTCCGCCTGCAGGTGATCAGCGTTGACACGCCGCCGGCGGCCGATCCCGAAACCGCCGGCGCGGCCATGCTGGCCCAGCTGCGCGCCTCGATGGAACGCGTGGGCACCGCCGACGCGCTGGAACCGGGCTGACCGCTCAGCGCCTGAACGTTCAGCGCCCGGCCGCCTCCCGCGCCTTCAGTTTCCGGGCCTGATCGCCGACATAGGCCCGCACCGATTCCAGCTGGGCCGGGCTGTACCATTTGGCAAAGCTGATCATGCCATTGGCCTTCAGCGCACCATCATGCACGATCGCCTTCCACGCCTCGGCATCGGCCAGCGCGCCGGAGCGCCTGAGATCGGGCAGCACGCCCGATGAATGGGCGCCGGCGCCGTGGCACAGGCCGCAGGTCGCCTCGTAAATGCCGGCACCTTCTGCGATCTGCGCCGGGGTGAAGGCATCGGCCGGCGGATTGGCCGGCGCGAATTGCGGCGCGGTGGCCTTGGGCAGACGCGCAGTGCCGCCCAGCTTGAACACCAGCACGCGGCCATTGCGGGCCTCACGCGGGTCATCAAAGGCGGTCGAAAGCGGATAGGCGCCGCCATAGCCGGCCATCACCGCCACATATTGCACACCGCCCACCATATAGCTCACCGGCGGGGCGATCACGCCGGTCTGCGCGTCAAAGCTCCACAATTTCTCGCCGGTGGTGGCCTTGAACGCCTGCACGGCGCCGCCGCCATTGCCCTGGAACACCAGATTGCCGGCGGTGGCCAGCGTGCCGCCGTTCCACGGCCCGTCATAGGTGATTTCCCACGCCGGCTTCTGCGCCACCGGGTCCCAGGCGATCAGCTTGCCCTTCAGCATCGCCTTGATCGCCTTGAACTGGGCGGGATCATCCGGCACCGGGTTGGAGAGGAGATCGATGCCCAGGTTCCACGCGCCCTCGCGGCGCTTGAAGCCCTCTTCGGTCTTGTAGAACAGCGGCACTTCCTGCGCCGGCAGATAGACAAGGCCGGTGCGTGGCGAGAAGCTCATCGGGTGCCAATTGTGCGCGCCCAGCGCCGAAGGCATCACCAGAAAGCCATCCTTGCGGAAGCGGGCTTCTTCCACCTCGATCGGGCGGCCGGTCTTCAGGTCAACGCCCTTGGCCCAGGTCTGGGTGGCAAAGCCTTTGGCCGAGATCAGCTGGCCGTTGGCCCGGTCAATCACATAGAAAAAGCCGTTCTTGGGCGCCTGCATCAGCACCTTGCGCGGCTTGCCCTCGATCATCAGGGTGGAGAGCAGGATCGGCTGGGTCTGGGTGAAATCCCATGTCTCGCCCGGCGTGCCCTGATAATGCCACAGATACTCGCCGCTGTCGGGCTTCAGCGCCACCACCGAGGAGAGGAACAGATTGTCCCCCTTCCCGTTGGAGCGGATCTGGTGGTTCCACGGGCTGCCGTTGCCCACCCCGATGTACAGCTGATCCAGTTCCTGATCATAGACGATGGCATCCCACACGGTGCCGCCGCCGCCGCCGGCCCAATATTGGCCATCCCAGGTGCCGCGCGATTTGGCGGCGATCACCGCATCCGAAACCTCGCCGTCCGGCCCCTTGGCGGGATCGCCGGGCACGGTGAAGAAGCGCCATTTCTTCTTGCCGGTGACGGCATCATACGCCGTCACATAGCCGCGCACGCCCAGTTCGGCACCGCCATTGCCGATGATCACCAGGCCCTTCACGACGCGCGGCGCGCCGGTGATGGTGTAGGGCTTGTCCACGTCCACAAAGGTCTGGGTTGACCATTTCACCCGGCCGGTCGCGGCATCCAGCGCGATCAGCCGGCCATCGAGCGCGCCGACAAACACCATGCCGTTCCACACCGCCACCCCGCGGTTGACGACATCGCAGCAGGCCGCCTGCCCGCGCGCCTTGTCAACCTTGGGATCAAATTTCCACTTCACCCGGCCGGTGGCGGCATCCAGCGCCATCACCTTTGACCAGGCGGTGGTGGTGTACATCGTGCCATCCACCACGATCGGCGTGGCTTCCTGGCCGCGCGTGGTGTCAAGATCGACCGACCAGGCCAGCCCCAGCCGGCCGACATTGTCGGCAGTGATCTGGGTGAGATCGGCAAAACGCTGCTCGAAATAGCTGCCGCCGTGGGTGAGCCAATTGCCCGGTTCGCCGCGCGCGTTGGCCAGGCGCTGGGCATCCACGCCGCGCACCCCGCTGCCCGGCCCGCCCGACACGGCGAGGCCCGCCACCAGCATCGAACCCGTCAGCAGCGCCGCTGCCATCATCTTGCGCATCATGCCATCCTCCCCAGAATGCCGGGGCAGACTATGGCACTGGCGGCAAAGCGCAAACCAACGATTGTCGCAGGCGCGTCAGCCTGGCCGCATCAGGCCGGCAGCGTCAGGCCGGGAGGGGCAGGCTGTTCACCCAGGCGTTGAACGCCACCACCAGCGCGGCCAGCATCATCAGGCCGGCCTTGGTGCGGTTGCCGCCCGGCTGGCGCCACAGCCACAGGCCGCCCAGCAGCAGCGCCAGCGCCGCCGCCAGCGCCAGGCCGGTGAGCGGGGCCATCAGGCCAGCACGCGGGCGATGGCGGCCTGCCATTGCGCCCGCCGGCTGCCGCGCGCCGCCGCATCAATGGCCGGGTGAAAGCTACGATCGGCCGCAGCCATGGCGGCGGCGGCGGTTTCCAGATCGGCAAACAGGCCGGCGCCGACCCCGGCCAGCATGGCTGCGCCCATCGCCGTGGTTTCGATCACGCGCGGCCGTTCCACCACCAGGCCCAGGCTGTCGGCCAGATCCTGGCACAGCCAATTGTTGGTCACCATGCCGCCATCCACCCGCAGCCGGGCGGCGGCCACGCCATCGGCGGCCAGCGCGTCCACCAGATCGGCGGTCTGCTGGCCCTGCGCCTCCAGCGCGGCGCGCACGATATGGGCCCGCGTGGTGCCGCCCGACAGGCCGCAGATCAGCCCGCGCGCATCGGGCGCCCAGTGCGGCGCACCCAGCCCGGCCAGCGCCGGCACAAAGCTGACCCCGCCATTGTCGGCCACGCTTTGCGCCAGGCTTTCCGATTCGGCGCTGCTGGCGATGATGCCCAGCCCGTCACGCAGCCATTGCACCGCCGAGCCCGCCACGAAGATCGCGCCTTCCAGCGCATAGGCCGCCCGGCCCTGCAGCCGCCACGCCACGGTGGAGAGCAGCCGGCTGCGGGACACTGGCGGCGTTGCCCCGGCATGGGCCAGCAGGAAACAGCCAGTGCCATAGGTGGCCTTGAGCGCGCCGGCCGAAAGACAGCCCTGGCCGATGGCGGCGGCCTGCTGATCCCCGGCCGCCCCGGTGATCGGCAGCGCGCGGCCAAACAGGGTGGTGTGCGCCAGCGCGCCGGCGCAATCGACGATCGCCGGCAGCGCGGCCGCCGGCACGCCAAACAGGCGAATGAGGCCATCATCCCACTGGCAAGTGGCCAGATCCATCAACAGGGTACGGCTGGCGTTGGTCGCGTCGGTCACATGGGTGGTGCCGCCGCTCAATTGCCAGATCAGCCAGCTTTCCACCGTGCCCACCGCCAGCCGGCCATCCCTGGCGGCATCGGCCACCATCGGCCAATTGGCCAGCGCCCAACGGATCTTGGTGGCGGAAAAATAGGGATCGAGCAGCAGGCCGGTTTTCGCCTGCACGGCGGCTTCCAGCCCCGGATCGCCGGCCTTCAGCGCGGCGCAATCATCGGCGGTGCGGCGATCCTGCCAGACGATGGCGCGGGCCAGCGGCTCCCCGGTGGTGCGATCCCAGAAACAGATGGTTTCGCGCTGGTTGGTGATGCCGATGGCGGCGATGCGATCAATCCCCACTTCGGCGATCACATCGGCCAGGCAGGCGCGTGACAGGTCCCAGATCTCGCCGGCGTCATGCTCCACCCAGCCGCTGGCCGGGTAATGCTGGGTCATCGGGCGGCCAGCGCTGGCGATGATCGTGCCATCGGGCGCAAAGGCGATGGCGCGGGTGGAGGTGGTGCCGGCATCCAGCACGAGGAGCAGTTGGTCCGTCATGTCGCCTTTTCTATGGCGGCAAAGGCCGTTAGGGAAGGCGTGTGAGCAACATCAACACGCTTTTCGATCTGGCCATCATCGGCGGCGGCATCAATGGCGCCGGCATCGCCCGCGATGCCAGCGGGCGCGGCCTGTCGGTGGCCCTCCTCGATTCCGGCGATGTGGGCGGCGCCACCTCCTCGGCCTCCACCAAGCTGATCCATGGCGGCCTGCGCTATCTGGAATATTATGCCTTCGGCCTGGTCAGAAAGGCGCTGGCCGAGCGCGAGGTGCTGCTGGATATCGCGCCGCACATCACCTGGCCGCAGCCGTTCGTGCTGCCGCATGCGCCGGGGATGCGGCCGGAATGGCTGCTGCGGCTGGGCACCTTCCTTTACGATCATCTCGCCCGCCGCCAGGTGGTGCCCGGTTCGGCCCGGATCGATCTGCGCGCCGAACGCGCCGGCCGCGCGCTGGCCAGCGATTACCGCAGCGCCATGCGATATTGGGATGGCTGGGTGGATGATGCCCGGCTGGTGGTGGAAAATCTGAAGGATGCCCATGCGCGCGGGGCGCTGGTGCTGCCGCGCACGCCGGTGCTGCGCGCCGCGCGGGTGAATGATGGGTGGGAACTGGCGTTGGCCGATGGCCGCAGCCTGCGCGCCCGCCGCCTGATCAACGCCGCCGGCCCCTGGGCGGAGGATGTGGCGCGCCGGGTGATGGGCCTGAACGATGCGCCGCCGCTCAGGCTGGTGCAGGGCAGCCACATCGTCACCCGCCGGGTGCATCTGGGCCGCGATGCCTTCATGCTGCAACAGCCCGATGGCCGCATCATCTTCATCATCCCCTATGAACGGGATTATTCGCTGATCGGCACCACCGAAGCCGATGTGCAGCGGCCCGAGGATGCGACCGTGAGCGATGCCGAGGTGAGCTATCTGCTGGCCGCGGCCAACCGCTATCTGGCCCGCCCCCTCACACCCGATGATGTGGTGCACCGTTTTGTCGGCGTGCGCCCGCTGATCCTCGAAACCGGAAAGGGTGATAAGGAGACCACCCGCGATTACCGGCTGGTGGAGCATGATGGCCTGAACGCCATGACCGTGGTGGGCGGCAAGATCACCACCTATCGCGTGCTGGCCGAGGATGTGATGGCCCGCATCGCGCCCGGTACCCGCAGCTGGACCGGCAGCGCCCCCCTGCCCGGCGGCGCCATCCCGCGCGGGCGCGGCGAGCATGGCCAGGCCGCCTTCCGCCGCTGGCTGGAGGATTTGCAGCGCCGCGAGGCCGATTATGATCCAAAGCTGATCAAGCGGCTGGCGATGACGATCGGCCAGCCCGCCGAACAATTGCTCGCCACCGGCCTGGGGCGCAATCTGGGCGGCGTGTTCGAAGCCGAGCTGGATTATTTCCGCGCCCACGAATGGGCCACATGCAGCGCCGATGTGCTGTGGCGGCGCACCAAGCTGGGCCTGCATCTGGATGCCACCGCGCAAGGCCAGGTGGCGCGCTGGTTCGGCGAGGAGCCGGCCCCGGCGGCCGAGATTCCGGCCGGCCACCGCTTTGCCCGGCCGGGGATCGCCTGAGGGAGACACGCATGCCATTGGCCAGCCTGTTGATCGCCGCAGCCGCACCGCTGACCGGACTGTGGGTGGTGGGCGAGGCCGCCGATTGCAGCAGGCCGGGCGCCAATGCCTGGGTGCTGATGGCCGATGGCCTCTATGCCGAAACCAGCCTGCCCCGGGGCCCGATCACCGCGGTGGGCCGCTGGCGCGATGGCGGCGACCGGCTGATCTACACCCATGCCCATATTCCCTTCACCGCCCCGGCGCCGGAACGGGCGATGGTGATGAACGAGCGGACCGAGCAGCGGCTGGCAATGACGGCGCCTTCGGGCCGCAAGCGCGTGTTCAGCCGCTGCCCGGCCGGCAGCCTCAGCGCGCCGCCGGGGCAGCCACAGCACTGACCGCCCGGCGGTACAGATGCCAGGTGGCGTGGCCCAGCACCGGCAGCACCACCAGCAGGCCGAGGAACAGCGGCAGCATCGCGGCAAACAGGCCGGCAGCGATCACAAGCGCCCAGGCCAGCATCACCGGCGCATTGGCCTTCACCACGCAGAAGCTGGTGATCATGGCGCTGAGGAAATCCACATCACGGTCAACCAGCATTGGCAGGCTGATCACCGTGGCGGCATAGAAGACCAGCGCAATCAGGCTGCCAACGCCGCCGCCCACCAGCAGCATCACCGCCCCGGCCGGGGTGAGCAGAAAGGCCAGTGATTCGGACTTGGCACCGGATTCGGCCAGCGCCACGGCAAAAATGCCATGGGCGATCATCAGCCAGAACCCAAAGGCCACAAACAGCACCACGCCCATGGCCAGCAATTGCTGATCGCCATGGCCCTTGAGCGCGGCCAGCACCGGCGGCCAGCGCAGCGGCAGGCCCTGTTCCCGCCGGCGGCTGACCTCATAGAGGCCAACCGCGCAAAAGGGCGCCAGCAACGGAAAGCCGGCCGCTGCCGGGATCAGCGAAAACAGGTCACCGCGCCCAGCCATCACCCAGGTGAGCGCCAGCCCAACCAGCACATAGACAGCGGCAAAGCCCAGCCCGAAGTGCGGATGCGCCCGGTAATCACGCCAGCCAGCCGCCAGCGCCGCCCGCAAATCGGCAAGGCTCAGATCATGCGCGACCTGGCGGGCCAGCGCCTGCGTGGTGCCACTGCTGTGGCGTGGTGCGGCAAGTGCCATGGCCAATCCCCCCGGATGGCGGCGCCGGCGCGGCGTCTCGTTGGCGGGAATGCTGGCCCAATTGCCTGCCCGGTGCAAGCGCCGATCAGAGCGCTCCGGCCTGGGCCAGGCAATCCATCAGCACCGGCGCATCGATGTTTCCGCCCGACAGCGTGGCGATCACCGTCTTGCCGGCCACGTCCACCCGGCCGGCGAGCAGCGCCGCCAGCGTGACGGCGCCGCCCGGCTCCACCACCAGCTTCAGCTCGCGGAAGGCAAAGGCGACGGCGCGGGCCACCTCGGCCTCGCTCACCGCCACACCGGTGGCGCCATGGTGGCGCAGCGTGGCGAAGGTGATTTCGGCCATGCGCAGGGTTTGCAGCGCATCGCAGCGGGTGGGGCCGGGGTTTTCCACCGGCAAGATCTGCCCGGCCGCCAGGCTGCGGCAGACATCGTCATAGCCTGCGGGCTCGACGATGATGGTGGGCAGGCGGCTGCCGGCGGCGAATCCGCCGGCCAGCCCGCCGCCGCCACAGCAGACCAGCGCCAGATCGGCCGTCTCGCCCATCGCCGCCAGATCGGCCACCGCCTCAAGGCCGGCCGTCCCCTGCCCGGCGATGATCAGCGGATCGGCAAAGGGCGGCACGATCAGCGCGCCGCGGGCTTCGGCCAGGCCGGCGGCGATCGTCTCGCGGCTTTCGGTCAACCGGTCATAGAACACCACCTCGGCGCCATCGGCGCGGGTGCGCTCCACCTTCAGTTTTGGCGCATCGCTGGGCATCACGATGGTGGCCGGCATCCCCAGCAGCCGGGCGGCGCGCGCCACGCCCTGGGCATGGTTGCCGGACGAATAGGCCACCACGCCGCCACCGCGGCCATCGGCGGGAATCGCCAGCAACCGGTTCATGGCGCCGCGGAACTTGAAGCTGCCGGTGTGCTGCAGATTCTCCGGCTTCAGCCAGACCCGCCCGCCGCACAGCGCATCCAGCGCCGGGCAATTGAGCAGCGGTGTGCGCACCGGCCAGGTGCCCAGCCGGGCTGCGGCAATCACGACATCATCATGCACAACCGGCGAAACGCTGGGAGAAGTCATTGAAAAACAGCCCTTTCACAAAAACGTCACAACTGTGACAAGCCCTTGAAAGCCCAACGCAAAACCGGCTTTTCGATTGTAACAAAAAACCGCTTTACACAAAGGTCATGCTCTCATAACAAGCGCGCCGCTGCCCCATGGGACTTCCACCGCAAGGCAGCTTTGGTGTCAATGCCGGCGACCGGCCGGGCGGAGCTTTCGGGTTCCATCCGTTCAAGCGCGCAGCTGCGACATGCTTTGCCCACCCGGAGGTCCCTTGAGTTGCTCAAGCATCCTGAAGCGCTGGGGGTAGCGCTGTCCCTGCGTCCGACGCAGCCAGTCACCCTTGTCCGCCCGCACGCCGCCCGCCGCGCGGCCCGGTTTTTCCTGTCGGAATTTCCGGGCCGGCCGATGTATGCCGTGAAGGCCAATCCCTCGCCCGATCTGATCCGCACCCTGTGGGATTCGGGGCTGACGCATTATGACGTCGCCTCGATCGCCGAAGTGCGCCTGGTGCGCGACATCGCGCCCAATGCCACCTTGTGCTTCATGCACCCGGTGAAGGCGCCCGAAGCGATTGCGGAGGCCTATCACGTGCACGGTGTGCGCGTGTTCAGCCTGGATTCGATCGAGGAACTGGAAAAGATCGTCGCCGCCACCGCCCGCGATGGCGTGCCGGCCAGCGATCTCACCCTGTGCGTGCGGCTGCGGGTGTCGTCCTCCCATTCCAAGCTCAGCCTCGCCTCCAAGTTCGGCGTGCCGGCCGATGCTGCGGCGCCGGTGCTGATGGCTGCCCGCCAGGTCGCCGATGCGCTGGGCATCTGCTTCCATGTCGGCAGCCAGGCGATGAGCGCCCAGGCCTATGCCGATGCCATGGCGCAGGTGCGCGCCGCCATCGTGGCGGCCGGCGTCACCGTTGACATCATCGATGTCGGCGGCGGCTTCCCGTCTGTCTATCCGGGCATGGAACCGGGCCGGCTGGAGGCCTATTTCGAGGTGATCCACCGCGCCTTCGAAGCGCTGCCGATCTCCTATTCCGCCGAGCTGTGGTGCGAGCCCGGCCGCGCGCTTTGCGCCGAATATGCGTCGGTGCTGGTGCGGGTGGAGGCGCGCAAGGGCGATGTGCTGTACATCAACGACGGCGCCTATGGCGCGCTGTTCGATGCCGCGCACATTGATTGGCGCTTCCCGGTGAAGCTGGTGCGCGACGAGCCCTCGCGCGCCAAGCCGATGGAATACAGCTTCTGGGGCCCGACCTGCGATGACATGGACTATATGCGCGGGCCTTTCGTGCTGCCGTCCGACATCGCCGCGGGTGACTATATCGAGATCGGCATGCTGGGCGCCTATGGTTCGGCCATGCGCACGGGCTTCAACGGCTTCACCGCCGGCGAAACCGTGATGGTGGCCGATGAACCGATGGCCACGCTGTACAGCGTCACGGAAGAGTCGCCGGAACGCGTTATCCACATCGCCAAGCATTGAGCTTCGGCCCCCGCCCCGGCGGGGGCCATTTCCCGCTCGGCGCCGGACTCCCCCGGCCGCGGGCGGCTTTCCGTGATCGGAAGGCCGGGCCACTGATCGTTACCGGGAGCAATTGATGAGCACCGAATCCCTGAACGCCGTTGTCACCGAACTCAGCCCGGCCGAGCGCCAGCGCAAGGCCGAGCTGCTCTCCACCCTGGTCGAGCATATCGACATCACCAGCTTTGATGCGCGCCCGATCATCGATGGCATGGCCAAGATGAGCTTCACCAGCCGCGATCTGGCGCGGGCCACCGGCATCTACAACCAGATGCTGCAAGACCCGGATTGCACCATCTTCCTGGTGATCGCCGGCTCCACCTCGGCCGGCGGCTGCATGGACCTCTATGCCGAACTGGTGAAGAGCAACATGGTCGACGGCATTGTCGCCACCGGCGCCTCCATCGTCGACATGGATTTCTTCGAAGGCCTGGGCCACAAACATTATCAGGCCCTGGAAGTGCCGGATGACGACACGCTGCGCTCGCTGCTGATCGATCGCATCTA
>JAIXUQ010000030.1 GCA_027483465.1 Sphingomonadales bacterium
ATGTCACGCGCCTCGCGGGCGATGGCGAGGGCCTTGCCGCAATTGTTGCGCTTCAAGAGGCTGATCGCTTCGGGGGCCAGCGCGTGGGCGTCCATCAGCCGGCCGCCGGCCAGCGCCGCACACAGGCCCAGGGTGATTTCGGTCTGCATGTCGGCCAGTTTCTTCTGCACCAACTGGGTGGCGGCCAGCGGCCGGCCGAACTGCTTGCGGTCAAGCGTGTATTGCCGCGCGGCGTGCCAGCAAAACTCGGCGGCGCCCATCGCGCCCCAGGCGATGCCATAGCGCGCATTGTTGAGGCAGCCGAACGGGCCGGCCAGACCCTCCACGCCCTTCAGGATACGCTCTTCGGGCAGATGCACATCGGCCAGCACGATCTCCCCGGTGACACCGGCGCGCAAGGAGAATTTGCCCTCGATCTTGGGCGTGGAGAAACCGGCGTCGCCGCGTTCGACGATGAAGCCCCTGATCTTGTCGTCCTCGCACTTGGCCCACACCACCGCGACATCGGCCAGCGGTGAATTGGTGATCCACATCTTGGCGCCGTTGAGCAGCCAGCCGCCCTGCACGCGCTTCGCGCGGGTCTTCATGCCCGCCGGGTCCGATCCGGCGTCAGGCTCGGTCAGGCCGAAACAGCCGACAAGCTCGCCACTGGCCAGGCCGGGCAGATAGCGTTCGCGCTGCGTCTCGGAGCCATAAGCGTAGATCGGATACATCACGAGGCTCGACTGCACGCTCATCGCCGAGCGATAGGCCGAATCCACCCGCTCCACCTCGCGCGCGATCAGGCCATAGGCCACGTATGAGGCGCCGGCGCAGCCATAGCCCTTGATCGTCGGCCCCAGCAGGCCGGCGGCGCCGAACTTCTTCATCAGCGCCGGATCGAACGTCTCGTGGCGGTTGGCCAGTTTCACCGCCGGCATCAGCTCCGCATCACAAAAGGCCCGCGCCGCATCACGGATCATCGTCTCCTCATCACCCAGTTGGGCAGCCAGCAGCAGCGGGTCCTCCCAGGTGAACTTCGGCCATTTCGGCGCGAAATGCTGGATATCGGCGGCGACGGCGGTGGCCATGGTGAAACTCCCTTTGCGCCTGTCTTAAGCCGGCAAAAGCGCCGCGCCAAGGCTTGCCAGCCGCGGCAAACCGGTCCAGCCTTGCGCCATGAAGCTCGCATCGCTGAAATCCGGCCGGGATGGCCGCCTCGTTGTTGTCTCCGACGATCTGGCCTGGTGCGCCGCGCCGCCACCGATGTACCCCACGCTGCAATCGGTGCTGGATGATTGGGAGCGGGCGGCCCCGGTGCTGGAAGGGGTGGCGCTGTCGCTCGCCCACGATGCCGTGCCGCACGCCCGTTTCCACGAACGCGATGCCGCCGCCCCGCTGCCGCGCGCCTATCAATGGGCCGATGGCAGCGCCTATGTGAACCATGTCGAATTGGTGCGGCGGGCGCGCGGGGCGGAATTGCCGGCCAGTTTCTGGCATGATCCGCTGATGTACCAGGGCGGCAGCGACGAATTCCTGTCCCCCCGTTGCGCGCTTCCGTTCCACGATCCGGCCTGGGGCCTTGATCTTGAGGCCGAGGTGGTGGTGGTGACCGGCGACGTGCCCAGGGGCGCCACCCGTGAACAGGCGCTGGCCGCCATCCGCCTTGTTGGCCTTGTCAACGATGTCTCCCTGCGCGGGCTGATCCCCGATGAACTGGCCAAGGGCTTTGGCTTCGTCCAGTCCAAGCCGGCCTCGGCGCTTTCCCCCGTGCTGGTCACGCCGGCGGCGCTGGGCGCGCGCTGGCAGGATGGCAAGCTGATCGGCACGCTGAGCATCGATCTCAATGGCCAGCCCTTTGGCCGGGTGGAAACCCACACGGACATGACCTTCGATTTCGGCACGCTGATCGCCCACCTGGCGAAAACCCGCAACATCGGCGCCGGCAGCATCATCGGTTCGGGCACGGTGTCCAACCGCGATGCCGATGGCGGGCCGGGCAAGCCGGTGGCGCAGGGCGGGCGCGGCTATGCCTGCATCGCCGAACAGCGCATGGTCGAAACCATTCTGTCAGGCGCGCCCGCCACCCCCTGGCTCAGCCCCGGCGACGTGGTGCGCATCGAGATGCTGGACGAGCGGCACCACAGCATCTTCGGCGCCATCGAACAGGTGGTGACGCCAGCTTAAAAGAGGCGCCCGCCGTTGGGCACCGCCTGGTCGGGGGCAAACAGCACCACCTCGCCATCGGCATCGGGAAAGCCCAGGGTCAACACCTCCGACATGAACTTGCCGATCTGGCGCGGCGGGAAATTCACCACCGCCGCCACCTGCCGGCCCAGCAGCGCGGCGGCGTCATAATGGCGGGTGATCTGCGCGCTCGATCGTTTCGTGCCGATGGCCGGGCCGAAATCGATGGTCAGCTTCCACGCCGGCTTGCGCGCTTCGGGAAAGGCATCGACCGCGATGACCGTGCCCACCCTGATGTCCACCTTCAGGAAATCGTCAAAGCCGATGGCCGGGGCCGCCGGCGCCAGCGGATCATGATGGGCGTGCATGGGTGTTCAGCCTCCTTGCGCCCCGCGCCCGGGGCCGTTCCCGACCCGTCCGGCCCATGGTCATCGCCCGGCCGCGCGCCCCCGCCGGGGCCGGCCTGCCGGCGTGCCGGCGGTCCGAATCGGTCAGCACCGCTCTAGGCCGTCAGCGCATGAATATCACCCCCTGGCATGACCAGACGGGCCACGCCCGCCCGCATGCGTGCCCCGCCGCCGGCCGGGTGCCGGAATTGCGCCAGATGCCCGGCAGTGCACGGCAGACAGACCACATCATCCTTCCGAGAGGATTGCAAATCATTGTCCAAAATGGTTTTTATTTTCACCATGGATCGCGACGAGGCCCCCAGAGCGGATATTCTTGACCCCTTGACCGGGCTGCTCGTGCGGCGCGGGCTGCGCGCCGTGATGGCAGAGAGCCTGGCCCGGCCGGCCGATCCGGAGATGAAGCCCACGCTGCTGGTGCTTGATCTTGATCGGTTCAAGACGGTGAACGACAGCGCCGGGCATGACACGGGGGACGGCGTGTTGCGGCGCGTGGCCGATCGCATCCGCCGGGCGGCCGGCCCCGGTGCCACCGTGGCACGCACCAGCGGCGATGAATTTGCCGTGTTCCTGCCATCAGGCGAAGGCGTTGCCGCGCTTGCGCCCAGGCTGCTGGAACTGGTTGGCCATCCCTATGTGGTCAACGGCCATGCCATCACCATCAGCGCCAGCATCGGCATTGCGCAGGCCCCGGACGACGGCACCGATGCCGATGCGCTGTTGCGCTCGGCCGCCATTGCGCTGCACCAGGCCGAACTGGAAGGCCGCAACCGCCAACGCCGGTTCGAACCATCGATGCAGGATCGGGCCCGGTTGCGGCTGGCGATGGAAACCGATCTGCGCGCCGCGCTGGCGCTGCAGCAGGTGGAACTGCGCGAGGCCTTCACGCTGGATCAGTTCGCCGTCCATTATCAACCGATGGTCGATCCGTCGTCCGGGCGGCTGACCGGGTTCGAGGCGCTGCTGCGCTGGCAGCATCCCACCCGCGGCCTGTTGAACCCCGGCGATTTCGTGCCGCTGGCCGAAGGCATCGGCCTGATCGGTGCGCTGGGCAGTTGGGTGTTGCGCCGGGCCTGCCAGGATGCCGCCCACTGGCCGGTGCCGGCGCATGGCACGCCACTGCTGGTTTCCGTCAATGTCTCGCCGCACCAGTTGCGGGAAGGGCCAGCCCTGATCGCCGGCATCGAGGAGGCCTTGCGCGCTGCCGGCCTGCCGGCCCAGCGGCTGGAAATCGAAGTCACCGAAAGCGCGATGACGGATGGAGGCGCCAAGGCGCTGGAGGCCATCCACGGGCTGGGTGCGCGGCTGGCGATTGATGATTTTGGCACCGGCTATTCGTCACTCAGCCGGCTGGCGCAGTTCAGTTTTGACCGGATCAAGATTGATCGTTCGTTCATCGAGGTTGTGGGTGGCACCGGGCGGCCGGCTCGCGGCGGCGCCCAGAGCGGCGCCGCCTGGATGATCCGTGCCATCGCGGCACTGGGCACCGGGCTGGGCATTTCCACGGTTGCCGAAGGGGTGGAAACCAGCGCCCAGGCCAGCGTGGTGTGGGAAGCCGGCGTGACCGAGATGCAGGGCTATCTGGTCAGCATGCCGGTTCCGGCCGATGCCGTGCCCGAACTGATCGCGCGGCTTGAACAGAACGGCCCATATTGGGGTAGGCGGCAATGAGTGACCATCTGTACAGTCTGGCCTATTTCAGCCGCAACGCCATGACCGGCCCGCCCGAGGTGATCGAGGCCGGGATCAGCGAGATCCTGCAGGTGGCGCGCGAGAAGAACCGCCGCGCCGGCGTCACCGGCGCCCTGCTGTACAGCGGCGGCTGTTTCGCCCAGGTGCTGGAAGGCCAGCAGGCAACGCTGGAAGACCTGTTCGAAACCATCCAGTATGATCCCCGCCACGACGATGTGACCGTGCTGCATTTCCACCCGATCGAGGCGCGCAGCTTTGCCGGCTGGTCGATGGCCTATGCCGGGCAGGCCGACGACATGCGGGAACAGGCGGTCGCCGCCAACGCCCTGGCCACGCCCGGCGAAATCGAGACAGAGGCGCAGGGCCAGGGATTTCTGGCCGTGCTCACCGATTATATCCGGCGCAGCGAGCAGGCCGGCGCCCTGAAACCCGCGCAGGGATGAAGGCGGCCTGCGTGCCGGCCGGCCCCGCCCGTTGCGGCGACCGGAGCCGCCGGGGCAGGCCGGGCCACCACGGCGGCGGCTGACATTTCCGGCCGGAATGCCCCCGGCAGCGGCAGGGCCGGCGGCGTGACAAGTGGCGGCGGGGCAAGTGGCGTGACGGGAGGCAGCGGGCAATGGGCGGCACGGACACGGCAACAGACTGGCAGGCGCGGTTCCGCGATGTGCCGGCCAGCATCGTGCATGATGTGATGCGCGCGCAGGGGCTGGGGCCGAATGTGCTGCCGCCGGCGCTGCGCCCGATCGCGCCGGGCAGCCGGCTGGCCGGGCCGGCCTTCACCGTTTCCGGGCGCCGGGTGGTGAACCACGATGCCCATGAAACCCTGCTGGCGTGGACGGCCATGCTGTCCCGCGTGCCGGCGGGCCATGTGCTGGTGATGCAGCCCAACGACAGCGACGTGGCCCACATGGGCGAATTGTCGGCCGAGGCGCTCAGCCTGCGCGGCGTGCTGGGGGCGGTGATCGATGGCGGCTGCCGCGATGTGGATCGGGTGAATGCCATCGGCCTGCCGGTGTTCTGCCGCTATTTCACCCCGCTCGATGTGGTTGGCCGCTGGTTGCCCGATGGCTTTGGCGATCCGGTGCGGATCGGCGATTGCACCATCGCCAGCGGGGACATCATCGTTGCCGACACGGACGGGATCTGCGTGGTGCCCGGCGCCCATGGCGCGGCGGTGGCCGCGGCGGCCACGGCGGCGATGCAGGCGGAAAACCGGGTGCGCAGCGCGATCCTGGCCGGGGTCGATCCGGAAACCGCCTATCGCCGCCACGGCAAATTCTAGCCGCTCAGCGGGCGGCGGCCGGCAGGCAGGCGGGGCCGGCCGGGGTGAAGCTCTTGTAGGTGAGGATGAATTCCTGGTGGCCCAGCGCCTCCGAACAGGTGGGCGCGCCGCCGGCCACGGCCGCCACCAGCGCGGCAATTTCGGCACCCACCTCGTCCAGACCGGCGCGGCCTTCGAGGATGCGGCCGGCATCGACATCCATGTCTTCGGGCAGGCGGCGATAGGTTTCGGGATTGGCGCACACCTTGATCACCGGCGCGATGGCCGAGCCCACGACCGATCCGCGCCCGGTGGAAAACAGGATGACATGGGCGCCGCAGGCGATCAGCTCCACGATCTCGGCATTGTCGGCGATGTTGGGAAAGCCGAAGCGCACCTCGCCATCGGGCACCACATCCAGCAGATAGAGGCCGCCGCCCACCGGCTGATCGCCGGGCTTGAGCAGGCCGACAATCGGCGAGGCGCCCGATTTTGCATAGGCGCCCATGCTCTTTTCCTCCTGGGTGGTGAGCCCGCCATCGGCATTGCCCACCGCAAAGCTGCCATGGCCCAGCGTGGTGTAATAGCGGGCGGCCTTCTCCACGGTCGCCACGATCTCGGCCGCGAGTTCTGGCGTCGCCGCGCGGCTGGCCATATGGCCCTCGCAGCCGATCAGTTCGCCGGTTTCCTCGAAGATGCCGGATGCACCGGCCGCGATCAGCCGGTCAAAGGCCCGGCCGATGGCCGGATTGGCGGTGAGGCCGCTGGTGCCGTCGGACCCGCCGCAGATGGTGCCCACCACCAGTTCGTGCGGGGCCAGCGCGGTGGTGGGCATGGCGGCGAGCAGCGGCAATGTTTCGGCCACCCAGGCGCGGCCACGCTCGATCGTGCGGCGCGTGCCGCCGGCAGCCTGGATGACCAGCAGGGACGCCGGCCGGCCGCTGGCGCGCACCACCTCCAGCAGGCGGTTGCGGGCAAAGCTCTCGCAGCCCAGCGACACCAGCAGCACCGCGCCGACATTGGGATGGCAGCACAGCCGCTCCATCATCATCTGGGCATAATCATTGGGATAGCAGCCGGGAAAACCGATGAGCTGGACATCACCGCCCGCGTGCCGATCGGCGATGGCCCGCGCGACATGGTGGGCGCATTCCACCAGATAGACGACCAGCAGCACATTGCGGATGCCCTTGCGGCCATCGGTGCGCAGCCAGCCCCTCATGCGCCGTGATCCGCGCCGGGGGTGGCGAGATAATCGCTGGCCAGATTGTGGAGATGCACCCACTCACCGGCGGCGATGGCACAGGTGGCCGATCCGATCGGGGCGCCATATTTGATGACACGGCCGCCGGCCGGGATGGGATGGCGGGCCAGCTTGTGGCCCAGCGGCACCGCCTGGCGCAGCCGGATCGCCCGGCCGGCATCCGGCACGATCTGCCCGGCCGCCAGATCGGCAACCGCGATCAGCACATTGTCCTCCGGGGCGAGCAGCAGGACGGGCGGGGCGTGTGTCATGCCGCCACCTCCAGCACGGCAAAGGGTGCGCCGGCAAGGGCGGCTGGCGGCTGAAGGAGCAGATCGCCCCCCTCGCGCCGGCACGGCACGGCCGGCCCATCCAGGATCGACAGGCCGCTGACCATGCCCCAGCCGGCCAGCCGGGCATCATCCGGCAGCGCGCCGGCCACAAGCGCATAGCGCCGGCCGCCCACCCGCACCGGCAGCACGGCCGTGCCGGCGATTTCGGCCGCCGGCAGCGCCGGATCGGGCCGGCTGCCGTAGATTGCGTGGCCATTGGCCCTGAGGAACGCGCCCAGCACGCCCAGCGGCCCGGCCTGTTCGGCCGGAATGCTGCCATCGGCGCGCGGGCCGATGTTGATCAGCAGATTGCCGCCATGGCCGACGATGCGCAGGAACATCGCCACCAGTGCATCGTCGGTGAGGAAATCCGCCGCCGTCTCGTTGGCCTTGTGGCCAAAGCTGTGGCCAACGCCGCGCACGGTTTCCCAGGCGATATCCCCCATGCCGGCGCTGGTGGCATATTCGGGGGTGCGGTGATCAAACACCGGCGGCACATCGGGCGCAAAGGCAAAGCCGGGCGTGCGCAGCGCATCGGCCACCCCCCGGTTGAAGGCGGCGCGGGCGGCGGGATCGGCCATGGCGGCATGGCCGGGGGTGGGCAGCTGGAAGCGATCGTTGATCAGGCGATCGTCGCGGGCGTTGTAATAATCGGCCAGCAGCGCCCACAGATCATCGGCATCGGGATAGCCGATGTCGTTCCACAAGATGTCGGGATCGGTGGCGGCAATCAGCTCGCGATAATGATCGCGCATCATCTGCCGGGCGAGCGCACCGGCGGGCAGCGCGGCCCGCATTTCGCCAAGATTGGCAATGGGCTCCGGATTGAGCGTCCAATCCAGGCCGGCGCTGTAATAGACACCGAAGCGCAAGGAACGGGCCCGCGCGGCGCTGGCCATTTCGGCGACCAGATCGCGGGGGGCATGCCAGCCGGCGCCGCGCAGCGGGTTGGCCAGGCGGGTGGGCCACAGGCAATAGCTGTCGTGATGCTTGGTGACCGGCACGACATAGCGGGCGCCGATGCCGGCGATGAAATCCATCAGCGGCGTGGCCGACCAGCGCGCCAGCCCGGCCTCGAACGCATGGCGGAAATCGCTGTAGGGCGCATCGCCAAAGCGGGCGCGGTGCTGCTGCGCGGTTGGGCCATCGGCGAATTTCAGGCTGTTTTCATACCATTCGGCATAGGGTGTGAGCTTGAGGGCATCATCTGGCCGATCGGCCAGCAGCCGGACGACATCGGTGCCGCGCGGCGCAAAGGCGGGCACGGAATAAAGGCCCCAGGTGATCATCACCCCCAGCTTGGCATCCCGCCACCACGCCGGCACGCCGTGGGCGGCCAGGCTTTCGGGATCGGCGCGATAACGGCTCATGCCCAGGGATATCCCGGCGCGCCGGGGCGCAGATGGGCAAAGCGCTGCTCCACCTCCGCCAGCGACAGCACATGGGCATCGCCCCCCGTCTCGCGCGGATCGCTGTTGCGGTGGCGCTTCAGCTCAAGCCGGGCCAGCTGGTTGCGGTGCACCTCGTCGGGCCCGTCGGCCAGGCGCAGCAGCCGCGCGGTGGCAAAGGCGGCGCTGAGCAGATGATCATTGGCGGTGCCGCCGCCGCCAAACATCTGCATGGCATGATCCACCACTGTCTGCGCCATCGCCGGGGCGGCGATCTTGATCATGGCGATTTCCGCCCGCGCCGCCTTGTTGCCCACCGTGTCCATCATGTGCGCCGCCTTCAGGGTGAGCAGCCGGCATTGCTCGATCGCCAGCCGCGCCCCGGCAATGCGCTCCAGCGTCACCGACTGGTCGGCCAGCGACTGGCCAAAGGGCGTGCGCTGTTCGGCCCGTCGGCACATGCGCTCAAGGGTGCGTTCGGCCAGGCCGATCAGGCGCATGCAATGGTGGATGCGCCCCGGCCCCAGCCGCCCCTGCGCGATTTCAAAGCCGCGCCCTTCGCCCAGCAGCATGTTGCCGGCCGGCACGCGCACATCGCGGAACAGCACTTCAGAGGCGCGATCGGGCACGCCGTAAAAGCCCAGCACCGGCAGCGGCCGCAGCACGGTCACGCCCGGCGTGTCTTTCGGCACCAGGATCATCGATTGCTGGCGGTGGCGATCGGGGTGATCGGGCGCGGTCTTGCCCATCAGGATGATGATGCGACAGCGCGGATCGGTGGCGCCGGTGGTGTACCATTTGCGCCCGTTGATCACATAGTCATCGCCATCGCGCACGATCGCGCAGGCGACATTGGTGGCATCAGACGAGGCGACCTCTGGCTCCGTCATGGCAAAGGAGGAGCGGATCTCGCCGGCCAGCAGCGGCGCCAGCCACTGCGCCTGCTGTTCCGCGGTGCCATAGCGCAGCAGCACCTCCATGTTGCCGGTGTCGGGCGCGGCGCAGTTGAACACCTCGGGCGCCATCAGCGAGCGGCCCATGATCTCGCACAGCGGGGCATATTGCAGGTTGGTCAGGCCGGTGTGGCCACTGCCGAAATCGCCGGCATGGGCCGGCAGGAACAGGTTCCACAGGCCCTCGGCCCGGGCAAGCGGCTTCAATTCCTCCACCACCGGATAGACGCCCCACGGGCCCAGCTGCTCGGCCTCGGCATAATAGCGGGCCTCGTTGGGATAGATGTGGCGGGCCATGAACGCCTTCAGGCGCCCGGCGAGTTCGCGGGTGACGGCATCAGGCTCGAACATAGTTGCAGCACTCCTTGTGGCCCGCGCTCATGGGCAGCGCTCGATCAGGGTGGCGTTGGCCATGCCGCCGGATTCGCACATGGTCACCAGGCCAAGGCGGCCGCCGCCGGCTTCCAGCGCCGCCAGGCAATTCAGGAACAGCCGCGCGCCCGATGCGCCCACCGGGTGGCCCAGCGCGATCGCACCGCCCATGGGGTTGACCCGGTCGGGATCGGCGCCGGTTTCGGCCAGCCAGTGCAGCACCACGCTGGCAAAGGCCTCGTTCACCTCGAACACGTCGATATCGCCGATCGCCAGCCCCGCCCGCGCCAGCAGCCGCGCGGTGGCCGGCACGATGGCGGTGAGCATCAGTACCGGATCATCCCCGGCAACGGCGAAATGGGTGATGCGGGCCCTGGGCCGCAGGCCAAGCGCGCGCGCCCTGCCCTCCTCCATGATCAGCACGGCGGCAGCGCCGTCGCTCACCGGGCTGGCATTGCCGGCCGTCACCTGCCAGCCGATGTCGGGAAAGCGGGCGGCCATCGCATCGCTGTGAAAGGCAGCGGGCAGCGCCGCCAGCCGTTCCAGGCTGCTGTCCGCGCGCACCCCCTCATCGGCCGTCACAATGCGATCGCCCACCCGGATCGGCACCAGGCCCGGCGCCGGATGCGCGGCGGCCAGCCGGTGGGAGCGCAGGGCAAAATGGTCCATCGCCGCCCGGCTGATCTGCCCCCGTGCCGCGATCAGTTCGGCCGAAACGCCCTGATGCACCAGCCCGTCGGGATAGCGGGCGGCCAGCGCCGCGCCCTGATTGTCGCGCCCCAGCCGGTTCGCCCTGGCCGGCACGGTGGACATCATCTCAACGCCGGCCGCCACCACCATGTCACAGGCGCCGGCGATCACCGCGCAGGCGGCAAAATCGATCGCCTGCTGGGCAGAACCGCACTTGCGGTCAAGGCTGACGGCGGGCACCGTTTCGGGCCAGCCGGCGGCCAGCACGGCCTGGCGGCCGATGTTGCCGGCCTGCTCGCCGGCCTGGATCACGCAGCCGGTGATGACATCCTCCACCGCGCCCGGATCAATGCCGGTGCGGGCCACCAGCGCGGTCAGGCACTGCGCCAGCAGATCAACCGGGTGCAGGCCGTGCAGCGCGCCGCCGGGCCGGCCCCGGGCAAAGGGCGAGCGCACGCCATCGACGATCACGGCCCGTCTCATGCGGCTGTTCTCATGCTGGTGGCCTCATCGGCTCAGCTCCACCGAAAGCGTCTCGCCGGCCAGGCGGAAGTGCCGGCTGGAAAGGGTCTTCATCAGGCGGATGACCTGATCGGCCTCGGCCGAGGAGGCCAGCGGCAGGCTGGTGACCAGCGGGCCGGCGGCGCGCATCCGCTCGATATCGGCCTGCGGCACCAGCGCCCGCAGGAACAGTTCGTTATCATCATCGGTGCCATGGCGGCGGCGCAGTTCGGCCAGGCTGGGCTGTTCGGGCGGATTGGCCAGCACCTGCCCGGCCTTGGGATCGGCCATGATCCGGTCAAGCACGTTCGGATCGATGGGGGCCACCGGCTGGCCATAATGGCCGGCGGCATAGGTGATCACCTCCTCGGGAATGATCGACCAGCGCTGACCGGTGACGATGTTGAGCACCGCCTGGATGCCGACCAGCTGGCTGAACGGCGTGGCCATGCCCGGCCAGCCCAGTTCGCGGCGCACCTGCGCCACCTCGGCCAGCACCTCGCCCAGCCGGTCGTCCATGCCATGCTGTTTCAACTGGGCCTTCAGCGTGCCCACCATGCCGCCGGGGATCTGGTGGGCCACGGCAAACAGATCATATTCGGCATGGGCGTTCACCGTGAAGCCGCAGGCGCGGCCCACCGCCTCGAAATGGGCGGCAACCGGCGGCAGGCAGGCCAGATCCAGATCATGGCTGTGGCCCAGATGGGCCAGATTGGCGGCCATGCATTCGGTGGAGGGCACCGACGGGCCATTGGCCATCGGCCGGCTGGCGGTGTGCAGGATGCTCACGCCCAGTGCCAGCGCATCGCAATAGGCCTTGGCCGATTGGCCCATCAGATTGTTGGCATGAAATTCGATCGGCTTGCCGCGCGCCTCGGCAACAATGGCGGGCAGCAGCGTTGACAGCCGCTCCTTCTCCAGCACCCCGGCGGTGTCATAGAGCAGCAGCGTGTCCACCTCGGGCAGCGCCGCCAGCGCCGCCGCCTTCTGCGCATAATAGGCATCGGTGTGCACCGGGGAGAGGGTGAACATGATGGCGCCGGCCACTTCGGAGCCGAATTCCTTGGCCACCTGCGCCAGCCGCCGGGTGCGCCCGATATCGAACAGCACGTCATAGATCCAGAAACTGCGGGCGCCGTGGCGGTTGAGCTGGCGCATCCACAGATCCATCAGCGCATCGGGCGTGGTGCGAAAGCTGATGGCGGCATTGGCGCGCATGCCCGAACGCAGCACCGTGCGCGGCATGGCGGCGGCCAGCGCATCCATCATCGCCCAGGGATTTTCGCGGCAATGGCGCACCAGCACCTCGAAATGATGCGATCCGGTGAGATCGATCACCCGGAACCCGGTGCGGTCCAGCGCCGCGCAGGCCGGCAGGGCGTGGCGGGCCTGCATGCGCATGCCCCACAGCGATTGCTGGCCATCGCGCAGCGTCTGATCAAGAAATTCCACCTTCATGCCGCCGACCTGACGCCTGCCATGAACGCGCCCTCCAGCCAGCGGGTGGACAGCCGGTTGGCGATGAAATCGCCATGGCCGGCGATGCGGCGCAGGAACGGGATGGAGGTGGCGATGCCCTCAACCCGGAAATCCGCCAGCCCGGCCTGCAACCGGGCCACCGCCAGCGCGCGGGTGGGCGCGGCCACGATCAGTTTGGCCACCATGCTGTCATAAAAGGGCGGCACCTGGCAGCCGGCGGCAAAGCCGCTGTCGAGCCTGAGGCCGGGCGGCGGCTGCCAGCCGGTGATGCGCCCCGGCGCCGGCCGGAAGCCGCCATCGGCGTCCACCGCCTCGGCCAGGATGCGCACTTCGATGGCATGGCCGCGCGGCACCAGCCGGGCCGGCGGTTCGAAGCGGCCCAGGGCAAGCGCGATCTGCCATTGCACCAGATCAATGCCCCAGACCATCTCGCTCACCGGATGTTCGACCTGGATGCGGGCGTTGACCTCGAGGAAGCGATACTGGCCGCGCGCTGCGTCCCACAGAAATTCCACCGTGCCGGCACCGCGATAGGCGATGGCGCCCAGCAGGCGGGCGGCGGCCGCCTCCATGTCGGCACGGGCCGCTTCGGGCACCGCGACGGCCGGGGCCTCCTCCACCAGTTTCTGATAGCGGCGCTGGATCGAACAATCGCGCGTGCCCAGCGTGATCACCCGGCCATCGCCCAGGCCAAAGGCCTGCACCTCGACATGGCGGGCGGATTCAACAAAGGGTTCCAGATAGATGCGCCCGTCGCCAAAGGCGGCCTCAGCTTCGGCGCGGGCCGCGGCCAGGGCGGCGGCCAGCCCGGTTTCGGCCTGCACCACCCGCATCCCGCGCCCGCCGCCGCCGGCCGAAGCCTTGGTGACCACCGGATAGCCCAGGCTGCGGGCGGCGCTGGCCGCTGCCCCGGCGTCTTCCAGGGCATCGCTGGCCTGCCCGGTTTCCACGCCCAGCGTGCGGGCCAGCGCCCGCGCCGCCAGCTTGTCACCCACCGCTGCCATCTGCGCCGGGGTGGGGCCGCAAAAGGCCAGGCCGGCATCGGCGACACCTTGAGCGAAGGCGGCATTTTCCGACAGGAAGCCATAGCCGGGGTGCAGCGCGGTGCAGCCGCTGGCGGTGGCGGCGTGCAGCAGCAGCCGGCCATCCAGATAGGATTGGCGGGCCGGCGCCGGGCCCAGCACCAGCGCGCGGTTGGCCGCCCGCGCCCACAGACTGTCGCGATCGGCCTCGGACACGCCCACCACCGTCTCGATGCCCAGCGCCTGCGCCGCCGCGATGATGCGGCAGGCGATCTCGCCGCGGTTGGCCACAAACAGCCTAGGCATCCGGCCTGATCCGGAACAGCGGCTGGCCATGCTCGACCAGATCGCCATCGCTGGCGAGGATGGCGGTGATCACCCCGGCGCATGGCGATTGCACGCTGGTGAACAGCTTCATCACCTCGACGAGGCACAGATCATCGCCGGCCGCCACGCGCGCGCCCAGCTGGGTGAAGGGCGGGGCGCCGGGCTTGGGCGCGCGATAGAAGGTGCCCAGGCTGGGCGCCGGCACCGGCAGGCTGCCATCCGGCGGCTCGGCCGCCAGGGTGGGCGGCGGGGCCGGCGGTGGCGGCGCGGCGGCCGGAAGGGGTGTGGGCGAAAGGGTTGAGGGCGGGGCGTCACCGTCCTTCGACAGCATGATCTCGATGCCATCGGCCTTCAGATGGATGGTGCGCCAGTCGCTGGCCTCGAACGTGGCGAGGATGGCATCGATATCGCTGCGGGAAATCGCCATGGTTTTGGTTCAGCCTCCGCGTTCGGCAAGTGCGGCGAGGCGCGGCGCGTCGGCCGCCGCCAGCGCCAGCGCACGATAGCGGGCCAAAGCCGGTGCCGGCGGCGGCGCTGCCAGCGGCAGCAGGCCGGCAAACACCCGCCCGCTGGTGCCGCACACCGTGACCGGCTGCCCGGCGAGCAGCGCCAGCGTGCCGGCGCCGCAGCCAGTGACCACCGGCTTGCCCAGCGCGCGCCCCACCACGGCCGCGTGGCTGGTGGCCCCGCCGGCTTCGGTGACGACGGCCACCGCCGCCAGCATGCCGCCCACATCATCCGGGCTGGTGGTGGGGCGCACCAGCACCACGGTCTCGCCGGCGGCGGCCCGCGCCTCGGCCTCGGGCGCGCTGGTGACGGCGAGGCCGGCCCCGGCGCCCGGGGAGGCCGGGGTGCCGCTGGCCAGCAGCGGTGCCGCACCGGGATCGGTCAGCACCGGGGCCAGCATCGCGGCCAGTTGCGCCGGTGTGACTCGCGCCAGCGCCTCCTCACGGCTGATCAGGCCTTCATCATGCATGGCCATGGCGATGGTGACTGCCGCGCGCGCCGTGCGCTTGGCGGCGCGGCTCTGCAGGAAATACAGGCGGCCGGCCTCGATGGTGAACTCGATATCCTGGGCATCGCGGCCGGCCTGTTCGAGCGCGCGGGCCCCGGCCAGCAATTGGGCATGTGCCTCGGGCAGGGTGGCGGCCAGACGCTCCAGCGGCTCGGCATTGTGGGTGCCCGCCACCAGCGCCTCGCCCTGCGCGCGGGCCAGCCATTCGCCCCAGGGGGCCGGCTCGCCGCTGATCGGGTTGCGGCTGAACATCACGCCGGTGCCCGAACGGTCACACAGATTGCCGAACACCATCGCCTGAACGGTGACCGCGGTGCCCAGATCATCGGGAATGCCGTGATGGGCGCGGTAGCGGCGGGCGCGGCGGCTGTTCCACGATGCCATCACCGCCGCCACGGCGGCCAGCAGCTGGCTTGGCGCATCGCCGGGCACCGCGCCAACACAGGCGGTGAACTGGGCGTGGAAGGCGGCCCGCAGGCTGTCGACAAAGGCGGGATTGCCGGTTTCCGTCGCCAGCCCGGCCGCCACCGCATCGGTGAGGCCCAGATTGAGCAGGGTTTCCATCATGCCCGGCATCGAGACGGCGGCCCCCGATCGCACCGCGACCAGCAAGGGCCGTTCGGCGCCGCCAAAGCGCCGGCCGGTGGCCGCCTCAAGCCCGCGCACGCCGGCCATCAGCTGGCCGGCAAAGCCCTCGGGCAACTGGCCGGCCTGCGCCCAGGCCCGCGCCACCGCGGTGGGCACCACGAAGGCCGGCGGCACCGGCAGCCCCAGCCGTGCCATCGCCAGCAGGGATGCCGCCTTGCCGCCGATGCGATCCGGCCCGGCATCCAGCGTTGCCTCCAGCGGCAGGATCATTCCACCCGCTCCGTGCCCGACAGGCGCAGCAGATCCTCGTGCAGATCAAACCAAAATGTGTGATAGCTTTCGCAGCCGACATCCGAGACGAAGGCGATCTCTCCATCCTCCGCGCGTTCAAGCGCGGCCAGCAGCCCGTCGCGCGTGACGGCCAGGCGCGGCACCAGCCCGGCCAGCTGATCGAGCAGCGGGGTGACACGGTCGTGAAAACGGCCCAACCGATCGATGATGCGGGCATCATGGGCCGGATCGTCATGATCATTGGCCAGGGTGACACCGCCGATGCTGCGGGTTTGCCAATCGGTCATGAGCGCCTTGAGATCATGGTTGACCACTTCAAACCGGGCCACGGCCGCCACAAAGGCGGGATCGGCACGCAGCGCAGCACAGGTGCGGGAATAATCGGCCGCCAGCGCCAGGCGGGCCAGCGGCGCCAGCATCAGCCGCTCACCGGCGCGCACCACGCGGCCGTGGGCGGCGGCCAGAACCAGCATGGCCTCGGCCTCGGCCGGGTCCATCGCCATGCGCCGCGCCACGTCGGCAGGGGTGGCGGTGCGCAGGATGGCCAGGCCATGCAGGGCCAGGTGCCAGCCGGGTCCGGGGTTTCTCATGCCGTCAACTCCTGCCCGGCCAGCACGCGCCGTTTCACCTCGCGGCGCAGGATCTTGTTGGCCGGGCTCTTGGGCAGCGCATCCCACACGTCGATCGCCCTGGGCGCCTTGTATCCGGCCAGCGCCGCCCGGGCGTGGGCCAGCAGGGCGGCGGCATCGATCCCCTGCCCGCTCACCACGGCGTGTACCCGGTCCCCCCAGGTCTCGTCGGGCAGGCCGATCACGGCGGCCTCCACCACGCCGGGGAAGGCCAGCAGCACGTCCTCCACCTCGCGCGGGTAAACATTGTAGCCACCGGAAATCAGCATGTCGCCCTTGCGGTCGAGCAGGTAGAAAAACCCGTCCTCGTCCATGCGGCCGATGTCACCGGTGTGCAGCCAGCCGCCGCGAAACGCCGTGGCCGTGGCCTCCGGCCGCTCCCAATAGCGGGCCATCAGCTGGGGCCCCTTCACCACGATCTCACCCACCGCGCCGGGCGGCAGCAGCTGGCCGGCATCGTCCATCACCGCCACCTGCGCCAGCGTGAAGGGCCGCCCGCACGAACCGATCCGGTCATGCTCGTCGGGTTTCAGGCAGGTGATCACCATCGGCGATTCCGCCTGGCCATAGGTTTGCGCAAACACGCGGCCAAACCGCTGCTCGGCACGGGCATAAAGCGCCGGCGCAATCGGCGAGGCGCCATAGGCGATGCGCCGCAACGCCAGATCGGCCCCGGCCAGGGCCGGTTCCTCCAGCAGCAGGGCCAGCATGGTGGGCACCAGGAAGGTCATGGTGGCGCGGCTGGCGGCCGCCAGCGCCACGAAGGCCGCGGCATCGAACTTCGCCATCACGTGGCTGGTGGTGCCGCGCACCAGCGCCGGCAGGAAGAAGGCGCCGGAGGCATGGGCGATCGGGGCAGCGTGCAGAAAGCGGTCATCCGGGCCGATATCGGGCACCAGATCGGTGAGGAAGGCCGACAGTTCGGCCAGTTCCCCGCGCTCGGTGAGCGTCACCGCCTTGGGCCGGCCGGTGGTCCCACCGGTGAAACCCAGGCGATAGGGTTCATCAAGGCCGCGCGCCACCGTGCAATCGGCATCATCGGCATCGGCCAGCAGCGCACGCAGCCGGGCCGGCGGCAGGATGATCTCCACGCCCAGCGCGGGCGCCGCATCGCCCACCAGCACGGCACGGGCGCCCACCTCGGCCAGCTTGTGGGCCAGATCGGCCGGCGTGTCGCGGCTGTTCAGGCTCACCCGCACCAGCCCGGCCTTGGCCAGACCATAATAGGCGATCAGGCAATCAATGCCGTTGGGCAGCAACACGCCCACCCGGTCACCATGGGCCAGGCCAAGCCGCTGCATGGCATGGGCAAAGCGGCTGGTGGCGGCATCGAAGCCGGCAAAGCTCACCACCCGCTCCCCCTCCACTAGGCAGGGCTTCGGGCCAAACTGGCGGGCGGCGCGGGCGATCAGATCGGCAATCTGGCTCATGCCAGCGCCCCCGGATAGGCCAGCGTGGTTTCACAGCGGAAATTCGCCGCCGGCTGGCAGGCGGCCGGCACGAAGGCCCGCGCCGCTTCATTGTAGGCCGCCAGGCTCAGCACGCCGCGCGTGGTGCGATACCGGTCGTTCTTGGGCGGCAGGTGGCTGCCGCCTTTCTGGGGCGGGGCCACGCGCGGCAGATAGGGGGCGCCATTCAGCACCGATAGCGGCAGCGGCGTCAGCACGCGGGTTGGCTTGTCCGACCATTTCATCAGGCCGTGCGGTGCCGTCTGCTGGCTGGGCAGGGTCAGGCTGCCCACCAGTTCGCCCAGGGCCTGGTCGGCATAGTCATCCGAGAGCAGCGGCCGGAAGCGTTCGGCGCGCGGATCAATCTCCAGCCAGTCGGCCGGATCGAACACACCGGCGATATGGGCGATTTCCTTGCAGATGGCATAATAGCACAGGGCGCCGGCATCGATCAGCTGGTCACGCCGCCAGCCCGCCATGCGCAGCCACAGCCGGTCGGTCGCCGCCTTGGCCCGGTCCGACAGGTCGTGCAGCATGGCGGCGAGCGTGGCCGGGCTGTCCATGCCCACCGGCTGGTGCCCCTCGCTCAGCGTGTCGGAGGTGTAGAGGCCGATGCCGGTCAGCCGGTCGGGCGTGAATTCGGGCGTCGCCTCGAAGCTGCCCCAGTCGTCCACCAGGTGGAAATGGCAGCCGGTCACCGCCATCGCCACGGTGAGATTGTTGTACGGCATGTCGGCGGCGATATCATCCAGCCAGGGCAGGGAGGTCTCGCCCAGATCCATGAAATCCCGCATCAGCAGCTGGCGATCGTCATCCAGCCGGTACGGGCCGGAATTGGTGAGACTGATGCGGCTTTCGGCGCTGACCAGAAAGCCATATTGCGAGACGGTGGCGAGGAAGCGCTGCGCCGCCACCGACAGCGCATCGCCGGGCACCACCGGGTGCAGTTCGCCGGCAAAGCGCTGCACGGCGGCATGGGGCAGGATCTGGGCGCGCTGGTTGTAATCGGCGTTGGTCAGATGCCCGTCGTTGCGGTGCCACGCCAACTGGAACCGCTTCCAGAAATCCATCACCGTGATCACGTCGTCCAGCGCATCCTGCGGGCGCAGAAAGCCCAGGTTGATCAGATATTCCCGGCCCAGCAGGTAGAAACAGGGCAATGCCCAGCCGATGCTGCTGTTTTGCGCCTTCACGCCCATCTGGCGGGCCCGGTCGGCAATGGCCTCGGCCGGCATCACCGCCTCCACCTTCCGGATCAGGCTGGGATAGCGGTAGAAGGCGTTGAGATAGGAGAGCAGGATATAGGCCGACACCGGATAGAGTTTCGAACCCTGCACGGTGCGGGTGAGGCACAGCCAATAGGTGCTGTCACCACAGGCCTGGATCAACTGGTTGGTTTCCAGCAACCGGGCATAGCTGATGGCCGGGCGGACCGGAGCGCTCATGGCAGTTTCCAGATGCGGGCCGGCATGTCGGTGCCGGTGAGATAGGATTCGGCGGTGCGCGCCGCGGCGCTGGTTTCCAGCCGGATGCGGTCGCCATCCTGCACGCCGGCCAGCCGCACATTCATCAGGCAAGCGATGCCATGCTCGCGCGCCAATATGCCCAGGTGGGAACGCACGGTGCCGCCGGCACACACCAGCCCGGCAAAGCGATCGAGGATCGGCGCGGTGAGCGTGCCGCCGCTGTCATCGATGATGGCGATGCTGCCAGCGGGGACGCCGCTTTCCATCAGGGCGATCACCTGGGCTGCCGATCGCACATAGCGGGCGATGCCCTCGATGTCGGCTGCGGCCTGCACCACATTGTCGCCTGCGCCGCACAGCGATTTGCCCTCGGCATCGGGCGGCGCCGTCGGGGCATCGGGATGGGCAAAGCCGCCATCCAGCGCGGCCAGGCCCTGATAGGCCTCCGGCCGCTCCACCGCCGAAATGGTGGCGGAAAAGGCATAACGGTGGCCGGTGGCCAGGATGGCGGCATCGATGGCGGCCAGGTCGGGCGCGGTGATGCACCGGTCGATCGGCCCGGCAACAAAGGCCTCCCAATCCAGCCCGCTTTCGGCCAGGCGCCGCCGCACCAGATCGCGCACCGAAAGATGCACGGCCGCCACCAGCGGCGAATCCGGCTCGCCGCCCCACAGGCCATTGTCGGTGGGCAGCAGGCTCATGCCCGCGCCTCCCGCGCGCCCGGATCGGCCATCATCAGCAGGGTGCCGTTGTTGCGGCCCTGGAACAGGTCGCAGAAATGCTGCGGCAATTCGGCAAAGCCTTCGCGCAGATCATCGCGATAGACGATGGCGCCGCTGTCATAACCGGCCTTCAGGTCGGCCCGCGCCAGATCCCATTCGGCGGCGAAATCCCCCACCAGAAAACCGCGCATGGTGATGCTGCCATAGATCAGCCGCATCATGTTGGCCGGCCCGCGCATGCCGGTGCCATCATAGCCGGCGATCTGCCCGCACAGCACGATGCGGCCCATCCGGTTCATCGCATCAACGGCGGCATCCAGCGTGCTGCCGCCAACATTGTCGAAAAACACGTCCACCCCGCCGGGGCAGGCACGGGCAATGGCTTCGGACAGGTGCCCGGCATGATAATCGATGGCGGCATCGGCACCGGCCACATCGGTGAGCCAGCGGCATTTTTCCGGCCCGCCGGCAATCGCCACCACCCGGGCACCGGCCAGCCGGCCCAGTTGCACGGCGATGCTGCCCACCGATCCGGCCGCGCCCGATACCAGCAGCGTTTCCCCGGCGCGCAGGGCGCCGATGCGGTGGATGCCGAACCAGGCCGTGAGCGGATTGATGCCAAAGCGGCCCATGGCATCCACCAGGCTGAGGCCGGCGGGCACCAGCAGCGTCTCGCTGCCGGGCAGGCGCAGGCGGCCCTGCCAGCGGCCAAGGCAGGTGACATCGGCGCCCACCGGCCGTTCGGGATCAGCCGACGCGACGATGCGGCCGCCAGCCGGCGCCAGCATGGCCGCCCCCAGCGGCACCGACGGGTAAAGGCTGTTGCCGGGCGGGTCCATCCAGTTGCGCATGGTGGGCGCGCACAGGAACAGCCGCAGCGCCACATCGATTTCGCCGGGCGCCAGCGGTTCATCGCTGGCTGGCTGCGGCTGGAGGCTGAAGATGTCGGGGCGCAGGCGGCCTTCGGGCCGGCGCGCCAGGACCCACTGCCGGTCGGTCACGGCTGCACCGCGCGGCCGGACACCGGCTCTGCCCATTTGCGACTTCCGTCCATCCGGACTCTCCCCATGGCCGCCGTGCTTCACTTCACTGGTGAAACACTGATTTATCGCTATCTAAGCATGGTCCTGCCATGCTGGCAACCCGCCTTTGCCGCTGCGGCATGGGCACGCCCCGGCCCACTTCGCCCCTTGCAGTTGCCTGTCATGCATGAAATGATAGTTCAAATATAAAAAAGGGGAGAGCGGATCATGGAATATCGCACGCTGGGCAACACCGGATTGTCGGTGAGCCTGTTGTCGCTGGGCGGGTTGTTTGTCTCGGCCGCCGGCGGGCCGTTCGAGCGCGCCCGCGCGGCGGCGCATCATGCCATCGCGCGCGGGGTGAATTACATTGACACGGCGCCGATGTATCTCGACAGCGAGGAGGTGCTGGGCCGCATCCTGACCGATGCGCCGGCGCCGGTGATCCTCTCCACCAAGCTGGGATCACGGCCGCAGCCCTTCAACCCGCGCGATCCGGCGGCGCTGCTCGAATCATTTGAAACCAGTTGCCGGCTGCTGGGCCGCGACCAGATCGACATATTGATGATCCACGAGCCCGACCGGCCGCGCCAGTTTGATTGGTGGGAGGCGATGGACGAGGCGCGCGGCCCGGTGATGGAGGTGATTGACCGGCTGAAGGGCGAGGGCCGCATCCGCTTTGCCGGTCTGGGGGGCACCACCGCCTATGACATGGCGCGGTTGATCCGCACCGGCCGGTTTGACGTGGTGCTCACCGCCTTCAACACCAGCCTGCTGTGGCGGGAGGCCTGGCACGAGGTGATCCCGGCGGCGGCCGATCATGGCGTGGGGGTGGTGGCGGGATCGCCGCTGCAGCAGGGCGCGCTGGCGCGGACGTGGCGCGCGGAGGTGGAGACCGCCCCCTGGTTGTCGCGGCCCCGGCGTGAGCAGTTCCGCAAGCTCTATGCGCTGGTGGACGAGGTGGGCATTGGCGTGGCCGAACTGTCGCTGCGCTTCCTGCTGGCGGAACCGCGGATCGCCACCATCCTGATGGGCGCGCGCAGCGTGGAGGAGGTGGACGCCAATGTGGACGCCATCGCCCGGGGGCCGTTGCCGGCCGACCTGATGGCCCGGCTCGACGAGATTGCCGCGATGGTGCCGTTCCGGCCGCACGACGAGCCGTTCGCCCTGCCCTTCGGGCGCGCCTATGCCGGCACGCCGGCGGCCGGCCCGGTTTGAGGAGACACGCCATGCGCGCTGCCGTTGTCGAAGCCCCCGGCCGTCTGGTCATCCGCCACCTGGCCGATCCGGTGCCGGGCCCCTATGAAGCCCTGACCCGGCAATTGTTCGGCGGGATCTGCGCCGCCACCGATCGCCACCTGGTGGAAGGCAAATTGCCCATTCCGGGGATCAGCTACCCGCTGATCCTGGGGCATGAGGCGATCGGCGAGGTGGTGGCGGTGGGGGCAAAGGTGCGCAACCTGAAGCCCGGTGACCTGGTGACCCGCACCGGCGCGCCGGCCACCGATGGCTGTGCCGCCTATTGGGGCGGCTTTGCCGAATTGGGCCTGGCCCGCGATTTTGCCGCCATGCGCGATGATGGCCTGCCTGCGGCCGAATGGCAGCCGCACAGCATCAACCGCGTGCTGCCGCCGGGCACGGATGCGGCGGCGGCCACCATGATGATCACCTGGCGCGAGACGCTCAGCTATCTGAACCGGCTGGGCCCGGTGCGCGGCAAGCGGCTGCTGATCATCGGTTCCGGCGGCAATGGCTTTGCCTTCCTGGCGCTGGCGCGGGCGCTGGGTGCCGATGCGGTGGCCATGATCGGCAATCCCGGCTGGGCCGGCCACGCGGCGGCCACCGGTGCGGCCGGCTTTGCCGATTATCAGGACAAGGATGCCATTGCCGGCCTGCGGCAGGTGGCCGGCCCGGCCGGCTTTGACCTGCTGGTGGACGCCGTGGGCCACACCGGCGGGATCGAGGGGGCCCTGCCGCTGATGGCGACGGGCGCCGCCATCGGCCTGTATGGCATCGAGGCGCTGGGCGAGCGCATGGCCGCCCTGCAGACGATAGCGGCACTGGGCCACCGCGTGCACGGGCCCGGCGAATATGCCGAGGGCGAGGCGCATGACGAGGCCGTGGCGCTGATGGCCAGCGGCGCGCTTGATGCCCGGATCTGGTTCGATCCCGCTGCCCCCTTCGCGCTGGACCGGATCCATGACGCGCTGGCCGCGGTTGCCGCGCGCCAGAGCCTGAAGGCGGTGGTGCGCATCGCGTCGTGAAGGCTTGTCTTTCGCCCTGACAGTGCCAAGAGTGGCCCTGCAGCAAGGTGGCAGGCATGAGTGAAACGGCAACGCGCTATTCGGCTCCGGCCCTCGACAAGGGCCTCGACATATTGGAACTGCTGGCCGAGAGCAGCCAGCCCCTGACCATGGGCCAGATCGCCGATCGGCTGAGCCGGTCGAAGGGCGAGATCTTCCGGATGCTGGTGGCGCTGGAACGGCGGCGCTACATCCTGCGCGACGAAGCGACCGACGGCTTCCTGATCGGCAGCCGCCTGTTCGAGATGGCGATGAAGACCGCGCCCACCCGCAATCTGGTGGCAACGGCGATGCCCCACATCGGGGCGGTGGCGCATGCGCTTGACCAGTCCTGCCACCTGACCGTGCTGTCTGACACGCAGATCGTGGTGATCGCGCGCGTGGAGGCGCCGGGCGAACTGGGCTTTGCCGTGCGGCTGGGCTATCGCCGCCGTGTCGATCATTCCGCCTCGGGCCGTGTGCTGGCCGCCTTTGCCAGCCCGGGCGACCGGCAACGCCTGATTCGGCGGCTGGAGGAAAGCCACGCCGACTTTGACCGGCCCGGTTTCGAGGCGCGGATCGAGCGGATCGCCAAGCTGGGCCACGAGAAGAGCCCCAGCCGCACGGTGCGCGGCGTGACCGATCTGGGCGCGCCGATCATTGGCGAGACCGGCTGGGCGGTGGGCGCGCTGACCGTGCCCTTCATCCTGCGCGACGATGCCCAGAAGGGGCTGGACGATGCCGCCGCCGTGGTGGTGCGCGAAGCCGCCGCCATCTCGGCCGATCTGGCGGTTGGCATGCCCGGCGCGACGACCGCGATCAGCGCCTGAATTCGCGCATATGTGAAGTTGCATTTTATTTCTGCAACGGCCATCATCCTCGGCAAGGTGCCCGCGGCCTGACCGGATCAACCCCGGCGCGGCGGCGGCGCACGTTGAGGGGAGATCCGCCAGCATGGATGCGCAGCCCACGGGCAACACCGGCAGCACGCGCGACGCGGCAACGCCCACGGGCTTCCGCTTCTTCCTGTTTGCCTCCCCGCAACTGGCGCTGGCCACGCTGGGCCTGCCCATCGTCATCTATCTGCCGGCCTATTATGCCGGGCCGCTGGGCCTGGGTCTGGCGGCCACCGGCTTCATCTTCATGATCACCCGGTTCTGGGATGTGTTCACCGATGGCCTGCTGGGCTGGGCGGTTGATCGTTTTCCCACCCGCTGGGGCCGGCGCAAGGTGTGGATGCTGGTTTCCACCCCGCTGATGGTGCTGGGCACACTGGCCATCTGCTTCCCGCCCGCGGGCGCCGGCACGCTCTACCTGCTGTTCTGGCTCACCTTCATCTATATCTGGTGGACGCTGATCCACCTGTGCCACATCGCCTGGGCCGCCGAGCTTTCCGACCGCTATGACGAGCGGTCGCGCATCCAGAGCCGGGTGATGGCGGTCTATTTCTCCGGCCTGCTGCTGGTGTTGACCGCGCCGCTGGCCGTGGGCGCCATCATGGGCGACACCGGCCTTGAAACCAAGGTGCAGGCGATGGGCATCTATGCCGCCGTGCTGTTGCCGATCAGCGTGGGAGCCGCCCTGCTGGTGGCGCGCGAGCGGCCGCCGGCGCCACGCGCCACTGACGAGCCGCTGATGGGCTTTGGCGAGGGCCTGCGGCTGGCGGCGCGCAATCCGGCCCTGCTGCGGTTGCTGGCGGTCGACATGCTGGCCGGCCTGGCTGGCGGCACGGCCAGCGGGCTGTTCGTCTATGTCACCACCGAATTGTTCCGCCTGCAGGGCGCGTTCAGCATCGCCGGGGTGGTGCTTGATCCCGGCGCGCTGCTGATCTTCACCTATGCCGGCGCGTTTTTCGGGGTGCCGCTGTGGCTGAAGCTTTCCTATCGGGTGGGCAAGCACCGCGCGGTGGCCGCTTCGGCGCTGCTCACCATCCTGGGCTTTCTCTACACGCTGATCATGCCCAGGGGCGATTTCCTCGCCGCTTCGCTGTTCTATCTGGTCAACGGCATCGCCTTTGGCGCGGCGCCCTTCCTTGATCGCGCCATGCTGGCCGATGTGGTGGACCTTGACCAGACCCAGAGCGGCGAGCAGCGCACCGGCTTTTTCTTTGCCCTGATGTCGATGACCAACAAGATCGGCTATGCCCTGCCGGTGGGCGTGATCTACCCGGCGCTGGCGCTGGTCGGCTTCAACCCCAACGGCGGCAATGGCCCGGAGGCCATCGCCTGGCTGGCGGCCATGTTCGTGGGCGTGCCGATCGCCTGCAAGCTGCTGATCGTGGCCTTGACGTGGAATTTCCCCATCACCCGCGAAACCCAGGCCGCGCTGCGCGCCCGGCTGCAGGCCGAAGACCGGGCTTCGGCCTGATCCGGCGGGGCCGGGCTCAGTTGCTCCAGCCCCCGTCGATCACATGGGCCTGGCCGGTGGTATAGCTGGCCTCGTCCGACGCCAGATAGACCGCAAGCGCCGCCACCTCCTCCGGCTTGCCCAGCCGGCCCATCGGCTGGCGGGCGATGAAGGCGGCGCGCGCGGCCACCGGATCGGGCTGGGCATTGATGCGCCCTTCCAGCGAGGGGGATTCCACGGTGCCGGGGCAGATGGCATGGGCCCTGATGCCCTGCGCCACATGATCGGCGGCGATCGCCTTGGTCAGGCCGATCACCGCCGCCTTGGTGGCGCCATAGGCAAAGCGGTTGGGCACGCCGCGGATGGACGATGCCACCGACGCCATGTTGATGATGGTGCCGCTGCCGCGCGCCAGCATGCCGGGCAAGGCGGCGCGGATGGTGCGCACCATGCTGCTCACATTCAGATCCCAGCTGAACGCCCAGTCCGCCTCGCTCATGTCGAGCACGGTGCCGTGGTGGACAAAGCCGGCGCAGTTGAACAGCACATCGGGCGCCGGGCCGGCCAGGGCGGCGGCCACGGCCGCCGTGTCCCGCACGTCAAGCCGGGCGGTGGTGATGCCCGGCTGTTCGGCGGCCAGGCTGGCCAGGGCGGCCTCGTCAATGTCGGTGGCGGTGACCTGCGCGCCTTCGCGGGCAAAGGCCAGCGCGGTGGCCCGCCCGATCCCTGCCCCGGCTGCCGTCACGAACGCGCGCTTGCCTGCCAATCGATCCATGTCCTGTCTCTTTTCCTTGCTGGGGCGCGGCGCATCCGCCGCGCAAATCCGGGCCGGGCCGATCCGGCGATCAGTCCATGTGGAACACGCATTCCATGTCAGACCACCATTCCCCCGGCTGCGCGGTCGGCCATGGGGTCTGGCAGGGATCGGTGAAGCTCCACCAGCGCTGGGTCTCGGGATCGGCGGCCACCTTCGCCATGTCGGCCGCCCAGTCGCTGCCGCTGTATTCAAGATAGCCGAACAGCACATCATCCTTGAGGAAGATCGAGTAGTTGGCGACATTGGCGGCCTTCAGCGCGGCCAGCACGCCGGGAAAGGGCTTGGCATGCAGCGCCTTGTATTCCTCCAGCTTTTCCGGCTTCACCCGGATCACCATCGCGCGCCGTTCCATCATCGCGTCTCCAGCCTGTAGAACCGCCGGGCGGTTTCGCCCAGCACGTCCGCCTGCGCCGCGGTGTCAAGGCCGGCCAGCAATTGCCCGCTGGCCGCCACCCACGGATCATAATCACCGGCCAGGTTGAGCACCGGCCAGTCGCTGCCCCACATCAGCCGTTCCGGGCCAAAGGCCGCCAGCAGCGTTTCCACCACCGGGCGCAGATCATCCACCTGCCAGTCCGGGCCGGCTTCGGTGACCAGGCCCGAAAGCTTGCAATGGGTCAGGCCATCATCCGCCACCAGCGCCAGATCGCGCGCCCACCGGGCCAGATCACCGCCGGCGATATCGGGTTTGGCGGCATGATCGATCACGATGTGCAAGCCGGGATGGCGTTGCCGCAGCGCCTGCACCCGCGGCAGGTGGCGCGGGCGGATCAGTGCATCCAGCGCCAGGCCATGCGCCGCCATCGCCGCCAGCGCCGGCTGCACGGCGGGCGCCAGGATGGCATCATCATCGGGCAGATCCTGCAACATCGGGCGCAGGCCCACCAGCAGCGGATCGGCCGCCAGCGCGGCGATACGGCCGGGCGCATCAGGCGCGGCCAGATCGGTCCAGCCAACCACGCCCCACAGGAAGCGGTGCTGCCGGGCCAGGGCGAGCATGTAGGCGGTTTCCGCCTCGGTTGGCGCCGCCTGCACCAGCACCGTGCCGGCAATGCCATGCCGATCCAGCAGCGGCGCCAGATCAGCGGGCAGGAAATCACGCCACAAGGGGGGCAGCGCCGGGGTCAGCCAATCATAATCGCCCCGCTCCCGCAGCCAGAAATGCTGATGGGCATCGATGCGCATCATCGCCCCCCGATCAGGCCGGCACCGGGGCATCGGCGCGGATCAGGCCCGCGGCCTTCAGCTCCGCCCACAAGGCAGCCGGGATGGGATGCGCCAGATAAGCGATGTTGGCGCTGATCTCCGCCGCCGAACGGGCACCGGGGATCACGCTGGCAACGGCCGGATGCGCCAGCGGAAACTGCAGGGCCGCCGCCGGCAGCGGGACATTGTGGCGCGCGCAGATCGCGCCCAGCGCCTGCACCCTGGCTGCGATCGCCGGCGGCACCGCGCCATAATCATAATGGGGATTGCCGGCCAGCACGCCGGAATTGAACGGGCCGCCGATGATGATCTTCACGCCGCGCGCGGCGCACAGCGGCAGGAGATCATCCAGCGGCGCCTGTTCCAGCAACGTGTAGCGGCCGGCGAGCAGGATGACATCCAGATCGATCCGGGCCAGCACCTCAAGGCAGATCGCCACTTCGTTGACCCCAAGGCCGATGGCCCGCGTGCGCCCGGCAGCCTTCAGCGCGTCCAGCGCCGGAAAGGCGCCATCCAGCGCGATGCGCAACTGGCGCGGGTGATCATCGCCGTGGGTGAGCGCGCCCAGATCGTGCACCAGAAGCACATCGACCGCGGCAACGCCCAGCCGCTCCAGGCTTTCGGCCAACTGGCGCTCCACCGCCGGCCCGGAATAATCGAAATAGGGCCGGGCCGGCGCCGCATCGACAAAGCCGGTCTCACCGGGCGGCTCGCCATGGGCCAGGCTGCGGCCGACCTTGGTGGACAAGAGCGGCCGCACCGGCGCCTCGGCCAGAAAACGGCCGAGCCGGCTTTCCGACAGGCCATGGCCATAATAAGGTGCGGTATCGAAAAAGCCGATGCCGCCGGCTGCCGCCGCCCGCAGGCAGGCCAGCGCCGCATCATCGCCCATCGGCGCGTACAGATTGCCCAGCGCCGCACAGCCCATCCCCAGCGGCGGCAACGGCGGCAGGCTCAGTTCATTGGTAAAATCCTGGTTCACGTCTGATTAGAACCACGACTGCCGGCCGGAGGCAACGCCAAAAAGACATCCGAAAGCGGCCCGCGGGCGGATTTTTCGGCGAGAGGGGCTTGCCGAGAAGGTGGTTTATGGGTGAAATAGTGGTTCATCCATATACGTTCAGAGGCGATCTCGATGAGCATTGACCAAGCTGGCGCCTTGCTGCGCCCCGGAGTGGCGCCGGGGCCGCGCATCATGCATGCCAGCACGGCCGACATCCGATTCCCGACCTCGCGCTTCCTTGATGGTTCGGACGCGATGAACCCTGATCCCGATTATTCGGCGGCCTATGTCATCCTCAGCGCCGACGGGCTGGAAGGCCATGGCCTGGCCTTCACGCTGGGTCGCGGCACCGATCTGGTGGTGGCCGCGATCGAGGCGCTGCTGCCGCAGGTGATCGGCCGCAGCCTTGACGGGATCGAGAATGATCTTGCCGGGTTCTGGCGCGGCCTGGTGGGCGACAGCCAGTATCGCTGGCTTGGCCCGGAAAAGGGCATCATCCATCTCGCCACCGCTGCCATCGTGAACGCCGTGTGGGACATGCTGGCCCGCCGCGCCGGCAAGCCGCTGTGGCGCTATCTGGCCGACATGCCGCCCGAACAGATTGTTTCGGCCATCGATTTCCGCCACATCGCCGATGCGCTGCCGCCCTCGCTGGCGCTGGAGCTGTTGCAGCGCAACCTTGCCGACAAGCCCGCCCGCATCGCCCGGCTGATCGCCGATGGCCATGCCGCCTACACCACCTCGGCCGGCTGGCTGGGCTATGATGACGACAAGATCCGCAGGCTGGCCAGCGCCGCCGTGGCCGATGGCTGGTCGGCCATCAAGATGAAGGTGGGCGGCAATCTGGCCGACGATATCCGCCGCTGCAGCGTGCTGCGCGACGTGCTGGGCCCCGACCGGCTGTTGATGGTTGATGCCAACCAGGTGTGGGATGTGGATCAGGCGATCGATTGGGTGAAGGCGCTGGCGCCGGCAAATCCCTATTGGATCGAGGAGCCGGTGAGCCCCGACGACATATTGGGCCACGGCCGCATCCGGCAGGCGGTGGCGCCGGTGCGCGTGGCCACCGGGGAGCATTGCCACAACCGCATCATGTTCAAGCAGTTCCTGCAGGCCGGCGCCATCGATGTGGTGCAGGTGGATGCCTGCCGGCTGGGCGGGGTCAACGAGGTGCTGTCGGTGCTGCTGCTGGCGGCCGCCTTTGACAAGCCGGTGTGCCCGCACGCCGGCGGCGTGGGCCTGTGCGAATATGTGCAGCATCTGAGCTTCTTTGATGCCGCCGCCATCGCCAGCAGTGCCGACGGCCGCATGATCGAGCATGCCGGCCATCTGCACGAGCATTTCATCGATCCGATCCGCATCCGCGCCGGCCGCTATCTGGCGCCGGAGCAGCCGGGCTACAGCGTGGAAATGAAGGCCGCCTCGCGCGCGGAATATGCCTTTCCCAACGGCAGCGCCTGGCAAGCCTGAGGCCGCCGGCGGCCGTGTGGTTCAGGCCGGCACGGTGCGCTGGCGCTGCTCGCCCAGCCCGGCGATGCCCAGCCGCACCTGCTGCCCGGCGCGCAGATAGACCGGCGGCCGTTGCCCCAGGCCCACTCCCGGCGGCGTGCCGGTGGAGATGATGTCGCCGGTTTGCAGGGTCATGAACTGGCTGATGTAGGATATCAGGAACGCCACGCCATAGACCATCGTGCGGGTGTTGCCGTTCTGGTAGCGGTGGCCGTCCACCTCCAGCCACAGATCGAGCGCCTGGGGATCGGGCACCGCGTCGGGCGTGACCAGATAGGGGCCGATCGGCCCGAACGTGTCGTGGCTCTTGCCCTTCACCCACTGGCCCTGCCGCTCCATCTGGAAGGCGCGTTCCGACACATCATGCACCACGCAATAGCCGGCGACATGGGCCAGCGCATCGGCCTCGGCCACATATTTCGCCGGTTTGCCGATCACCACGCCCAGTTCCACCTCCCAATCGGTGCTGGTCGATCCGCGCGGGATTTCCAGATCGTCATTGGGGCCGCAGATGGCATTCACCCCCTTCATGAACAACACCGGTTCGGGCGGCACGGTGGCCCCGGTTTCGGCAGCGTGATCGGCATAGTTGAGGCCGACACAGATGAACTTGGGCACCTGGCCCACGCAGGGGCCAAAGCGGAAGCCGGGCGCAAGCAGCGGCAGCCCGGCCGGATCGATGCCGCGCAGCCGGTCAAGCCCTTCGGCCAGCAGCGTGGCGCCGGCCAGATCGGGGATCACACCCGAAAGATCGCGGTGACTGCCATCGGCGGCCACCAGGCCGGGGCGTTCGGCGCCGGGGGCGCCATGGCGGAACAGCTTCATGCCGGGGTCTCCATCGTGGCGGCCGCCGACGCGGTGCGGGCCGGGTCGCAATCAAATTCCAGCACCAGCACCGTCGCCACCGGATCGCGCCAGGCGGGCGGCACCTCGATCAACACCTCGCCGGGGCCATCGACATGCATCAGTTCATCGATCACCGGGATGCGGGTTTCAAACGGCAGCGGCTCGGCATGGCCCAGCACGCGCACCTGCCGCAGGTGGCGCACCGGCACGCCGCGCACCGAGACCGGCGCCACCGGCTGCATCAGCAGATGGCAATAGAGCGTCTGGCCCTTCAGCGTTGTCGGCCCCGGAAACTGCCAGGGCTTGAGGCCGGCGGTGGTGCCGATGATCGCCTCCCCGTGGCGGGCCATCCAGCGCTGGAATTCGGCCATCCGTTCGGCCTGCGGCGGCGGGATGCGGCCATCGCCATCCGGCCCGATGTTAAGCAGCAGATTACCGCCCCGCCCGGCCACTTCGCACAGCGTGTGCACCAGGGCGGCCGGCGATTTGTACCGGTCATCGCCGGCATGGAAACCCCAGCTCATGTTCATGGTGAGGCAGGTTTCCCAGGGCTCGGCCGGCGGTTCGGGCGGCACGAACTGTTCGGGCGTCGCGAAATCGCCATGGCCCGGCAGACGGTCGTTGATCAGGATATCCGGCTGCAGGCGGCGGATCAGCTGCGCCAGCCCGTCCACATCCCACATCTCGGGGCTGCGTTCCCAGGCGCCATCAAACCAGATCATGTCGATGGTGCCGTAATTGCTCAGCAATTCGCTCACCTGCCCGCGCACATGGGCCAGATAGTCGGCCCAGCCCCCGGGGGTTGGCGCCGGATAGCCGCCGAACACATAGGGCCGCATGGCATCGGTGAAGGCGGGATAGGCCGGGTGATGCCAATCGGGCAGCGAATAATAGAGCCCCACCTTGAGGCCGTGGCGCCGGCAGGCCGCAACAAAGGCCCCGACAATGTCCACGCCCGGCGCGGTCTGGCCCACGCCATGCCCGCCGGATCGGCTGGGCCACAGGGCATAGCCATCATGG
>JAIXUQ010000044.1 GCA_027483465.1 Sphingomonadales bacterium
ACATCCCCATCGGCATTCATTCATGGGGTTTTGACCAGCCGCGTTGAGGGTCAAGGCGGCTCGCTTCCGCGTCTTCGACTTGTGCAGCTCCGCCCCACGGGTTCGCGTGCCGCTCAGCCTTTGATCCTCACCTTCATCGTCAGGTCACGGGGCTCCCCATGAAGCCGAGGGAATGGTCCTTCGGTGGACACAAAGGAGAACTGCCATGACTGACACAACCGCAAACCGCCCGAGCCACCGCCTCTTCAACGTCACCGGTGACGGCGACAACGCCCGCTGGACCGACATCGGTGTTGCCTGGGCAACCCGCGACGGCAAGGGCTTCACGCTCAGCCTCAACGCCGTGCCGATCAACGGCCGCGTGGTGATGCGCATCAACGAAGCCAAGGACGACAAGAAGAAGGGGAGCTGATGCTCCCCTTCTAAAATATTGACATGGTTCGACTGTCATATAAAATGCCGTTGTGGATCACAGAGACATTTTTGATTTCGAAAATACAAAAAAGAAGCACGTGGACTTTCATTATCGTGAGTCTCAGAAATTATTATTTGCTAGGAAAAGACAATTTGAGGATTTTATTCAAGAATCAATAACATCGAATAAACTTCATATTTCATTACAAAGCGACGCACACGACAAATTCGGCTATAAAACTAGTAAAATCCAAGAAATTGAAGATACAATAATTATATTAAATGAAGCGTGTTTTGCGTATTCATTTAATGAAGCCAAGGGTTTAATTCATATAAAATATGATCAGACGACAGAATTTCCCATATTGAGTCTGCCAACGAGTGTCAAAGAGAAGTACCAAATATTTTACTGGCCGCCTCCGCCGCATGTATCTTCACAGGATTTAGGTTCGTTTGAATGTATTGATCAATCAAAAGCATCTATATATAAGGCACTATTAAAGATCAAAGGTGAAACTGAGATTGATGAATTTCTAGTAAATCCCGTTTTGAAGTTCCCTCCTACATATTGAAGTCTTTTGGGGGCTGATGCTCCCCTTCGGGGTCGCTGCTCATGGCGCTGGACCGCGTTTCGCGATCTCTTGCTGGATCATCACCAGCAAGGATTGCGCCAGCGACCGCTTGGCATTGAGGATACGAAGGCCGAGGCTCACTTGATTGAACAGCCCGAGAAGCTGCGCATTGGACTTTCTCGCCAGATCGTCTTTGGTCACTTTGAACATGGATTCCTCCTGTTGTTTGCGCCGCCCCCAGTGGGCCGCGTTGCCGAGGAGAAATCCGAGCCGATGAATGAGGTGCACTCAGACGAGGCGCAACGTCAGTGAAGCAGGCCAGTGGGCAGCCCACGCCTTGCACCTGAAACCTTCATCGATCGGATATGACGACCCACACGCCGACCCACGGGGCGCGTCAGACGGCACGGCTGGAATCCATCCACGACCAAAGCCATCGGGCGAACCAATGGCAGCGTCATCATGTTCATGAGGGTGAGCTATCGACCGAGCCCAGGGCCACGCGGCGCTGGCTGCACTCCATCGCGCCCACGTGATGAGTCGGTATCGCGACCTAGCGCGCGGAACTGTGCGGCATCCCGATAGAGGGAGAGCAGTTGCTCTGCATGCCGTGTCCGCACGGCGGCAATCTGTGACTGAAGTCCTTGCCGTTCATCGCGCTGGGCTTGCACCAGCTCATGACGTTGCACGCGGTCGCGCTCCATCCCGAAGAAGGCTTCCATCTCATTCTGCTTGCGCACCTTGAAATAGCGCCCCGTCAGAATATCCCACACGCCCTTCGCACCCTTGCGGACACGCGCTGAACGGACACGCTGTTCATCGGCGAGCCGTTCCTTCTGGCGAAGGTCGAGACGCTCACGCTCCAGCTTGTGGCGCTGCTGCATCTGCAGCCGCTCTTCGTTGAGTGGCTTCATCGCGTTGTGGGCAACGCGCTTGGCTTCCGAGATGAACCGCGACAGGCGCGGTGCGACCGTGTCGCTGATATGGCGCAGCGTCTCGCTGACCGTGCGCAGCTGTTTCGGATCACCGAGCCGTGCGGTGACTTCCTTGCTCTTCTTGTCGATCATGCGGCTGATGGCGAAGACCTCGCCTTCAAAGCTCACCGCCACATGGCCGCGACGATCACCTTGCGCCAGAAACAGGCCGCGCGATTCCAATGCAGCGGCAAAGACCGTCGCATTGTCGGCACTGTTCCAGCATTCCTGTATGGCTGTCTTGATGGCTTTCGGATCGATGCCGGCACGCTTGGCTTGTTGCCACTCCGCCAGGGTGAAATTGCGCGGGTCGCGCAGTTTAGAGTCGATGAACCCTTCCGGCATCTTCCAGCCGTTTTCCGGGTAGAGCTGTTTGGCGACATCGCGCAGCTTGGATTTGAAGAACGGCAGATGCCTTGCAGTCATCGTGGCGGCATCGATGCGTGACCACACTGCATGTGCGTGCCGGCGCCCTTCCTTCTCGTGGAAGACGATCATGCGCGGCTGACCGGTTAAGCCCAGCCGCGCTTCAATGGCATTGCATGCCTTCTCGAAAACATCGACGCGCACCGCCTTGCCTATCGGCGGACTGAGCGACACCGAGAACAGATGCTGTTTGCACTTTGTGCCCTTGGCCAGGGCATAGGCTTCCTTCATCGCGCCCATCAGGTCATCCGCGATGAAGCCGCTGATTTCATGAACCTCGACATGCTCGTTCTCTTCCATCTTGAGCAGATGAAGGCCGAGCTGTTTCGCACCGCTGCGCTGTGATGCTTTCAGGATCATGGCTCCAGCTCCAGATTAAGAGCCGTCATCAGCAGCCGGCGCATGTCCTGAATCTCTGCCGCCGCTGCCAGTAGCGCGGCTTCCGTGTCGGGTGTGACTGGCAGGCTGCCGCTATTGGCGGACTTGGCAAGTTGGTTGACGTTGGACGACAGGCGGGATTGACCGAGCATGGCCAGCACCTGTGCCAGCGCTTGGTGATCCTTGACGGGGGTTTTGCTCCGGCGCTTCGGCGGCGGATTGTTCGGGTCGAACAACCGCGAGTGGATATAGGCCGACAACGACATGCCAGCAGCGTCTGCCTCTAGACGGGCACGCTGCTCAAAGGTGAGCCGCAGGGAGAACGGGGCTGGGCGTTTGCGCGCCATGAGCCCCTCCCTCAACCCGTCTTGCGCCTCCGCACGGCAGCCGGATGGCTATCGCGCAGGGCGCTTCCATCCTTCCCTTCATCGTTGCGGGGGAGTTTTCCACAGCCGAGGCTCGAATGCTGAAGAACCTCATTCCATTTCTTCAGCACTTCGATAAGCTGATCGTGGTTCGAACCTGCTCCCAGCAGGTCCGCCAGTTTTTTGTCGCTCACGGGCGGAGCCCTCCGCGGGGGCGCGGCACTGGCCGCGGCGCCGGTTCGGGCTTGCGAACCCTTCGGGTTCGAACCTGCTCCCAGCTGCTTCGCCGCTTCCCCGTTTGCATGGCCCCCGCCAACACCGTTGAACCTGCGGCATCTCAGGGCTTTGCCCTGGGGTGGAAGGGCCGCAAAGTGCTTGCGGTTGGCAAGGAGGCCCAGGCGTGGACGCAACGGATGACATCGACCCGATCTGGGCACCGCAGCCCGATGCGCTGCCCGGCTGGTTTCATGACGCACTCGCCGTGCCGCGCGAGGAAGGCTTTGTCGACGTAACGGGCACGCGCATCCATTATTTCCGCTGGGGCAACGCCAAGCATCCCCCGATCCTGATGACCCATGGCTTCCTGGCACATGCGCGCTGTTTTGCGTTCATCGCGCCATTTCTGGCGCAGGGCCATCATGTTGTCGCCTATGACCTTTCAGGCATGGGTGACAGCGCCAACCGGCCGGGGTGCAACGCCCATGCCCGCGGCGCGGAGATGATCGGGGTGGCCGAGGCGCTTGGACTGTTCGCCGGACCGGCCAAGCCGGTGATCATCGCGCACAGCTTTGGCGCGTCTGTCGGCCTGACCGCGCTGGCGTTGGCCGCGGAGCGATTTTCCGGCTTGATCCTGTGCGACATGATGGTGCTGCGGCCCGAGGTGCTGGAGGAGCGGAACCGGCAGGGCAACGGGCGGCCGGGCTCGGGCGATCCCGACAAGCCGCAGCGCCGCTATCCGGACTATCCCACCGCCCGCAGCCGCTATGTGCTTTCGCCGCCGCAGCCGGTGGGTGAGCCGTTTCTGATGGATTACATGGCCTTTCACTCGCTGAAGCGCAGCGGCGAGGACTGGACCTGGAAATTCGATCCCGAGGTGTTTCGGCAGAACGACGCGGAGCCGGGATGGCACGGGATGGGCAAGCGCGTTGTGGCAACGCCCGGCCGCAAGGCCATCGTGTATGGCGCGCAAAGCCTGTTGTTCACCCCGGATTCGGCTGACTATCTCCGCGAATTGGGGGGCAGCGATATCCCGATCATCGCCATTCCGGAGGCGCGCCACCACCTGATGCTCGATCAGCCGCTGGCGCTGGTGACGGCGCTGCGCACCCTGCTCGCGATGTGGCAGACCAGCGACGGAACCGCGGCCCACCGGGGGTGACCGGGCAGGGCCGCAGCCATCAATCGGCGAAGCCGGCCCCGGTGCTGGCGTGGGCGACGCCGCCATCGACGGTGATCGTCTCACCAACCACATAATCGCCCGCCCGGCTGGCCAGATAGATGGCAGCGCCGGCCATGTCCTCGTCAACACCGATGCGGCGGGCGGGGATTAGCCTGGCAATTGCATCCCCGTGATCGCGCGCCACCCGGTTCATCTCGCTGGCAAAGGCGCCGGGCGCGATGGAGGTGACGTTGATGCCATCCGTCACCAGCCGCGCCGCCATGCGCCTGGTGAGATAGATCAGCGCCGATTTGGAGGCGTGGTAGCTGTAGGTTTCCTGCGGGTTGAGCCTTATGCCATCAATCGAGGTGATGTTGATCACCTTGGCCGGCCGCGCGTGGGAGCCCGATGCCTTCAGCAGGCCATGCAGCGCCTGGGTCAGGAAGAAGGGCGACTTGACGTTCAGGTTCATCACCTTGTCCCAACCGCTTTCCGGAAATTCCGCGAACGCGGCGCCCCAGGCAGCGCCGGCATTGTTGACGAGAATGTCCAGCCTTGTCTCATGCGTGGCAAGCTGTGCGGCCAGCGCCTGGCAGCCCGCCACCGTCGAGACATCCTGGGGCAGGGGGATGCAGTTCGGCCCCAGTTCGGCCGCCGTTTCAAGGCAGGCCGGCGCCTTGCGTGACGAGATATAGACCTTGGCGCCCTGGGCGATGAAGCCGGCGGCAATCATCTTGCCGATGCCGCGGCTGCCGCCGGTGACAAGCGCGATGCGGCCATCGAGGCGGAACAGGCTGCTGGTGTCCATGATCGGCATTCCCCGGTGAATTGGTGGCTGAACGATCAGTGCAGCCCAGTCTCGTGCCGGCCCACCACCATGTGGTGCACCTCGTCGGGACCATCGGCAAAGCGCAGGTGGCGCACGTCGGCATAAAGTTCGGCCAGCGGGGTCCATTGCGAGATGCCGGCGGCGCCGTGGATCTGGATGGCCTGGTCGATGATCTGGCAGGTCTTTTCCGGCACCATCGCCTTCACCATGCTCACCCACACCCGCGCCTCGCGGTTGCCCAGCACGTCCATCGCCTTGGCGGCTTTCAGCACCATCAGGCGCATCGCCTCGATCTCGATGCGGGCGCGGGCGATCAGTTCCAGATTCTTGCCCAGCATGATCAGCGGGCGGCCAAAGGCCTCGCGGCTGTTGCCGCGCTTCACCATGTAATCCAGCGCGATCTCGGCCTTGCCGATGGTGCGCATGCAGTGGTGGATCCGCCCCGGCCCCAGCCGCACCTGTGAAATCTCGAACCCGCGGCCTTCGCCGAGCAGGATGTTTTCATAGGGCACCCTCACGTTTTCAAAGCGCAGATGCATGTGGCCGCGCGGCGCGTGATCTTCGCTGAAGACGTGCATCGGCCCTAGGATCTTCACGCCGGGCGTGTCCATCGGCACCAGGATCTGCGATTGCTGGCTGCTCGCCGGGCCATCATCGCTGGTGCGCACCATCACGATCATCACCTTGCAGCGCGGATCACCGGCCCCCGAGATGTAGAATTTCTCGCCGTTGATCACCCAGTCCTTGCCATCGCGCACGGCGCGGGTGCGGATATTCTTGGCGTCGGATGAGGCCACATCGGGCTCGGTCATGGCATAGGCTGAACGGATTTCGCCGGCGAGCAGCGGTTCCAGCCAGCGCTTCTTCTGCTCGGGCGTGCCCACCCGTTCCAGCACCTCCATGTTGCCGGTGTCGGGCGCCGAGCAGTTCAGCGATTCCGATGCCAGCGGCACCTTGCCCAGTTCGGCGGCGATATAGGCATAATCGAGGTTGCTTAAGCCCTCGCCGGTTTCGGCATTGGGCAGGAAGAAATTCCACAGGCCCGCCGCCTTGGCCTTGTCCTTCGCCGTCTGCAGCAATTCCAGCTGCCCCGGCGCCCAGCTCCAGCGATCGGCGCGGCCCTTGCCCAGTTCCTCGAACTTCTCCGAAATCGGCACGACATTGTCGTTGATGTGGCGGACCACGGCATCGAACAGCGGCCGCGCCTTTTCCGACATGCGCAGATCGTTCATTTCGGGATTGGTGAAGATGTTGGTCATGGTCAGGGTCCTCGTGTCCGTCCGCATGCTTGCCGCCCCGCCACGGGCGCGCAAGCCCATCATTTGGTGATGGTCTTGGGACGTAGATTCATAGGGCCGCGCGGCTGCTTTCGCCCCCTTGCAGACCTCCGCGTGGCGAGAGATAACGTCGCTTATGATAGACTATAGCGAGGAAGCTATCGCCCTTTTCACTCGCTTTGCCGAGAAGCATCGGTTTGCTTACAGAGTAGAACCTGATGCTCCAATCGAAGTTCTTTGGGAGTTTCCGGCGCAAGACGGACTATCGTTACCTATAACTCTCGGACTTCAGAACGGAGATGAACTCAACTTTGGCGTTAGTGGGTTCTGGTCCTATTTTTTCCCATTTGAAGGGGTCGCCTCCCACTTTGAGTATGTGCTAGACGCATGGGTGAAAGGTGATGCGCGAGTAGTCCATGTTGCGCTAGGCGGACGCGCCCTTCAGCTTTTGTATGCTGGCGAGTGGAAGACGGTTTACAAGGCCAACTGTCTTCTTCCAGTGCCAAAACACCCGAAGCGGGCGATCAGCAACGAGCCATTTCAACAGCAGCATTGAACGGTTGCAGACCACCCCATTGCAGACGTTCTCTTTTATGGGTTCACGATCCAAGGCCAGATTTCCGTGTGACGGTATCGACCATCAGCGCTTGCAACACCGCAAGATCGCCGCCTAACATCAACGAAGAGGCCGTCACGTCGCCAATCTGCGCCGCTAGCGGCCGGAAATAATCGGACGGCGAACGTCCCGGGGGGCAAATGCAGATGAAGGTGGGTCTGTTCGCACGGTGGCTGGGCGTCTTTCTGGTCTGCGCCGGGGCGCCCCAGGCAACGGCCGAGGCCGCTGCAGCCAGCGCTGATCTGATCCTCACCGATGCCCGTGTCTACACGCTGCGCTGGGGTGAGCCGGGGCGTGATGGCAAGCCGGCAGCGGATGCGCCCCATGCAAACGGCACCTGGCACCCCGATGCCAGCGCGGTGGCGATCCGGGGCGGCCGGATCGTCTATGTCGGCAGCGAGAAGGGGGCGCTAGCGCTGCGCGGCAAGCGCACCCGGGTGATCGATCTGGACGGCGCCACCGTGCTGCCGGGGCTGGTCGATTCCCACACCCATTTCGTCGAACTGGGCGCCAAGCTGGAATCGGTTGACCTGACCAACGTTGCCACCGAAGCCGAGGCGGTGGCGCTGGTGGCCGAGCGGGCGAAGTCCGTGCCCAAGGGCGAATGGATTTTCGGCGCCGGGTGGGATGAAGGGGCCTGGGCCAACCGCTATCCCGACAAGCAGCGGCTGAGCGCGGCGGTGCCCGATCATCCGGTGGTGCTGCGCAGCCTGCACGGCTTTGCCATCTGGACCAACCAGGCCGCGCTCGACGCCGGCCGGATCACGGCGGCCAGCCCGGTGCCGGTTGGCGGCGAGATGCGGCTGGGCGCGGATGGCCAGCCGGCGGGCCTGTTCCTCAACCGCGCGGCGACCATGGTTGATGCAGCGGTGCCGCCCGAACCGCCGGCGGTGGTCGCGCGCCATGCGCTGAAGGGCCTCACCCAGATGGCCAGCGACGGCTATGTTTCGGTGCACGAGGCCGGTGTGGGCAGCCAGGCGATGGCCGCGCTCCAGCGGCTGGAGGACGAGAACCGGCTGCCGATCCGAGTCTATGCCATGCTCTCGCTGCGGGACCCGCCGCTGATGCGGCAGTGGATCGCCAGGGGGCCTGACCGGGACAATGAGTCCATGCTCGTCACCCGCGCGGTGAAGGCCTATTACGACGGCGCGCTGGGATCGCGCGGGGCGCGGCTGCTGGCTGATTATGCCGATCGGCCGGGCCACCGCGGCATCAGCGGCGGCGGCTATGGCTTTGATCAGGATCTGGCCATGGCGGCGATGAAGGCCGGCTTTCAGTTGGGCATCCATGCCATCGGCGATGCCGGCAACCGCGAGGTGCTGAATTTCCTGGAAGCGGAGTTCAAGGCCGATCCCGGCACCGCGCGCCACCGCCACCGCATCGAGCATGCCCAGGTCATCGCGCCGGAAGACCAGCCGCGCTTTGCCCGGCTGGGGGTGATTGCCTCGATGGAGCCGCCGCACGCGGTGGAGGACAAGGGCTGGGCCGAGGACCGCCTGGGCCCACAGCGCATCCTGGGCGCCTATGCCTGGCGCACGCTGCGCCGGGAAGGCGCGCGGCTGACCTTCAATGCCGACAATCCGGGTTCCGACCACAGCATTTTCTATGGCCTCCATGCCGCCATCACCCGCCAGGACAAGCAGTTGCAGCCGGCGGGCGGCTGGTATCCGGCCGAGCGGCTGACGATCGAGGAGGCAATCCGGGCCTATACCAGCTGGTCAGCCTATGCCGCCTTCCGGGAAGACCAGACCGGCATCATCGCCAAGGGGCGCTGGGCGGATCTGACCGTCATGGACATTGATCCCATGGCCCTTGCCGGTATCGCGCCGGAAAAGATCCTGGCCGGCCGGATCCTGCTGACCATCGTCAACGGCAAGCTGGTGTATCAGCGGCCGGCCGCCGGCCAATAGGGTCGGGCAAGGGGCCGCCGTCCGCGCGGGCGGGCTTTTGGTCGGCCCTTTCCACTGGCTCTAGATAGCTTGCCGGCGGCGGGATCGCGTGCAAGCCTGCCGGGCACAGCAATCGCTCTGGGGAGGGCCATGCACTACACGGAACTGGCGCAAGCGCGCGCGGAGTTGACCGGGCCGGGCGGCGCGTTCGAGATTGGCACCATCATCGTGGGCGGCCATCCGGTGCGGGCCTATGCCCATGCCCTGCCTGATGTGCGGGCCTTCTGGCAGTCCACCCGGGCCTTCGCCGATCGCACCTATCTTGTCTATGAAGGCGAACGGCTGAGCTATGCCGAGGCGCATGCGCGGGTGGATGCGATTGCCGCCTGGCTGGCGGCGCAGGGCGTGCAGCCGGGGGACCGGGTGGCGATTGCCATGCGCAACTATCCGGAATGGCTGCTGATCTATTGGGCCTGCGTGTCGTGCGGGATCGCCGTGGTGGGCATGAACGCCTGGTGGACGGCAGAGGAAATGGCCTATGGCCTGGCCGATGCGGCGCCCAAGGCATTGTTCCTTGATGCCGAACGGCTGGCGCGGTTCCGCGCGATCGCCGCGCCGCCGGCCGGCCTGCTGCTGGTGGGCGTGCGGCTGAATGCGGCGGAACCGGGCGTGACGCCATTTGCCGAGGTGATTGCCCATGGCGGGCCGATGCCGGACGTGGCGATCGATCCCGATGCCGATGCCTGCATCTTCTACACTTCGGGCACCACCGGCTTTCCCAAGGGCGCACAGCTCACCCACCGCGGCTGCATCACCAATTTGTACAACATGCTCTATGCCGCCGCCTCCACCGCGCGGGCGGTGCAGCTGGCCACCGGCGCGCCGCCGCCGGCCACTCCGGCCCCGCCACCGGTGACGTTGCTCACCACGCCGCTGTTCCATGTCACGGCCAACAATTGCGGCGCCTATGCCACCACTGCGGCCGGTGGCACCATCGTGCTGATGTATCGCTGGGATGCCGGCGAGGCGTTGCGCATCATCGCGCGCGAACGGGTCACCTCCATCGGCGGCGTGCCGGTGATGGCGCGCGAACTGATCAACCACCCGGATTTTGCCACCACCGATGTCTCCAGCCTCACCGCCATGTCGGGCGGGGGCGCCCAGGTGCCGCCCGATCTGGTGCACAAGATCGAGGACAAGGTGGCCAGCGCCCGGCCCAGCACCGGCTATGGCATGACCGAAACCTGCGGGATCATCACGTCGGTCTCCGGCGATTTCTTCGTTGACCGGCCCGACAGCGCCGGCCCCGCCATGCCCGCCTATGAGGCCAAATGTGTGGATGATGCCGGCAACACGGTGGCGCCGGGCGAGATCGGCGAATTGTGGGTGCGCGGCGCCGCGGTGATCAAGGGCTATATCAACCGGCCGGAGGCCACGGCGGCGGCGATCACCGATGGCTGGCTGCACACCGGCGACATCGCCCGCATCGATGCCGATGGCTTCATCTATATCGTTGACCGCAAGAAAGACATGGTGCTGCGCGGCGGCGAGAATGTCTATTGCGCCGAGGTGGAGGCCGCCATCTATCGCCACCCGGCCGTGTCCGAATGCTGCGTGTTTGGCGTGCCCGATGAGCGGCTGGGCGAGGAGGTGGCGGTGGCCGTGCTGGTGAAGCCTGGCGAACATCTGGACGAAGCCGCCCTGCGCCAGCATTGCAGCGCGCTGATCGCCGGCTACAAGGTGCCCCGCCACATCTGGTTCACCCCCGAACCCCTGCCACGCAACGCCAGCGGCAAATTCCTGCGCCGCGACCTGCGCGACCGCCTGGCCAGCCACCTGCCCAAAGCCTGATCTCCCGCCATCGGCGGCCCCGGCGGCCCATGATGAACCCTCACAGCAACCCGTTACAGGCCGCACATTCGTTTTGCGTATCGGAAGGAAAATGGTGGACGCACTAGGGCTCGAACCTAGGACCCGCTGATTAAGAGTTCGCCGTGGATTGAGTAATATCAATGATTTATAAGGAAGTTTATAACTCCTGTTTATAACTTTTCCCCAAATTGTCTCTGGCGTATAAGAGCCTGGATGCCACAGAAGTCCCGAAACGCATTGGATGGCGACATCATCACGATCCATCGAGGATTGGCCATCTACAAGGTGAAGGCAAGCCCGTTCTGGCATGCCCGCATCCGCGACCATCGCTCCAAGAAATATGTCGTCCGATCCACCAAGGAGACCTCCAGGGTCAAGGCGCGACAGGCGGCCAAGGAGCTGGAGTTCGAGATCTTGGGCGGCGAGAAGCGCGTGGAGCGCGAGTATACCTTCCGCTTCTATGCCGCGCGGCTGCTGTCCCGATCCGAGGTGATGGTGGAGCGCAAGGAGCGCAACGCCAACTACGTCCGCACCATGAAGCAGTTCCTCAACAACGAGGAATGGGGCCTGCTGAAGGCCTTTGGCACCAAGGACGTGCGCGAGCTCAGGACGCGCGAGTTCCAGCAATATATGGATGATCTGAACCGCAAGCGGCCGGACCTGTCGACCTCGACACGCAACACGCTGACCGCGACGTTTCGGAATGTGCTGAAGGTGGCCCGCGATGACGGGACCATCGATGCGCTGCCGGCAACGCCACGAGGCCGGCAGGTGGACAATGGGACCGTTCCAGGCCGCACGCAGGAGGAGGCAGAAGCCTTGCGGCCCGAAGATTATGTGCTGCTGCCCTGTCCGGGTGATGACGATGACTATGCAGACGATACGGGCCAGACCGATGACACGCCGTTCCCGTATCCGGAGTCCACTCGCTTGCCTGCGGCAACCTCAGAGGACGTACAGGCCTTGCTGAAGAAGCTTCGGCAGTAAGGGCGCATAGTCGCCACGCTGTTGCCCACCAGGATATCCACAGGCCCAAAAATGCCACCAAACGAGACCTCCCGCGAAGAGCTGTTTGCGCTGGTTTGGTCGAAGCCGACGACAGAGGTCGCTCAGGAGCTCGGCATCTCTGACGTTGCCGTGGCCAAGCTGTGCGCACGCCTGCAGGTGCCCAAACCGCCACGAGGCTATTGGGCCAAGGTGGCAGCGGGACGAAAACCCCGCAAAGCGCCGCTACAGGCCTTTCGCGAGCTCTCGCAGCGGGAGCGCTTGGCCAAGAAGCGGCCAAAGCCGCGATCGGTCGGCTTGTCGCCGATCCAGCGGATTTTCGTCGAGAAGGCCTTGGCCGAGCTGTCCAAGCTTGGCGTCGCCTTGGGCGACACCAAGATCGCCAATTACCAGCTGCGCGATGTGGACTCCGACGTCGCCGCCCAGCTGTTGCTCCTGATCCAGCACAGCTATCCCCGATGAGACGCTCGCCGTGGCAGACCGAATTTGGTTTGGGGAGGAACGCCCGCTTCTCGGTGTTCGACGGGCATGGGAGCATGTCGCCGACGAGCTGCAACGCTGGGGAGAGGAGCTCGAGGCCGAGCGTGCTGAGCTCTGTCGGAGCATTCTGGGGATCGAGCTTGGGGACATCATGGTGCAATCCCGAAAGGGGGACCTCACCCGTCTCCAGGTAACGAGCACAGGGATGCTTATCACGGATGAGGCAATCACCTTCATCATCGAAGGCATGCGGTTCAGGCGGGATGGCACAGTGGGCACCGTTGCTTGCCCCGACGCGCAAACCACCGAAGCGCTGAGACGGTTGGAGAAGGTTGGCGGCGGCCGGCTGCTGATGGTCGCCCGAAATGTCGCCGGCTTGAGTGTCGAAAGGGTGGATATCCGCCTCCAAGGGAGCGCGGGAGCGTGACGGAACGTGCCAGGCGACAGCGCTGTATCGGCATTGCACAATGTCCGCGGAACAGAACCGGAGTGGAACTGCCACACGCCCTTTCATTTTGGCATAAAATCGTTATATTCATGCCAAAGGAGAATGAAATGCAGTTCGCGACCATTGAGCATGTCGAGGCTCGACCGGACTTGCCGGTCATCACCGATCTGGAGGCAGCGGCGCTGGCGCGCGCCACGGTGAACCTGTTCCGCGCCTGGGAACTCAGTGACCTTGAATCCCGCACCCTGCTTGGTGACATGCCGCTGCGCACTTGGGCCCGCTGGAAGACCGGGGACATTGGCCGTATCGACCGCGACCTGCGGGCCCGCATGGCGATCCTGATGGGCATCCATAAGGCGCTGCGCTACCTCTTCAGCGAGCCTGCCCGTGGCTACGCTTGGCTTCGACGGCCCAGCACGGCCTTTGGTGGTCAGTGCGCGCTTGACATCATGATGCGCGGCGAAATCACCGATCTGATCGATTTGCGCTGCTATCTGGATGCCGAGCGGGGCGCTTGGTGAGCTTCGTCACCCGCCGGATCACATGGCCGCGCACGGTTCGCATCATCCGAACCATCCATCCGCCCATCGATCTGTTCGAAGACATCGCCGACCCAGCAGATTGGGAGGCTCTGGCATCGGCCGAGGCCAAATTCAATCCCCGGGTGCGGCAGAGCATCGGCGATCTGGCCAAGGTGCCGGTGCCGCGTCGTGTCACCGGCCCCGGTGCCAGTTGGGTGATGGCACCCTTCGTGCATTGCTCGCCGCTTCGGCCGGGGCGCTTTTCTGACGGCAGTTTCGGGCTCTATTACGCCGCAGACAGCACGGAGGTGGCGATTGCCGAGACCGTCCACCACCACGCCCGCTTCATGCGCGCGACGAACGAAGCACCGGGCTGGACATCCCAGTTCCGCGAACTGATCGGCGCCATCGATGCGGATCTCGATGATGTTGCCGGCCAGCCGCAACTGCTCGACCCGGACAATTATGGGCCTTCCCAGGCCTTCGGATCCGAACGTCGCGCGGCCGGATCGAACGGCATCACCTGGCCCAGCGTCCGATATCCCGGCGGGCACTGCATCGCCGCATTCTGGCCGGACGTCGTTTCGATCCCAACGCAAGGGGCGCATTTCGCTTACCATTGGAACGGGACGGCGGTGGATTATGTCAAGCGCCTCGACAGCGGTGGTCTGTGGGCAGTATTGTGATCCCTCAGCCCCCCTCGACGGGCGGGCGGGGTTTTCTTATGGTCTCTCCCCAATACTTCCCCCGGGGGCCATCTCTTGTCCGTAGACCTTCAGCAGATCTCCTCCAGCCTGTTCAAGGCCGCGAACCAGTTGTGGACCAATACCGCGCTGCGGCCGGATCAATACGCCCAGCCGGTGCTGGCGCTGATCGCCCTGCGCCAGATGGAAGCGCGCTTCCGGGTGGTGGAGACGGAGCTGGCCAAGACGCACACCGGCCGCCTGAAGCCTGAACCGGCGGATTATCAAGCCCGCGGTGCCTTCTATCTGCCGCCGGGATCGCGCTTTTCCGAGCTGCTGGCGCTGCCCGGCACGGCGGACATGGGGGAAGCGCTCACCAACGCCATGAAACTCATCGCCGATGTGAACCCGCCCCTCGCCGGCGTGCTGCCCACCGGCTATGCCGGCCTGCCCGATGCGGTGCTGCGTGAACTCATGCGCCTGCTCGAACCGCTGAAGATCGATGGCGACGCCTACGGCCTGGTGTTCGAATATTTCATGGGGGAGTTCGCCAGCTCCTACATGCAGAAGGGCGGCGAGTATTTCACCCCGGCCTCCATCGTGAAGCTGATCGTGGAGGTGCTGCAGCCCTGGCAGGGCAAGATCCTCGATCCGGCCTGCGGCTCGGGCGGGATGTTCGTGCACTCGGCCGAGTTTGTGCGCCGCCACGGCGACAACCCGGTTGGCAAGATCAGCCTGCACGGCATCGAAAAGCAACAGGACACCCGCCGTCTGTGCCAGCTCAACCTCGCCGTGCACGGCCTGGAGGGCATCATCCACGAAGCCAACAGCTACTATGAAGACCCGTTCAAGCTGGTCGGCGGGTTCGATTTCGTCATGGCCAACCCGCCGTTCAACCAGAAGGGCGTCAACACGGCACTGCTGGTGAACGAAGCCGGCGTGGTCGATGCCCGCTTCCCGCTTGGCCTGCCCTCGGTGGACAACGGCAACTATCTGTGGATCGGCCTCTTCTACGCCGCGCTCAATGCTAAAGGCCGGGCCGGCTTCGTGATGGCCAACAGCGCATCCGATGCCGGCGGCGGCGAAAAGGCCATGCGGCAGAAGCTGGTGGAAAGCGGCGCGGTGGATGTGATCATCAGCACGTCCCCGAATATGTTCCTCACCGTCACCCTGCCGGTCACCCTCTGGTTCCTGGACAAGGGCAAGGCCAAGGGGCCGCGAGCGGATGAGGTGCTGTTCATCGATGCCCGCCACATCTTCACCCAGGCCACCCGCGCCCACCGCGTCTATGCGCCCGATCAGTTGGAGTTTATCGCCAACATCGTGCGGTTGTGGCGCGGCGAGGAGGAAGAACTGGTCGCCGGCAGCGGGCCACGCATGACCGAGACCTTCGGCGACGATGGCTACAAGGATGTGCCCGGCCTGTGCAAGGCGGCCAGCCGCGCTGAGATCGCCGCGCAGGACTGGAGCCTGAACCCCGGCCGTTACGTTGGCGTGGCGCCGGGCGAGCAAGCCGATGACGAGGACTTCCGCGAGCGGCTGGAAGCGCTTCAAGAGGAACTGGAGACGCTCAACGCCGAGGCGGCGCGGCTGCAGGCGGTGATCGCGCAAAACGTGGCTGAGGTGCTGGAGGCATGATCGGCTGGCCCGAGGTCGAACTTGGCGACCACGTCGATCTAATGGTGGGGTTTCCGTTCAAGAGCGCTCGATTTCTTGATGACGGTGGTGTTCGGCTTCTTCGAGGCGACAATGTAGGGCAGGGATTGCTCAGGTGGTCCGGTGCCAAGTATTGGCCTGAAGACGATGCGAGCCAGCACACTGCTTATGCCGTTCGCGAGGACGATGTCATTCTCGCAATGGACCGGCCATGGATCGAAGCTGGCCTGAAGTATGCGGCAGTCCGCAGCGCTGATCTGCCGGCGCTTCTGGTCCAGCGAGTGGCATGCATGAGAGGGACCTCCACGCTTGATGTGCGCTTCCTGCGATACATCATCGGGTCGCGTGAGTTTACGGCACACGTCAAGAGCATCACCACAGGCGTGAATGTGCCACACATCAGTGGCCGGGATATCAAGCGATATCGCTTCCTCCTCCCTCCCCTCGACACCCAGCGGCGGATTGCGGGGATCCTTGGGGCCTATGATGATCTGATCGAGGTGAACCGGCGGCGGGTGGCGGTGCTGGAGGCGATAGCGCGTGGCCTGTTCGAGGAGTGGTTCGTCCGCTTCCGCTTCCCCGGCCACGAACACCGCCCCCTCCAGGACACCCCCAACGGCCTCCTGCCGGAGGGGTGTTCGGTGTTGCGCCTCGACGGACTGCTTGTGCTCCAGCGTGGCTTTGACCTGCCGGCTTCGGCCCGGCAGTCGGGGCCTTATCCAGTGATTTCAGCCGGTGGCCTGCATGGCTCCCACAACGAGTTCAAGGTGCGCGGTCCGGGTGTAGCTACCGGGCGTTCGGGGACACTTGGGCAGGTTCATCTTGTATGCGGTGATTTCTGGCCATTGAACACGACCCTCTATGTCCGGGAGTTCAAGCGTGTCGGCCCGGCGGTGGCTGTCCTGTTGCTCCGCCACCTTGATCTTGGCCAGAGCGGCACTGGGTCGGCAGTGCCGACGCTCAACCGAAATCACATCCACGGCCTACCCATCGGCGTGCCTCCGGAAAGCGTCGTCGAACGGCTAGAAGATTTCTGCATGACAGCCTTTTTGGAGGCCGACGCCCTCACCAAACAGAATGAGAAGCTCGCCGCCGCCCGCGACCTCCTGCTGCCGCGCCTGATCTCCGGCCAGATCGACGTGGGCACCGCGGAGCGCCAACTGGAGACCGCCGCATGAGGCCAGCGCCGGCCATGGCGGAACCGGAGTTTGACGGCCGGTCGGTGGCGATTGCGCTGTCCCGCAAGCATTATGAGCTGGCGATGGCCGAAGCCCTGGTCGGCTGTCACTTCCGCTGCCCTCAAGCGGGCGACTGGTTGGAGATCGGCGCGGATCTGAACCCCTTGTCCCTGCGCTTGTTGACACCAGCCGGAGCGGAGCCCTTGCCCATCAAGCGGGTGGCCGCCGGGCACATCCGGGCGGCCGGCAATGGTGCCGCGCTGGCGGCCCTGATCGCCGATTGCCTGGCGGGGGAGGATCGCCGCCGGGCCGCAATGATCTGGCGATCAATGGCACAGAGAGGCGTGCCATGCGGCCTGACCGCATTGTCGGAGACTGACTATCATGCGCTGATCCGGACCCTGGGTGAAACCAACCGCCATCTTGCAGCAGGCAGCGATTGGGCCACCCTGGCGCGGCTGGTGCCGGAACTGGATGTCGAAACGCTTCGTGCAAGCGGGCAGTGGCGGCAGCGGCTCGACACGGGCAAGATGAAATCCCCTGGTTGATGAGATTGTGATGACACCTGTGCTCGGCTCGCTGGAACAAGTGGATGTGCGCGCCATCTGGCCGAACGAGGCCACCAGCTTTACCCCCTGGCTGGCCGGCGATGGCTTCGCCCTGCTGGCCGACACGCTGGGCATCGAGATGGAGCTGCTCGGCACCGAACAGCAGGTTTCGGAGTTCAAGGCGGATATCGTCGCCCGCCGCACCGACACGCCCGATGAGCATATCGTGCTGATCGAGAACCAGTTGGAGCGCACCGATCACGGGCATCTGGGCCAGCTGCTCACCTATGCCGCCGGCAAGCAGGCCGCCACCATCGTTTGGGTGGCCCGCGAGTTCACCGAGGCGCACCGGGCGGCGCTCGACTGGCTGAACAGCATCACGGCCGAAGCCTTCGAGTTTTACGGGCTGGAAATCGAGGCATGGAAGATCGGCGCCTCCCCGCCGGCGCCCAAGTTCAACATGGTGGTGCGGCCCAACGACTGGTCGCGCAGCCTGAAGGCGGTGGCTGATGGCACTGTTTCCGACCTGAAGCTGTTGCAGCAGGAATATTGGCAGGCGCTGCGCGAGCGGTTGTTAAGCGCCAAGAGCCCGGTGCGCCCGCAAAAGGCCCAGCCCCAGCATTGGACAACCTATCGCCTCGGCCGGTCCGGCGCGTGGATGAATGCGCTGGTGAACAGCAAGGACAAGCAGATCGCCGCCGTGGTGGAGATGCGCGGGCCGCCCGACAAGCTTTGGTTCAAGGTGCTGGCGCAGCACAAGGACGCCATTGAAGCCGAGTTTGGCGAAGAGCTGACCTGGGAAGAGCTGCCCGGCAAGAAGAGCAGCCGCATCGGCCTGTATCGACCAGACAGCGACTGCCAGAACAAGGCTGACTGGCCGGCCCAGCACGCCTGGCTGCAGGAGAAGCTGGAACGGCTGTTCAAGGTGTTCAGCCAGCGCGTGAAGCAGTTGCCCGGTGATGCCGGGCTGGACGAGGAGCCGGCCTGAGGTGTCTCCCGGACTGTCTGCCGCGCTGGCTTCGGAAGAGGAGCTGGTTGAGCTGCCGGCGCTGGCGCTGCTGGCGGAGCTGGGCTGGCAACACGTCAATCTGATGGGCGAAAAGCCCGGGCCGGCGAACCCCACCGGGCGGACCAGCTTTCGCCAGCATTGGTTGCCGGCGCGGCTGATGGCGGCGTTGCAGAAGCTCAACCCGGGAGCGCCCGCCGAGGCGCTGCAAATGGCCGCCGATGAATTGACCCGCGATCGCAGCGCGATGCAGCCGGTGAACGCCAACCGCGAGGTGATCAACCTGTTGCGTGAAGGCGTGGCGGTGGGGCTGTTGCAGCCCGATGGCAAGACCGAAACCATCCGCATCCGCGCCATCGATTGGCGGGATCCGGCCAACAATGATTTCCTGGTGGCCAGCCAGTTCTGGATCAGGAGCGCGCTATATCCCAAGCGCCCTGATGCGGTGGGGTTCGTCAATGGCTTGCCGCTGCTCTTGGCCGAATGGAAAGCTCCGACCAAGCCCATTGCCGCCGCCTATCAGGACAATATCCGCGATTATCGCGACACTGTTCGCCACATCTTTGATGCCAATGGCTTCGTGATCCTCTCCAACGGCCTGCAGACCCTCATGGGCAGCAGCCATGCGCCGTTCGAGGTGTTCGCGCCGTGGAAGAAACTGGCCGAGGGGGAAGCCGATCGGCTGGACCTGGAAACGCTGCTTAAGGGCACCTGCCGGCCCGACCGCTTCCTCGATCTGATCGAGAACTTCCTGCTGTTCGAGGAAGCGCGCGGGGGCCTGCGCAAGGTGGTCGCCAAATATCACCAGGTGCTGGGCGTCAACCGCGCGCTGCAGGCGGTGGAGCATATCGCCGACAACCAGGGCCGGCTGGGCGTGTTCTGGCACACGCAAGGCAGCGGCAAGAGCCTTTCGATGGTGATGTTCGCCGAGAAGGTGCTGCGGCGCCTGGCGGGCGATTTCACCTTCGTGATCGTGACCGACCGCACCGAGCTGGACGATCAGATCGCCGGCACCTTCGCCTCCACCGGCGCGCTCAAAAAGGCCGTGCATGATGCCCAGGCTGACAGCCGGGCGCATCTGCGCGCGCTGCTGGCCGGCAATGAGCGCTATGTCTTCACGCTCATCCAGAAGTTTTCGACGGCAGACCGGGAACCGATGCCGGTGCTGTCCGAACGCTCCAACATCATCGTGATCACCGACGAGGCGCACCGCAGCCAGTATGACCAGCTCGCCGCCAATATGCGCGCGGCGCTGCCCAACGCGGCCTTCATCGGTTTCACCGGCACGCCGCTGATCAAGGGGGAGGACAGCCGCACCCGCGAGGTGTTTGGGGACTATGTCTCGGTCTATGATTTCGCCCAGTCCGTGCGCGACGGGGCGACCGTGCCGCTGTTCTATGAGGCGCGGCTGCCCGAGATGCAGCTCAACGCCGATGGCCTGCGGGAGGATCTCGAGGCTGTGCTTGATGAGGCGATGCTGAGCGACGAGGCAGAAGAGCGACTGCGCCGCCAGTTTGCACGGCAATATCAGATCATCACCAACCCGGACCGGCTCGACAAGGTTGCCAACGATCTGGTGCGCCACTTCGCGGCGCGCGGCTATCGCGGCAAGGCGATGTTTGTCGCCATCGACAAGGCCACCGCGGTTGCCATGCACGACCGGGCCAAGGCGGCGCTGGCCCGGCTGATCGCCGAGACTGAGGAGCGGCTGAAGACAGCTGGTGAAGCCGAAGGCGCCGCCCTCCATGACCGGCTGGTTGATCTGCGCACGCTGGATATGGCCGTGGTTGTCAGCCAGGGTCAGAACGAGATTGATGACCTGAAGAAGCAGGGTCTCGACATCATCCCCCACCGGAAGCGGATGCAGGAGGAGGATCTCGAGGCCAAGTTCAAGAGCGCGGACGACCGGCTGCGCCTGGTGTTTGTGTGCGCCATGTGGATCACCGGCTTTGATGTGCCGTCCATCGGCACGGTCTACATCGACAAGCCGATGAAGAACCACACGCTGATGCAGACCATCGCCCGCGCCAACCGCCGGGCCGAAGGCAAGACGGCCGGTGTGATCGTTGATTATGTCGGCGTGTTCGCCAACCTGGAGCGCGCGCTCGCCGTTTACGCCGGCAGCGGCGGGGCGGGCGGTGAAACGCCCATCAAGGACAAGCAGGCGTTGCTGGTGCGGCTTGAGGCCGAACTGAAAGGCGCCGGGGAATGGCTGGCCGCGCAAGGCGTTGATGTGGATGCCATCATCGCGGCGCAGGCCCTGGAGCGCACCAAGCTGATCAACGCGGCGGTGGAAGCCCTGATTGCCCCCGATGAGCGTCGCCGCGAGTTCTTCCGCCGGGCTGCTGCCGTGGTGAAGGCTTACAAGGCGGTGTTGCCAGATGAGAAGGCAGCGCCGTTCCTGAAGCAGGTGGCCGTGCACCATATCCTGGTGGACAGCATCAAGGCGCAGTTGGGGCCGGTGGACATCAGCGCCATCTCTGCCCAGATCGCCGCCCTGCTGGATCAGCATCTGGAAGGTGTCGATATCCTGGCGCCCATTGCTGAGGATGATCGACCGGAAGGGCGCGTGGACCTATCCGCTATCGACTTCGAGAAGCTTGCCGGCCTGTTCGCAACCCAGCCGCGGACGGCGGTTGAGCAACTGAGGCGGAGCGCCGAGGCAACGGCGCGCGAGATGGCCACACAGAACCCCACCCGGATCGACCTGGTGGAAAGGCTGGAGGAGCTGGTTGCCCGCTACAATGCCGGCGCACTCGACCCCCAGACGCTGTTTGATCTGCTGAACGAGTTCATCAGGGACCTTAGCCGGGAAGAGGACCGCGCCGTCCGCGAGGGGCTGAACCAGGACGAGCTCGCCATCTATGACCTGCTCACGCGGCCAGAGCCCGCGCTCACGCCTGAGGAAGAGGCTACGGTTAAGGCTGTGGCCCGACAGATGCTCAACCGCCTGCAGCGGCTTGTGGGCGTTCCCCAATGGGTAGCGACCCAACAGACCCGCGCAGCTGTGCGTGCGGGCATTGGAGAAGAGCTGAACGGGCTGCCCGAACGGCCTTACCCGGAGGAACTTTGGGGTCGTAAAGTGGACGAAGTTTGGGACTTCGTCCTGCAGCGGTATGGCGCGGGGCCTTTAGGCGTCACGACGGGGCAGCCCAGCTGAGGGGTCGAGCACCGGGTGAATGAGGCGGTTTCCAAGCGATCCGAAATTGCACCATTCCGAACTTGGTAGCCTTTCACAACCGGTAACGGTGGGCTGCCTGAACAAAATTTGTTCTCACCCCTTTCATGAAGGCCAATTACGGAAACTTTGGCTTGCCTCAACGTGCCATATTGAGCCACCTTACGTCACCGTGGATCAGATAGACTTGCATTTCGCATTGGTTTTTGACGAACGACATAGGGGTGATCGTGAACGAACTTGATGACAGTGTATTGGGACTCGCAGATGATGTTGCCAAGGTTTTCACCCCGGCAGTCGCAGCCGCCGTGGCGTTGGCGATTGTGCTCTTGGCGCTTTATCTGTCAGCACGCGCCTGGCTGAAAACGCGCGAGTTTATGCTGGCGCTGGAACGGGCCAATGCGGTACTGCAACCGGTGCGTGCTTCGACGGATGATGGCGCTGCGCATCGTGCATTGAAGGGCGTTTATCAGGATGTTGCAGCAGCGATCCGGCAGGGCGGGCATGCCGGGTTGCAGCGCGGCTGGACCGAATTGGAGGAATCGATTGTCGATCCGCAAGCCGAGACGCTTTGCAATACGGTTCGCCCGGACGAGTTTTTTCATGGCCTGACAGCACCGACACGCGGTTTGCTATGGTGGGCGAATTTTGCGTTGGGCGTTGGTCTGCTTTTTACCTTCATCGGAATCATCGCGGCGTTAGGGCAGGCTGCGGACAGTATGAAAGCCGACCCTGCAGATGCAGTTAAAGGGCTGTTGAACGTTTCATCAGCCAAATTCGTCACCTCGCTTGCCGGCGTAGCAGCCTCGCTGATCCTGCGGGGCGTGGAAGCCGGTATTCGGCGCCGCACAGACCGGCAGCTCTATTTGTTCGTCGATGCGCTCGAGCATGGCCTGCAATATCTGCCGCCGCAGCGACTGGCGCAGCAGCAGCTGGACAGCTTGAAAAATATCGAGGCCGCACAGACAAAATTTGCCTCCGAACTTGCGGTGGCAATCGGCGAGAAATTCCAGGAACAGGTGCAGCCGATGGTGACCATGCTCGGTAACATCAACGGCTCGATCCAGAATCTGAACAATGAATTGGGCCAAGGGTTGAAGGAAACTGTGGGCCAGGGGATCACCGATGCGGCCGGAGCAGAGTTGAAGCTGCTGGCCGGCGCGTTGACCGGGATGACAGAGCGGCTAGGTGCCCTGCCCGAGCGACTGAGCGAAAAGACGGGCGAAGCCGAAGCACAGATCCGCAGCGCTGCCGAGCTATTCTCTCAATCCGCCGCAGGCATGCAGGCCGGATTCAGTGCGCTTATCCAACGTGTCGAGGCCATGAATGAAGCAGTAGTTGCTCAACAGCAGGCTGCCGCGGATGGGATTGGTAACCAGCTGCGCGACAACAATGCCCGATATGAAGCCGCAGCGCAGCAGAATGCACAGGCCCTGGCCGAAACCGGGGCCGAGATGCGGCGCCTGTTGGCCGATGTGGCGGGCAGTGTGGCGCGGATGGGGCCTGTGCTGGAAGAGCAGGCCACCGCCGCCGCCGAACGGCAGAAGGCGGCCGGTGACGCGTTGGCGGCGGCGATGACGAAGGGAGCCGCCGATGCGGCGGCTGCTGCCGGCAAGGAAGCCATCGGCGCCGTTGCCGATGTGGTGGATGATTTGATTGAGCAGTTTTCTGCTGCAATGGCCCGTCTGGAAGCCTTCGGCGCCAGCATCGCGCGGGCCGGCGATAGCGCTGACTCCAGCGCCCGGCGGCTGGCCGATGCCGGCATTGCGGCCGAACGGTTGGGCGGGCAATTGGCGACGAGCGGGCAAGCTGTCACCGCCGAACTCGGTCGAGCGGCCGGCGCGCTGAGCACGGCGGCCGATCCGGTGCGGCGAGCCAGCGAAGCGATCTTGGCAGCCGTGACCGAGAGCGCCCAGGCCTTGCAGGCCCAGCGCAGCGCCGCCGAAGCGATGATAGCGAGCTTTACCGCCACTAGCAGCGCCGCGGCGAATGCCTGGCGGGATTATCAGGAGCGGTTTGAAGACGTGGACGAGGCTTTGGCGGAGGCATTGGCGGATTTGACACGGGATATGCAGCAGCGCGCTGATCAGATTACGGCCTTTGCCGCCAAGTTTGATGAAACTACAGGACGGGCCGTGGACCGACTGGCCGCGCTGGTGGACGATCTGGCCGTGGCGCAGACGCCGCCGGCGGCGGGACGTTAAGCCATGGCCCGCCTGACCACCCGCCGCGCCCACGAGGAGGAGGATGAGGGCTTTTACGTAAGCATGTCAGACATGCTGACCGGGTTGCTCTTCATCTTCATTATTCTGTTGGTTTATTATGCCGTGACGTTCCGGCAAAAAGAGCAGGAACTGATGGGCGAAACAGATGCGAAGAAGGAACGGGAGGCGCTGCTGGATGATCTGGAGCGACGGCTGAAGGCGCGTGGTATTCCTGTCGAAATCGTGAAGGAAACTGGGGTATTGCGGCTGTCGGACGCGCAGATGGCTCGCAGCACCAGCATAATGTTCAACCAGACAAGCGCCACCCTTACACCATATGGTAAGATCGCCGTTGCAGCCCTTTCTGATGAGCTTGCGAAAGTGTTGCCCTGCTATTCCGAAGCATCTCAATCCGATTTAAGTTGTGTAACTGGTCAAAAGCGCTTCAAGATCGACGTTCTGCTGATAGAGGGCCATTCGGATAAGCGCGGCTTCTATGCAGGTGGTAAAGAAGACATCAACCTTGACTTGTCTGCCGATCGAGCCGTTTCGACCTTCAAGGCCCTTATCGCGAAACAGCCTGGCCTTGATCAACTGAGGACCACAGTTGGATTTGGCGCTTCCCGCCAATTGGTGCCTCTCCTGTCAGTAAGTGGTTACGGCGGACAGCGCCCAAGGCCCGATCATCGAGGTGATACTGAAGCCGATTATGCCGCTAACAGACGCATTGATTTGCGTTTCCTTATGGCGACGCCAGATCAGGCGGGTGAAGGACGTGTGCCGTCATGAGCGGTGCACTTCGCAGGGCCATTTCCGAGACGCGCGCCAAGCGGCTGCGTGGACGGGCGCTGCCGGATGTGCCGCCGCACATGGCCCGTGCATTGGCGGCGCTGGAGCGGCGGTTTCCAAATGCGACTCCGGCTGGACGGGGCAATCCACTTAGCGATCGGGTGTTTCTTGCGCGTGCAGCCACCCGGCCGGTAATGGCGCTGTCCGCGCATGATGCTCGGCGGGCGTTGCGGCCGGCGTGGGCGGAACTGATGCCCGACAGCGAGGGGCAGGCGCGTGATGATGCTGTTGTAACGCTCGATTGGGTGCGAGCGTTGACCGAACGGCTGGCGCGCATGGAGTGGGCGCCAGCCGATAGGCGGCTGGCGATGGTGTGGCTCGATCTGTTTCCGCGTGGGGATGCGGCTTATCTTCTGGCGAAGGCAGCTCGCATGGCCGTGGCGCGACACCCATGGCCGCTGCGCGATGCCGGTGAACGGCTGGCGCTGTGGGATGTAAGCGAGGGCCCGCGTCGCCTGGGACAGGCCTTGCTGACCGGCGAGCCGCGGCGGGTACTGGTCGAGGCAGGGCTTTCGTCGCTGCCGGATGCCGGCATTGTGCAAGCAGCGCTGGACCGTGTGGCCGATGATGTGGCGCGATCAACAGCTGCGGCGGTGCGCGACGTGACGGCTTTGATCGATTTGCTAGAGGCGATGCCTGGCCCGAAGGATGCGCGGCTATCGCCGGCGCTAGTCCATGGATTGCTGGCGCCGTGGCTGGGTCAGGAACCGCCGCCGGAGTTGAAACGAAGGGTGCAGGCGCTCCTGCTGCTGCGCGCCGGCGACCCACGCTTCAAGGGAGCCCAACACTGGAAGGGGCTAGCCAAGGCCATGGCGGACCGCGGCTATCCCCAAAGTGCCCGAATCGAGGCACTATTTCTGCGATGGCTGATAGGCGAGGCGTTTGAGCTTTTTTTCAAGTTGTTGGAGGATACGGCAGGGAACACCGTGCAGTGGCAGCGGCGGCAAACGTATTGGCGCCGGTATTTGGATGCCGGGCGGATCACAAATGCATGGTTTCTCCTAGGTAATGATGCTGCGTATTGGGCGCGTGAACAGGGCGATCGGCTAAAGGCCACCGGCTATGGCAGACTGAGCGGAGGTGTCAGTAGTGCAAAGCAATCGGCGCTGCTGTTCAGAATTGGCGAGCTAACTATCGCGGAGTGGAGCGATAATGGCAGCTGCTGTTTCTGGCGGCCGGGAGCCAGCCAGATGCCGGAATTTGGCGCGCCTGAGCTGGACGGGACGTATCTGCGTGCGAGTATTGTGATGGAAAGGATTGCAGCGCAAGATCAGCGGCGAACCGGGCAATGGCTATGGCAGGCGATTGGGCATCGCGGCCAATGGGAAACCAAATTCGATAATGCCATTTCGCGGAGCGTCTGGTGAGCGCAACCACCCAAGATCACTTTGTCGCCAGCCTGGCAGCTCAAGACGGCGCGCGTATCCTGCGGCAGCGGCAGGTCAGCGGCTTTTTGGGCCGGCAGCGGCAGGTAGTGGTGCCCGTGTCAGCGTGGCCAGATGAGGATGGTGCTGTAGCGTTTCTCCGTGAACAGGTGGCGCGTGGGGCTGCGATTGAAGCCGGCGATGCCATCATGCTACCGCATGGCGTGGTGGCAGCGCTGGACGCCGAAATGGCGCGCAGGCTGGGATTGCCAGAAGCCGCGCCGCTACTGCTGCATGTGCGAGCGCAGGGTCTGATCGTAGATGATGGCTTTGCCCTCGTTACTCGCTGGACGCGCGGTGATGGGCAGCCGGTAGCTGCGCAGGTGGACGGGGCGCTTGTGCGCATGGGCGGGCAGGAATTTCGCTTGCCCGAGCCATTATTCGGCCTGTTTGCCGCAGCGGAGGCGGTTAATGCTGCCGGCAATGCAAGCGGCAAGCAGGCGGCATATGCGGCGTGGCGGGAGAAGCTGGCCGAGGCTGGGCTGGAAGAGGCAGGTGTAATGCTGGACGCAGCGCTGGCCGATATCCGCATTGCACACGCCAGCGCTTTCTCGCTGAAGATTAATGGCGATCAATTTGATCCGGTGTTGTTCGCTCCGCGTATTGTGGAGGCTGCCGGTGATGGGGCTGAAATTGACGAGGCCGGCGACAATCTGCTGACCCCGGATGACCAGCAGGCCTTTGCCGCAGCTTTCCGCCAGGCGGCCGGGCAGCGCCGCAGCTATCTGCTGCGGGGCGGGCTGCTGCTGTTTCTGGATGCCGGGCTGGCCGATGCGCTGGCAGTGGTAGGCGAAAAGCAGCGGGCCCCCGCGGCAGAGCGAAAGCGTTTTGCCGTGACCCCGCGCGCTGTCATCGCCGAAGCCGTGGCGGGCAGCGATCCCGAAACCTTGTTCATCGAGACTACGCAATACTCGCAGCGCATCACTGGGCTGGACGTCTGGAAACAGCCGGTTTTGCCGTGGATCAAGCCCAAGCCTGAAAGCTGGCTGCCGGAGAGCTTCGGCTTGGCCCTCGGCGACGAGGCCAAGCAAATTGATGTGCCGCCGCAAGACGCTGCCGCGCTCCTGGCGCGAGTCGAGGCGGCGATCGCGGCGGGCGAGGCTAGCATCGATTATAGCGGCCATCGCCTGCCGGCCAGCCCGGCTACGCGCGAAGCGCTGGCCGGACTAGTAGCGGTAGCCGAAGCGGCGGCAGTGAGTGCGGATGATCTGGCGAGGCCACCGCCGACCGCGGTGCAGGAACGATATTTCTTGCAGACTTTGCCCAATCTCGAGTCGCTAACTTACGCGCCCTTGATTGCGCCACCCAAAACACTGGCCTCACCGCCGCCGCTGCCAACTGGGCTGGCGACAACGCTGAAGCCGCATCAGCGTACAGGCTTCGACTGGTTGGTGAGTGCGTGGCGCCAGCGACGACCGGGTGTGTTGCTGGCCGACGACATGGGTTTGGGCAAGACATTGCAGGTCTTGGCATTTTTCTGCTGGCTGCGCGAACAGGGCGTAAGCGATCCGTTGTTGATAGTGGCGCCCACCGGCCTGCTTGACAACTGGGCCGCCGAAATTCGCCGGCATCTTGCGCCAGGAGCATTGGGCACGATAGAGCGCGCGCAGGGCGCTGCTCTGGCTGCCATTCGCGATGGACGGCATACCGATATTGCAACAGGTCGCGCGGGCATCGATTTGCAGCGATTGCAGGTGGCCGGAGTGGTATTGACCACTTATGAAACTATGCGCGACTATCACTTGAGTCTGGCGCGAATTGGCTTTGCTGCAATTGCCTTTGACGAGGCGCAAAAACTCAAGAACCCGGCCGCGCAGGTAACCCGCGCCGCACAGACGTTGCGCGCCCGACTAGAGATCGCCATGACCGGCACCCCAGTAGAAAACCGGCTGCACGATGTGTGGTCAATCAGCGATGTCGTATATCCAGGCTGGCTGGGTACCTCCAAGGATTTCGAAGCGCTGTACGGAAACGCCGATGCCGACGGAGTGCGGGCATTGGGCGCTCGGTTGACCGGCGGGGCTGATGGCCAACCGGCCTTCATGCTGCGCAGAATGAAGAACGACCATGTTGAAGGCCTGCCGCGCAAGACCGTGAAGTTGGTGGCTGAAACCATGCCGCAGGTGCAGGCGCAAGCCTATGGTATAGCCGTTCAAAGGGCCTTGGCGGCGCGGGCGGCAGGCGCCGATCGCGGGCAAGTGCTGGAAACGCTCGGGCGGCTGCGCTCGCTTTCGTTGGTGCCAGCGCTACCCGCGCCAGGGCCGGTTTTTGCTCGCGATTCAGCTCGCCTGCTGGCAACCTTCCGTATTCTGGATGAGATCTCGGCTCGCGGCGAGAAAGCGCTGATTTTCTGTGAGGCATTGGCGCTTCAGCCGCTATTGGCCACGGAATTGCGCAGGCGTTATCGGTTGGAGCGGCCGGTGGCGTCCATTTCGGGCGAAGTAGCCGGCGAGGCGCGGCAGCGCCTTGTCGACGGGTTCCAGGCTGGTCCGCCCGGCTTTGACGTAATGATCCTTTCGCCGCGCGCTGGTGGGGTTGGTTTGACCATCACGGCCGCGAACCACGTCATTCATCTAAGCCGCTGGTGGAACCCGGCCGTGGAGGATCAGGCCACCGATCGTGTCTACCGTATCGGTCAGCATCGCGATGTTACGGTGTGGCTGCCTATCGCCCGGCACCCCACACTCGGCGATGTAAGCTTCGACGTGAAATTGGATGGTCTTCTGAGCCGAAAGCGCCAACTGGCTGAGGGGTTGCTCATTGCGCCCGAAGCCGAGAACGATGCTTTTGAACTGCTAGATGACGTGCTGACCGACGTCCAAGACGTTGGCAGCGGTACTAAAGCAGACGAGGCTCCCCCGCAGCCAGTCCCTACAACAGAAGGGCCAGCAGTAGCTATGCCAGTTCATAGCATGCCGCTGCGGCGCGTGAAGAAGCCCGGTGACGCCCCACCGCTGCAATCATTTGTCGATGCCTTGCAGCAAGTTGGTCCAGTGCGGCTTGATATCGTTGACCCATACGCCGCCGGCAATCTGCAGTCATGCGGCGCACTGGCGGATTTTCTGAGTGAACTGAAATCGGCACGAATCAATCTAACCCGTGTTTCCCTTCAATGCTTCGATGCTGAAAGCCTGGAACATGGCTTTGCAAGCAATGAGGTCCAGGCTTCGACCTTGGCCAGATTGCTGCAGCAACGGTCGCTCGATGACATACGGTTTTATCCGGACTTCATCTCTCGGCGGCGTGGGGGGCGTCTGCACGACCGCCGGATCATGGCTGCGCTTGAGGACGGCAGCCGCTTCTTGTGGGATCTTGGTTCAGGCATCGACGGTTTGATGCTGCGGCAGCGGGAATGCACGATAATCAGGTTCTTCTATCCGCGGGGGATTCCGGTCGACGGTGTCGATTGAACCCCAGAGTTTTCTCGCCGTTGCCCGGACACAGGCTTGTGTCGGACAGCAGGTGAAAAGCAACCGAGAGTGACGTGCGGATTTGGTCGGGGCTCAGACGACCGCGTCGATCAATCTGGCTGACGTCTCGCATGTGGTAGGTGGAACCTTGGCCCGGTGCTTACTATGTGCTTACTGGAAGCTGTTTTGCTCGCGCATTGCGCTCGCAATCAAATGCCAAATTCTTCAATGTTTAGAATGTGGTGGACGCACTAGGGCTCGAACCTAGGACCCGCTGATTAAGAGTCAGCTGCTCTACCGACTGAGCTATGCGTCCACTGCGCCGTTGCAGGCGCCGGATCGGCGGGGGTGCCGCCGTCGGGAGCGCGCCTTTAACAAGGGTGGGCGGGGTTGTAAACCGCCTTTTTGCAGGGAGTCGATTCCGGCCTTCAATCCGGGTTTTGCCGATTGGCGCGGGCGACGCCCATCACCAGGCCCAGCAGGATCATCACCGTCATCATCGAGCTGCCGCCCCAGCTGATCAGCGGCAGCGGGATGCCCACCACCGGGGCCAGGCCCATCACCATCATCATGTTGATCGCCAGATAGAAAAACAGGGTGGCCATCAGGCCCAGTGCCATCAGCCGCTGGAACTGGGTGCCGGCGTTCACCGCGGTGCGGATGCCCCAGGCCAGCACCAGGCCATAAAGCCCGATCACGAACAGGCCGCCCATCAGGCCCCATTCCTCGGCCATGGTGGCAAAGGCGAAATCGGTGTGGAGTTCGGGCAGATAATCCAGGTGGCTCTGGGTGCCCTGCAGGAAACCCTTGCCGGAAAGCCCGCCCGAACCGATGGCGATCTTGCTTTGAGTGATGTGATAGCCGGCGCCGCGCGGATCGCTTTCGGGATCGAGGAAGATCAGCACCCGCTTGCGCTGGTAATCGTGCAGCAGGTTCCACGCCACCGGCAGCAGGGCGCCCACGCCGGCCACCGCGGCGCCGAACAGCCACAGGCGCACGCCGGCTAGGAACATCACCGCCACCCCGCCAAACAGGATGGACAGGGCGGTGCCCAGATCGGGTTGCAGCATCACCAGCCCCACCGGCATGGCGATGATGGCCAGCGCCGGGATCAGCACGTCCGGGCGGCTTTCATAGCCCTTTGGCACATATTGGAAATAACGGGCCATGGCGAGGATGATGGCCAGCTTCATCATTTCCGATGGCTGGAATTCCATGAAGCCCAGATTGAGCCAGCGCTGGCTGCCGCCTTTGACGGCGCCCACCAGTTCCACCCCGACCAGCGCCAGCAGCAGGGTGAAATAGATCGGCCAGGCCCAGGCCAGCCAGCGTTCCGGCGGCAGCATGGCCAGCGCCAGCGCGCCCAGCAGCAGGATGGCAAAGCGCACCCCGTGCTTGAGCGCCCAGGGATCAAGCGAGCCGCCGCCGGCCGAATAGAGCACCAGCACGCCAAAGCCGGCGATGGCCGCCAGCAGCAGCACCACGCCCCAGGGCAGGCGGGCCAGTTCGCGGCGCCAGGGGCCGTTCAGCAGGTCCATCTCGCCCTCATTCCGGTTCGCGCGGCGGCAGCGGCGCGTCGGGATCGGCCACCTCAAACACCGGGGGCTGCACGTCGATCTTCAGCCAGCTGGGCATCAGGCGGCGGTTTTCCTCGGCGATGCTGGCCGCCGTCTCGATGCGTTCATTGGCGGCGCGGCGTTCGGCGGCATCGGCCTCCACCGCCGGCAGCACCGCCAGCGCCCGTTCCGGTTCGAACAGATAGGTGAGCACATCGCGCGCGATCGGCGCGGCATAGCGGCCGCCGGCAATGCCATGTTCGATGATCACCGATGCGGCATAGCGCGGCGCATCGGCCGGGGCAAAGGCCACGAACAGCGCATGGTCACGCTGTTTCCACGGCAGCGCCTCGTTGCGGAGTACGCCGCGCCGGCGTTCGGCCATGGAGATGCGCCGCACCTGGGCGGTGCCGGTCTTGCCGGCGATCAGCACATCGGGCACGCTGCTGCGCGCCGCCGGCGCGGTGCCATAGCCGGCGTTCACCACATCCACCATGCCCTGCCGTACCAGCGCCAGATGCGCTTCGGGGATGCCGAGCGAGGGATAGTCCGGCGCCGGCCCATCGGCGATCAGGCGCGGCATCACCGCGCGGCCGCTGGCCAGCCGCGCGGTCATCACCGCCAGTTGCAGCGGATTGGCGATCAGATAGCCTTGGCCGATCGCGGCATTCAGGGTTTCGCCCTCGCGCCAATTGGCCTTTTTCGGATCGGGGCCATAGCGGCGCTGTTTCCACGCCTTGTCGGGCACGATGCCGCCGGCCTGGCCGGGGATGGGCAGCGGAAACTCCTGGCCCAGCCCCAGCCGCCGGGCCATGGCGGCGATGGCATCCACGCCCACGCGCCGGCCCATGGCATAGAAATAGGTGTCGCAACTGAGCGGCAGGGCGCGGTGCATGTTCACCCCGCCATGGCCGCGCCGGGCGTGGCAATGCCAGGTGTTGTTGCCCAGCCGGTAGGCACCGGTGCACAGCACGGCTTCATCGGGATCAACCCCGGCTTCCAGCGCGGCCAGCGTTGTCACCATCTTGAAGGTGGAGCCGGGCGGATAGAGGCCCATCGCGCTCTTGTTGAGCAGCGGCGTGTGGTCATCCTTTTGCAGGGCGTTCCACAGCCGCGCCGGCACGCGGGTGGAAAAGATGTTGGGATCATAGGCCGGCATCGAGACCATGGCGAGGATGTCGCCGCTCTGGCAGTCCATCACGATCACGCTGGCGCTGTTGTCGGCCAGGCGGCGGGCGGCATAGCTTTGCAGTTCGCGATCGATGGTCAGCTTCAGCGTGTCGCCGGGCCGGTCAGCCCGGGTGCCCAGTTCGCGCACCAGTTCGCCGCGCGCCGTCACCTCCACGCGCGCCGCGCCGGCCTCGCCGCGCAGCCGCCGGTCTTCATGGCGTTCGATGCCATCCTTGCCGATGCGGAAACCCGGATAGATCAGCAGCGGGTCCCGCTCGGCGCGATATTGTTCGGGCGTGGGCGCGCCGACATAGCCGATCAGATGGGCAAAACGATCAGCCTCGGGATAATGGCGGGAAAAGCTCTGCACCGCCGCCACGCCCGGCACGGTGGCCAGCCGCACGTTGCAGGCGGAAAACTCCGGCCAGCTGAGGTTGCTGCGCACCACCACCGGCATGAAGCGCGGCTGGGAGGCGACATCGTCGCGGATGCGCAGTTCATCATCGGGGCTGATGTCGATCACCTGGCGGATGGCGATCAGCGTGGTGTTGAGATCGGTGCCGGCATCGAACAGATCGGCCGGGCGCAGTTCCAGCCGGTAATCCGGCCGGTTCAGCGCGATCGGCTTGCCGTGGCGATCGACGATCCAGCCCCGGCGCGGCGGCACCAGCCGGTTCTGCACGCGGTTGCCTTCGGCCTTCAGCCGATATTCGTCGCCATGGAACAGGGAAAGCCAGGCCATGCGCCCGGCCAGCAGCGCGCCGGTGCCGGCCATGCCGGCGCCCAGCAACAGCGCGCGGCGGGTGAAACTGGCCCGGCGGACGGGATCATCCATGGGACCAACGCGGCGCCGTGCGCGCCAGATGGCGCTGCACCGCCACACAGGCGCGCAGCAGCAGCGGCCAGGCGATCAGGCTGGTCAGCACCTGCCACAACAGCGGCAGCACCGGCACCGGCCGCCCCGCCAGCGCCATCAGCGGGCCGGCGGCCAGCGTGCAGGCCAGCACCATCAGGCCCACCGCCAGCCAATCAAAGCGGTGATCCCGGTCCACCAGCACCGCATCGACCAGGCGGATGGAGCCGGCGGCCACGGCAAACAGCGTGGCATTCACCCCCAGCGGCACGCCCGAGAGCAGATCGGCCAGCACGCCGATCACGAAGCCCAGCCACGGCGGCATCAGGCCGGGTTGCAGCATCGCCCAGGCCAGCACCCCCATCAGCGCGAGGTTGGGCATGGCCGGCACCGGCAGCGGCAGCGGCGCCAGCATCAGCGCCGCCAGCAGCGCACACAGCAGCGCCGGCACCGCATAGCGCCACAGGCTGAGCAGCCAGCGCCGGCGTTCATCCGGGGTCATCAGCAGGGCCGGGGGCGGCGGCGGCGCGATCATGGCGATGGCCGTGCCGGGGGTTGGGCCGCACGTTGGGCCGGGGATGGGGCCGGGGATGGGGCCGGGGATGGCGCTGGGGCGGGCATGACCGGCGTTGCAACCGGCGGCGGCGGCGCATCGCGCAGGCGCGGCGGCGGCGCGCCACGGCGGCGGGCCTCCACCGGCACTGGCGCATCAAACACCGGGCCCTTGGGCGCATCATCGGGGATCGGCAGCCAGGCCCGCTCCACGTTCACATAACCGGCGCCCAGCGGGCTGGCGGCCAGCCGGATCAGCGGTTGGGCGCCGCGCGGATCGATGATCACGCCCACCGGGATGCCGGGCGGAAACACGCCGCCATCGCCGGAGGTGACAATCCGGTCCCCGGCCAGCAACGGCACATCGGCGCCCACGCGATCGATCAGCAGCAGCGTGGGCAGGCCCTGGCCGGCGGCCAGCCCGGCCTGGCCGGTGCGTTCGACGATCACCGGCACCCGGCTCTGCACATCGGTCAACAGCAGCACCCGTGCCGAACGCTCGCCGGCCTCGATGGTGCGGCCGATCAGGCCATCGGCAGCGATCACCGGCAGATCGCGCGTCACCCCGTCGCGCGTGCCGGCGGCCAGCATGGCGCTGCGCACCAGGCTGCCGGCGGTGGCCGCGGCGATGCGGGTGGTCACCACCACCTGGCGGCTGGGCTCGCGCACCGCCAGCAACCGCTTCAGTTGCGCCAGTTCGCGCATGGCGGTGCGGGTGGCGCGCAGCCGGGCATTGGCGGTGTCAAGCTCGGCCGCCAGCGCATCAGCCCGGCTGACAGCGCCGAAATAATCGCCGGCATCGCCCGCCAGCCGCGCGGCTCCGTCAAACGGCGCGCGCACCACATCCCACACCGGCACCACCACATCGGCGGCCACCGCGCGCAGCCCGGCGCCGGTTTCCGGGTTCACCCGCGCCACCAGCAGCAGGATCAGGCTGCCCGCCACCACCGCACCCGAAACCACCGCCGAAACCAGCGCAAGATTCTGCTCCCGCCGGATGGCGGTGGGGCGGCGCTGCGATTGGCTCCAGTCCAGCACGTGCCGAAACTCCGGGCAGGGGGCCTCAGGCGGTGATCAGCACACCGCGATACATCGGATCTTCCAGGGCGCGCCCGGTGCCGATGGCTACGCAGGTCAAGGGCTCGTCGGCCACGCTCACCGGCAGGCCGGTGGCCTCGCGCAGCACCACGTCCAGATCGCGCAGCAGGGCGCCGCCGCCGGTCAGCACGATGCCCTGGTCCACGATGTCGGCGGCCAGTTCGGGCTGGGTGTTTTCCAGCGCGGCGCGCACGCCCTCCACGATGGTCGCCACCGGTTCGGCCAGCGCCTCGGCCACCTGGGCCTGGTTGATCTGGATTTCGTTGGGCACGCCGTTCATCAGGTCGCGGCCCTTCACGAAAATCGTCTCGCCCACGCCGTCGGCCGGCTTGCGCGCCGTGCCGATCTCCTTCTTGATGCGCTCGGCAGTGGCTTCGCCGATCAGCATGTTGTGGTTGCGGCGCACATAGTTGATGATGGCTTCGTCCATCTTGTCCCCACCCACGCGCACGCTGGTGGTATAGGCCAGACCCTTCAAAGACAGCACGGCGACTTCGGTGGTGCCGCCGCCGATGTCCACCACCATCGAACCGATCGGTTCGGTCACCGGCATGCCGGCGCCGATCGCGGCGGCCATCGGCTCCTCGATCAGATAGACCTGGGTCGCCCCGGCATTGTTGGCGGCATCGCGGATGGCGCGCTTTTCCACGCTGGTGCTGCCCGATGGCACGCAGATGACGATTTCCGGATAGCGGCCAAAGCGGCTGGACTGCACCTTCTTGATGAAATGCTTGATCATCTGTTCGGCGACATCAATGTCGGCAATCACGCCATCGCGCAGGGGCCGGATGCATTCGACATTGCCCGGCGTGCGGCCCATCATCACCTTGGCCTCGTTGCCCACCGCTTTCACGATCTTGTTGCCGCGGATCGTCTCGATGGCGACCACGCTGGGTTCGTTCAGCACGATGCCGCGCCCGCGCACATAGACCAGCGTGTTGGCGGTGCCCAGATCGATGGCCATATCCTGGGCCAGGAAGGAAAACATCTTGGAAAAAGGTGACATGGGGCAATGACCATCAGGGCATGGGAAAGGGATTCGCGAACGGGCGCGACGAATGGGCCGCAATAGGCTTGGCTCTGGCATTTTTGCAAGGTGGAATGGCCATTTCGGCCCCTGCCGAGGCTGACAATCGGCTGGCCAGCCCCTAAAACAGGTGCGTGCCGATCCGCCGCCTGCCCGAAACGCTGATCAACCGCATCGCCGCCGGCGAGGTGGTGGAGCGGCCGGCCAGCGCCGCCAAGGAACTGGTGGAAAATGCGCTTGATGCCGGCGCCACCCGCATCGCCATCCGCCTCGCCAATGGCGGCATCGACGGGCTGGAGGTGGCCGATGATGGCCATGGCATGGCGCCCGACCAGTTGCGCCTCGCCATCGAGCGGCACGCCACCTCGAAATTGCCCGATGATGATCTGGAAGCGATTGCCACCATGGGCTTTCGCGGCGAGGCGCTGCCCTCGATCGCCTCGGTCGCCACCCTGTCGCTCACCAGCCGCGCCGCCGGGCACGAGGGCTGGCGGTTGGTGGTGGACAATGGCCGCATCGCCCAGGATGGCCCGGCCGCCGCCGCCCCCGGCACGCTGGTCAGGGTGGAGGGCCTGTTCGCCCAGGTGCCGGCGCGGCGCAAATTCCTGAAATCGCCGCGCGCCGAACTGGCTGCCTGCCTTGATCATGTCCGCCGGCTGGCGATGGCCAATCCCGATGTGGGCTTCAGCCTGGAATCCGAAGGCCGGCGCATCATCAACCTGCCGCCGCTGCCCGATGCCACGCCGGCCTCCCTGCTGGCGCGGCTGGCGGCGATCATCGGCCGGGATTTTGCCGACAACGCCGTGGCGGTCGATCTGGCGCGCGACGGCCTGCACCTGAGCGGGCTGGCCGGCCTGCCCACCTACAACCGCGGCGTGGCCGATCACCAATATCTGTTCGTCGGCCGCCGCCCGGTGCGTGACCGGCTGTTGCTGGGCGCCCTGCGCGGCGCCTATCAGGATCTGCTGGCGCGTGATCGCCACCCGGTGGTGGCGCTGTTTCTGGATGTGCCCGGCGAGTTCGTCGATGTGAACGTCCACCCGGCCAAGACCGAGGTGCGCTTCCGCGATGCCGGCCTGGTGCGCGGGCTGATCGTGTCGGGCGTGCGCCGGGCACTGGATGCCGCCGGCCACCGCGCCGCCACCAGCGTGGCCGATGCCGCCCTGGCCGCCTTCGTCGCCGAACCGGCGCCGCTGTGGCCGGCGGCGCCGCCAGCCGATCTGGCCCCGGCCGCCGTGCTGGCCGAACCGCGCCGGCTGTTTGATGCCGCCGCGCCCGATTTTGCCCCCGCCTTCGCACCCGCTGCCCAAACCGCAGCCCAAACCGCAGCCCCGCCGCCGGCCAGCCGCTTTCCGCTGGGGGCAGCGCGCGGGCAGGTGGCCGCCACCTACATCATCGCCGAAACCGATGATGCGCTGGTGATCGTCGATCAGCACGCCGCCCACGAACGGCTCACGCTGGAACGCATGAACCGCGCCCTGGCTGGCGGCCGGGTGGCGGCGCAGGCGCTGCTGGTGCCCGAGGTGATCGAGCTTGACGAGATCGCCGCCGCCCGCATCGCCGAGCGCACCGATGAACTGGCCGAACTGGGCCTGGAGGTGGAGGCCTTTGGCCCGGCCGCCGTGCTGGTGCGCGCCACGCCGGCGCTGCTGGGCGGCTGCGATGTGAAGGGGCTGATCACCGATCTGGCCGATGATCTGGCCGCCTTCGGCAAGGCGCTCACGCTGAAGGAAAAACTCGATGCCGTGGCCGCCACCATGGCCTGCCACGGCAGCGTGCGCGCCGGGCGCAGCCTGTCGATCGCCGAAATGAACGCCCTGCTGCGCGAGATGGAGGTGACGCCGCACAGCGGCCAATGCAACCACGGCCGCCCCACCTGGGTGCGCCTGGCCAAGACCGATATCGAGAAATTGTTCGGCCGGCGGTGAGCAGAGCGGATACTGCGAACCACTTGCATTAGCGGCCGGATTGGTTGATAACGTCTCGCAACAGCAACCCATGCTGAGTCGAGGGTCCTCCGTGTTCGTCTGTGTGTGCAATGCGCTGAAGGAACGCGATGTGCGCGAGGCGGCGCGCGCCGCCGGGAAATCCTGCCCCAAGGCGGCCTTTGCCCAACTGGGCTGCAAGCCCAAATGCGGCCAGTGCCTGCACTTTGCCCGCGAAGTGGTGGCGAGCGCACACGCGTGCAGCTGATACTGCAAGTGCGTTGCAGTTGTAAGTATCAGAAAAAACAGCCTTTTTCTTGACCGGGATCAATTGCTCCGGCACTGTTGCGCCATCAACTCAGGAGATGGTGCCATGCGTGGCGATGCCAAGGTGATCGAATATCTCAATGCCGTGCTCAAGGGTGAGCTGACGGCGGTGAACCAATATTGGCTGCATTACCGGCTGCTCGACAATCTGGGGATCAAGCGGCTGGCGGATTATGAGCGGCACGAATCCATCGACGAGATGAAGCATGCCGACAAGCTGATGGAGCGCATCTTCTTCCTTGATGGCCTGCCCGGCATGCAGGCGCTCAACCGGCTGCGCATCGGCGAGACGGTGGAGGAGGTGCTCGCGGCCGATCTCGAACTGGAGCATGAGGCCATCGCCCTGTTGAAGGAGGCCATCCCCCATTGCGAGAGCGTGCGCGATTTCGTCAGCCGTGATCTGTTCGCCGAAATCCTCGCCGCCGAGGAGGAGCATGTCGATTTCATCGAAACCCAGCAGACGATGATCAGCCAGATGGGCCTGGCCAATTATCTCCAGCTGCAATCGCGGCCGGCCGGCGAATAAGGCCGGCGCCAGCCAAAAAAAGGCCGCCGTGGCATCCCACGGCGGCCCTTTTTTCGTCTTGCGAACGCCTCAGCGCGTGCTGGCGTAGAGGCTCCACAGGCTGGCGATGTCCTTCATGCCGCTCTTCTCGCTCACCTGGGCAAAGGCGGCGACGGCCACGGCGCGCTGGCCGCCCTTGGTCGCGGCGATGCCCTTGAAGGTGCGGGCGAAATCGGCATCGGCGCCGTTGGCGGCGATCGCCTTGTCATAGGCGGCAACCGCCTTGGCATATTCGTTGAGGCCCAGATAGGCGTTGCCGCCCTTGAACGCGGTGGTGGGCGCGGCCGAAAGCTTCACCGCCTCGGCGGCTTCCTTGGCAACGCCGGCCGAAGCGGCGGCCGCCAGCTTCTGGCTCATGGTGTCGCCGCCGCCGCCGGCCTTGGCCAGCGCCGCCTGCGCCACCGCGGCCTGGCCGTTGATCAGCGCCAGCTTGGCGAATTCGGTGTAATCCTGCGGGCGGCTGATGGTGCCGGTGGTCTGCATCAGGTGATAGAGCGCCAGCTTGGCTTCGCTGCGCATGTTGTGGCCCTGCAGCTCGGTGAGCAGCACCTTCCAGCGGTTGGGCGACGGGTCGGCCTTGATCAGCCGGGTGGTGGTGGCCAGATAACCGGCCTTGTCACCCGCCTTGAACTGGGCGCCGGCCAGATTTTCCAGATAGACCGGCTTGGCGCCATTGCTGGCGATCAGCTTGTTGTAGGCGGCCACGGCGCCCTTGTGGTTGCCCTGGCGCGACATCGCCTGCGCCACCAGGATCTGGCTCGATTCACCGGCGCAGCCCTTGGCGATGGCCACCGCCTTGTCCAGCTGGCCGGCGCGGTAATAGAGCGGGCCCAACTGGCCGCAGGGGGCGCCGATCTGCTCCAGCGCGGCGGCGGCCTGGCCATATTGGCCCACGGCGGTGAAGGCAAAGCCGGCCATTTCGGCGGTCTTCTGCTTTTCCTCGGCGGTGCTGGCGGCGGCCTGGGCCTGGGCGATGGCGGCGGCAACCCCGCTGGCGTTGCGTGACTTGGCGGCGGCGGCGGCGGCGTTCAGCGCCTTGCCCACGGCCGGCGAAACGGCGGCGGCGGCCGGAGCGGCGGTGGCAATCAGGCTGCCGGTGAACAGCAGGCCAGTCAGCAGGCGGGCGTTGATCGACATTGGCACTCCTCGGCTTGGCAATCTTGCGCTTTGGCAATCTTGTTGCGTTGCTTTGCGTTCTGGCCACAAGGCCGGACCGGAAGCCGCTGCCGCGAGTTCCTGCCCCTCCCCAGGCGCGAAGGCGAGCCCATATAGCAAAGTGTGGCCCATGCAACGGGGCAAATGGCCCCAAGGCTGCCGGCAGTTGCGCCCCCGCGGTGAAGCGCCTAATCCCACAGCCAATCAGGCACAGCAAAGGAGAGGGACCATTCGCGCTGTCATTTTTCCCGGCCAGGGCAGCCAGTCGGTGGGCATGGGCAGGGGCCTGGCCGATGCCAGCCCGGCCGCCCGCGCCGTGTTTCAGGAGGTGGACGAGGCGCTGGGCCAGCATCTGTCGCGCCTGATGTGGGACGGGCCGGAGGATGAACTCACCCTCACCGCCAATGCCCAGCCGGCGATCATGGCCGTCGGCATCGCCGCGCTGCGCGTGCTCGAACAGGAAGCCGGCGTGCGCCTGGCCGACAAGGCGGCCTTTGTCGCCGGCCACAGCCTGGGCGAATATACCGCCCTATGCGCCGCCGGTGCCCTCAGCCTGGCCGACACCGCGCGCCTCCTGCGGCTGCGCGGGGAGGCGATGCAGGCCGCGGTGCCGCCGGGCGTGGGCGCCATGGCCGCGCTGCTGGGCCTGGATTTCGAAACCGTGCAGGCGATCGCCGCCGAAGCAGCCGGTGACCCTCAGAATGGGGGGCAGGTGTGCGCCGCCGCCAACGACAATGCCAATGGCCAGGTCGTGGTGTCCGGCCATGTCGAGGCGGTGGCCCGCGCCATGAACCTCGCCAAGGCCAAGGGCGCCCGCCATTCGGTGCTGCTGCCGGTTTCGGCGCCTTTCCATTGCCCGCTGATGCAGCCGGCCGCCGATGCCATGGCCATAGCGCTGGCCGCCGCGCCCTTTGCCGCCCCCACCGTGCCGCTGGTCGCCAATGTCACCGCCGCGCCGGTCAGCGATGTCGCCACCATCCGCACCCTGCTGGTGGAGCAGGTGTGCGGCACCGTGCGCTGGCGCGAATCCGTGCTGACCATGGCCGGGCTGGGCGTGGAACAATTCATCGAATTGGGCGGCAAGGTGCTGGGCCCGATGATCCGCCGCATCACGCCCGATGTGCCCACGCTCACCGCATCCGACATGAGCGGTGTCGAGGCCATCGCCAAAGCCATCGCCTGAAGGAGGCCCAAGCATGTTTGATCTGTCTGGCATGACGGCGCTGGTCACCGGCGCATCCGGCGGCATCGGCAGCGCCATTGCCCGGGCGCTGGCGGCGCGCGGCGCGCGGGTGGCGCTGTCGGGCACCCGGGCCGAGGCGCTGGCCGCGGTCGCGGCTGATTGCGGCCCTGATGCCGTGATCCTGCCCTGCAATCTGTCCGACAGCGCGGCGGTTGACGCGCTGGTGCCGCAGGCCGTCGAGGCGCTGGGCGGCCGGCTGGATATCCTGGTGGCCAACGCCGGCATCACGCGCGACAATCTGGCCATGCGGATGAAGGACGAGGAGTGGGCGGACGTGATCCGCATCAACCTCGAAGCCACCTTCCGCCTCTATCGCGCCGCCGCCAAGCCGATGATGAAGCAGCGCTTTGGCCGGCTGATCGCCATCACCAGCGTGGTCGGCGCCACCGGCAACCCCGGCCAGGCCAATTATGCCGCCTCCAAGGCCGGCCTGATCGGCATGACCAAGGCGCTGGCCCAGGAACTGGCCTCGCGCGCCATCACCGTCAACGCCGTGGCGCCCGGCTTCATCGTTTCGGCGATGACCGATGCGCTGCCCGAAGCCCAGAAGACGGCGCTCACCGCGCGCATCCCGGCCGGCCGGCTGGGCGCGGGCGAGGATATCGCGGCGGGCGTGGTGTATCTGGCGTCGAAGGAGGCGAGTTACGTCACCGGGCAGACGCTGCACATCAATGGCGGGATGTATCTGGCGTAGCGCCGCGTGTGACCAGCGCGCAGCGCTGGGCACCGACAGGCGCAAGCCCGGCCGGGCCACGCCCCCTTGATCCTCCCCCACCAGGGGAGGTGCCGACCGCAGGGAGGCGAAAGGGGCTGCGCGCTTGGAAATTTGTGCCCGGCGGGCGCAGCCGGCGGCAAAGCCGCCGAGTCTGCTGGGGCTGGCAAGGAAGAGGCAGGAAGTTGCGTGGCGGAGCCACGCCGTCGAAGCTGTTCTGCCGGCCTGAGGCCGGCAGCCAGCCCGGCCGAGCTTGCGCCTGTCGGCGCGCATTGCTGCGCGCACGCGGCGCTGCGCTCTTGCCACAATATCGCCATCGGGCTATCGCGCCAAGGCAACCTGAACGGCGCCAGCGCGCCGCAACCCAAGGGGACAAGGAATGAGCGACGTTGCCGAGCGCGTGAAGAAGATCGTGGTGGAGCATCTGGGCGTGGAAGCCGACAAGGTGACCGAAGCCGCCAGCTTCATCGACGATCTGGGCGCGGACAGCCTGGACACGGTGGAACTGGTGATGGCGTTCGAGGAAGAATTCGGCGTGGAAATCCCCGATGATGCCGCCGAAAAAATCCTCACCGTGAAGGACGCCATCGATTTCATCGCTGCCAACGGCTGATTGCCGCAGCGCGAAAGGTCGCCCGGCCCGGCCGTGGCGCTTTGCCGGAACGGCCTTTCGTCCTTGGCGGGCGAAAGGCCGTTCGCATTTTGCATCTGGGGTTTGAACAGCCGGGGCAGGGCAGCGCCGGCAAGTCATGAATGGAGCGCATATGCGCCGTGTCGTAGTCACCGGTCTGGGCCTGGTCACGCCGCTGGGCGGCAGTGTGGAAACCACCTGGGCCAATATCCTTGCCTCCCGTTCGGGCGCCGGCCCGATCACGCGCTTTGATGCGTCGAACCAGGTTTGCCGCATCGCCTGCGAGGTGAAGGCCGGCGACGGCAGCGGCATGACCTTCGATGCCAACAAGCGCGTCGATTACAAGGTGCAGCGCCAGGTTGATCCGTTCATCGTCTATGGCATCGATGCCGCCGGCCAGGCCATCGAGGATGCCGGCCTGACCGACATGAGCGAGGCGGAGCGGTTCCGCGCCGGCTGCTCGATCGGGTCGGGCATCGGCGGCCTGCCGGGCATCGCGTCTGAATCGATCGTCTGCCACGAAAAGGGCCCGCGCCGCGTCTCCCCGCATTTCGTCCATGGCCGGCTGATCAACCTCATTTCCGGCCAGGTTTCGATCAAATATGGCCTGATGGGCCCCAATCATGCCGTCGTCACCGCCTGTTCCACCGGCGCCCATGCCATCGGCGATGCCGCGCGCATGATCGCGCTGGGCGATGCCGACGTGATGCTGGCCGGCGGTTCGGAAAGCGCGCTGTGCCCGCTGGGCATCGCCGGCTTTGCCCAGGCCCGCGCCCTGTCCACCGCCTTCAACAATGATCCCACCCGCGCCAGCCGCCCCTATGACAAGGATCGTGACGGCTTCGTGATGGGCGAAGGCGCCGGCGTCGTCTGCCTTGAGGAGTATGAGAAGGCCAAGGCCCGCGGTGCCAAAATCTATGGCGAGGTGATCGGCTATGGCCTGTCGGGCGATGCCTATCATGTGACGGCGCCGCACCCCGAAGGCTCGGGCGCCTTCCGTTCGATGGAAATGGCGCTGAAGCGCGCCGGCCTCACCCCGGCCGACATTGATTATATCAACGCCCACGGCACCTCCACCCCGATGGGGGACGAACTGGAACTGGGCGCGGTCAAGCGGCTGTTTGGTTCGGCGATCGACAATGTCTCGATGTCGTCCACCAAATCGGCGATCGGCCATCTGCTCGGCGGCGCCGGCGCGGTGGAGGCGATCTTCTGCCTGCTCGCCCTGCGCGATCAGGTGGCCCCGCCCACGCTCAATCTCGACAACCCGTCCGACAGTTGCATCGGCGTTGATCTGGTGCCGCACGTGGCCAAGCAGCGCCGCATCCGCGCTGTGCTGAACAATTCGTTCGGCTTTGGCGGCACCAATGCGACGCTGGTGATGCGCGGCGTCTGACCGGGCCGCCCGTGCGCCGCGCCGGCCTCCTTGCCCTGGCCCTCATCGTGGCGGCCGGCCTGTTCTTGCTGGCCCCCTGGTATGGCTGGGGGGAACGCCCCGGCCGGCCGCAGCCGTTCAGCGTGGCCAAGGGCGCCAGCCTGGCGCGCGTGGCGCATGATCTGGAAACCGCCAATCTGATCAGCGATGCGGCGCGCTTCCGCCTGCTGGCCCGCCTGCTGGGCGGCGATGCGGCGGTGCAGGCCGGCAGCTATCGCCTGGCGCCGGGCCAGGGCTGGGCCAGCATCCTGGCGGCCCTGCAAGCGGGCGAGGTGCAGCGTTTTGCCGTCACCATCCCCGAAGGCTGGCCGTCGGTGCTGGTGGCCGAGCGGCTGAATGCCATTCCCGGCCTCACCGGCACCGTCACGCCGCCGCCGGAAGGCAGCGTGCTGCCCGATACCTATGAGTATCAGCCCGGCGAACCGCGCGCCGCCGTGCTGGCGCGCATGCAGGCGGCGATGGAAAAGACCATGGCCGATCTCTGGCCGAAGCGCAGCGCCGCCAGCGCGGTGAAGACGCCGGCCGAAGCGGTGATCCTGGCCAGCATTGTCGAGAAGGAAACCGGCAAGGCCAGTGAACGCCGCACCATTGCGGGCGTCTATTCCAACCGATTGCGCATCGGCATGAAGCTGGATGCCGATCCCACGGTGATCTACCCGATCACCCAGGGGCGCCCGCTGGGCCGCCGCATCCGCCGGTCCGAGCTCAATCGCGACACCGGCTACAACACCTATCTGAAACCCGGCCTGCCGCGCGGCCCCATTGCCAATCCGGGGCGCGAAAGCCTGATGGCCGTGCTCGATCCCGCCGCCACCGATGCGCTCTATTTCGTTGCCGATGGCAGCGGCGGCCATGTCTTTGCCACATCGCTGGCCGAACAAAATGCCAACCGCGAACGCTGGTTTGCCATCCGCCGGCAGCGGGGCGAGATGTGAGCCGCAAGCCAGCCGTCCGCCCGGTCAAGCCCTCCACCCGCACGCGGCAGCAGGGCCGCGCCCGCCGCGCCGGCTGGCTGGTGTGGGCGGCGCGCGCGCTGGCCATCCCGGTGCTGGGCTGGACCCTGGGGCTGTTGTGGTTCAGCCTGGCGCTGCCCGGCGCGGCGCCGCTGGCCGAGCGCACCGATGGCGTTGTCGTCCTCACCGGCGGGGTCGGCCGCTTCCAGCGCGGCCTGCAGGTGGTGGAAAGCGGCACGGCGCGGCGCATGCTGATTTCGGGCGTGGGCCGCCACACCACGCGCCGGCAACTGGCGGCGGCCTATCGCATTGCCACCCGCCGGCTGGGCACCACCGATCTGGGCTATGAAGCCATCGACACCCGCTCCAATGCCGAGGAGACGGCGCGCTGGGTGGCGGCCAACAAATTCACCTCGATCCGCCTGGTCACCAGCGCCGGCCACATGCGCCGCGCCCGGCTGGAACTGGCGCGCGTGCTGCCGCCGGGCATCGCGGTGCTGCAAGATGCGGTGCCATCCGAACCGCATGCGCCGGGCCTGGCCTTTGAATATTCCAAATATCTGCTGCGCCGTGCCGCGCTGCTGGCCGGGGCGGCCTGATGCGCGCGGCCCGCACATTGGTGGCACTGCTGCGCACCATCCTGTTCCAGATCGCCTTTCTGGGCGGTTCGCTGATCCTGGTGCCGCTGGCGCTGCTGCTTGGCCTCGTTTCGGGGCAGGGGCCGCTGCTCTATGTCGGGCCGAAATATTGGGCCGGCTGGTTCCGCCTCACCAGCCGGGTGATCACCGGCATCCGCATCGAGATTGCCGGCGACATTCCGCCGGGCCCGCACCTGTTTGCGCTGAAACATGAAAGCGCGCTGGAAGCCATCCTCACCCTGTGGTGGTTTCATCGGCCGGCGGTGGTGATGAAGCAGGAACTGCGCCGCATTCCGATCTGGGGCCTGGCCTCGGCCCGGCATGGCTCCATCTTCGTCGATCGCGCCGGTTCGGCCGGCATGTTGCGCGAAATGATGCGGCAGGCGCAGGCGGCGGTGGCGCTGGGCCGGCCGGTGGTGATCTTCCCGGAAGGCACGCGGGTGGAGGTGGGCGAAACCCCGCCGCTCGCCGCCGGTTTTGCCGGCCTCTACAAGATGCTCAAGCTGCCGGTGGTGCCGATCGCGCTCAACAGCGGCAGCGTGTGGCCGAAAAGCTTCATCAAATATCCCGGCACCGTGCGGCTGGTGGTGGGGGCGCCGATCCCGCCCGGCCTGCCGCGTGCCGAGGTGGAGGCGCGCGTGCACGCCGCCATCAACCTGTTGCAGAAGAACCCATCATGATCAGGCGCTGGCCGCTGCTGCTCACCCTGTTGCCGCTGCTGCTGGGGCTGGCCGCCTATGGCATGGCCTGGCGCGGCTGGGCCGAGGGCTTCGAGGGGACGCTGGCGCGCTGGTTCCCCGGCCGCAGCGCGGTGGCCACCGGCTTTCCCTATCGGCTGGAGGCCGAACTGACCGGGGTGGAGCGCCGGCACGACGGCGCGGTGCGGCTGGGCGTCCGCGCCGATCGCCTGCGCCTCAACCGCGGGCCGTGGCGCCCGGAATTGACCGTGTTTCAGGGCCAGGGCGTGGCGCTGGATGCAGCGCTGGGCCCGCTTGCCGCGCGCGTGGCGGCGGCCAGCGGCAATGCCAGCCTGAAACTGGCCGGCAACCGGCTGGACCGGCTGTCATTGGTGTTGCCCGGTGCCCGCGGCAATGCCGGCTTTGGCCCGGATTTCACCGCCGCCAGCCTGGAACTGCATGGGCGCGAACGCACGCCCGGCGCGGCGGCCGATCCCGCCCAGCCGCAGCCGCGCGGCCAATTGGTGATCGGCGCCACCGGCCTGCGGCTGGGCACCGGCGCGGCGCTGGCGCTGGAGGCTGATCTGGTGGTGCGCGGCCATGGCCGGCTGACGGATTACACCGCCTGGGCCGGTGATGGCGTGATCGATATGGCGGCCACCGTCCGCGATGCCAGCGGGGAGGTGCTGAAACTGGATGCCAGCATCGTGCCGCTGGGCACGGCGCTGCGGCTGGCCGGCACCATCACCACCGTGTGCCCGCTGGCGGTGCAGGCGCTGCTGGCCGGCACGCCGGCCCCGGCCGAATGGCGGCTGCGCGCGCCGGTGCGCCTGGCGCTGGAAAGCGCACTGCCCGCCGGCGGCGCGGTCGCGCTCTCCGGCATCCCCGCCGATCTTGCCACCCGCGCCCGCCGCCGCCAAATGCCGGCCTGCCCGGCGCTGCGTTAGGCCTTATCGGCCGAAATCGGCCTTTTCGGTGTCCTGGCCTTCGTCGATGATGCTGCGGCGGATGGCGCGGGTGCGGGTGAACAGGGCTTCCAGCGTCTCGCCCTCGCCCCAGCGGATGGCGCGTTGCAGGGCGACCAGATCCTCGGTGAAGCGCCCCAGCAGTTCCAGCACCGCCTCCCGGTTGTTGAGGAACACATCGCGCCACATCACCGGATCGCTGGCGGCGATGCGGGTGAAATCGCGGAACCCCCCGGCCGAATATTTGATCACCTCGCCGCGGGTCACGGCCTCAAGGTCGCTGGCGGTACCCACGATCGAATAGGCGATCAGGTGCGGCAGGTGGCTGGTCACCGCCAGCACCCGGTCGTGGTGGGCGGCGTCCATCAGATCAACCTTCGCGCCCAGCCGGCGCCAGAATTCGGCCAGCCGCTCCACCATGGTGGCGTCGGCGCGCGGCGGCGGGGTGATGATGCACCAGCGGCCCTTGAACAGGCTGGCAAAGCCGGCATCCGGCCCGGATTTCTCGGTGCCGGCCACCGGGTGCGCCGGGATCACGTGCACGCCGGGCAGGCCCTCGCCGAGCACGCGCGCCACGCTTTCCTTCACGCTGCCCACGTCGCTCACCACCGTGTCGGGGCTCAATTCCGGGGCGATCTCGGCGGCCACGGCGGCCATCGCCCCCACCGGCACGCACAGGATCACCAGATCGGCATCCACCACGGCGGCGCCGGCGCCATCGGCGACATCATCGGCCAGGCCCAGCTGGATCACGCGCTCGCGCACGGCCGCATCGGCATCGCTCACCACCAGTTGCACCGATGGCATGGCCGCGCGCACGGCACGCGCCAGCGACGAGCCGATCAGGCCCATGCCGATGATCGCCACGCGGGCAAAGGGCAGCATCAGGCCGGTACTCCGGTGGCGCCTTCCACATAATCGCGCAGGGCAGCGGCCACGGTGCGAGTTTCCGCCTCGGTGCCGATGGAGATGCGCAAGGCACGCGGCATCCCCTGCACCGCCAGATAGCGGCAGATGATGCCATGATCGAGCAGATACTGGTTGCAGGCCGCCGCCGTCACCGGGCCATCTTCGGGAAATTCCACCAGGATGAAATTGCAGGCCGATGGGATGGCGCGCAGCCCGGCATTGCCCAAGGCGGCAATCTCCCCGGCCAGCCAGCCGCGCAGCCGGATCGTCTCGCTGCGCACCATGGCGATATGGCCCTCATCGGCCAGCGAAGCCACCGCCCCGGCCTGGCCGGTCGTGGTCACGTTGAACGGGCCGCGCACCCGGTCAAGCGCGGCGATCAGCGGCAGCGCCGCGACCGCCCAGCCGATGCGCTGGGCCGCCAGGCCATGGATCTTGGAAAAGGTGCGGGTGACGATCAGGTTGGGCAGCGTCTGCGCCAGCGCCAGCCCGTCCTCATAATCGCCCTCCACGAATTCGGCATAGGCGCAATCCAGCACCAGCACCGTGCTGGCCGGCACCCCGGTGATCAGCCGGCGGATATCGGCGGCGGGCAGCAGCGTGCCGGTGGGATTGTTGGGATTGGCGACATAGATCACCCGCGTCGCTGGCGTGATCGCGGCCAGGATGGCGTCCACATCGCCGGTGTAATCCACATCGGGCACCACCACCGGGGTGGCCCCCACCCGCCGCGTCGCGCCTTCATAAACGGCAAAGCCATGGCGCACGTGGATGATCTCGTCCCCCGGCCCGGCAAAGGCCGATGCGATCATGTGGAGGATTTCATCGCTGCCGGTGCCGCAGATGATATGGGCCGGATCAACGCCATATTTGGCGCCCAGCGCGGCGCGCAACTGGGTGGAGGCCGGATCGGGATAGCGATGCCCTTCGGCCAGCACCGCCTGCATCGCCGCCACGGCTTTCGGGGATGGCCCCCACGGATTCTCGTTGCTCGAAAGTTTCGCCACCACCGGCACGCCATCGGCCTTGGCCTTGCCGGGCACATAGGCATGCATGGCCGCGATCCACGGCTTCATGGCGGGGGCATCGGAAGTGGCAGCATCAGTCATGCCGCTGCCATAAGCCGCCGCCGCGCGCTTGTCATGCCCCCAGCGGCGGCGCGTCAGATCGGGCAGGCCAGTTTCCCGTCAACATTGCTGATGCCGCCGGTGCAGCGGGCGATACCGGGCAGCCGGGTGGGCTGGAAATTGCCGCCCACCCGGCAGGCCGCGACCAGATCATCGCCATCCACGAACGTATCGGCACAGCTGGCGCGATAGCTGCCGGGCGGCGGCGGCGAGGGCGTGCGGCAGGTCAACTGGCCGCGGCTGTTGCGGATATCGCCCTGGCACAGATCGCTGCGCTTGATGCCGCTGGCGATGGTGCGGCCGCTGCCGGTGCGGCATTCGGCGCTGAGCAGCGTGCCGGCCAGGCTGATGTTGCGGCAACTGCCGCGATAGCTGCCGGCCGGCGGATTGCCGCGCGTGCATTGCAGGGCGCCGTCCTGGTTGGAAATGGCGCTGGTGCAGCCGGCAAAATCGGCCAGTTGCGTGCGCTGCCAGCCGCCGCCCGCCGTCTTGCAGCTGGCGGCCAGCACGCGGCCCTGCACCACCGCATCGGCACAGCTGTTGCGCCAGCTGCCCGGCGGCGGCGGCTGGCGTGACGGGCAGCCCAGCCGGCCATCCAGATTGGCGATGCCGGCGGTGCAGCCGCGCCAGTTGGGCAGGCCGGTGCGGTAATAGCGGCCGGATTTGGCCTTGCAGCTGGCCACCAGCAATTCGAAACTGGCTTCGGCATTGGTGCAGCTGCCGCGATAGCTGCCGGCCGGCAGGGTGACGGCGCGGGCCGGCGGCACCCCGTAGAATGTCTGCACGCCTTCGATATCGGTGGCGCTGAGCGTGACCGGCTGCCAGATTTCGGTGCAATAATTCATCACCGAGCTCAAATCCCACACGCCCACGATCTGATCGCCCTCGCTGCCCTGGCGATCCTGCTCGCAAAATCCGTCCACCCGATTGTGTTCGTGCGCAAAGCCCAGCGCGTGGCCGAATTCATGGATGGCGATGCTGCGGATGCACTGTTCGCGGTGCTCCACCTGGGCGCAGCCCCGCCCCCACCGGGCAAAGCGGAAATTCAGCAGCATATGCTCGCCGGCATTGGCCAGCCTGCTGCCCAGCGCCGTCACCTTGGGGCGATCATCGGCGATGCGGATGCGGATTTTCTGGCTGCTGTCACAGCCATCGCGCCAGCCGATGAAGCGCATCGCCGATGCCGCCTCCCACGTGGTGGCCACCGCCTGGCGCACCCAGGCTTTTTCGGTGGCAAAGCCGGGGTCTTCCCAACACACCGAAATGGCGCGCAGGCCCCACACGGTGGTACTGGCCACATTCAGCGGCTGTTCGCGGCTGCGGAATTCCCCGGCCAGCGCCGGGCCGCCGGCCAGCCCCAGCCACAGCGCCAACCACATCGCCCGCCACACCGCCAGCCAATTCCGCCGGCCCAGCAAATTGCCGCGTCCCATCCTCTGCCCCCCGTATCAACGCCCGGGATTGAAGCGGCTTTTGCCCCCCGGCACAAGCCCGAAGCCTGCGCTGCCCGCCCGGCCGGCGGCGCAGGCATGGACAGACGCGCGGCAATTGCCTAACCGCGGCGCCCATGGACCAGCGTTTCGGCCTTGACCGCAGCATCACCCTGGCCGGCGATTTCCCGCTGGCGGGTGGCGGCGTGCTGCCCGAACTCACCATCGCCTATGAAACCTATGGCACGCTGGCCGCCGATGCCGGCAATGCCATCCTGATCTGCCACGCCCTCACGCTGGATCAATATGTCGCCAGCGCCCACCCGCGCACCGGCAAGCCGGGCTGGTGGACGCGGCTGGTGGGGCCGGGCAAACCGGTGGACCCGGCCCGGCATTTCATCATCTGCGCCAATGTGCTGGGCGGCTGCATGGGATCGAGCGGGCCGACCTCCATCGATCCGCGCGATGGCCAGCCCTTTGCCATGCGCTTTCCGGTGATCACCATTTCCGACATGGTGGCAGCCCAGGCGCGGCTGCTCGATCATCTCGGCATCGCCCGGCTGGCGGCGGTGATCGGCGGATCGATGGGCGGCATGCAGGCGCTCACCTGGGCGGTGAACCATGCCGACCGGGTTGAACGGGTGGTGGCCATCGCCACCGCCGCCCGCCATTCGGCGCAGAATATCGCCTTTCACGAAGTGGGGCGCCAAGCGATCATGGCCGATCCGAAATGGCGCGGCGGCGCCTATGCCGCCGATGCGCCGCCGGCCGATGGCCTGGCGGTGGCGCGCATGGCCGCCCACATCACCTATCTGTCCGAAGCCGGCCTCACCGAGAAATTCGGCCGCCGCCTGCAAAACCGCGACAGCGTCTCCTTCGGCTTTGATGCCGATTTCCAGGTGGAATCCTATCTGCGCCACCAGGGCCTCAGCTTCGTCGAGCGGTTTGACGCCAATTCCTATCTCTATATCACCCGCGCCATGGATTATTTCGATCTGGCCGAGCCGTTTGGCGGCAATCTGGCGCGGGCCTTCGCCGCCACGCGCAGCCGGTTCTGCCTCGTCTCCTTCACCTCCGACTGGCTTTATCCCACCGCCGAAAGCCGCCGAATCGTGAAAGCCCTCAACGCCGCCGGCGCGCCGGTGAGCTTCGTGGAACTGGAAAGCCCCTTCGGCCATGATGCCTTCCTGCTTGATGCGCCGGAGATGAACCGCGTCGTCCACGGGTTCCTGGCGGCATGACCCCAACCCCGCTGCGATCCGATCTGGCCGCCGTGGCCGCCGCCGTGCCCGATGGCGCGCGCGTGCTGGATATCGGCTGCGGCGATGGCGGCCTGCTCGCCTGGCTGCGCGACACCAAGGGCGTGGAAGGCCGCGGCATCGAGCTGGATGCCGGCAAGGTCGCCGCCGCCGTGGGCCGCGGCCTGGCCGTGGTGCAGGGCGATGCCGATACCGATCTGGCCGATTATCCCGATGCCGCCTTTGACGTGGTGATCCTCTCCAACACGTTGCAGGCCATGCAGCGCCCGGCCGATGTGCTGGCGCAACTGGTGCGCATCGGCCGCCGCGCCGTCGTCTCTTTCCCCAATTTCGGCCATTGGCGGGTGCGGCTGGGCCTGTTGCTGGGCGGGCGCATGCCGGTCACCCGCTCCCTGCCGGTGAGCTGGCACGAAACGCCCAATATCCATTTCTGCACCATCGCCGATTTCGAGGCGCTGACCGCCGAGATGGGCCTAACAGTGGAGCGCGCCGCCGGCCTTGCTGCCGGGGTGGAACAATCGCTGTGGCCCAATCTGCTGGCCGATACCGGGGTGTTCCTGCTGCGGCGATAGGCTATCATGGCCGGCGTGGAGCCTGATCTTGATCCCGAACTGATCCGCTTCCTGCGCGAGGAACTGGGCCATGACCTGCCCAGCGGCGGCAGCTGGGTGTTCACCGGCCCGTTGTGGATCTGGAAAGGAAAGGCGGACGACGGCAAGCCCAGCGCCAACAGCTGGCATTTCCTCACCATCACCGGCCCGGTGGCCGACGCCATCCGCGCCCGCGCGCCGGGCCGCAGTGCGGCATGGGGCAGCGTCTATGTGAAGGTGCGGCTGGGCGGCACCGCCTGGGAAACCTCGCTGTTCCCCTCAAAGGAGGCCGGCGGCTGGCTGCTGCCGGTGAAGGCGGCGGTGCGCAAGAAGGAAGCCGTGGGGGAGGGGGATCAGGTGACGGTGGAGCTCAGCCTTTAGCGCGCTTCTCTGCGCCCGCGCCCCCCTCCGCCTCGCTGCGCTCGGCACCTCCCCCAGAGGGGGAGGATCTGATTTGTGCACACACATGATCCTCCCCCTCTGGGGGAGGTGCCCGCAGGGCGGAGGGGGCGAGCGCAGCGCACCCGCCCCCCCAATCACAACACCATCTGCGTCTGCGTCGTCACGCTGGCCAGCTTGCCGTCGGCGCTTTCCACACGGGTCACCCACACGCTGGTGCGGCGGCCGACGTGCAGCGGCGTGGCGGTGGCCACCAGCGTGCTGCCGGCGGCAACCGCGCCCATCATGTTGGTTTTCGATTCGATCGTCGTCGTGCCCTTCGCGCCGTCGGGCAGCACCTGGAAAGCGCCCACCGCGCCGGTGAAATCGGCCAGCGCCATCAGGAAGCCGCCGTGCGCGGTGCCGCCCGAGGTGCAATATTCCGGGCGGATCAGGGCGTGGACCACCACGCGCTGCGGCCCCATTTCCTTGATTTCAAAGCCAAGATGCGCCGAAAACGGCACCAGCTTCACCACGGCGGCCAGGGCGTCTGCGTCCAGCATCAATTCACCAGGAGTCAGTTGATCAATCGCGGCACCATCGCCGGATCGGCCGCGCCCACCAGCACCGGCTTCTGCCAATCCGTCTTGGCCACCAGCACGACATGATGCCGCTCGGGCAGGGTTTCCACCCGCCAGTCCAGCACCTCGAACATCGCTTCGTCCAGCCGCAGTTGCAGCGGCTCGCGCAGCCAGCCGATATCCTTCACATGCCACGGCCGCCGGGCGCGCACGATCAGCACAGCCAGGCCCGCCGGGCTGAGCACGCGCCACAATTCGCGCAGCATCAGCCGCGGCTGCACCAGCGGGGCCGAGAGCACCGCCTTGTCAAACAGCGCCTCGTGAAACGGCAGGTGGTGGGGATCGGCGCGCACCGTGCCGGGGCGGATGTCCCCATCGCGCGCCGCCACGCAGGCCACGCGCTCCCACCCTTCCAGCGCCAGCGGCACCCGCTCCGGCGGCCGGCCCAGCACCAGCAGCCGGCCGTGCGGCTTGCCGGCAAACAGCCGTTCCAGGGGTGTGGCTTCGCGGATCATGGCCGGGCGTTATGGCGCAATATCGCCGTGGCGCAAAGGGGGTGCCGGCCGGGCGCCGGCCTGATAGAGAAAGGCGCATGACCGCCGATCTGCCCGTCGCCGCCCTCACGCCCGATCAGGCCGCCGCCGAACTGGCGCGGCTGGCCGAACTGATCGCCCGCCACAGCGCCGCCTATTATCAGGAGGATGCGCCGCAGATTTCCGATGCCGATTATGATGCGCTGGTGCAGCGCAACGCCGCCATCGAAGCGGCCTTTCCCGCCGCGGTGCGTGCCGATTCCCCCAGCCTGAAGGTGGGTGCGAAGGCCGCCGCCGGCTTTGGCAAGATTGCCCACAGCCGGCCGATGCTGAGCCTGGACAATGTGTTCAGCGACAGCGAAGCGCATGAATTTGCCGCACGGGTGCGCCGCTTCCTCACTCTGCCCGAGGATGCGGATGTGCGCTTCCGCGCCGAGGCCAAGATTGACGGGCTCAGCTGCGCGCTGCGCTTCGAGGGCGGCCGGCTGGTCCACGGGGCCACCCGCGGCGATGGCGCGGTGGGGGAGGAGGTGACCGCCAATCTCGCCGCCGTTTCCGGGCTGGTGCACGGCCTGCCTGCCGGCGCCCCCGACGTGGCCGAGGTGCGCGGCGAGATTTACATGGGCAAGCAGGGCTTTGCCGACCTGAACGCCCGCCAGGCGGCCGAGGGCGGCAAGATTTTCGCCAATCCGCGCAACGCCGCCGCCGGCTCGCTGCGCCAGCTTGATCCGGCGGTCAGCGCCAGCCGGCCGCTGGCCTTCATCGTCCACGGCTGGGGCGAGATGAGCGCGCTGCCCGGCGCGACGCAAAGCGACGTGATGGCCGCCATCGCCGGCTGGGGCTTCGACACCGGCGCGCTGGCGCTGGGCGATGCCACGCTGGACGAATGCCTGGCCTTCACCGCCGATCTGGAGCGCCGCCGCGCCGAACTGCCGTTCGATATCGATGGCGTCGTCTACAAGGTGGAGCGGCTGGACTGGCAGGAGCGGCTGGGCCAGGTGGCGCGCTCCCCGCGCTGGGCGGTGGCGCACAAATTCCCCGCCGAACAGGCCGAAACCACGCTGACCTTCATTGATATCCAGGTTGGCCGCACCGGCGCGCTCACCCCGGTGGCACGGCTGGCGCCGGTCACGGTGGGCGGCGTCGTCGTCACCAACGCCACGCTGCACAACGAGGACGAGATCGCCCGGCTGGACGTGCGGGTGGGGGACCGGGTTCGCGTGCAGCGCGCCGGCGACGTGATCCCGCAGATTTTGGGCGTGGTGCCCGGTGACGGCGCGCGCGGGGCGGCCTTTTCCTATCCCGATCATTGCCCGGTGTGCGGTTCGGCCGCCGTGCGCGAGGCGGACGAGGCGGTGCGGCGCTGCACCGGCGGCCTCACCTGCCCGGCGCAGCGGCACGAGCGGCTGCGCCACTTCGTCAGCCGCACCGCCTTCGACATCGAGGGGCTGGGCACCGAGCGGCTGGAGCTGTTTGCCGCCCACGGGCTGATCGACGGGCCGGTCTCGCTGTTCCGCCTGCACCAGCGCCGCGAGGCGCTGCTGGCGCTGCCCGGTTTCAAGGAAAAATCGGTCGATAAATTGCTCGCCGCCATCGACGAGCGCCGCCGTGTCAGCCTCGATCGCTTCCTGTTTGCGCTCGGCATCCGCCACGTGGGGGAGGTGACGGCGCGCGATCTCGCCCGCGCCTTCCGTTCGGCCGAGGCGGTGGCCGAAGCGGCGCAAGGGCCGGACGCGGTCAACCGCTTGTGCGCGGTCAACGGCATCGGCGCGGTGGTGGCGCAGGCGCTGATCGATTTCTTCGCCGAACCGCACAACCGCGAGACGCTGGCCGGCCTCCTCGCCGAAGTGACGCCGCAGCCGCTGCCCGAGGTGAAGCAGACCGGCCTGTCGGGCAAGACCATCGTGTTCACCGGCGCGCTGGAGAAATTCACCCGCGAAGCCGCCGAAGCCCAGGCCGAGGCGCTGGGCGCCAAGACATCGGGCAGTGTTTCCGCCAAGACCAGCCTGCTGGTGGCCGGGCCGGGGGCGGGATCAAAGCTGGCCAAGGCGCAGGCGCTTGGCGTGGCTGTGGTGGACGAGGAGGGCTGGCTGGCGCTGGTGGCGGCGGCTGAAACTGAGTCCTGATTGGTTGTAATCCATGCGTTCAGCGCATGGCTGATGCCGTTTTTGCTGCACTGCAAAACAAACCGGCGCGGCCGTATATGGCTCCTGTCAGTCGGGAATAGGCCCGGCTCGCAATCACAGGAGCGTACCAATGAAGGTCGTGACGACTGAATTTGAACCGCAGGTGCGCGCTGTGCCGGTTGCCGCTGAAACGGCCCCGGTCCGCACCCTGCCCCTTCGCAAGCGCCGTGTCATGTTGACCCCGGCCGTTGTCGAAGCCCGCCTGTTCCACGCGCTGTAATCAGCGCCGGAACGGCGGAAGTCACAGGGTAATCACCCTTTTTTCGTCAGGACGAGGCAGGGCCATTCCGCCCGCCAGTCCACCGCGCCCGCCGGCACAAGATTGTGCCGGCGATAGGCGTTGGCCACGGCGCGTTGCTGGTGGTGGAGCAGCCCCGCCATCACCAGCATGCCGCCGGGCGCGATCACCGCCGAAAGATCCCGCGCCAGCGCGATCAGCGGCGGCGCCAGTATATTGGCCAGCACCAGATCATAAGGCGCCGCCGCGCGCAGCGCCCGCGCCGAAAGGCCGGGCGCGACCACGGTTGCCATGCGCCCGGCGCATGTGCCTGCGGCAATCTGGTTGCGGCGCTGGTTCTCGCGCGCCACGTCAATCGCGATCGGATCAATGTCACTGGCGATGCAAAAGGCGTTGCGGTGCTGCCGCAGCGCCGCCATGGCCAGCACGCCGGTGCCGGTGCCGATATCGGCCACATGGCCAAAGCGCCGAAATTTCCCCAGCCGCACCAGGGCCTTCAGGCAGCCATGGGTGGTGGCATGCTGGCCGGTGCCAAAGGCCAGGCCAGCCTCGATCGCCAGCGGCCAGTCGCCGGCGCGCACCGCATCGGCGTGATCGGCGGTGTGGACGATGAAGCGCCCGGCGCGCACCGGCTCCAGCCCGCGCTGTGACAGCACGGTCCAGTTTTCCTCGGGCAGCGGCGCCAGCACCACATCGGCGGCCGACGGGAACAGCGCCACCAGCTCGTTGATCTCGATGGTCAGCGGCTCGCGGGCATAATAGGCGGTCAGCAGCCAATCATCCGGGCGGGCCGGGTCCGGCTCCTCCACGTTCAGCGTCGGCGGCTCGTCCATCAGATCGAACAGGTCGGGCAGGCTTTCCGCCTCGGCGCGGTTCACCCGAAAGGTCAGCGTCCAGCTCATGCCGGCACCGCCGCGCCGGCCTGCCAGACATGGCTGCACCGCAGGGCCGCCGCATCGGCCGCATCTTCAAGCGCCGCCACCGTCACCCAGCCGTCGGCGCGCAGGGCGGCGGCCGTGGCGGCCGGCGTGCCCGGCGGCAGCAGGATGCGCCGCGCCGGCTCCACGCCCAGCCCCAGATCGACCAGCCCATCGACATAGAGCGAAAAGCCGATCGCCGGCTCGGCGCTGCCATCCGGGCGGGCCACCAGATAGGCGCCGCCGCGCCCCAGTTCGGCCGCCAGCCCGGCGCCAAACAGCGAGAAGCCCAGCCAGGTCTGATATTCAAAGCCATGCCGTTCGGTGGGATCGAGCGTGACGGTGACGCCCTCCAGCCCGGCGGCCAGCGCGGCAATGGCATCCAGCCGCGCCAATATGGCCTCGGGCAGATCAAGCTGCCGCAGCGCGGCAATCGCCGCCGGCGCCGGGCCGGCCGCCGCGATCAGCGGCACATAGGCATCGGCGCCCAGCGCCTTGAGCGCCCCGACATCCTTGCCATCCAGCAGCGCCTGCAGTTCGGCCAGGCTGGCCCGGCCCGGCGGCCAGCCGGCGGCGGCCAGATCGGCCACCAGCGTTGGCATGGTCAGGTCAACGCTCAGGCCGGTCACCCCGGCAGCAAGCAGCGCGGCAATCGCCAGTTGCAGCACTTCGGCCGCCGCGGCCGGGCCATCGCTGCCGATCAGTTCGGCGCCGGCCTGGGTGCGCTCCCGCTCGGGGGACAATTGGTCACCGCGCACGCGCAGCACCTGGCCGGCATACATCAGCCGCAGCGGCCGCGCCTGCCCGGCCAGCCGCGTCACGGCGATGCGGCCGACCTGGCCGGTGATGTCGGAACGCAGTGCCAGCGTCATCTGGCTCACCGGATCGGTGAAGCGCAGCCGTTCGCGGCTGCTGCCGCTGGCCAGGCTCGCCTCATATTCGATCAACGGCGGCGCCACCCGTTCATAGCCCTGGCCGCCGCACACATCGGTGAGCGTGCGCACCAGGCTGGCCAGCGCCTGCGCCTGCGGCGGCAACCGGTCACGCAGGCCTTCGGGAAGGAGACCAAGGATCGTCATGGCGAGGCGGTTAGCCGGTTGGGGCAGGGGGGGCAAGGGCGTCGCCGGTGAATGGCGGGACAGGAGACTTGGCGGTGTGCGCCCGGCCCGCCCCCTCCGCCCTGCGGGCACCTCCCCCAGAGGGGGAGGAACTTGCGGGCGGCGCTCCCGTATCAGATCCTCCCCCACCGGGGGAGGTGCCCGCAGGGCGGAGGGGGCGGCGCGCGTGGAGACCGCGCACCGCCCCCCCGGCCTCACACGAAGCGCAGGGCGCTGGCGACCTTCACGCCGGGCAGGGCGCGGATGGCGGCGAGCAGCGTGTCGGGGATGGCGCTGTCCACGCTCAGCAGCAGCACCGCCTCGCCGCCGGCGTCGCGGCGGCCGAGGTGGAAGGTGCCGATGTTGACCGCGGCGCTGCCCAGCGTGCTGCCCAGCCGGCCGATGAAGCCCGGCTTGTCCTCGTTGACGATATAGAGCATGTCGCCGGCCAGATCGGCCTCCACGGTGATGCCGAAAATCTCGGTCAGGCGCGGTTTCGACATGCCGAACAGCGTGCCCGCCACGGTGCGCGGGCCGGCCGCCGTCATTACCGTCACCCGCAGCAGCGTGTGATAATCGGTCTCGCGCTCGTGGCGCACCTCGGCGATCTCGATCTCGCGCTCGCGCGCCAGATAGGGGGCGTTGACCATGTTCACCGTGTCGCTGTGCACGCGCATCAGCCCGGCCAGCACGGCGGCCGTGATCGGCTTGATGTTGAGCTGGGCGGCGGCACCCTCCACCTCGACGCGGACGGACTTGATGCCGTCATTGTCGAGCTGGCCCACCAGGCTGCCCAGCCGCTCGGCCAGCGCCATGTAGGGCTTGAGGCGCGGGGCTTCCTCAGCCGACAGCGAGGGCATGTTGAGCGCGTTGGTGACCCCGCCGGTGAGCAGGAAGTCCGAGAGTTGCTCGGCCACCTGGATGGCGACATTCACCTGCGCCTCGTCGGTGCTGGCGCCCAGGTGCGGGGTGGAGACGAAATTGGGCGTGCCGAACAGCGGGCTGGCCTTGGCCGGCTCCTCGGCAAACACGTCAAGCGCGGCGCCGGCGATGTGCCCGCTGTCGAGCAGCTCCTTGAGCGCCGCCTCGTCGATCAGGCCGCCGCGCGCGCAGTTGATGATGCGGATGCCCGGCTTGCACTTCAGCAGATTCTCGCGGGAGAGGATGTTGCGCGTGCTGTCGGTGAGCGGGGTGTGCAGGCTGATGAAATCGGCATTGGCCAGCAGTTCGTCCAGCGTCACCTTGGTCACGCCCATATGTTCGGCGCGTTCGGGCGTGAGGAACGGATCATAGGCGATCACCTTCATCTTCAGGCCCAGCGCGCGATCGGCAACGATGCTGCCGATGTTGCCGGCGCCGATCAGGCCCAGCGTCTTGGCCGTCACTTCCACGCCCATGAAGCGGTTCTTTTCCCACTTGCCGGCCTGGGTGGAAGCGTCGGCTTCGGGCAGCTGGCGGGCCAGCGCGAACATCAGGGCGATGGCATGTTCGGCGGTGGTGATCGAATTGCCGAACGGCGTGTTCATCACCACCACGCCGCGCGCCGAGGCGGCCGGGATGTCGACATTGTCCACCCCGATGCCGGCGCGGCCCACCACCTTCAGATTGGTGGCGGCGGCCAGCACATCCTTGGTCACCTTGGTGGAGGACCGGATGGCGAGGCCGTCATAGTTGCCGATGATCTTGATCAGCTCGTCCTTCGACAGGCCGGTGATCTCGTCCACCTCGATGCCGCGTGCGCGGAAAATCTCGGCGGCCTTGGGGGACATCTGGTCGGAAATCAGGACTTTGGGCATGGGAATTGCTCCACGAAATGGGGGTGTGAGCGGCGCGCCGGCAGGGGCGCGGGCCGCACGGGCCGGCGTTCAGGCCGCAGTGATTTCCGAGTGGGCCCAATCGAGCCACTGCGTCAGCGCCACGATGTCGGCGGTGTCGACGGTGGCACCGCACCAGATCCTGAGGCCGGCCGGCGCATCGCGATAGGCGCCGATGTCATAGGCGGCCTTTTCCTTCTCCAGCAGGGAGACGATGGCCTTCACCTTGTCCTCGGCCAGGCCGGGCAGGACGAGGCAAACGCTGGTGTTGGAGCGGGTGGCCGGGTCCTTGGCCAGATGCGCGACATAGGGGGTCTTCTGCACCCAGGCATCCAGCGCGGCGGCATTGGCATCGGCGCGGGCCTTCAGGGCAGCAAGCCCGCCCAGCCCGTCGGCCCATTCCAGCGCGTCGATATAATCCTCCACCGCCAGCATCGACGGGGTGTTGATCGTCTCGCCAACGAAAATGCCCTCGGTCAGCTTGCCCTTGGAGACGAGGCGGAAAATCTTGGGCAGCGGCCAGGCCGGGGTGTGGGTCTCCAGCCGCTCGACGGCGCGCGGGCCCAGGATCAGCACGCCATGGCCGCCTTCGCCGCCCAGCACCTTCTGCCAGCTGTAGGTGAGCACATCGACCTTGGCCCAATCCACATCCTGCGCAAACACGGCGGAGGTGGCATCGGCAAAGGTCAGGCCCTCGCGGCTGTCGGGGATCCAGTCATAGCCCGGAATGCGCACGCCCGAGGTGGTGCCGTTGGCGGTGAACAGCACGTCGTGGCTGAAATCCACCGCATCCAGATCGGGCAGTTCGCCATAGGGCGCGGTGAGCACGGTGGGGTTGAGTTTCAGCTGCTTGGCGGCATCGGTCACCCAGCCTTCGCCAAAGCTTTCCCAGGCCAGCGCGGTGACCGGGCGGGCGCCCAGCATCGTCCACATCGCCATTTCATAGGCGCCGGTGTCGCTGGCCGGCACGATGCCGATGCGGTGCGTGTCGGGCACGCCCAAGATTTTGCGGGTCAGATCGATGGCGTGCTTCAGGCGCGCCTTGCCCAGCTTGGAGCGGTGCGAGCGGCCAAGCGAAGCGGTGTCAAGCTGGTCGGGGCTCCAGCCCGGCCGCTTCGCGCAAGGCCCGGACGAAAAATGCGCACGCTGCGGGAGCGTGGTCGGTTTGGCAGTCATGTTCTCTCCTCTCAGAGAGCGCGCGCCGCGTTGGGACGGCGTGGCCCGCCGCCGGGGATAGGGATTATCGCCGCGCGGTCAAGCGGTTTCGGCTTTACCGTGGTGCCGGCCGGCCGGTTCAGCCCCGCGACTCGCCGCCAAACACGTCAACAATCGCCCGGCCCAGCGGCACGAACTGGCGGTTGCGCTCGGCCAGTTCGGACTTGGCGGCGAACAGATAGGCGGCCACCCAGATCGGCGCCCGCGGCCCTGCAACGCCCGGCGGCGTGATGCGCGAGACGATGTTGCGGGCGTGCCAACTGCCGGCGCCGGTCTTGTTCGCCTCCTGCCAGCCCGGCGGCAGCGCGGCGCGGATCATCGTGTCGGCGGTGCGGCTGGCCTGCATCCAGCCCAGCAGGCGGGCGCGTGCCGGCGGCGGCAGGATACGCCCTTCCACCAGCGCGCGCGCTGTGGCCAGCATGGCGGCCGGCGTGGTGGTGTCACGCGGGTCGCCCGGCGTCTCGTTGTTCATCTCGGGCTCGCTGCGATCCAGCCGGGTGGTGGCATCGCCGCAGCGGCGCAGCCAGGCGGTGAGCGCCGCCGGCCCGCCGATGCGCGCCAGCCCCAGATTGGCGGCCGGATTGTCGGAGAGCACGCACATCGCCTCGGCCAGTTCCATGAGGCTGGCGCTGCCGCCGATGCGGGTTTCGCTGAACGGCGCGTTGTTCAGCATGTCGGCCCGGGTGATCGGCAGCCGTTCGTCCAGCCGCCATTGCCCGCGCGCCGCGCCATCGAGCAGGCGGGCGGCGAGCAGCAGCTTGAAGGTGGAGCAGAGCGGGAAGCGGCTGCCGGCGCGGTGCGCAAAACCGGCGCCGCTGCCGGTGTCGATCAGCGCCACGCCGATGGGGCCGCCGGCCTGATGCTCGATGCCGGCGATGGCGCGGCGCAGCGGCGCAAACCGGTCAGGCCCGGCGGCGGCGAGCAGCGGCAGGCCGGCGATGATGGTGCGGCGATCCAGCATGGCGACCTCTCCCCACGGCCCGGCGCGGGCCGGGATTGACCTCGCACCGGCAATGGCGTCTCGTCAAACACAAAGGAGTGTGGGGATGGACGCGATCGATTGGGCGGGTCAGCGCGTGCTGATCACCGGGGCGGCCAGCGGCATCGGCCGGGCGCTGGCACTGGCGCTGGCGGCGCGCGGTGCCGCCGTGGTGGCGGCCGACATCAACGCCGCCGGGGTGGCGGAAACGGCGGCGGCCTGCGGCGGCGAGGCGCTGGTGCTCGATCTGGCCGATGGCGCGGCCGGGCCGGCGGCGGTGGCGGCGCTGGTCGCCCGCCATGGCCGGCTTGACGCGGTGTTTGCCAATGCCGGCATCGGCTACACGCGCCGGCTGCTCAAGGCCGATCTGGATGATCCGGGCCTGGCGCGGCTGTGGGAAATCAACATGCTGGGGCCGGTCCGGCTGGCGCAGGCGCTGGTGGCGGCGGCCGAGGCCGGCGGCTTGCGGGCGCGGCTGGTGATCACCGGATCGGAAAACAGCCTGTCGCTGCCGCCCTCCATCCAGAATTTCGGCAACGGGCTGTATGCGGCGGCCAAGCATGGGGTGCTGATCCTGGCCGAATGGCTGGCCACCGAATGCCGCAATGCGGCCAAACCGCTGGATGTGCACGTGCTGCTGCCCGGCGGCGTCTACACCGGGCTCACGGCGGCCGGGCTGGGGCCCGATCCGGCGCGCTGGCCGGCCGAAATGGCCATCATCCGGCCCGAACGCGCCGCGCAACTGTGCCTGGCTGGGCTGGATCTGGGCCTGTTCCACATCCCCACCCACGCCCATCTGATCCGCGACATGGGCTGGCGCCAGGCCAGCGTGGCGGCGGCCACCCGCGCGCTGGGGCTGGACGAAGCGGGGTGACAGGCCGGCGCTGATGCTCTATGCCGCCCGGCCGTTTTTGGCGAGAAGAGTGACTGACCCGATGATGACCCCGCCCGTGCCGCCGCGCATCTTCCCCACCGCCGAGGCCGATGCCCGGCTGGGCAACACCCCCACCGCAGTGCCGCAGACCGAGCATCCGGCCTATCGCCTGGCCTTTCAGGACACGGATTTCCTGTTGCGCGAGGATCTGCGCCCGGTGCGATTCCAGCTGGAGCTGCTGAAAACCGAATTGCTGCTGGCCGAGGCCGGCGTCCAGTCCACCTTCGTCTTCTATGGTTCGGCGCGCATTCCCGCGCCCGAACAGGCCCAGGCGCTGATCGACGCGGCCGAAACCCCGGAACGCCGCGCCGTGGCGCAGCGGCTGGCCGCCAACGCCCGCTATTACGAAGTGGCGCGGCAGCTGGCGGTGCTGGTGTCCACCCATTGCCCGGATGGCGAACGCTGCTTCACCGTCTGTTCCGGCGGCGGCCCGTCGATCATGGAGGCGGCCAACCGCGGGGCCTGGGAAAGCGGTGCGCCCTCGGTGGGCCTCAACATCGTGCTGCCGCACGAGCAGGTACCCAATCCCTATGTCACCCCCGGCCTGTCGGTGCAGTTCCACTATTTCGCCCTGCGCAAGATGCATTTCCTGATGCGCGCCAAGGCGGTCGCCGTGTTCCCCGGCGGCTTTGGCACCTTCGATGAATTTTTCGAGCTGCTCACCCTGGTGCAGACCGGCAAGGTCGCGCCGCTGCCGATCCTGCTCTATGGCCGCGATTTCTGGAACCGCGTGGTCAATTTCGCGGCGCTGGCCGAGGAAGGCGTGATCGCGCCCGATGATCTGAAACTGTTCCACATGGTCGAAACCGCCGAGGAAGGCTGGGCCATCGTGAAGGCGCATTACGGACTGTAAACGCCGCCGCGGCGGCCGTTACCCTTGCCGTCCAGCTGCCGGGGAGGGATTGCCGCCTTGTCGATGATGTTTCAGCCGCCCGGGGTGCCGGCGCACGATTATGGCGTGCGCCAGCTGCTGGGCTTCGGGCACGGCGATGATCCCTTCTTCGCCCGGGTGCGCGGCGAGCAGGTGAGCATCCTCTATCGCCAGTCGCGCATCTATCTGCCGGTGATGGTGCTGAATTTCGGGCTGCTCACGCTGGAACTGGGCGATCATCCCCGCGCAGGCCTGCACATGGCGTGGATGGCCGCCACCATCGCCCTGTCGCTGATCTGGTATGGGCGCAGCGGCCGCAATCCGCAGCCGCTGGCCCGCCGCAGCATCCGCGGTTTCTGGGTCAGCTCGGCGGAAATGGGCATCTGCGGGGTGATGTGGGCGGCGATGCTGGTGCTGCTGGTGCCCGAAGCCAGCACGGCGCAGCGCGAACTGCTGCTGATGCTCAGCTTTGTCACCGTCTCCTCGATCGGCTTTGCCGCCGCCACCATGCCGCTGGCGGCGATCGCCTCGGTCAGCCTGATCACCCTCACCAGCCTGGCGTTGCAACCCTTTGTGTCGGTGGCGCTGCTGGTGGCGGAAATCACCCAGTGGTTCACCGTGGTGGTGGGGGTGCTGCTGTCAAGCCGGGCGATGTTCGCCCGCCTGCGCGGCCAGACCGAGCTGCTGGAACGCACCGCGGTGGTGCAATTGCTGTTGAAGGAATTTGAAACCAACGGCACCGATTGGCTGCTGGAAGTGAGCAAGACCGGCCACATCACCCACATCACCGCGCGCTTTGCCGAGGCGCTGGGCCGCCCGGCCGACGACGTGATCGGGCAGCATTTCCTGAAGGTGATGGGGGCCGACAAGATCGGCGAGGCCGCCGTGACCGAACTGCGCGAGGCGTTCCAGGCGCAGCGGCCGTTCCGCGAACTGGTGGTGCCGGCGATGGTGGGCGAGGACATGCGCTGGTGGTCGCTTTCGGCCACGCCCAAGATCGGCGCCGATGGCCTGTTTGCCGGCCTGCGCGGCATCGCGCGCGACATCACCGATCTGCGCCGCGGCGAGGAACGCATCGCCCGGCTGGCGCGCTTTGATCCGCTGACCGGCCTGGCCAACCGCGCCCTGTTCCGCGAGACGCTGGACGAAGCCCTGGCCGCCGCCGGCCGCCCGCGCTGCGCCCTTTTGTTCCTTGATCTGGATCGCTTCAAGCAGGTGAACGATAGCATGGGCCACGGCGCTGGTGACAAGCTGCTGGTGGCGGTGGCCGAACGCATGCGCGCGCTGTTTGCCGGCCGGCCCGATGCCCGGCCCGACGCCCGCGCCACCCTGGCCCGGCTGGGCGGCGATGAATTTGCCGTGATCATGCCCGGCGCCAGCAGCCGCACGGTGGCGGCCCGCGCCAGCGCGCTGGTGGCGGCGCTGGCGCAGCCGTTCCAGATCGATGGCCAGCAGGTGATGATCGGCGGCAGCGTGGGCTGGTCGATGATGCCGGCCGATGGCCGCAGCAGCGAGGATCTGCTGAAGGCCGCCGATCTGGCGCTGTACGAGGCCAAGGCCGCCGGGCGCGGCGTGGCGCTGCGCTATGATGACGGGATGCGGGTGCGCGCCGAGGTGCGGCGGCAACTGGAATCGGCGCTGCCCGGCGCCATCGCGCGCGGCGAGTTGTCGCTGGATTTCCAGCCGATCGTGGCGGCCGATGATGAGCGCGTGGTGTGTTTCGAGGCGCTGTGCCGCTGGAACCATCCGCAACTGGGCCATGTCACGCCCGATCGCTTCATCCCGGTGGCCGAGGAAAGCGGCCTGATCCTGGAGATCGGCCAGTGGGTGATCAACGAGGCCTGCCGCCAGGCCGCCAGCTGGCCCGAAAGCGTGGGCGTGGCGGTGAATGTCTCGCCGGCCCAGATGGAGGACCCGCGGCTGGTGGACGTGGTGGCCGCGGCGTTGGCCCGCCATGGCCTCGCCCCGCACCGGCTGGAACTGGAAATCACCGAACGCCTGTTCCTGGAGGAAACCGCCGAAACCGTGGGCCGGCTCACCGCGCTCAACGCGCTGGGCATCCGCTTCGTGCTGGATGATTTCGGCACCGGCTATTCCTCGCTCGGCTATCTGAAGAAGGCGGTGTTCAGCCGCATCAAGATCGATCGCAGCTTTGTCGCCCGCGCCAGCGAGGATGGCGAGGCCACCGCCATCATCGATGCGATCGTGCGCCTGGCCGACCGGCTTGACATGACGACCACCGCCGAAGGCGCCGAAACCCGCGCCGAATTCGAAAGCTGCCGCGATCTGGGCTGCGCCCGCGCCCAGGGCTATCTGTTCGGCAAGCCGATGCCGCCGGCGGAGGCCCAGAGCCTGGCCTGGCGCAGCGCCGCCCCCACCAGCCCCCCGCCCGCCAGCCCGCCACCCGCCACACCGGCCGCCATCGCCGGTTGACCGGCGCCCCGGTTGCCCGGTTGCCGGCGGCCGGCCGGCGCGATAGGCTGCGCCCCGCAATGGCCATATCGAACGCGCAACTGGTCAACATCATCCGCATCCAGTCGGCCATTGCCGGGCTGGGCTTTGATCTGTCCGCGATCATCAACCTGGTGTGCGCCGAAACCCTGGGCCTGCTGGGCGTTGACGGGGCGGCGGTGGAACTGACCGACGGTCAGGACATGGTCTATCGCGCCGCCAGCGGCATCGCGGCGGGGCAACTGGGCCTGCGGCTGCCGCTGTCGGGCAGTCTTTCGGGGCTGAGCGTGACCAGCGGCAGCCTGCTGATGTGCGGCGATTCCGAAAGCGATGCGCGGGTGAATGCGCCGGCCTGCCGGGCCATCGGCCTCAGATCGATGCTGGTGGCGCCGCTGCGCCACGATGGCCAGACGGTGGGGGTGCTGAAGGCGATGGCGCGCGCGCCCCACGCCTTTGGCCCGGATGAAACCGAATTGCTGGGCCTGCTCACCGATGCGCTGGCCGCTGCCATCCATTTCGCCACGCGCTTTGACATGGCGACCCTGCTGCACAAGGCCACCCATGATGATCTGACCGGCCTGCCCAACCGGGCGCTGTTCATGGAACAGCTGCGCGCCGCGCTGGGCGCCGCCGCCCGCCGCCAGCGCCCGGTGGGCGTGGTGCTGATCGACATGGACGGGCTGAAGACGATCAACGACCGGCTGGGCCACCAGGCCGGCGATGCCGCCTTGAGCGAGCTAGCGCGCCGGCTGCGCGGCATCACCCGCGAACAGGAACTGGCGGCGCGGCTGGGCGGCGATGAATTCACCCTGCTGCTGGCCGATGATGATGTGGGCCAGGGCCTGCCGGCGGTGCTGGGCCGGGTGGCCGGCGTGGCCTGTGACCCGGTGCCGTTCGCCGGCCACGCGCTGCCGCTGTCATTCAGCGCCGGCGCGGCATTGAGCCCGGACGACGGCACCGAACCGGCGGCGCTGATCGCCCGGGCCGATCAGCGCATGTATGCCGCCAAGCGCCGCCGCCGCGCCGCCAGGACGGAATGAGGGGCGGCGGTTGAGCTGTGGGGGTCAGGGCCCGTCGTAACCGATGGCGGCGGCGGCCGCGCCGCTCATGATGAAGCCGATCGGGCGCTCGGTCTCCTCCTGCAGGTGGCCGATCAGGCTGGCGGTGCGCGCCAGCAGCGAAATGCCCTTCAGCGCCGCCAGCGGAAAGCCCACATCCAGCATCACCGCCGGGATGGCGCCATTGACATTGATCGGCAGCGGCCGGCCCAGCGCTTCGGGCAGGGCGGCCTGGATGGCGCGCAGCGCGGCGATGTGCGGCCCCTCGATGCCATGCTCGGCCGCCAGCCGCAGCAGCAGGTTGGCGCGCGGATCGCCCTCCGAATGCTGGGGATGGCCAAAGCCGGGGATGGGCTTCTTTTCCGCCCGCAGCGCCTTCACCGCCGCCAGCGCATCGCCGCCGGCCACCACCTGCGCCAGGAAGCGCCCGGCCACCTCGGCCGAACCCAGCACCACGCTGCCGCAGCCCAGCAGGCCGGCGGCCACCGCGCCGTGAAAGGCTTCGGGGGCGGCGGCATAGGTCATCCGCGCGGCCACCACCGATGGCACCAGCCCATGTTCGGCGATGGCGCACAGCACGGCATCGGCAAAGAATTTCTGGGTTGCCGATGGCGCCCGGCCGGTGACGAGCAGCCAGAAATAGCTGGTGAAATCGGTGTTGCCGATGATCTGGCCGGTCAGGTCCTGGCCGCGCACCCGGATCTGGTGGGTGTCGGATGTGCAGATGGCGGTGAAATTCTGATCCTGCTTGCCGATGCGCATGACGGGCTCCCGATAACTTCGAAATACGAACTTGCCTTCGATATGCGAAAAGATTAGGGACGGCAAGCCGGGTGCCGGGCCGGTGGCCGCCAGGCCGTCACCAGCGCCCGCCGCGCCGTCACCGGGGCCCGCCAGGCTGTCACCGGTGGCCGGCGATGGGCCACCGGCGGCCAGAGACGGGCCACGATATCAGCGATGTTGGGCTGGGAGGATGGATGATGCAGGACGAGGCAAGCAAGCTGCCGCTGGACGGCGTGACCGTGCTGGAAATGGGCACGTTCATCACCGGGCCCTGCGCCGGCATGCTGCTCGCCGATCTGGGCGCGCGGGTGATCAAGGTGGAACAGCCGGGCAGCGGCGATCCGTTCCGCGCCTACAAGGGCACGCTCTACAGCCCGCATTTCCAGACCTACAACCGCAACAAGCAGTCGATCACGCTCGACACGCGCGAGCTGGCGGATCTGGCCGCCTTCGATGCGCTGATCGACACGGCCGACGTGTTCATCCAGAATTTCCGCCCCGGCGTGGCGCGCAAGCTGGGGGTGCACTGGGAACGGCTGAGCGCGCGCAATCCGCGCCTCGTCTATGCCAGCATCTCCGGCTTTGGCAGCAGCGGCCCCGATGCCGACCGGCCGGCCTTCGACACGGTGGCCCAGGCCGCCAGCGGTTTCCTGCGCCTGCTCGTCAACCCCGTCCACCCGCGCGTGGTGGGCCCGGCGATCGCCGACGCGATGACCGGTTTCTACACCGCGCAGGGCGTTCTGGCCGCCCTGTTGCAGCGGGCGGCGACCGGGCGCGGCCGGCTGGTCGAAACCTCGATGTTCGAGGCGATGGCCCATTTCAACCTGGATGATTTCACCCATTATTTCGCCGCCGGCCAGGTGATGGACGCGCACAGCCGCCCGCATGTCAGCCAATCCTATGTGTTCCAGTGCAGCGACGGGCTGTGGCTGGCGCTGCACATGAGCAGCCCGCCGAAATTCTGGGAAAATCTGGCCGAGGCGGTGGGCCAGCCCGGCATGCTGGCGCTGCCGGCCTTTGCCAGCCGCGATGCCCGCATCGCCCATTACGAGGATGTGGTGGCGCATCTGGCGCCGGTGTTCGCCACCCGCCCGCGCGCCGAGTGGCTGGAGCGGCTGCGCAGCCTTGAAGTGCCCTCGGCCCCGGTTGCCACCTCGGTGGACGTGCTTGATGATCCTCAGGCAAAACATCTGCAATTGCAGATATCGGCCCCCGGCCCGATGGGCGAATTCCGCACCATCCGTTCACCGCTGTCGTTCGACGGGCAGCGCAACCTCACCGTCTCGGCGCCGCCGCTGCTGGGGCAGGACAATGCGGCCATCCTGGGCCGGCGGCCGCACGCGGCGGAATAGTTGACCGCCGCCGGCAAAGCCTGCCACACCGGGCCGATGGGTGCGGAGAAGGATCCGGAATATCTCTCGACGCTGGAGCGGGGGCTGAAGGTGCTGCGCGCCTTTGATGCGACGCGCCCCGAGATGGCCCTGTCGGAGGTGGCGGCGGCCACGGCGCTGCCGCCGGCGGTGGCGCGGCGCTGCCTCAACACGCTGGTGGCGCTCGGCTATGTCCGCCAGGACGGCCGGCGCTTCCTGCTCACGCCCGAGGTGCTGGCCTTTGGCACCGCCTATCTCTCATCGATGAACATCGAGACGGTGGCGGTGCCGCCGTTGCAGGCACTGGCCGCCGACACCGGGGATTCGGTGAGCCTGGCGGTGCGGTCGGGGCGGGAAATCCTTTATGTCTGCCATATTCCCAGCAACCGGCGCATCCGGCTGGGCGCCGGGGTGGGCACGCGCTTTCCGCTGCACGCCACCTCGATGGGCAAGGTGCTGCTGTCCTACAGCGGGGAGGCGGTGATAGAGGAGTTTCTGGCCGCCGGCCCGCTGGCGCGGCTGACCGAGCGGACGCTGACCGATCCGGCCAGTTTCCGCGCCCGCCTGGCGCTGGTGCGCGAGCGCCAGTATGACAGCGCGCTGGACGAGCTGGATTATGGCATCGTTTCGGTGGCGGTGCCGGTGCGCGATGCCGGCGGGCAGGTGGTGGCGGCGATCAACTGCTCCACCAGCACGACGCGGATCAGCCAGGACGAGCTGGTGCGCACCCGGCTGCCGCTGCTGCAGGAGGCGGCGGCCGCGATCGCCGCGGAGTTGCGCCGCACCCCGCTGCTGGCGCGGTCGCTGGCACGCTGAGGCGGAATTAACGGAAAATTAGGTATTATGGCGCCGTCGGGTGCGGCATTGCCGCGCGCATATTTTCGTATATCGAACTTGACTTCGCATGACGAAGCATTATCGCGCTTGAGGCAAGGCCCGTCACGGGCCGGGCAGGGCCCGCCATGGCCCCGCCCCAGCAACGGGGAGGCTAGAACGTGCAGACCAATTTCGCCCATCACCTGATGCGCCTGCTGGCATCATCGGCCCTGATCGCCGTGCCGGCGCTGGCGCAGGCCGAAGCGCCCAAGGACGCCGCGAAGGATGAGGGCGAGATCATCGTCACCGCCACCCGCCGCGCCGACACGCTGCAAAACACCCCGGCCGCCATCGCCGCCTTCAACAGCACCGCCATCCAGGCCGCCGGCATCGAGCGGCCGGGCGATTTCATCGGGCTGACCAGCAACGTCAACCTGGTGGAAACCCAGAACGCCGGCAACGCCTTCGTCATCATCCGCGGCATCACCCAGGCCCGCAATTCCGAGCCCTCGGTGGCGGTGATTGTCGATGGCATCCAGCAGGTGAACCCGGCCCAGTTCAACCAGGAACTGTTTGATATCGAACAGATCGAGGTGCTGAAGGGCCCGCAGGGCGGCCTTTATGGCCGCAACGCCATCGGCGGCGCCATCATCATCCGCTCCAAGGCGCCCACCGACGAACTGGCCGGCAAGATCACCGCCGGCATCGACAATGGCTTTGGCTATTATGTGCGCGGCAATGTTTCGGGCCCGGTGGCGGAAAATCTGAAATTCCGCCTGTCGGGCAGCTGGTATGACACCGACGGTTTCATCCAGAACACGTTCCTGAACGAGAAGGCCGATCCGATCAAGGATCTGAACCTGCGCGGCAATCTGCTGTGGACGCCCACCGCCGGCCTCGATGTCGATCTGCGCGTGGCCTATTCCAACCTGCAAACCCAGGCGCTCTATTTCAACATCGTCAATGATGTGAACAACACCTCGCTGCCGGTGCGCGTCAACAACCGCGGCCAGAATGACCGCGAGATGTGGAACGCCGCGGTGAAGGTGAAATACAGCGGCGATTTCGGCACGGTGCAGAATGTGTTCAGCTATGACCGGCTGACCGAGGTGTTGACCGGCGATGCCTTCAACTTCCTGCCGATCCGCGATTCGCTGTTCTTCCAGTTCTTTGGCTTTGACCTCAACCAGAGCCAGTTCCTGGAGGTTGACGCCTGGTCGAACGAGCTGCGCTATGAATCCCCGGCCGACAAGCCGCTGCAATTCATCGTCGGCTCCTACATGGTCGGCACCAAGCGCTTCATTTCCACCGGCAACATGATCGATCGCGATCAGGGGGTGTTCCCGGTGTTCCGCACCCCCTCCACCGATCCGCGCAACCCGCAGTTCAGCTTCCTGTCTGACAGCCAGGACAATTTCGCCTGGGCGCTGTTTGCCAACACCAGCTGGAAGGTGAACGAGCAGCTGCGCGTCGATGCCTCGCTGCGTTATGACCGTGACAGCCGCGAGAACACCACGCTCACTCCCACCGCCTTCCTGCCCAACGTGCCCGGTTTCCCGCAGGGCCGCTCCGGTGATGTGCGCAAGCGCAGCTTCCAGAGCTGGCAGCCCAAGTTCACCCTGACCTGGAAGCCGGTCGACAATGTGACGCTCTATGGCGGCTGGAGCCGCGGCTTCCGCTCCGGCGGCTTCAACCAGACCGGTGTGGGCGCGGTGGCGGCCGGCAACGGCATCGTGGGCGTGGGTGACATCTTCAACGCCGAAGTGGCCGAAACCTGGGAAGTGGGCGCCAAGACGCAGACCGCGGACAAGCTGCTCACCTTCAACGCCGCGGCCTTCTCCACCCGCACCGAAAACAGCTATTTCTTCGTCTTCCTGGCGGCCAACTCCACGCAAAACCTGGGCAATGTGCCGCTGGCGCAGATCAAGGGCTTTGAACTGGAAGCCAGCCTGCGGCCGATGAAGGGCCTCGATATCAATCTGGGCCTTGGCTACACCGACAGCGAAATCAAGCGCTTCGCCGATGCGCGCCGGATCGGCAACGAACTGCCGCTGATCAGCCGCTACACGCTGAACGCCGGCATCAACTATGTGCGGCCGCTCACCGATGATCTCGACCTCAACGCCCGGGTGGATTATCGCCGCACCGGCCGCACCTGGTGGGATGTCGAAAATTCCACCAGCCGCAACCCGGTGGACATCGTCGATGCCCGGCTGGGCGTTTCCACGGCCAAGTGGAGCGTGACGGCGTTCAGCCAGAACCTCACCAACAGCATTTACAACGCCGAATTCTCGCCCGGCGGCTTCGTGTTCAAGGCGCGCCCGCGCCGCTATGGCATTGAAGCCAGCTTCAACTTCTGATCAGGGAACCCCGCCCATGGCCCGCGTCCTCGTCCTCTATTATTCCAGCTATGGCCATATCGAGACGATGGCGCAGGCCGTGGCCGAAGGCGCGGCCAGCGTGGACGGTGTCGAGGTGGTGGTGAAGCGGGTGCCGGAACTGGTGCCCGCCGAAGTGGCCGCCGCCTATCATTTCAAGGTGGAGCAGGGTGCGCCGATCGCCGATCCCAACGAACTGGGCGATTATGATGCGATCATCATCGGCACGCCCACCCGCTTTGGCAACATGGCGGCGCAGATGCGCAACTTCCTGGATCAGACCGGCGGCCTGTGGGCCAAGGGGGCGCTGGTCGGCAAGGTGGGCGGCGCCTTTGTTTCCACCGCCAGCCAGCACGGCGGCCAGGAAACCACGCTGACCAGCATCCACACCACGCTGCTGCACCACGGCATGATCATCGTGGGCCTGCCCTACAGCTTTGCCGGCAACACGATTCTGAGCGAGGTGAGCGGCGGCACGCCCTATGGCGCCTCCACGCTGGCCGGCGCCGATGGCAGCCGCCAGCCCAGCGCCAACGAACTGGACGGCGCCCGTTTCCAGGGCCGCCACACCGCCGGGATTGCGAAGACACTGTTTGGCTGATTATCCTTGAAGGGGGAGGAGACCATCATGACCATCACCCGCCGGCCCAACCGCCTGCACCACACCGCCTATGTCACCAAGGATCTGGAGGCGACGCGGGCCTTTTACGAGGATGTGATCGGCCTGCCGCTGATCGCCACCTGGACCGAAGCCGACGAACTGTTCGGCAAGCTGCGCACCTATTGCCATGTCTTCTTCGAACTGAACGACGGCTCGTGCCTGGCCTTTTTCCAGTTTGCCGATCCGGCCGACCAGGCCGAATTCGGGCCCGATATCCCGTCCAGCCCGTTCATCCACATCGCCCTGCATGTGGACCAGGAAACCCAGGCCGCGCTGGAAGCCCGCATCAAGGCCGCCGGCATCACCGAACCGGCCACCTATGTGCTGGAACATGGCTATTGCCGTTCGGTGTATGTGACCGATCCCAACGGCATGATCCTGGAATTCACCCATGACGCGCCCGAAGCGCTGGACCCGGCGCTGGATGCGCAGCGCCGTGCCACCGCCCATGCCGAACTGAAGCGCTGGCTGGCCGGCGATCACACCAACAACAACAATTTCCGCAGCGCGGCGTGATCGCGGCGGCGGCGTCCATCGCGATGGACGGCGCCTTTCCCGGCGGCCGGGTGCAGCGCGTGCCCGTGCCCGGCGGCGATCTGGTGGTGGAGGTGGCGGGGCAGGGCCCGGCCATCATCCTGCTGCACGGCTGGACGCTGGACCGCCGCCAATGGCGCGGCCAGAGCCCGCTGGCCGCCCGCTTCACGCTGGTGGCGGTTGACCGGCGCGGCTGCGGCCAATCCACCGCGCCGCCCGATCTGGCCGCCGAACCGGCCGATGTCACGCGTGTCGCCGCCGCGCTGGGCCTCGCCCGCTATCATCTGGTCGGCCTGTCGCAGGGCGGCAAGGTGGCGCTGGCACATGCGGCGGCCTTGGCCGCCGCATCATCGAATAACGCGGCGGGCTTGGCCGCCGCATCATCGAATAACGCGGCGGGCCTGGGCGCCCCATCATCCAATACGGCGGCCCGTGCGGCCGCCGGGCTGGATCGGCTGGTGGTGATCGGCGCGCCGCTGGATGCCGAATTGCCGGCGCCGCCCGATGCGCTGCCGGTGGCGCGCATGGCCGAACTGGCCCGCGCCGGCCGCCTGGCCGAGATGCGCGCCCATTGGCTGGCGCATCCGCTCACCGCCGGCCGGCCCGAGGTGCGCGCCGCGCTGGCCGCCATGCTGGCGCGCTATGACGGCCGCGATCTGGTGGCGCCGGGCCGGCCGCTGCCGGTGACAGCGGCCGATATCGCCCGCATCGGCGTGCCGGCCACCGCGCTGGCCGGGGCCGACGACACGCCGTGGCGGCGGGCGGCGGCGGCAGCGCTGGCGGCGGCCGGCTTTGGCCACGGCCTGATCCCCGGCGGCGGCCACCTGGCGCCGATGGAGGCGCCGCAGGCCACCAATGCCGCGCTGATCGCCGCGCTGGCCTGATCGCGGCTGCGGCAGCATGGCCCGCCCTCCGGGATTTCCCGCAGCTTGACTTGGCGCAGGCCGCATGGCCATTTGTCCGGACAAATGCTGGAGCCCGCGCCGCGATGAGTGATCTGCCCCCGCCCTACACCGCGCTCACCCGCCACCCGATGCTGGCGCGCACCAATCATGACGAGGCGGCGCGCTTCAACTTCCTCACCCATCTCAACCGCTATATCTCGGGCACGCTGGGGCCGGGCAACCGCCTGGCCTATGACAACCGCGTGCTGCCGGCCTTTCGCGCCGAACATGGCCGCGATCCGGCGCACCGCTATGAAATCCGCGACGCCATGAACCAGGACCCGTTCCACCGCATGTGGAGCGCGCTGAAGCGCAATTCGATGGAGATGCGCCAGCACAACGGCCGCGCCACCGTGCTGCGCCAGCTTGACGAGCTGGATGCGCTGGCCCGCCAGTTCAACGAGCATTCCGGCCAGCTTGAGCTTGATCCGGCCATCGCGCAGCCGGATTATCAGACGGCGGTGGACATCCACTGCCAGCCCGGCGGCTATCACAGCGAGGAACGGCCCGGCGATGTTTCGGCCGGGGCCAATTATGATGTCGGCATCTTTGCCACCACCGGCGGCGCGCTGGGCGGGCTGAATGATGGCGGCGGCCAGGCGGTGGTGGCCTGGGCGAAGAAGGAACGGCCGGGCTGGCAGCCGCAGCGCATCCTGGATGTGGGCGCCACCGTGGGCCATAATGCCGTGCCGATCGCGCTGGCCTATCCGCAGGCCGAAGTGATCGCCATCGACACGGCGGCGGCCTCCCTGCGTTACGGCGCGGCCCGCGCCGCCGGGCTGGGCGCGAAGAACATCAAGTTCGTGCAGATGAACGGCGAGGACCTGTCGCGCTTCCCTGACAGTCATTTCGATTGGGTGCAGACGACGATGTTCCTGCACGAATTGTCGGCCCGCGCCATGCCGAAACTGTTGGCCGAATGCTACCGCGTGCTCAAGCCCGGCGGCCTGATCCTGCACGTGGAGCAGCCGCAATATTCCGATCAGATGCCGCTGTTTGAACAGTTCATGCGCGATTGGGACGCGTTCAACAACAACGAGCCGTTCTGGAGCGCCATGCACGGGCAGGATCTGAAGCAGGTGATGGCCCGCGCCGGCTTCCCGCTCGACAGCCAGTTCGTGGTGGGCGTGCGCGCCGTGGTTGACCGCACCATCTTCCCCGCCGCCGAGACCGAGGAACAGGAAGATTATGGCCGCGCCGCGGTGTGGAACGCCTATGGTGCGTGGAAACCGCCAGAATCCCTTGGTGCGCAGGAACTGGCGGCATGACCGAAGGGATTGACTGGATCGCCCGCGCCGGCGCGCGCGCCAAGGGCCGCCGCCCGGCCTATTTCGATGATCCCGCCGTCGATCGCCTGCTCTCGCTGGCGATGGCGCTCACCGCCGAGGTGAGCGTGCTGCGCGAACGGCTGGACACGGTGGAACGGCTGCTCGAGGCCAAGGGCGGCCTCTCCCGCGCCGAGATCGAGGCCTATATGCCCGATCGCGCCGCCGGTGCGGAGCGCGGCGAGGCCACGCGTGCCTATATCGCCCGGGTGATGCGCGGTTTCGCGCAAGAGGTGGAGGCGATGGCCAATCCCGATCCGCCGATCATGGACTGGGTGGAGACATTGTCGAAAGAGTGACGATCCTCCCCAGCCAGGCAAGGGGAGGTGGCGCGCAGCGCCGGAGGGGCTTGCCGCCCGTTGATCCTGGCCGTCCAGTCCGAAGGGGGAGCGTATGGACATCGAACCCGTGCTGGTGCTGCGCTGGCTCCACATCATCGCCATGGTCTATTGGCTGGGCGGCGAATGGGGCGTGTTCCAGACCAGCTATAACGTCACCAACCCGCGCCTGCCGCTGGATGAACGGCGACGTCACATGGAAACCGCCTACCGCATCGACATTTTGGCGCGCACCGGCATCATCCTGCTGCTGCCGCTGGGCCTGCACATGGGCCATGTCTATGGCCTGCAACCCTATGGCGGCGCCTTCCTCACCTTCATGTGGCTGGCGGTGGCGGCCTGGCTGGCGCTGTGCTGGGCGGCCTTCTTCACCCGCGAGACCGATGCCGGCATCCGCCTGACGAAGATCGACGAACTTGTCCGCTTCGTGCTGATCCCGCTGATCTTCATCGTCGGCATTTCCAGCCTGCTGGGCCATGGCCCGCTGGAGGCCGGGGAGGGCAGCCGCTGGTATGCCAGCAAGCTGACGCTCTATGGCTTTGCGCTGTGCATCGGTCTGGCGCTGCGCTTCATCATGCGGGCCTGGACGGTGCGGTTCCGCGTGCTGGCCCAGGGCCCCAACCCGGCCGAGGAGGCCGCGCTCACCCGCGAGATCGGCTGGGGCCGCCGCCTCGCCTATGTCTATTGGATCACCATTTCCGGCATCTGCTTCCTGGGCACGGTCAAGCCCTTCTGAGGCTCAGTTCCCCTCCGCCAGCTGCCGTTCCAGTTTCCACGCCAGCGCGCTGAGTTGCGCCACCCCGTCACCGCCAAACTGGGCGGCCACCTCGGCCTCGGCGGCGCGCAGGGCGTCCAGCAGCTCATCGGCCAGCGCCGCGCCGGCATCGGTGAGCAGCATCGCCTGCGAGCGCCCGTCGATCGCCGACCGGTCAACCAGGCCGCGCAAGTCCAGCGCGGCGATGATCGGCGCCATGTTGGCGCGCTTGATGCCCAGTTCCGCGCACAGGTCGCGCTGGCGGCAGCCGGGATTGGCGCGGATCAGGATCAGCACCGTGCTCAGGGTCAGGCTCAGGCCGCGCGCCTCGGCGGTGCGGCTGATGCGGCTGATCATCGCCACCGATGCGCGGCGCAGGCGATAGCCCAGGTGATCGGCAACCGGATTGTGCATCATGCCCGCCCAAGCGCCGCAACGGGGCTTGCGTTCCCCGCTGCAACAGTTATGTTATCCAACATAACAATAAGCCTTGGACGCGAGCGAAGCCATGAATGCACCCTTGGTCTCCCTGCTTGTCGGCGGTGTCAGCCCTGCGGCCACCGCCCGGTTCGAACGGTTAAACCCGGTTACGGGCGAGGTGGCAACCGTTGCCGCCGCCGCCACCCCGGCCGAGGCGGTGGCCGCTTGCGATGCCGCCGCCGCGGCGCTGCCGGCCTGGTCGGCACTGGGCCCCAATGCCCGCCGCGCCATGCTGATGGCGGCCGCCGCCGCGCTGGAGGCGCGGGCCAGCGATTTCGTGGCGGCGATGATGGCCGAAATCGGCGCCACCGAAGGCTGGGCGCGCTTCAACCTGATGCTGGCGGTGGGCATGGTGCGCGAGGCCGCGGCCATCACCACCCAGATCGGCGGCGAGGTGATCCCCTCCGACAAGCCGGGCTGCATCGCCATGGCGCTGCGCGAACCGGCCGGCGTGGTGCTGGGCATCGCGCCGTGGAATGCGCCGATCATCCTGGGCGTGCGCGCCATCGCCGTGCCGCTGGCCTGCGGCAACACCGTGGTGCTGAAAGCCTCCGAGCAATGCCCGCGCACCCATGCGCTGATCGTCGAAGCCTTCGCCGCCGCCGGCTTCCCGGCCGGTGCGGTCAATCTGGTCACCAACGCGCCGGCCGATGCCGGTGACGTGGTGGGGGCGATGATCGATCATCCCGCCGTGCGCCGGGTGAATTTCACCGGCTCCACCGCCGTGGGCCGCATCATCGCCCGCCGCTGTGCCGAGCAGTTGAAGCCGGTGCTGCTCGAACTGGGCGGCAAGGCGCCGCTGATCGTGCTGGAGGATGCCGATCTGGATGAGGCGGTGAAGGCGGCGGCCTTTGGCGCCTTCATGAACCAGGGCCAGATCTGCATGTCCACCGAACGCATCATCGTGGTCGATGCGGTGGCCGATGAATTTGCCCGCCGCTTTGCCGCCAAGGTCGCCACCATGAAGGTGGGCGATCCGCGCGCCGGCACCACGCCGCTGGGCGCAGTGGTTGATCTGAAGACCGTGGCCCATGTCATCGCGCTGATCGATGATGCGCTGGCCGCCGGCGCCCGCCTGCTCAACGGCGGCGCGGCCGAGGGCGTGCTGATGCCGGCGCATGTGGTGGATGGCGTGACGCCCGCAATGAAATTGTTCCGCGATGAAAGCTTTGGCCCGGTGGTGGCAATCGTGCGCGCGGCTGACGAGGCCGCGGCCATCGCGCTGGCCAACGACAGCGAATATGGCCTGTCCGCCTCGGTGTTCACCCGCGACACCGCCCGTGGCTTGCGCGTCGCCCGCCAGATCAAATCGGGCATCTGCCATGTCAACGGCCCCACCGTGCACGACGAGGCGCAGATGCCGTTCGGCGGCACCAAGGCATCGGGCTATGGCCGCTTTGGCGGCAAGGCCGGCATCGATGCCTTCACCGAACTGCGCTGGATCACCATCGAAACCCAGCCCGGCCATTATCCGATCTGATGGCCATGGCCGCCGATCGTCGCCAGCTTGTGGCTGGCCTGGCCGGGCTGGC
>JAIXUQ010000012.1 GCA_027483465.1 Sphingomonadales bacterium
CAGTGGGCCGCGTTGTCGAGGAGAAATCCGAGCCGATGAATGAGGTGCACTCGGACGAGGCGCAACGTCAGTGAAGCAGGCCAGTGGGCAATCCACGCCTTGCACCTGAAACCTTCATCGATCGGATATGACGAACACACACGCCGACCCACGGGGCGCGTCAGACGGCACGGCAGGAACCATCCACGACCAAAGCCATCGGCGAACCAATGGCAGCTGCATCATGTTCATGAGGGTGAAGCTATCGACCGAGCCCAGGGCCACGCGGCGCGGGCTGCAATCCATCACGCCCGCGTGATGTGTCCGTATCGCGACCCATACGCCGGAACTGTGCGGCATCCCGATAGAGGGAGAGCAGCTGCTCCGCATGCCGCTGACGAACAGAGGCGATCCGAGACTGAAGCCCTTGCCGTTCATCGAGCTGGGCTTGCACCAGCTCATGACGTTGCGCGCGGTCGCGCTCCATGCCGAAGAAGGCTTCCATCTCATTCTGCTTTCGCACCTTAAAGTAGCGGCCGGTGAGGAAGTCCCACACGCCCTTGGCACCCTTGCGCACGCGCGCCTGTCGCATTCGCTGTTCATCGGCGAGCCGTTCCTTCTGCCGATGATCGAGCCGCTCCCGCTCCAGCTTGTGGCGCTGCTGCATCTGAACCCGCTCTTCATTGAGCGGCTTCATCGCATTGTGGGCAACGCGCTTGGCTTCCGAGATGAACCGCGACAGCCGTGGTGCTACCGTGTCGCTGATATGGCGCAGCGTCTCTGACACGGTGCGCAGTTGCTTGGGATCACCGAGCCGCGCCGTGACCTCCTTGCTCTTCTTGTCGATCATGCGGCTGATGGCGAAGACCTCGCCTTCATAGCTGACAGCCACATGACCGCGACGATCTCCCTGTGCCAGGAACAGGCCGCGCTGCTCCAACGCAGCGGCGAAGGCCGCCGCATTGTCGGCGCTGTTCCAGCATTCCTGAATGGCCATCTTGATGACCTTGGGATCAATGCCAGCGCGTTTGGCTTGTTGCCATTCGGCCAGCGTGAAGTTGCGCGGGTCACGCAGCTTGGAATCGATGAATCCTTCCGGCATCTTCCAGCCGTTTTCCAGGTAGAGCTGCTTGGCGACATCGCGCAGCCTGGACTTGAAGAACGGCAAATGCTTCGCCGTCATGGTGACAGGGTCAATGCGCGACCAGACCGCATGGGCATGCCGGCGTCCTTCCTTCTCGTGGAAGACGATCATGCGCGGCTGGCCTGTCAGGCCGAGCCGCTCTTCGATGGCATTGCAGGCCTTCTCGAACACATCGACGCGCACCGCCTCACCAATCGGCGGGCTGAGCGACACTGAGAAGAGATGCTGTTTGCACTTCGTGCCCTTGGACAGTGCATAGGCTTCCTTCATTGCACCCATCAGATCGTCAGCGATGAAGCCGCTGATCTCATGTACCTCGACATGCTCATTCTCTTCCATCTTGAGCAGATGGAGGCCGAGCTGCTTTGCACCGCTGCGCTGGGAGGCCTTGAGGATCATGGCTCCAGCTCCAGGTTGAGCGCCTTGATCAGCAGCCGGCGCATGTCCTGAATCTCTGCCGCCGCTGCCAGCAAAGCGGCTTCAGTGTCAGGCGTAACCGGCAGGCTTCCGCTGTTCGCGGACTTGGCCAGTTGGTTGACGTTGGAGGACAGGCGGGATTGGCCGAGCATGGCAAGCACCTGTGCCAGTGCCTGGTGATCCTTGACGGGGGTTTTGCTCCGGCGCTTTGGGGGCGGATTGTTCGGGTCGAACAACCGCGAATGGATGTAGGCCGATAACGACATGCCAGCAGCGTCTGCCTCTAGACGGGCACGCTGCTCAAAGGTGAGCCGCAGGGAAAACGGGGCTGGGCGCTTCCTCGCCATACGCCCCTCCCTCAGCCGGTCTTGCGCCTCCGCACGACGGCCGGATGGCTATCGCGCGGGGCGCTCCCATCCTTCCCTTCATCGTTGCTGGGGAGTTTTCCACAGCCGAGGCTCGAATGCTGAAGAACCTCATTCCATTTCTTCAGCACTTCGATAAGCTGATCCTGGTTCGAACCTGCTCCCAGCAGGTCCGCCACCGGCCCCAACCATCGCCCGAACCCACGGATCGCCTGATTGGCGTGTGCCACGCCCGGGGGGGTTCGCATCCCACCCCCACCGCCACCGGCCCCAACCATCGCCCGAACCCACGGATCGCCTGATTGGCGTGTGCCACGCCCGGGGGGGGTTCGCATCCCACCCCCACCGCCACCGGCCCCAACCATCGCCCGAACCCACGGATCGCCTGATGGGCGTGTGCCACGCCGGGGGGGTTCGAATCCCACCCCCACCGCCACCGGCCCCAAACATCGCCCGAACCCACGGATCGCCTGATTGGCGTGTGCCACGCCGGGGGGTTCGAATCCCATCCAATCTGCCGCCGGCCGCGAACATCGCCGGCGCGCTGGGATCATCTGATGCGGGAGGACCATGCCGGGCCGGGCGTTAACCCACAGCAAGATTGCTGGAATTCCCCCTTTATTCCAGGCCGCATTGCGGTTAGTTTTTGGTAAATTTTCGGGGGATAACGACTGATGCGTCACACTGCGTGGATCATTGCCGCGGCCGGCAGCATGGCGGCGCCGGCGATTGCGGCCCCCTGCCCGGCCGGTTCCTATTCCATCACCGGCCAAACCCCGTGCACGCTGGCCAGCCCCGGCCATTATGTGCCGGGCCCCGGCTTCACCGCCCAGCTTGCCGCCGAACCGGGCACCTTTGTCAGCGGCTTTGGCCAGTCTTCGGCGGAGGAGGCGCCGGCCGGTTCCTATGTGCCCGGCTTTGCCGCCACTGCCGCCATCCCGGCCAGCCCCGGCCATTATGTCATCATCCCCGGCCAGACCAGCCAGACCGAAGCCAGCCCCGGCCATTTTGTTCCGGGCAGCGGCGCGACGTTCCAGCTGGAGGCCGGGCCCGGCTTCTATGTGCCAACGCCCGGCGCATCGGCGGCCACGCCGGCCAGCCCCGGCCATTTCGTCAGCGGTTCTGCCCAGACCGCGCAGTCTGAGGCGTCCGCCGGCTTTTTCGTGCCCAACAGCGGCGCCGCCAGCGCCCAGATCGCCCCGGCCGGTTCCTATGTGCCGACCAGCGGTGCCAGCGCGGCGACGCCGGCCAGCCCCGGCCATTATGTGCCGATGGCCGGCATGGTGGAGCAGATCCCCGCCGATCCCGGCCATTTCGTGGCGGGCACCGGGCAATCCAGCCAGGAGCAGGCGCAGCCGGGCTTTTACGTGCCCATCAGCGGCGCATCGGCGGCCACGCCGGCCGCGGTCGGCCATTTCGTCAACACCAGCGGCAGCACGGCGCAGTTGGCGGTCGGCGGCGGTTTCTATGCGCCGATGCCGGCATCGACCATGGGCATTCCCTGCGGCATCGGCACCGAAAGCTATGGCGCGGCCGAATTGTGCCGCGTCGTCAGCCTTTCGGCGATCGGCGGCACCGGGCCGAATCTCGTCGCGTCCCAGGCCAGCCCGATCGATTTCGGCACGATCAGGCTGGGCAGCAGTGCCACGATTTTCCTCAGCCTCAGCAACCTGCCGCTGATCAGCGCCCAGGGGCCGGGCATCACCGATCTCACCCTGCATTCGGCTTTGCTCAGCGGGGCGGATTTCACCGCCATGGGGTTCACGCCGGGGATGGTGCTGGGTGATGGCGGTCAGGTGATGCTGTCGCTCAGCTTCACGCCCACCGCGCTGGGGCTGCGCGGCGGCCTGCTCAGCATCCAGACCGACCAGACCGCCAGTTTCGGCGGCACCGGGGACACATTCTCCTTCACGCTTTCCGGCATGGGCGCGGTGCCGGAACCGGCCAGCTGGATGATGCTGCTCACCGGCTTTCTGGGCATCGGCCTCATCCGCCGCCGGCAATCCGCGCGAACATCGCCTCCAGCGCGCGCGCCAGCCTGACCGTATCGCCCAGTGGCGAGGCGGCCAGCCGGTCACGCCGCTGGGCGCGCGTATCGGGCAGGGCCAGCGCCCGCGCCACGGCGGCGACATAATCCTGCGGGCCGGCGGCGATGGTGGCCGTCTCCCCGATCGCGCTCAGCATGGCCAGGCTCTGGCGGGATGCCGGCGCGCGGCCCGGCAGGGTGACGACCGGCACCCCCATCCACAACGCCTCGGCCGTGGAGGCGCCACCGCAAAACGGAAAGGGATCAAGCGCCACATCCACCCGGCCATAATCGGCCAGCAGCCCGGCATGATCGGTTTCGGGGGCCAGATCGATGCGCGCCGGATCGATGCCGGCGCCGGCAAACAGCTGGCGCACCCGCCCCTGCAGCCAGGGTTCGGCCAGGCCGCGCCGGCGGATCAGCAGGCGGCTGCCCGGCACGGCGGCCAGCACCGCCGCCCACAGCAGGGCCACCTCCTCGTTCAGCTTGGCCAGCGCCTGGAAGCAGCCGAAGGTAACCGGCCCACCCGGCTGCCGCTGCGGCAGCGGCGCCTCTGGCGGCGGCGCATAGGCAAAGCGGCCGCCGGGCAGGCGGCGCACCCGTTCGGTGAACAGCCCCTCGCTGCCGGGCGGGGCGTGCCATTCGTCCATCACGATATCGCCCACGGTGGGGATGCCGGTGGTGCCGACATGGCCCAGCCAGCTGACCAGATGCGGCGCCGGCGCCATCGCCAGCAGCCGGGGCCGGCCGCCGGCGGTGTGCCCGGCCAGATCGACCACCATGTCGATCCCGTCGGCCTGCATCTGGGCGGCGATCGCCTCGTCGGCCTGGCCCAGGCAATCGCGCCACAGCGGCACGCCGGCACGGAACCGCCGGGCCAGATCATCGTTGCTGGCGCCGGTGGCATAGACGATGGGCACCACCTGATCGGGATCATGGGCCAGCAGCGCCTGCGCGCCCAGCCAGCCCACCGGGTGCCGGCACAGATCGGCCGAGACATAGCCCACCCTGAGCGGCCGCCCCGGCGGGCGCGGGGCCGGGGCGGGTTGGGGGGTGAGCCGGGGTGTCACCTGGGCCAGCCGCGCCCCCCAATCGGCGGCCGAATTGGCCGCGGCCTGCGGATCCAGCCTGATATCATACGACATGGCCATGATGGCGTTGGTGGCATGGCTCAGCCGGTCGGGCGCGGCGGCGGCGGCGGCCAGCGCGGCGGCGATGGCGCCCGGCACATCGCCGGCCTCCAGCCGCAGCAGGCCGCAATTGCCCAGCGCCGTTTCCAACCCCGGCGCCAGCGCCAGCGCCCGGTCGATGGCCGCCAGCGCCGCCCCGATGCAGCCCAGTGCCCGCTGCGCCAGCGCCATGCCCACCAACGCATCGGGCAGATCCGGCCGGCGGACCAGCAGTTCGGCAAAGGCGGCGGCGGCACCGGCCGCATCGCCCGCCGCCAGCAGGGCATGGCCGCGATTGGTGGCCGCCACCACATGCAGGGGGGCCAGCGCCAGCGCGCGCTCCGCCACCGCCACGCCATCGTGCGGGCGGCCGGCACGCAGCAGAGCCAGCGCCTGGTTGGCCAGCGCATCCGGATCGCCGGGGCGCAGCGCCGCCACCCCGGCAAAGGCCGCCAGCGCGCCGGCATGATCGCCGCGCGCGGCCCGTTCCTGCCCCATCGCCGCCAGTTGCGCCGCCTCGTCCATGCTGCCTGCCGCCCTTTCCCACATTGTCTGCCCGCGCCCGTCTATGCCATGACATGGCGGAAATGATGGCAGAAATCTCCTCCCTGCTGGCGGCCGGCCGCTATGCCTCGGCCGTGGGCCTGGCCCGCAACCGCAGCGCCGCCGATCATTTTGATCCGGCCCTGATCGGCCTGCCGCGCCGGCTGGGGGAGGCGCTGTTTGCCGCCGGCCTGTGGCGGGAGGCCGAACCCTGGCTGGCCGAGGCCGCGGCGCTGGAACCGTGGGACACGGGGCTGGCCCAGCGCCACCGGCGCAGCCGCCTGCCCGATTGGGCCGAACCGGAAATCCGGCTGGACGATGGCCGCACCCTGGTGCGCCACCCGCCACAGGAAGGCGCGGCCTACAGCTATACGATCGATGTGGTGGGCACCTGCAACCTGCGCTGCCCCACCTGCCCGGTGGGCAATTCGCCGGCGCGGCCGCGCGGCTTCATGGCGGTTGATCTGTTTGAACGGATCATCGCCAAGATCCGCGCCGAAAGCCCTGATCCCAACCCGCGCCTCACGCTTTACAATTGGGGTGAGCCGCTGCTGCACCCGGACCTGCCGCGCCTGATCGGCATCGCCCATGCCGCCGGGCTGAAGGTGCAATTGTCCACCAATCTCAACATCCGCCATGGCCTGGAGGCGGTGATCGCCGCCAATCCCGATGAGCTGAAAATCTCCCTGTCGGGCGCCAGCCAGGAGTTTTACGGGCGCACCCACCGGCGCGGCGATCTGGCGCTGGTGCTGGCCAACATGCGCGAACTGCGGCGGCTGATCGATGCCCATGGCGCCACCACGCGGGTGTGGATCGGCCATCACCTCTACCGGTCAAGCCGGCACCAATTGCCCGAAGTGGCGGCGCTGGCGCACGAACTGGGCTTTGCCCACCACCCGATCGAGGCCTTTTTCATGCCGCTGGAACGGCTGGCCACCTATCTGGATGGCGATGATGCCGCCGATGCCCACGGCATCATCCCCGATCTGCCGCTCAACCCGCGCGAGCGGGCCCGCCTGCTGGCCGAACAACAGGCGCCCGACAGCGATTGCGAGCTGCGCTTTGCCCAGACGGTGATCAACCATGATGGCAGCGTGGCCCTGTGCTGCTCGGTTTATGATCAGGCCAACATGCTGGGGATCGGCTTTCTTGATCATCCCCACGCCGAAATCCAGCGCCGCCGCTATGCCCATGATTTTTGCCGGCAATGCACCGCGCGCCACATGCACTATGCCGGCCGCCGCCTGATGGATGTGCCAAGCCGATAGCCGGCGCGCCTCAGCCGATCAGCTGGAAATGGGCATCGGTGAGCGGCAGGTTGCGGCCGAGCAGGGCCACCTCAACCGCAGCGCCGGCGCCGTTGCCATCGGCATCGTATGACAGCACGCCGGTGGCCGGATTGTAGAGCAGGCGATGTTCGGCGCTGGTGGCGGTGGCGGCGCGGGCAAACTGGTTGGGCAACAGCGCACCGCCCGCCGTGCCGGCAAGCGCGGTGAACGCCGGGCGGGACAGGACGATCAGATCGTCCACCGCGCTGAAATCGCGCAGCGTGTCCCGGATGCCGGCTTCGGGCGCGGTGTCGAACAGGAACTGGTCACGCCCGGCACCACCGGTCAGCAGGTCGGCGCCAGCCCCGCCGATCAGGATGTCATCGCCGGCACCGCCGGTCAGCGTATCGGCACCGGCCCGGCCCTCCAGACGGTTGTTGCCGGCGTTGCCGGTGATGCTGTTGGCCGCGGCATTGCCGAACCCGTCGATGGCCAGCAGGCCATCAAGCATCAGATGTTCAAAGCCATCCGCCAGGGTGAAGCTGATGGTGGCGCGCACCGTGTCGGTGCCGCTCCATTCGAGCAGCCGGTCACCGGCATCGTCGACGAAGTAGAAATCGTCCCCATCGCCGCCGCTCATGATGTCGGCACCAGCGCCGCCGTTCAGCGTGTCATTGCCGGCGCCGCCGTCGAGATGATCAAGGCCGGTGCCGCCGGCCAGCGAATCATTGCCATGGCCGCCCCCCAGCGTGTCATGGCCGGCACCGCCGTTCAGGCTGTCGTTGCCGTCACCGCCAAGCCAATTGTCGTTGCCGCCGCCGCCGGTGATCCGGTCATGGCCGGAACCGAAGCCGATGCTGCGGATCTGCTCAACCCCCACGATCCGTGTGCCATCGCCAAAGTTCAGCGGCGTGCCCGCACGCGGCAAGGAGGCCAGGTTCACAACATAGCTGAAACTGGACGCGCTCAGGTCGATCTCGGCGGTATCGGTGCCGGCACCGCCGTCAAACAGATCACCAGCCCCGCCGTTGAGCAGATCATCGCCATCGCCGCCGATCAGGCTGTCGGCCGAACCGTCATTGCGCGATCCGGGCACCGCACCGGCGATCAGCGTGTCATTGCCGGTGCCGCCCACCAGCGTGTCGGCGCCGCCCGAACCGTCGATGACATCATGGCCGGCCCCGCCGTCCACCCAATCATTGCCGAAACCGAAGTTGTAGGCATCGGCCAACAGCACATCATCGCCCGCGCCGCCGGTCACCGTGTCATTGCCGGCGCCAAAGGTGATGTTGAACTGTTCGATGCCGCTGAGCCGGATGGCGGGCGTGCCCAGGCCGCCAACGCTGAGCACCGCCGATCCGGCCGCGGCCGCCCCCAGGTTCACCGAGATGCCCAGGTTGTTGGACGTGGCAAGGATGGATCCGGCCACCCAGGGCGCCCACATGACATACAGGCTGATGTGCACCGTATCGAAACCGGTGCCGCCGTTGACAATGCTGTCATAGCCGGCATGGATCACATCGTCGCCGGCTCCGCCGTTCAGCGTGTCACCACCCTGCAGCGCCCAGCCGTGCCCGGTCACTCCATCGGTATCGACGATCGTGGCCCCCTGCTCACCAAAGCTCCGGCGATAGGATGCACCTGCAATCGTGTCATTGCCTTCGCCGGCGTTGACCAGATCGCTGCCGCCGCCGGTGACGATCAGGTCATAGCCGGCCGAACCGTTGATCACGTCATTGCCGTTGGTCGCCGTGGCAGACAGGCGATAGGTGGGGGCCGGTGCCTTGTCGGGCACATTGGATCCCGGCACATGAATGGCCATGCCGCGCTGCGTCACCAGGCTGGAGATCGCAAAGGTCCCATCGGAAAAGCGAAGGGTTTCAATCCCTTCAAGATGATCCTCACCGTCCGAGGCCGTGCCGGTCAGCGTGTCGAGCACGCCATGGCCGGTTGCGGTGGCATAGACGAGGTAGCGCGAACTCGGCCCGGAGAAGGCCGCTTCATCAAGGCCGTCCCAGCCAATGATGCGATCATCGCCGCCGCCGCCGCGCAGCACATCATTGCCGGCCTGGCCGTGCAGCGTGTCGTTGCCGCCACCGCCGGTCAGCGTGTCATGGCCGATGCCGCCAAACATCTCGTCGGCCAGGGCGCCGCCGGTGGCATTGTCGTCGCCGCCTTCCAGCGACAGCCGGGCGGCAATGTCGCCGCTGAACACGATGTCGTTGAAGTCCGTGGTCCACATATGGCCCAGCCGTTCAAAGCCCGACACGCTGCCGCCCGCCACCGTGCCGGTGCCGCCCGCCCACAGATTGCGCAAATCCACCGTGATGCCGCTGGTGGCACGGCCCCACCAATAGTTGATGCCCAGCGTGTCGATGCCGGCACCGCCGATCGCCGTGTCGGCACCGCTGGTCAGCTCGATATAGTCATCGCCATCGCCGCCGCTCAGCAGATCATTCCCGGCCTCGCCGTGAAGGCTGTCGTTGCCGCCGCCGCCGGTCAGCGTGTCATGGCCGGCACCGCCGAACATCGTGTCGTTGCCGTTCGAACCCGTGATATTGTCGGCATTGGGCGTGCCATCGTGGCGGGGCACGAAAGCATCCTTTCCTGCAAGGCGATTGAAAAGCTGTCGTGAGCAGACAAACGCCAAAGCGGAGAAAGCTGTTGACCGCCTTCAGATGAAATTTTTGGGGCTGCACCGGCTCATGCCGTCACACGCTGTCGGCCGCCGCACGCTGACCGGGCTTGCCTGTGCAACGCCAGGCCCAAAAAAAGGGACTGGCACGCCGGCCTTGGTGCGGCGGGAATCCGGGCCCACGGATCACCTGATGGGCGCCGGCCAGTGCCGCCCGCACCTGATCACGTATCGCGCGCCATGCCGGGCTGATCGGCTGGTTGCGGATCTTGCCCGCGGTCGCTCCAGGCATTGTGGCCATCGCCTGCACCCACAATATTGGGGCCGAACCCAGCACGAATTCGCAAGAAACAGCCTAAACCAGCGATGAGCAAAGACAAATATGGTCCGCCGCTATAGTTGCGACAATATCGTCCGGTCGGTGATCCGGCTTTCGTCGGCCAGCAGGAAGGCCTTGGCCAGGATGATGCTGACCAGATTGTCGCCGGCAAAGGGCAGGGCGAGGTCGCGGGCTTCGGGCGGCGTGCTGTCGGGCACGATGCACAGATAGCGGTTGCCGGGCAGGATCTGGATATTCGACGAGCCGAAATGAATGGCATAGCGCTGGCGCTTGCCGGTGACGATCAGGGCGCGTTCGCCGATTTCCAGTTGCGCCGCGATCGACAGGCGCGGCGCCAGCCGGGCGATCAGTTCCCGCCGCATCAGCGCCGATTGGCCCAGATCGCCAAAGGCCCAATTGGCCCAATATTGGCCATGGCGCCCGGCCGGGCCGCCATCGGCCCAGCCCGGATCATTGGCCACGCTGGTCACCGCCACGAACAGATCGCAATCGCGCATCAGTTCCGAAAGCAGCAGCGGATCGATGGCGGCCAGCGGCACCGGCACCCTTTCCGCATCCAGAAAGCGCAACTGATCGGTGGCGACATGGATCAGGATGCCGCTGGGGCTGGCCTCGCCATTGTCCACCGCCTGCACCAGATATTCGGCGGTCAGGCCATGGGCGGGCAGGGGGCGCTGGGGCCAGTTGTCACTGTCCCACTGGCCGATCAGCTGAAAGGTCCAGCCGCGCGCCCGGGCCAGCGCGGCAAACTGGTGCTGGCGCAGGATATGGGCGGCAAAGCGGTTGGAATAGGTCTCGGTCCGCCGCTCGGCATCGGTGAGCACATAGAGTTCGCGGTGGGCCTGGCGGATCGGCTGGGTGATGCCGGCGGCCTCGATCCGCGCCCGCCAGGCCAGCACGGCATCGGGCGCGGCCAGCAGCGGGTGCCACAGCCGCACCCGCGCCCCGGCCGGCGGGGTGAAATCCGCCCCGTCCAGCGTGGTCAGCCGGCCGGCCCGCGGCAGCACGGCGGCACCTTCAATTTCCCAGATCAGCGCCTCCACCACCGGCCGGCGCAGCGGGTGGTGCAGATAATGCGCCTGCCAATCGGCCAGCGCCCAATCGCGCCGCTCCACCCAGCCGGCTTCCAGCCGCGCGACCTGGCCGGCGCGCGCCGCCTCGATCGTGTCGGCGGCCTTGCGCAGCGCCGCCAGCGCGGCCTTGTGCCCGCTGCGCACGGCGGCCGGCACGGATTTCAGCGGCTTGCCGGCCGCATCCGCCCATTCCAGGCTGGTGCCGGTGGCGGTGAGGCGGATGCGCGCCGTGGCCTCCCCCACCGCCTCCACCCGGCAGCCATCGCCATCCAGCCCATGATCGGGCAGGCCGACATCCTCCAGCGTCGCCAGGCTCTGGCCGCTGGTTTCGGCCAGTTCGGCCAGCCGCTTGCCGATCAGCCGGCGGGCGGACGGATATTTGATCTTTTCGGCCAGCCGGAACAATTCGGCCGCGCCGTGCGGGCCATCGGCCATGGCCGAAAGCGCCCACAGCGCGGCATTGCCCAGGCTCACCGAGCGCGCGCCCATATTGGGCACCTTGCGGAAACAATGCTCGGCAAAGCGCCCGACCGGGCCGGCCAGTGCGGCATCATCCAGGCCGGGGGTGAGCCAGATCAGGCCCTTGAGCAGATCAAGACTGTCGTCCACCCGCGCCGGATCGGGCGTGGTTTCCGCCATCAGCCCGGTGATCAGCGCCGGCACGCCGGCCCCGGCCAGCGGCGGCAGCAGCGCGGCGCCGGCGGCCAGCCATTTGCTGCTGGGCTGGGCCTTGCCGGCACTGGCCAGGACATGGCCGGCCAGCGCCTGCCAGGCCGGCTGCTCGGCGGCCGGTCGCGCCGCCACCAGCGCCTGCCAGCGCTGGCCAAAGGCCCCGGCGGGCACGGCCGGCACCGCATCGGCGCCGTGCAGCAGCACATCGATGCGCTGGATGATCTCGCGCATCCCCCTGGATGTGCCCTGCGCATGAGGCTGGTTGGCCGCCATGCGGCGCAGCGTGGCCAGCACCGCGCGCAGGCCGCGATCCAGCGGCTGGCGCGCCGCCAGCCGCTCCACCGCGCCCAGCATGGCCCGGCCGGGCAGGCCATAATCCAGCGAATGGCGTTGTTTCGACCAGGCGGTGAGCAGCCCGGTCAGCACCTCGGCCGGAAACGGCAGATCGCGCCGCAGGATCTGGCCCACCATGGCATTGCGCAGCGCCTCGATGTGATAGCTGTCACCGGAATGGAGCATGACGCCGCCGCGCGGCGGATTGACGGCGGCCAGCATCACCGCGATCTGCCGTTCGGCCGGCGCGTCCTTCAGCGCCAGCCAGGATGGCGAGTCCGACAATTTCTTCTGCCAATCGCGGGTGGCGGCAATCGCCTCGGCACAGACACGGGCAACCAGGCGCTGCGGATCATCGCCATCATCGCCGCCATCATTTGGGCCGCCGGGCGCAGTGCCGCGCCCGAACAGGCCGCGCAGCCGGTCAAGGATCGCCATCAGCCGCCTCTCAGCGGTGACAATTTCAGGAACACCACCTCGGCGCCATCGGCAAAGCCGATTTCCTCATCCAGCCCATCCAGCTGGCGATCATCCACCAGCAGCAGGAAGCGGCGCTGTTCGAAGGCGGCGCAGGCGCGGGCGATCTCCGCGTCCCGGTCCTTGGCCCGGGCCACCCGGCGCGGGCTGAACGGGTTCAATCGGCGTTCCGGGGACTGTTCATCCAGCGGCACGATCCAGGATCGCGCCGCGAGGTCACCGCGGGTGCGGGCGTTGAGCAGGTCCACCTCCTGCCCCACCCGCGCCGCGATGATGGCCCGCGCGCTCACCCGCTGGCTGGCCAGCCGCAGTTCACCGGCCGGCCGCCGCGCCTCGGCCGGGGTGCCGAATTCCTCATCAACCAGAAGCAGCAGCGCGGCCATCACCAGCCCCCTTGGCCGGCAGCTTACGCCAGCAATTCCACATCCCAATAGAGATAATCGCGCCAGGTTTCGTGGCAATGGTGCGGCGGGAAGGCGCGGCCGTTGGCTTGCAGTTCGTGGGTGTGCGGCTGGCGCGGGCGGCTCATCAGGTGCATGTGCGCCTCCGCCGGGGTGCGGCCGCCCTTTTTCAGGTTGCACGGCGCGCAGGCGGTGGTGACATTGTCCCACGTCGTGCGCCCGCCATAGGCGCGCGGGATCACGTGATCGAAGGTCAACTCCACGCCGGTGGCGCCACAATATTGGCAGGCAAAGCGGTCGCGCAGGAACAGGTTGAAGCGGGTGAAGGCCGGGTGGCTGGCCGGGCGCACATATTGCCTGAGCGCGATCACCGATGGCAGCTTCATGCGCAGCGAGGGCGAGGCGATTTCCCGGTCATATTCGGCGATGATGTCCACCCGCTCCAGAAAGGCGGCCTTGATCGCCGTCTGCCACGGCCACAGCGAGAGCGGATAGTAGGACAGCGGGGTGTAATCGGCGTTGAGCACCAGCGCCGGGCAGGCTTCGGGCGACACCAGCTGCGGTGCGGTGACGAATTTCTCCTCGATGAGGTCTGTCGTCAGCATCGGCCAATCCCTCCCGCAACAGGGGAGCGGCTGCCGTGCTCACGGGCCCAGTCGCACAAGGGGCGGATGGCCCCCAGGGCCGCAAGCCGGCGGCCACATCCGTGATGCCAAAGGCTTTACAACAGATTGTGTGTCAGGCCAATGACAGCCCCGCATCTTGCTGTGGAAACTGTGGATAAGTTGCTCACCACCCGCTTTGCGCCCTCCCCCACCGGGCGGCTGCACCGCGGCCACGCCGCCTCGGCCCATGCCGCCTGGGCGCTGGCGCGGGCGGCCGGCGGGCGCTTCGTGCTGCGCATCGAGGATATCGACACCACCCGCTGCCGGCCTGAATTTGAAGCGGCGATCCTGGCTGATCTGGCCTGGCTGGGGCTGGATTGGGACGGGCCGGTGTGGCGCCAGTCACAGCGCGGGCCGGTGTATCGCGAAGCGCTGGACCGGCTGGTGGCGATGGGGCTGGCCTATCCCTGTTTCTGCACGCGCGCCGATATCGCGGCGGCCGCCAGCGCCCCGCACGGGCCGGAAGGGCCGCTTTATCCCGGCACCTGCCGCGGGCTTGATCCCGCCACAAGCGCCGCCCGGCAGGCCGTTGAGCAGCCGGCCTGGCGGCTGGATGTGGCCGGCGCGCTGGCCCGCACCGGGCCCTTGCGCTGGCACGATGCCCACGCCGGCTGGCAGGCCGCCGATCCGCTGGCCGGCGGTGACATCGTGATCGCCCGGCGCGATATCGGCACCGCCTATGCGCTGGCGGTGGTGGTGGATGATGCCGCGCAAGGCGTTACCGATGTGGTGCGCGGGGTGGATCTGTTTGCCGCCACCCATGTCCAGGTGCTGCTGCAGGCGCTGCTCGGCCTGCCCACCCCGCGCTATCACCACCATGGCCTGGTGCTGGGCGCTGATGGCAAGCGCCTGGCCAAGCGCGACGCCGGCGAAACCCTGGCCGCGCTGCGGGCCGCCGGGGTGGCGCCGGCGGCGGTGCTGGCCGGGCTGGGGCCATTGACCGGCCGCTAACCCCCGATTAACCACTGGTCCAACCCTGCCCAAAATGGGCAGCGCCGGGCAAGACAGGGGACCGCCATGATCATGAAACCCGCGCTGGCCGTGCTGGCCACGCTGCTGCTGGCCGCGCCGGCCATCGCCCAGCGCAGCCTGCTGATCGTGCAGGGCCAGTTGATGCCGGTGCCCAACACCACGCCGCTGCCGGTGCTGCTGCCCTATTCCGGCGCCGGCGTGTTTGCCCAGTTCGAAGTGGACCAGGGCGCCGGCAGCTTCCTCACCAGCCCGGCGCCGATGGGGCTGGGCAGCGCCGGCTTGTGGGGCGGCATGATCACCAGCGCCGCCGTGTTCCTCACCCCGCCCGGCAACACGCTGTCGCTGATCGCCAACAGCAATGATCCCGGTGCGCTGTTCGTCATCGACAACAGCGGCTCACCCACCAACACCAACATCCGGCTCGATCAGGTCACCTACGCCGCCGGCGCCCGTGTGGTCAGCGGCGCGCTGGTCCAGTCGTTTGACATTTTCGGCATGCTGCCGCCGGATTATTTCCTCGCCTCGCTGGCCTTTGGCCGCAGCCAGTCGGTGATGCTGCCCACCCTGCCCGGCCTGATCACCGACACCAGCAAGCCGGATTTCCCCGCCCTGTTGCAGGGCACGACCGGCAATCTGACGATGTCGCTGCAATTCCGCGCCGGCACCGCCACCACGCCCGAAGCCCTGTTCGCCCTGCCGCGCCAGACGCTGACCGTGACCGGGGTGAACGTGCAGGTGGTGCCGTTGCCCGCCGTGCCCGAACCGGCATCATGGGCGCTGCTGATCGCCGGCTTCGGCCTTACGGGTGCGGTGCTGCGCCGCCGCCGGGCCGCCATCCCGGCCTGAGACGGCATCTGTCAGCCGCCACTGTCGGCCGGCCTGTCAGGCAGATTTGACAGACCGGCCTGTCGCAGGGGCTTGCTGACGCACCCCCCTTTCGCCTTGGCCAAAGGCTGTTACACCTTTTCACCATGCAGTCCGCGCTCGTCTTCTTCATGGTCGCTTCCGCCGTTGCGACACTGGCCGTTCTGGCCCGCGGCATCATCATCATGGCGCGCGGTCAGGATATCACCGGCGAACAGTCCAACCGCATGATGAGCCTGCGTGTCGCCCTGCAGGGCCTCGCCATCGTCTTCGTCATCATCCTTTTCCTGCTCAACCGTCCGGGCTGAGGCCCCCATGGTCAAGCTCAACCGCATCTACACCCGCACCGGTGATGATGGCTCCACCGGCCTCGTTGATGGCAGCCGCGTCTCCAAGGCCAGCCACCGCCCGGTGCTGATGGGCAGCGTGGACGAAGCCAATGCCGCCATCGGCCTCGCCCGCCTCTCCGCCACCCCGGCCACCGATGCGCTGCTGTCGCGCATCCAGAATGATCTGTTTGATCTGGGCGCCGATGTCGCCACGCCCGAAGGCATTGATGGCGCGCTGCGCATCGTGCCGGCGCAGGTCGAGTGGCTGGAAGGCCAGATCGATGCCGCCACCGCCCGCTTGGCGCCGCTCACCAGCTTCATCCTGCCCGCCGGCACCCCGGCCGGTGCGCATCTGCACCTGGCGCGCACCATCGTGCGCCGCGCCGAGCGTGATGCCGTGGCCGCCGGCGACGAGGTTTCCGCCCCCGCCCGCCACTATCTCAACCGGCTTTCGGATCTGCTGTTCGTGCTCGCCCGGCTGGAAAACGCCCCCGAACAGGGCGGCACCGGCGATGTGCTCTGGGTGCCCGGCGCCAACCGCCAATAGGCAAATGAATAGGTGGTTGACGTTAACGTCAACTTGGCCCTTGACCCTGTGGGCGGCATCAGCCAAGGGCAGGCGGCAAAACAGTGCAACCTTGGGAAAGGCTGGCCATGAAGGTGCTTGTCCCCGTCAAGCGGGTGGTGGATTACAACGTCAAGGTGCGGGTCAAGTCGGATCAGACCGGCGTTGAACTTGCCAACATCAAGATGAGCATGAACCCCTTCGACGAGATCGCCGTCGAGGAAGCCATCCGCCTCAAGGAAAAGGGCATCGCCACCGAAGTGGTGGTCGTCTCCATCGGCGTGCAGCAGTGCACCGAAACCCTGCGCACCGCGCTGGCCATGGGCGCCGATCGCGGCATCCTGGTGCAGACCGACGTGACCACCGAATCGCTCGCCGTCGCCAAGGTGCTAGCCAGGATCGCCGCCGATGAAGCCCCCGGCCTCATCATCCTGGGCAAGCAGGCCATCGATGACGACGCGAACCAGACCGGCCAGATGCTCGCCGGCCTGCTCGGCTGGGCCCAGGGCACCTTCGCCTCCAAACTCGACCCGCAGGGGGAGACGGTGAACGTCACCCGCGAAATCGATGGCGGCCTCGAAACCGTGGCGCTCAAGCTGCCCGCCGTCGTCACCACCGATCTGCGCCTGAACGAGCCGCGCTACGCCTCCCTGCCCAACATCATGAAGGCCAAGTCAAAGCCGATCGCCACCAAGACCCCGGCCGATTACGGCGTTGACATGACCCCGCGGCTCACCACCCTGAAAGTCACCGAACCGGCCAAGCGCCAGGCCGGCATCAAGGTGAAGAGCGTCGATGAACTGGTCACCAAGCTGAAGGAAATGGGAGCGGTCGCATGAGCATTCTGGTTCTGGCCGAACACGACAATGCGGAGCTGAAGGACGCCACGCTGGCCGCCGTCACCGCCGCCACCCAACTGGGCGGCGAGGTCCATGTGCTGGTCGCCGGCCACGGCTGCGCCGCCGTCGCCGATGCCGCCGCCAAGGTCGCCGGCGTCGCCAAGGTGCTGCTCGCCGACGATGCCGCGCTGGCCGCCGCCCTGCCCGAAAATGTCGCCCCGCTCGCCGCCGGGCTGATGGCCGGCTATGATGCCTTCGTGGCCCCGGCCACCAGCCGCGGCAAGAATATCGCCCCGCGCGTCGCCGCCGCCCTCGATGTCGCCCAGATCAGCGAAATCCTCTCGGTCGAAGCGCCCGACACCTTCACCCGCCCGATCTACGCCGGCAACGCCATCGCCACGGTGAAAACGTCTGATGCGAAGAAGGTGATCACCGTGCGCGGCACCGCCTTCGCCAAGGCCGCCACCAGCGGCGGCAGCGCCAGCATCGAAACCGTGGGCAGCGCCACCGATGCCGGCACCGCCCGCTTCGTCGGCGCCGAACTCACCAAGTCCGCCCGCCCCGAACTCACCGCCGCCAAGATCATCGTCTCCGGCGGCCGCGCGCTCGGCAGCAGCGACAAGTTCCACGAATATATCGATCCGCTGGCCGACAAGCTGGGCGCCGCCGTGGGCGCCAGCCGCGCCGCCGTTGACGCCGGCTACGCCCCCAACGACTATCAGGTCGGCCAAACCGGCAAGATCGTCGCCCCCGAACTCTACGTCGCCGTCGGCATCTCCGGCGCCATCCAGCACCTGGCCGGCATGAAAGACAGCAAGATCATCGTCGCCATCAACAAGGACGAAGAAGCCCCCATCTTCCAGGTCGCCGACGTCGGCCTGGTCGGCGACCTCTTCACCCTGGTCCCGGAACTCACCGGCAAACTGTAACGCGCATCTTCCGGGCGATTTCCAGGGCCGCCGCTGCCACCAGCGGCGGCCCTTTTCGTTTCTTCAGAAGAAACAGGGCCTCCGGCGGCAAGGGTCGCAGACCCTTGACCCAATTCGTTTTCAGGCGCGCACACACCCCCAAGATCGTCCCCAACCAAAGGATGGGGAGGTGGCAGCCGCAGGCTGACGGAGGGGTCGCGGTAGAGCGCCCACAGCAGAACCGCGCCACAGAACGCCCAACTCAAACCACCCCCCACCCAATCCTCCCCCACCGGGGGAGGTGCCCACAGGGCCGAGGGGGCGCGCAAGCCCGGACGAGAAAGAAGAAAGCCTCCGGCGGCAAGGGTCACAGACCCTTGACCCATTTCGTTTTCAGGCGCGCAGAGCGACAGGAATGCGCTCTTATTCAGTCCTTCGGCAGAAATCTCATCAAACCACAAAACGGCCGTTCGTTCAGCTGAGCGAGATCGTATAGCGCAGGTGGTTAATTGCCCCGCCCAATCGCGCTGTCCCATCGACAATGAATCTGATCTTTTGTTGGCACACAGTTAGTGACAATGCTTGAAGCACTGAGATGGTCCGCATATGTTCCACGTATGAAATGGAAGCCCCGCAACGTCCGAGAACTTGCCCGCATGGTCGTAGGAGACGCCGAACATTTTCAGTACCGATCTAGTAGATATATCACCGAATTTTTCGAGGACTGCGAGCTAGAATTCGTGCACAAAGGCGAGACGCGCTCGGTCTGGGCGGCAGAGCGCCTCGAAGAAGTTCTAGCAATGCCGCACCCCTCACCTTCGGTTATGCCCGACGCTTTCCTTCGCATAATCCGGCGGCTGCTCGACAAAGGCGAAGCGCAAGAAGATGATAGTAACCGCGTTAAGGCGCTCGCTGCACTTAACATTGTGCTGGCACGTGAAGGCTGGACCGCGCTTTATGATGAAAATGGTCTCGCACAGCTGCGGCATATCGCGACCAACACCATAGCGCAGATGGCCAATCCCCATCGCCCCTTTACGAAATCGGAAGTCGAGCGCCGCGACCAACTTCTCGCCTATCTCGCCAAATGCTCCGAGGACGAGCTAATCGAGGAAGTGCTGATACCGCTTTTCCGCCAACTCGGCTTTCATCGTATCACTGCCGCCGGACACAAGGACAAGGCGCTGGAATACGGTAAAGACGTATGGATGAAATATACCCTGCCGACGCTGCACGTCCTCTATTTCGGCATCCAGGCAAAGAAGGGAAAACTTGATTCGTCTGGCGTGAGCACCAGTAATGTCGCAGAAATCCACAATCAGGTGACGATGATGCTGGGGCACGAAATCTTCGACCCCGAGCTCAACCGCCGGGTGTTGGTCGATCATGCGTTCATCGTTGCAGGCGGTGAGATTACTAAGCAAGCGCGCAACTGGATCGGCAACAAGCTCGATGCCGGCAAGCGGTCGCAGGTGATGTTCATGGACCGCGACGACATCCTCAATCTGTTCGTGGTCACCAATCTGCCCTTGCCGAAAGGCGCGCTCCCCGCAGTGAGCTCGGCTTGGGGCGAAAACGATGACGTACCATTCTGATGCGTTACGATGAGTTACCGGACGGTCTGTAACCGGCCCAATTCCCGCCACCAAGCCCGCCCGAAAACGAATCGGGTGCAGGGGCCTCGCCCCTGCCCGCCGGAGGCCTCCTTGAACCTTAAACCACCCCTCAAAACCGAAACCGCAGCCCGGCGATTCCGGCGGTGGTATCGCCGAACGGGAAGCTGAGGGTTTGGATCACCGAGAGGTCGATGGCGACGGCTTTGGAGGCGTTGAAGCTGAGGGAGGCGCCGAGTTCGGCCCAGGTGCCGCTGGTTTTGGGGGCGTCGACGAAGCGGGGGGTGCCGGCGGCGGTGCGTTGGCCTCCGGTTGTGTTGCCCCCCACTTGCGCCACGGCGGCGATGTTGCTGGCGGTGTTGACGGCGGCGTTGAGGCCGATGCTGCCGCTGTCGGCGGCGAACAGCCAGGTGAGGGCGGCGCCGGCGTTGCCGATGACGCCGCTGGCCGATTGGCGCTGGCTGGAGAGTGGGCGGCCGGTGGGGCCGGTGAGGGCGACGGCGAAATCGATCTGGTTATAGTCCACGCCGGCATAGGGGGTGAGGAACAGCCGGTCTTGCAGGGCGATGTCGTGGCTGATCGAGCCGCCGATGCCGAACAGGCTGCCGGAGCGGCCGACGCTGATCGGCACGCCGGCCTGGGTGCGGAAGCTGCTGGCATCAAAGCTGCGGCTGCCCAGCATGACATGGGCTTCCAGGCCGGTGGCGCCGATATAGTGGCCGGCCGAGAGCCCGCCGATGAACGTATCGGCCGGGATGGTGAGGGCGCGGGCATCGCCGCTGCCGACATAGGTGGCTTCGGCCTTCACCCAGCTGTTGCCGAAACTGCGGCTGAGGCCCAGGCTGGCGAAGGGTTGATCGGCCTGGGCCTGCACGGCGGTGAGGCCGCCGCTGAGCGACAGGGTCCAGGGCCGTTCGCGGTCAGCGGGTTGGGTGCCAGCGGATTGGGTGCCAACGGATTGGGTAACGGTGCCTTCCTGTGCGGCGGCGGCGCTGGCGGTGGCGGCCAGCAGGCCGGCCAGCAGGATCTGCCTCAACATGGTGATTCTCCCCAGGGCGATGAAATAGACGGCGCGTGGCGATAACGCAGCAGGGGTGGCGACTCCTTCGCGGCGAAGGATTCGGCACCGCCCGGCCGTTATGCCCGGTGAAAGGGCGCGCCTGGTGTTGATGGAGCGGCTGGACGATCCCGGCCAGAGTGATGATGGCCTGATGGCGGCGGTGGCGGCCGGCAGCCGGCCGGCCTTTGCCGTGCTGGTGCAGCGCCATGGGCCGGCGGCATGGCGGCTGGCGGTGCGGCTGGTGGGCGATGCCGGCGATGCCGAGGATCTGGTGCAGGAAGGCTTTGCCCGGCTGTGGGGCCAGGCGGCGCGCTGGCAGGCCGGGCAGGCCGGGGTGGCTGCCTTCCTCACCCGGGTGATCACCAATCTGGCCATTGATCGCAGCCGGCGCAAGCGGCCGCAGCCGATGGCCGATCTGCCCGATGATCCCGATCCGGCGCCGCTGGCCGATGCCGTGCTGGCCAATGCAGACGTGGCGCGGGCGGTGCAGGCCTGTGTGGCGGCCCTGCCCGAACGGCAGCGGGCGGCGATCGTGTTGACTTATTGGGAAGGGATGACCGGGCCGATGGCGGCGCAGACGATGAACCTGAGCGCCAAGGCGTTTGAATCGCTGCTGATCCGGGCGCGCGGTGCGTTGAAGGGGGTGATGGCGGCGGCCGGGCTGACCGCGGCCGACCTGCCGGGAGAAGGGCCATGACCGAAGCGATCAGCGATGCCGATCTGGCGCGCCTGCTGGGGGCCGCCGGCGCAGTGCCGCCGATGCCGGCCGGGCTGGCGGAGCGCATCATGGCGGCGGTGCCGGCCGAGGCCCCAGCGCTGCCCCTGTTGCGGCCGGCGCGGCGGCGCTGGTGGCGGCCGGGCGCGGCGGTGGGATTGAGCCTGGTGCTGGCCAGCGCGGTGGCGGCCGGCCTGGCCGATCCCGCGCTGCTGCGGCCGGTGCTGGCACGGCTGGGCATCGCCGCCCCCGCAGCGCCCGCGCCGGCCGCCGCGCCGCGCCGGGTGGTGGCGGCCGCGCCGGTTGTTGCGCCTGCCCCCGCGCCGCCCCCGGCGGTGGCGCCGGCGCTGCCGGTGGCCCCGGCCCGTTTGCAGGCCCGGCTGCCTGACCCGGCGGCGCCGGCGGTGCCGCGGGTGGAGGTGCCGCGGGTGGAGGTGCCGCAGGTGGCTGGGCTGCGGGGGGCTGGGCCGCGGGGGGCTGGGCCGCGCCTTGAAGCACCCGCGCCGGCCCTGCCGGGCGCGGTCAGCGGGGCAATCCGGGCCGAATTGGCGGCCGCACGCGCGGCAGCCGCACCGCCGGCCCTGCTGCCGCCGGCCATGGCCCCGGAACCGGTCACCCCGGCCCCGGACGCCGTCACCAGCGGCCCCGCACCGGCCACTGCTGGCCCGCCGGCGGCCACCAACGGCCCGGCCGCCGTCACCGATCGCGCGGCGATTGCCGCCATCGCCGCCCTGCCCGCCGCCGAGCGCCAGGCCGCGTTGCAGGCGCTGCGCCAGGCCCGGCAGGCCGGCACACTGACCGCCGAACAGGCGCGGCAACTGCGCGCGTTGCAGGCGCTGCGCGCCGCCCGCGCGGCGCGGCCGGCGCGCCCCGGCGGGGAGCGGCCCTGAGCGGCGCGAAGGAGTCCGGCGGCGCCATCCGTTAGGGCTGGCAGGGCGGCGGATCAGCTTCGCGCCCCAGGATGAAAGGGATTTTCCATGCGACTTCAGATGCTTGTCTGTGCCGCTGCGCTCATCATCGGCCAGCCCGTGCTGGCGCAGGCCACCACCGACACCCGCAATTTCGACAATGACCGCGCCAGCGGCAGCGTGACCGTGACCCGCGATCCGGCCGCCGGCAGCACCACCCGCGCCGTGACCGCGACGCGCAAGAGCGATGGCGCCACCGTGGCCAGCACCATCACCCGCACCCGCACCGAAAATGGCTTCACCGAGGCCGGGACCATCACCGGTCCGCAGGGCAACACCCTGAATTTGCAGGGAAGTGTCGCGCGGGTTGATGGCACGCTCACCGCCAGCCGGGCCCTGACCAACAGCGCCGGGCAAACCGTGGCCAGCCGCAACGTGACCGCGACCCGCGCCGCCAACGGCCAGGTGACCCGCACCGTGACCAGCACCGGCCCGCAGCGCCTGCTGAACCGGGTGGGCCGCCCGCCGGTGGCGCGCCGGCCGGGCTGATTATCCGTTTGTGATCAAGGGGATGGCCGGGCGCTCAGGGGCCCGGCCATTTTCATTTGCGCTTGGGCGCCGGGGCGGCGGCCCGCCCCCGCCGCTCCCCGCGCCGGTTGCCGCTGGCGGTGCTTGACAGGCGGCGGTTCTTCTTCGGCTCCGGCGGCGGCGGCGGTTCCACCCACGGCCCCCCCAGCGCCAGATCAAAGCCCAGCATCGCCCAGCTTTCGGCCATATGTTCAGGCAGTTCGGCGGTGATGTCCAGCGTGCCGCCGCCGGGCAGATCGATCACCAGCCGCCGGCTGTGCAGGTGCATCTTGCGGCTGATCCCGCCGGTAAGGAAAGCCTCCTTGCCGCCATATTTTCCATCGCCCACAAGGGGATGGCCGATGGCGGCGGCGTGCACGCGGATCTGGTGGGTGCGCCCGGTCAGCGGCTGGAACTCCACCCAGGCGGCGCGGTCGGCAGCCTTGTCGATCACCCGATAGCGCGTCTTGGCGCTCTGCCCGGCTTGCGGATCGACATGCATTTTCTCGCCGCCGGTGCCGGGCTGTTTGGCAATGGCCGCATCGATGGTGCCCATCGCCACGCGCGGCACGCCCACCGTGATCGCCCAATAAAATTTGCGTGCATCACGGCCTTGAAATGATTTGGAAAAATGCGCCGCTGCCTTGGCCGTGCGGGCCAAGAGCAGCACGCCCGACGTGTCCTTGTCCAGCCGGTGGACCAGGCGGGGCCGCGCCGGGGCATCATATTGCAATGCGTCCAGCAGGGCATCCACGCTGGTCGCCTGCTTGGTGCCGCCCTGGGTGGCGAGGCCCGGCGGCTTGTTGATCACGATGGCATGGGCATCGCGGTGGATGACCAGGCTGCGCATGTAATCAATCTCTTC
>JAIXUQ010000016.1 GCA_027483465.1 Sphingomonadales bacterium
ACCGACTGGCCCGGCCGGGTGCGCGAATCGCTGGGCCGGCGGATGCAGGTGTATGAAGGCGGGCTGCCCTTCACCCGCACCTTCAACGCCCATCGCGATGCCAGCCCGACGATGGCGCGCGGCCCGTCGGTGTTCAACCAGATGCTGCGCGCCCGGCTGGAATCGGTGGTGCCGGCCGAGGTCCGGGCCGATGAACTGTGGTTTGAACAACTGGATCTGTGGCTCAGCCTGGATTGCTATGCCAGCCTGCGCGAACGCAGCGGCCTTGATCATGCCACCGCGGCCCGGGTGATCGGCCACGCCGTTGACCGCCTGCTGGCCGAAAAGGCCTGACATCCTTGCGCCGGCGGTGACCAGCGGCTAAGGCGCGCGCTTTATCCGGCAAGGATGATCGGCCATGGCAAGCGACGCAGCCCCGCTGGTGGGGATCATCATGGGCAGCCAATCGGATTGGCAGACCATGGTGCACGCCGCCGACATTCTGGCGACGCTGGCCGTGCCCCACGAGGTGCGCATCGTCTCGGCCCACCGCACGCCGATGAGGCTGCATGATTATGCCAGCACGGCCGCGGCGCGCGGGCTGAAGCTGATCATCGCCGGCGCCGGCGGCGCGGCCCACCTGCCCGGCATGGCCGCCGCCATGACCAGCCTGCCGGTGCTGGGGGTGCCGGTGGAATCGCGCATGCTGAAGGGCATCGATTCGCTGCTGTCGATCGTGCAGATGCCGGCCGGGGTGCCGGTGGGCACTTTTGCCATCGGCAAGGCCGGCGCGGTGAACGCCGCCTTGCAGGCCGCCGCCATCCTGGCGCTGTCTGATCCGGCGCTGGCCGCCCGGCTGGCGGCCTGGCGGCAGGCGCAAACCGATGCGGTGGCCGAAGCGCCGGTGGACAACCTGCCCTGACATGCTGCCCCCCGGTTCCACCATCGGCATATTGGGCGGCGGCCAGCTGGGCCGCATGCTGGCGATGGCGGCCGCGCAACTGGGCTATCGTTGCCATGTGTTTGCGCCGGAGGACCGGCCACCGGCCACCGATGTGTGCTTTGCCGTCACCCGCGCCCCGTTTGCGGACACCGATGCCCTGCTGGCGGCCACCGGGGGCGTGGCAGCCGTCACATTTGAATGGGAAAATGTGCCCACCACGGCGGTGAGCGCGCTGGCCGCGGTGGTGCCTGTGTATCCGGGGGTCCACAGCCTGGATGTGGCGCAGGACCGGATGGCGGAAAAGCAATTTGTTGAATGGCTTGGCGGCCGCACCGCACCCTGGGCGCCGGTATCGAGCCGGGCCGAACTGGCTGATGCCATCGCCCGCATCGGCCTGCCCGCCATCCTCAAGACCCGCCGCTTTGGCTATGACGGCAAGGGCCAGGCCCGGATCCACCAGCCCAGCGATGCCGATGCCGCCTGGACGGCCATCGGGCAGCAGCCGGCGATCCTGGAAGGCATGGTGGAATTTGCCCATGAATACAGTGTGATACTGTGCCGGGGCCAGGATGGCAAGATGGTCGATTGGCCGGTTCCGGTGAACGAGCATGTGGGCGGCATCCTGGCGGCCTCGCGCCTGCCGGCACCGCCGCTGGTACAGGCCCAGGCCGCCGAGGCCGTGGCGCTCAGCCGCCTGGTGGCCGAGAAGCTGGGCCATGTCGGCGTGCTGACCTGCGAATATTTCGCCTGCGCCGATGGCCTGCGCTTCAACGAGATGGCCCCGCGCGTGCACAACAGCGGCCACTGGACGATCGAAGGCAGCCTGACCAGCCAGTTCGAAAACCATATCCGCGCCGTGGCCGGCCTGCCGCTGGGGCCCACCGATCTGGTGCTGCCACGCGTGGAGATGCGCAATCTGATCGGCGATCAAGCCGATGATTGGCAAAGACTTTTTGCCGAGGCCGGTGCCCATGTCCATCTTTATGGCAAGGGGGAATCCCGGCCCGGCCGCAAGATGGGCCATGTGACCCGATTGTCGCGCTGAACCCTGCCGGGCCATTGCCGGTTGGCGCACCGCGCCGTCACGGTTATGACAAGCCCAGCCCCAACGCCCCACCCGAGGTGCCGCCGTGAAGCCATCCATCCTCGCCGTTCTGACCAGCCTGCTGCTGGCCCAGCCGCTGGCCGCCCAGCCGGCCGCCCCGCCCGCGGCCAGCATCGCCAAGCTGGTGGAGCAGGTGAAGCTGCCCTATGAACAATTCACCCTGCCCAATGGCCTCAGGGTGATCGTCCACACCGATCGCAAGGCGCCGATCGTGGCGGTGAGCGTGTGGTATCATATCGGTTCGAAGGATGAGCCGGCCGGCAAGTCCGGCTTTGCCCATCTGTTTGAACATCTTATGTTTTATGGCAGCGAGAACAATGATGGCGTGTTCTTCCAGAAGCTGGAGAACGTGGGTGCCACCGATGCCAACGGCACCACCTGGTTCGATCGCACCAACTATTTCGAAAATGTGCCCACCCAGGCGCTGGAACTGGCATTGTTCCTTGAATCCGATCGCATGGGCTGGCTGCTTGGCGCGGTGAACCAGGCCAAGCTGGATGCCCAGCGCGGCGTGGTGATGAACGAGAAGCGCCAGGGCGACAACGAACCCTTCGGCCTGACCAACTATGCCACGCTCAAGGCATTGTTCCCGCCCACCCATCCCTATGCCCATGATGCCATCGGCTCGATGACCGATCTGAACGCCGCCACGCTGGACGACGTGCGCTCATGGTTCCGGGCCAATTACGGGCCCAACAATGCCGTGCTGGTGCTGGCTGGCGATATCGATGCCGCCACCGCCCGCACGCTGGTGGAGCGTTATTTCGGTGCCATCCCGCGCGGGCCTGACGTGAAGCGCATCCCGGCGCCGGTGATGCGCTGGGACAAGGAACGGCGGGAGACCTTGTATGACAAGGTGCCCACCGCCCGCCTGTCGTGGCACTGGCCGGTTCCGGGCCGGCTGGAACGGGCCTCGGCGCTCACCGATATCGGCCTGACGGTGTTGGCCGGTGGCAACAGTTCGCGGCTCTATAACGATTTGGTGCGCAAGACCAAGCTGGCTGTGGCGGTCTCGGGCGGCGTGCAAGCCTATGAAAAGGTTGGCGTGGCCGAGATCGAGGTGCGCCTTGCGCCGGGGGCCACGCCGGAAGCGGTGGAGGCGGTGGTGAAACGCACCCTGGCCGATTTCATCGCCAATGGCCCGACGCCTGATGAAGTCGCCCGTGTCGCCACCCGCAATGTCGCCGGCACCATCCGCGGCCTCGAAGCCGTTGGCGGCTTTGGCGGCAAGGCGGTGGCCCTGGCGGAAGGCGCGGTTTATGCCGGCAATCCCGAGCAATATCGCGTTGAACTGGGCTGGTATGCCAATGCGTCCCCGGCCGATGTGAAGACCGCCGCCGCCACCTGGCTGGGCGCCGGCGCCTATGTGCAGACCGTGCTGCCCGGAGAGCGCCCGCCGGCCGAAGTGGTGCCGCCGGCGCCCAAGCCGACCAGTATCGCCCAGCCGATCAAGGGGCCGAAGCGGATGCCGGAGCCGGCCGTGGGCCAGGCGCCGCTGCTCGGCTGGCCAGCCATCGAGCGCTTCACCCTTGGCAACGGCCTCAAGGTGGAATTCGCCCGCCGCACCACCGTGCCGCTGGTGCGCATGATGCTCAGCCTGGATGCCGGCATGGCTGCCGATGAGCGCAAGCAGCTGGGCATCCAGGCCATGGCCTTGAACTTGCTGGATGAAGGCGCCGCCGGGCTGAGCGGGCCGGCCATTGCCGAGGCCCGCGAACGGCTCGGCGCGGCAATCGGCACATCGGTCGGCCGCGATCGCACCCGCATCAGCCTGGATGCGCTGGCGTCCAATCTGGCGCCATCGCTGCAGCTGTTTGCCGATATCGTGCGCCACCCGGATTTCCCCGTTGCCGAGATTGAACGGGTGCGTGGCCAGCAGCTTGCCGCGCTGGCCCAGGAGGCGAGCAACCCCAGCGGCATCGCCCAGCGCATCCTGACCCCGGCGCTCTATGGCCCCGATCACCCTTACGGCGCGCCGCCCAGCGGTCTCGGCAGTGCCGAGGCGGTGAAGGCCATCAGTCGCGATGATCTGATCGCCTGGCACAAGAGCTGGGTGCGGCCCGACCGCGCCACCCTGTTCGTGGTTGGTGATATTGATGGGGCCGAATTGAAGGCCCGGCTGGAAGCTGCCTTTGGGGACTGGCGGGCCGATCCGGCGGTGAAGCCCGGCAGCATCGCCCCGGCCAACCCGCCCGCAGCCGGCGGCAGCCGGATCATCCTGGTTGACCGGCCGAACAGCCCGCAGAGCCTGATCCTGGGTGGCGCGCTGATGCCGTTGACCGGCGCGCAGGAGCTTTATGCCGAACGCGCCGCCGCTGATATCCTGGGCGGGCTTTCCACCAGCCGCATCAACATGGACATCCGTGAGGAAAAGAACTGGGCCTATGGTGCCTTTGCCGGCTTGTCGGACACCAAGGGCCAACTCTACAGCCTGATCTATGCCCCGGTGCAAAGTGACCGTACGGCCGACAGCATCAAGGCGATGATTGCCGATGTGGCGGCGATCAAGACGGCCAAGCCGATCACGCCGGCCGAGCGGGACCGTGCGGTGGCCAACAGTGTGCTGGCCCTGCCCGGCGAATTCGAGCGCGGCACGGCCTTCCTGTCTGCCATGGAACGCAACCAGATTTTCAGCCGGCCCGATGATTATTATGTCACTGTGGCGCGGCGAATTTCGGCGCTCACCACGACCGATCTCAATCGCGCGGTGCAGCAATTTGATACCGGCCGGATGCTGTGGGTGGTCGTGGGTGATGCCGCCAGCGTGGAGCCGCAGCTGAAAACCCTGGGTCTGCCGATCGAGGTGCGCAAGACGCCGTGAGTCGGGCGGCGGGGCAACCCGCCTGATCAGACCTCGCCGGCCAGGATGCGGCGGATGACCTTTGCAAAGGTTGCCGGCGGCTGGCCGCCCATCACCGCATATTTGCCGTTGAAGATGATCGCCGGCACGGCGTGGACATCCTGCTCCTCGCGCCACCACCGCTGGGCGGCGTTCACCTCGTCGGCATAACGGCCGCTGGCCAGCACCTCGCGCGCCGCGCCGGCATCCAGACCGGCCATGCTGGCTGCCGCAACCAGCGTCTCTGGCGCGTTCAGCGGTTCGCCACGGCTGAAATGCGCCTCGAACAGGGCGGTCTTCAAGGCATGGGCTTTCCCGGCCTTTTCGGCCCAATGCAGCAGCCGGTGGCAATCATGGGTGTTCCAGATCATCGCCTCCCGTCCGCCCTTGAAGCGGAAGCCCAATTGTTCGCCCATCGTCTTGATATGCTCACGCGCCGCCTCGCCGGCTTCGGGCGGCCGGCCATATTTGCGGGCGACATGCTCGGCGGCATTCTCGCCTTCCGGTGCCATGCCGGGGTTAAGCTCAAACGGATGAAAATGCCAATCCGCGGCGACGTCGTCACCCAACGCAGCGAGGGCTTGTTCCAATGATTTCATGCCGATCACGCACCAGGGGCAAACGACATCGGACACAAAATCAATGCGCAGCGGTGCCTGGGTGGTCATGTTGTCCTCCTAGAAATCATGGCCGGGCGGCACATGGTGGGGCGGCGTGATGGCGGGATCGCCCATCAGCCGGCCATTGCTCCGGGTGCCATAGCGGCTCCACGGCCGGTTGTGATGGGCGGTGCGGGTGGCGGCAACATCGCCGGCAAAGCGCGGATCCTGCGGCCGGTTTTGCCCATCGATATACCAGGCAATGTCCCAGGCCTGCTGGACAGAAAGGCTGCCGCCATCGCCCAGTGGCATGTTGGCCCGGATGAAGGCAGCGGCCTTGTCCACCTGCGCCATTCCGGCACCCCAGTTGTAGCTGCCCGGCCCCCACAGCGGCGGGTTGATCACGGTGTCGCCGTCCTTGAGACCCTGCCCGGTGTTGCCGTGGCACGACGCGCATTTTTCCGCAAAGGCCCGCGCGCCGCGGGCATCATCAGGTGGCAGCGGCGCAGCCGGAATGGCAGGAAAGCCCCGGCCCGGCGGCGAGACGCCGATGCGCTGACCCTGTGCCAGCCAGCCGGCATACGCCGCAACGGCCAGCAACACCTCGCCACCCAGGGGCGGCGGCTTGCCGTTGATCGAATAGATGAAACAATCCTGCACACGCTTTTCGAAGCTGTTGATTTGCCTGTTCTTGTCCCGCCAGACCGGGAAATTGCCGAAGGCCGCCCACAGCGGCGCAGCGCCAGCGGTTCGGCCGGCATCAAGATGGCAATTGGCACAGCGCAGATCATTGCCGGCAAACGCCGGCGCGGCCTGCCGCGTGTTGGTGATGATGGCCAGCCCACGCCTGATCGCTTCCCCATCAGGGCCGGCGGGGATGGCGCTTTCGGGTGGCGGCTCGGCGGGATCGGCCGCTGCGATACAGGCGGCCGCCGCAAGAACCGGAAAAGCCAGGCGGCATCGCATGCGCCATGGCTAGCGCAGCTCTGGGCGGCGGGAAATAGTCAATCGTTGGCGGCGCCAAAACGCTCGGCGTAGCGGCTGGTGATACGGTCCACCGGCATCACCACAAACACATCGACCGTGTTGAACTGGTGATCGACGTAGCCGCCATCGCCAACCATCGCACCCACCCGCAGATAGCCTTTCACCAAAGGTGGCAATGCGCGGGAAGCAGCGCGTCCATCAATGGCGGCGGCATCCAGACGGTTCATCTCCACACGGTGTGGCGGCAGCGCCGTGGCGCGCAAGTCTGGCGGGGCCAAATGATTGTGATACAGCCATGACAATTCGGCCAGGTGCAGGCCGGCATCGGCACCATGCAGCGAGGCGCAGCCAAACAGATGGCCAATGCTGTGCCGGGCCAGGTAGGTGGCGATGCCGCGCCAGAGCAGCGAGATGGTGGCCGTGGTGCGCCAAGCAGGGGCCACACAGCTGCGGCCGAGTTCAAGGAGTTGACGGCCGGGGCCGGACTGGGCGATCAGCGGCGACAGATCAAATTCGCCAGCCGAATAAAAGCCGCCATTGGCCATCGCCACATCCTGGCGCAGCAGGCGATAGGTGCCGACCACGCGCGGCCGCGCCGCATCGGCGTGATCGATCACCAGCAGATGATCGCACAGCATGTCGTAAGGATCGATGTCGCGGCGGGCGCGGGCGGTCACGGGATCGGGCCGTGCCCCCATCTCGTCGTAGAAAATGTCATAACGCAGGGCCTGGGCCGCAGCGATTTCGGCTTCGGTAACGGCAAGCCGCACATCAAGCAGGCCGGCCCTGTGGATGGGCGCGGCATTGGCCAACAAGGCGGCTGGCAGTTCGACAGCGCGTGACAGGGCAAGGCTCATGCGACAGGCTCCGGTGCGGTTTTCCTGCCATATCGTGCCGGTGTGACAGGCCTGTGGCTTGCGGGTGACGGGGGCATGAAGCCGCGATGACGAGCAGGTTACACCGGCACCGTGTCGTCGGCCACCACCAGGCCAGCACGCCACAGCCACAGGAAGATCAACACCCCCGGCAACGCCAGCACCGTGGTGAGGGCATAGAAATTCACATAGCCCATGGTTTCAATCAACTGGCCGGCCGTGCCCGAGGAAAAGGCGCGGCCCAAGATGCCAGCGGCCGAGGAGAGCAGGGCGAATTGGGTTGCCGTGAACCGTCGGTCACACAACAGCGCCAGCCAGGCCCCGATGGTGACACCGCCAATGCCGCTGGCCAAATTCTCAAAGCCCTGCACCGCAGCCAGCGCCCAGACATCATGGCCAACCACCGCCAGGCCGGCATAGGCCGCATTCGAAACACCCATGAGCAGCAAGGACAAGAACACCGAACCAGCCAGTCCCGCCCGCCGATAGATCAGGCCGCCGATGAAGACACCGGCAAGATAGCCGACCAGCCCGAGGGTGACGTCGTAATAAGCGACCTCTTCCTTGGTGAAGCCCAGATCATTGTAGAAAAGCCGGACAGACAATTGGCATACGGTGTCGCCGATCTTGTGCACCAGCACAAAGGCCAGCACGAGCCAAGCCCCCTGCCGGGTGAGAAAATCGGCCAGCGGTGCGATGATATTGTCCCGCACGGCGGCGGCGAGACCTCGACCGGAGGACATGGCAACCGGCCGGGCCGGCTCGCCCAGGATGGCAGCCGCCACCAGCGCCGGCAGGAACAGCAGGATGGCCGCCAGATAGGCCAAGGCCCAGTTGCCCGCCTTGTCGGCAATCAGCAAGGCGCCGGCCCCGGCGAGATAGCTGCCCATGCGCCAGCCATATTGGGTCATCCCCGAACCAGCGCCCATCTGATCAGCCCGCAGCCATTCGATGCGAATGGCATCAACCACGATATCCAGCGTCGCCCCGGCAAAGCCCACCGTCACGGCCGCAACGGCGAACCAGCCCAGATCGGCGGTGGGATCCGCCAGCCCAAGCCAGGCGATGGCCGCGCTGGCCATCACCACCGACAGGATCAACCATGCGCGGCGCTGGCCCAGCAGGCGAGCAAACACGGGAATGCGCGCCCGATCAATCAGCGGCGCCCACAGCGGCTTGAAACTGTAAACCAGCAGGGCAAGGCCAAAGGCCGTTACGCTTTTCTTCTCGATCCCGCTTTCTGCCAGACGGGTGGTGAGCGTGGCAGCAATCATCGCGTAAGGGGTGCCCGACGCCATGCCGAGCGCCATGGCACCCAGGGGCCCCGCCTCGAAATAGGGGCGAACCGGAGCGGGCAGGATGCGGGAAAAGGCCATGGCGGCCACCTTGGCGGGCAGGCAGGCCGTGTCAATGGGATGACGTTCGGGGCAGGCAAGGCGCCGTCCATCGCCTTTGCCTGCCCCGTCTGAACCGGCCGGATGGAAAATGCTGCGTGCTGGCCGTTCAGAATCCCTTGGCAAACAGACCTAACCGCCAGACAGAGAAGACCGACCCTCCCCGTTTTGCCACGGCGCTGATTCGCCTTGATGCAAAGCCTACACGCCTGATGGGGTTTGTCGATCCTTGCTTGCCCCGGCGCTGGCCAAGCTGGAGTTGGCCGCGTGAAATACTGGCTTTGCTGCTGCTGAACCCTTATCACCACCGGTGGATCAAACGGGGAAATCATCATGCTGTGCCGTCAACATTTTCTAGCCACGATTGCTGTGCTGGTGCTCCCGCTGTTGCCAGCCGCCGCACAGGCGCCAGTTGTGAGCGCCACTGCCGCCACAGCAGCCGATGCCAGCCTGACCGCCTTTCTGGACGCCGAATTTGCCGAATGGGTGAAGATGCAGCCGCAATTGGCAACGCGGCTGGGCTTCAAGGCCGGCGGGGACAAGTGGAACGACATCAGCGACGCGGCTGCGGCCGCAGAAGTGGCTTGGCGCCAGGCCAGTGTGGCCCGCATGAAGGCGCGGTTTGACCGGGCCAGCCTGTCGGGCGAGGCCCAGGTGAATTTTGACATCTGGGCGATGGAGGCCGAACGCGCTGCCCTTTCACACGCCAACCGGCTGCATCGCCCGCCGTTCTATTCGCGTCTCTATTCATTGCACAGCCAGTTGCCGGATTTTCTGATCAACACCCACACGGTGGCAGATCACGTCGATCTGACCAATTACATCGCCCGGCTGAAGGCCATGCCGGCCGTTCTGGCCATGGGGCTGGAGCGCACCCGCGCCAGTGAGCGCGCCGGCATTCGCGTGCCCCGTTTCCAGGTGGAAAGCATCATTGCCGGGGCCAGCCAGCTGACGAGCGGCGCGCCATTTGGCGACGGGCCGGACGCCGCCCTTTGGGCCGATGTGAAAGCCAAGACCGAAAGGCTGGTCGCCGCCGGCACAATGCCGCGGGCCACGGCCGATGCCATGCTGGCCGATGCGCGGGCGGCGATCCTGGCGCTGAAGCCGGCCTATGGCGCCATCATCGATTGGGCCACTGCCAGCCTGGCCACCGCGCCCAGCGGCAAGGTTGGCGCCATCACCTTGCCCGATGGCGCAGCCTATTACGCCAATGAACTCAAGCTCAATACCACCACCGATCTGACCGCCGCACAAATCCACGCCATCGGCCGTGCGGAAGTGGCGCGAATCGAGGCGGAGCAGGATGCCCTGGCGCGCACGGCAGGCCTGAAAGACCGGCATGCCTATTATGCCGCCCGGGCGCAGCAATTCCCGCCCAAGCCCTTCGACGATGCGGCACGCACCGCCTATCTGGCTGAGGCCAATCGCTTTGTTGGCCATGTCCGCAGCCGGTTGGGGCCGTGGTTCGGCAGCCTGCCGGCCTATGGCATCGAGGTGGTGCGCGAGCCGGCATTCAGTGAGGTGCCCGGCGGCGCTGCCCATGCGAGCGCCCCCAGCCCGGATGGCAAGCGCCCGGCGCGCACCTATGTGCATCTCGTCGGCGCGCAAAAGGATCCCGCAACACTCTACACGCTCATGTGTCATGAGGCGGTGCCGGGCCACAACATGCAGGGCGATATCCAGGTGCGGCAGACCGGCGGTCCGAAATTCCGTGCCGTCACCGGTTATGTGGCCTTTGGTGAAGGCTGGGGCCTCTATGCCGAGCGCATGTGCGCCGAGATGAAGGCATTCCCCGATATTGCTGCCGACTTTTTCCGCCTTGATGCCGAATTGTTCCGCGCTGCCCGGCTGGTGGTGGACACCGGCCTGCATGCCAATGGCTGGAGCGAGGAGGAGGCGGTGAAGTATCTCAACGAAACCGGCCGGGCACCGCCGGAAATGGCCCGCTCCGAAGTGCGCCGCTATATCACGTTGCCTGGCCAGGCCACTGGCTACAAGATCGGCATGCTCAAGATCATGGAAGTTCGGGCGAAGGCCGAGAAGGCCTTGGGGCCAAAGTTCGACATCAAGGGTTTCCACGATTTGCTCATCGCGTCGGGCTCGCAGCCGCTGTCGATCCTGGAACGGCGGGTGGATGCGTGGATTGCGGCCCGCAAGGGCTGATCCTGTCACACTGGGCCGGGTTGTGTGCGGCGGCGATTGGAGTCACCATTCAGGCATGGATATCGCCTTCGCGCCGCGCCAACCCACCCCCGGCCAACGCGCCCTGGCGGCCGGCATTCCGGCCGCTGCGGGCAAACCGGCCAGCGGCGTGATGCGCCAGGTGCCGGCCAGTGCCTATACCTGCCCCGATCATTTTGCGGCCGAGTGGGCCCGCGTGTTCCGGAGGCTGCCCGTGGTGTTGGTGCCGTCCGCTTTGCTGCCCCAGCCCAACATGGCGGTGCCGCATGATGGTTTTGGCCTGCCGCTGCTGATCGCGCGGGATGGCAAGGGCGTGGTGCGCGTGTTCATGAATGTCTGCCGGCATCGCGGCACAAGGCTGGTGGAGGGGTGTGAGCTGGTGAAATCGCCTGCCCTCGTCTGCCCTTATCATGCCTGGTCCTATGGCACCGATGGCCGGCTGAAGGGTCTGCCGCGGCCAGAGACGTTCGCCGGCATGGACAAGGCAGCCCGCAGCCTGATCGAGATGCCCAGCGTGGAGGCTGGCGGGCTGATCTGGGTGGGGCTTGACCGTCAGGCGGCGCCGGATTTCAGCCTCGCAACCGGCCCGCTGGCGGCCGATTTCGATGCCATCGGTTTTGCTGATCAGCATCTTTACGCCAGGCGCACCCACAAGGTGGCCGCCAACTGGAAGCTGATCATGGATGCCTTCCTGGAAAGTTATCACGTGCTGCGCCTGCACGCGAACAGCATTGCGCCCTTCTTCCAGGATGGTGTCACCACCGGTGATCGCATCGGCCCGCACCAGCGCAGCGCCGTCGCCCGCCTGGCCGCCCTGGACGGGGTGGACATCGACGACATGCGCGACCTCAGGCGCACCATGACCTTCACCTACACGCTGGCGCCGGCCACGGTGATCATCGCCAGCCCGGATTATATCAACATCATGGTGCTGATGCCGCGTTCGGTGGGGGAGACCTGGGTGGAGGATTTCATGCTCATCCCCGCGCCGCCGCAGGACGAGAAGGCCGAGCGGCATTGGGCCAAAAGCTGGGCCCTGCTGGATGGCGCAGTGTTTGGATCGGAGGATTTTCGTGCCGCCGCCCTGGGGCAGGAGGGACTGTCGTCTGGGGCGGTCGATCATGTCCTGCTTGGCGGGCTGGAGCAGGGGATTGGCAGTTTTCACGACATGCTGGCCGCCGTGATGGCAAACTGAAACCGGCATTTTGCCGCCAGCCCCTTGCAAAAGCGTGTCGCAATCCTAACACAGTAGGCAGCGGCGCCGCTGCCTGTTAAGCTGCGCCTTGAGGGATATGAGGACTGGCATGGCCGACGACGTTGCAATCAAGCTTGAGCCGCCGGTGGCGGTGAACCCCATCGCGCCCCAGAAGGCTGCCGGCCTGGTGCCGTTGAAAGACCAGGAACGCGCCCAGCTTGATGCAAAGGTGGACAGTTTCATTGAGGAGTTGGTGGCCACCGATGCCGCCAGCCCTGAGTTTGGCAAGAAGGTGGATGCGCTGTCCAATCTGGGCGCCACCGAAATTGCCCGCGCCGCGGCCCAATCCAATCGCTTCCTTGATCGGCCCACCCGCGCTCTCAACAAGGAGGCCGGGATTGGCGCTGATCTGGTGCAACTGCGCAAGATCGTTGAGGATCTTGATCCTGGCAAATCCGGCAAGCTGCAGGGGCGCAAGAAGTTGTTTGGCCTGATCCCGCTGGGCGGTGACCGGCTGCGCTCCTATTTTGACAGTTACAAGAGCGCGCAGAGCAACATCAACGCCATTCTGGGCGCGCTCAAGAGCGGCAAGGACGAATTGCTGAAGGACAATATCGCCATCGAGGATGAGCGGGCCAAGCTGTGGGATGCCATGGGCAAGCTGGAACAGATGGTCCACATGTCCAAGGTGCTCGACGAGAAGCTGGAAGAAAAGGCGGCCGAGCTGGACATCACCGATCCGGCCAAGGCCAAGGCGATCCGGGAGAGCGCGCTTTTCTACGTGCGCCAGCGCACCCAGGATTTGCTCACCCAACTGGCCGTTTCGGTGCAGGGCTATCTGGCGCTCGATCTCGTCAAGAAGAACAATGTCGAGCTGATGAAGGGCGTGGATCGCGCCAGCACCACCACGGTGGCCGCCCTGCGCACGGCCGTGACCGTGGCCGAGGCGATGACCAACCAGAAACTGGTGCTGGAGCAGATCACCCAGCTGAACAGCACCACGGCCGGCATCATCGATTCCACCGGCGAACTGCTGAAGAGCAACACGGCGATGATCCACGAGCAGGCGTCGTCCAGCGCCATTCCGGTTGAAACGCTGCAGCGCGCCTTCCAGAATGTTTATCAGACGATGGATGCCATCGACACGTTCAAGCTGAAATCGCTGGAAGCGATGAAGACCACTGTGGACACACTGAGCGTGGAGGTGGAGAAAAGCCGTGCCTATGTGGCCCGTGCCCAAGGCCAGGCCGAGGCGCAGATTGCCGGCCCCCAATCCAGCCTGACCGCGCTTTCCTGAGATGGCGAGCGTTCCGCCTGTTGACGAAGGGGAGGCCCGCCGCCGCCGCATGGCCCGCGCTGAAGCCATGCAGCTGGCGCGGGCCCGCCGCTGGGAACGGCGCAAGGCCAATGTGGCAACCCGGCTGACCCGCGGCGGCGTCGCCTTTCTGGCCAGCGTGGCGGCGCTGACCACCTATGGCTGGATGAGCGATGGCATGGGCATCGGCCTGTTCCTGCTGAGCCTGCTGATCGTGCCGTTATCGGGTATTGCCGGCTTTGCCTGGCCGGTTGGTGGCCCTGATGTGGATAAACTGGACGATGCCGCGCCGGCCGAGTTGCCGGCCATCACCGAAGCCTGGCTGGAACGCCAGCGCCGCCACCTGCCGCGTCTTGCGGCGCCGCATCTGGATGGGATTTCGGTGCAGTTGGCTGCGCTGGAACGGCAGTTGGCGCGCGTGCCGGCTGATCACCCCGTGGCGCAGGACATCGGCCGGCTGCTGGGCAAGCATCTGCCAGAATTGATCGATCGTTACACCCGCATCCCGCCGATGCAACGCAGCAATATCGTGGAGCATGATGGCCGCACCCCCGAAGCGACCGTGATCGATGGTCTGAAGGCGGTGGAGGCTGAATTGACCCGCGCTTCGGCGGCGCTGGCGGAGGCTGATCGCGACGGCCTGCGGGTGCAGGGCAAGTTTCTTGAGGCCCGCTACGGCGAGCGCGCCTGACGCGCTTTCACTTGCCGGTTGCCCATGTTAGCCTTGGGAAAATCCTGGCGGGGGACGGGCCATGTCGTTGCTGTCGATCGTGGTGAAGGCGCTGGATGCGCTTGATCTGGATGATGATGTCAATCGTCTGGTCATTGATCGGGCGGTGAAAGTGGCGCGCAACCGGCCGCATCCCTTTTCAACACGCCATGATTACATCAGCTGGTCAGGCCTGACTGATCGCAGTTACAACGCCCGCCTGCTGCCGGCGAAGCCGGCTTCAGGAGAGGGCGTTGGCACCAGCCGCCCGCCGATCGACCAGGTGGCCGCCCTGTTTGCCCGGCTACCGGGCCAAAACCAGCGGCTGTGCCCCAAATCGACGATGTTGTTCCCGGCCTTCGCCCAATATCTCACCGACGGCTTCATCCGCACCCAATTGAGCAATGATCCGGCGCTTGAAGACCGCCGTCGCACCACGTCCAACCATGAAATCGACATGTCGCCGCTCTATGGCCGCACCGAGGCGCAGACCGATGTCTTGCGGCTGAAGTCGTCCGCCCCCGGCCGCCGCGGCCGATTGAAAAGCCAGATGCTGGGCGGCGAGGAGTTTTCGCCCTTCTTGTGCGATGGTGCCGGTGCGATCCTGCCGGACTATGCCGTCCTGGATGAGCCGTTGGGCCTGAAAAATGCCAGCGCTGCCCAGCGCGCCACCCTTTTTGCCGTGGGCGGAGACCGGGTGAACGCCGTGCCGCAAACCACCATGATGAACACGCTGTGGCTGCGCGAACATAACCGGTTGGCGGGCATTCTGGAACAGAACCACCCCGATTGGGACGATGAGCGCGTGTTCCAGACCGCGCGCAACATCATCATCGTGATGTTCATCAAGATCGTGGTGGAAGAATATATCAACCACATCAACACAACATCGTTTCCGCTGCAGGCTGATCCGCGCGCTGCCTGGAAGGCGGACTGGAACCGCCCCAACTGGATGACGGTGGAATTCAGTCTGCTCTATCGTTGGCATGGCCTGGTGATGGAGAATATCAGCTGGGGGGAACGGGCGCACCCGGGCAATTCGGTGCTGCTCAACAACCGTCTGCTGCTGGATACTGGCCTTGCCGGCAGTTTCGTCAATGTTTCAGCCAACCGGGCTGCGATGCTGGGGCTGGAAAATGCCGCCAGCTTCATGATGTTCGCCGAACGTGGCGCGATCGCCCAGGCCAGGCTCAACAATGTCGCCAGCTATAATGATTATCGCATTGCCATGGGGCTGGAGCCGGCGCGCAACTTTGCCGCCATCGTTGGCAGCAGCGATCGGCCTGAAGAGCAGGCGCGGCTGACGGCGCTCGCCCGCCGCCTGCAGGCGCTTTATGGCGATGTGAACAATGTCGAATTCTATGTGGGCCTGTTTGCCGAACGGGTGGAAAAGAACGGGCCGCTGCCCGAACTGGTGTCGAGCATGGTGGCGATGGATGCCTTCAGCCAGGCGTTGACCAATCCGCTGCTGTCCCAGCATGTGTGGGGCAATCCGGCCAACAAGAAACTGGCGTTCACCGAGGCGGGCATCAAGGCCATCGAGCAAACCAGGACCTTGCGCGATGTGCTGGCCCGCAATGCGCCGGGCCTGGCCAAGGATGCCTTTGTGGGAATGACACGCCGGGAATGGAAGCGGCGCTGACCGGGGATCAGCCGCCCAGCGCCCGCGACAGCAACGCCTGGTAGATCGCGGTCAGGCCGTTGATATCGGCGAGCGACGCATGTTCATCCACCTTGTGCATGGAACTGCCGGGCAACCCGAATTCCACCACAGGGCAAAGCCGGCGGATGAAGCGGGCATCGCTGGTGCCGCCGGTGGTCGACAATTCGGGCTGCCGCCCGGTGACAGCATGAACCGCTTCGCTGACCAGCGCCGAAAGGGCGCCAGGCGCGGTCAGAAAGGCCTCGCCTGAAATCTTCACCTCAACCAGCGCCGATGGCGCATGGGCGGCTGCAACCCCGCGGATCCAGTCGGCCAGCCCGGTGCCGCTATGCTCGTTGTTGAACCGGATGTTCAGGCGGGCGCGGGCCTGGGCCGGGATCAGGTTGGTCGCCGGATTGCCCACGCTGAGATCGGTGATCTCCAGGTTTGACGGCTGAAACCAGTCGTTACCCTCGTCCAGGACGCGGGCCTGCAAGTGTGCCAGGATGGCAACCAGGCGGCTGATTGGATTGTCTGCCCGGTGCGGATAGGCAACATGGCCCTGCGCGCCGTTCACCGTGATCCAGGCATTGAGGCTGCCGCGCCGACCGATCTTCATCATGTCGCCCAGCGCATGCTGGGATGTGGGTTCGCCCACCAGGCACATGTCGGGAATCAGGCCGTTGGCTTCCATCCAGTCCAGCATCATGGTGGTGCCAAAGGTGGCCGGGCCCTCCTCATCGCCGGTGATGATGAAGCTGATGCGCCCGTTGAGCGGCCCTTTGCCCAGGTGGGCGGCGGTGGCGGCCACCATCGCCGCCAGCGCGCCCTTCATGTCGGCAGCCCCGCGGCCAACGATGAAGCCATCGCGGATCTCGCCGGCAAACGGATCTTCGCTCCAGCCCGCCATGTCGCCAGCCGGCACCACGTCACTGTGCCCGGCAAATGCCAGGTGCGGCCCTGGCCCACCACTGATGGTGGCGAACAGATTGTCCACCGGGCCATCGGGCGGATGGCCAAAGGGCAGGCGGGTGCAGGCAAAGCCAAGCCCGGCCAATGTGCGTTCCAGAAGGTCCAGCGCGCCTTCATCGGCCGGAGTCACGCTGGGGCAGCGGATCAACGCCTGGGTGAGCGCGATCGGATCATGCGGGCTTGGGCTCATGTCCCGGCTTTGGACACGGATGCCGCGAGCCGGTCAAGCCACGTGCTTATCCGCCGCGCATTCACGCCCAGATCGCCTTCGCCCACCCGCGATTTGGAGCGGATATCGATCCGCGTGCCGCCGGCAATTTCGGTTAGACGGACGACGACATCATCGCGAAAGCCCCACCAGGGCACCCGCGCCACCGCCTCGATACGTCCCTCGTTGGCATCAGCCGCCACAATCTCCCAATTCATGCAGGCAGCGAGCGCCAGCCTGAACGCCTTCTCGCGCGGCAGCGGCACATCCAACGGCCTTATCTGTGGATAGGCCCGCAATTGCGCCGGCGCGAAGGCCGGATTGTATGTCGCAGGGTTCGCGTCATGGCCATGCATATCGGCCGTCAGGGCAACAAACTCGGGCGGATTGGCCGTGTCGGTACTGATATCGTTGATTGCTGGCTTGTCGGCCGCCATCATCACCATGGCCATCGGAATGGTCGCCGCAGCGATCCCGGCGGCTGCGGCAATAACCGTGACGACGCCGCCATGCCGCCGGATGAGCCGCCACAAGCAGATCAGCGCGCCGATGCCAGCCAATACTGCTGCTCCGGCAAACAGCCCCAATGCCGCCTGCCAAGGGACCAAACCGAAGTTGAGCATCGGCCCGGCCAGCAGCACCAGCAGCGCTGCGGCCAGCGTCGCACGGGCAATGCGCGGCCCCAGCGGGCTGTGGCCGGGCCTGGTTGCCGTCACGCCCGTTTCACCCCGCCGGGCACGTCATAGCGGGTGAACTCAAACGGTTCGGCCAGGGCAGCCGCCGTCCACTCCTGCATGAACGGGTGGGCCAGCACGCGATCAACATAGGCGCGGGCGGATGCGCTCACCGGCAGGTGATAGGTATCGATACGGGTGCAAACGGGCGCAAACATGATATCCGCGGCGCCAAAACGGCCAAACAGCCAAGGCTCACCGGTTTCCGCGCCAAACCGGCCAAGCGCCTCTTCCCAAAGGCTTTCAATCCGGCGCACATCGGCCATGATCGCTTCGCTGGGCACAAAATTCGGATAATGATGCTGCAGGTCCATCGGGCAGCCGGCCCGCAGGGGCGCAAAGCCGGAGTGCATCTCCGCGCACATGGCATAGGCCAGCATGCGGGCTGGCACCTCGCGCGGCCAGAAGCGGTCGTGCCCGGCCTTGTCGGCCAGATGCAGCAGGATGGCCATCGAATCCCACACCGGTTCGCCATGATCCCACAGCACGGGCACCTTGCCCGAAGGCATGTCGCGCTTGGCCTCGCCGCTGATCCATGCGGGCGAATCCATCACCCGCAGCTCGGTTTCGAACGGCAGCAGGCTCTGCTTGGCGGCCAGCCAGCCGCGCAGCGACCAACTGGAATAGGTGCGATTGCCGATGATGATCTTCATGCGTTGCCGACCCTGTTCGCGAACTGGCCAAAAGCATCGCGCAATCGCAGCGGCCTTGCAACGCTGCTGCCTTCATGCTTTCCCTCGCCCGCATGAGCGCGACGCCATTGGTCATGGTGCTGAACGGCCCCAATCTCAATCTCCTGGGCAGCCGGGAACCCCATATCTATGGGCATGATACCCTGGATGACATTGCCGCCCGGCTTGAAGATCAGGCTGCTGCGATGGGGATCGCGGTTGACATCAGGCAATCCAATCACGAAGGCCATCTTGTTGATTGGCTGCACGAAGCCGGTGCGCGCCAGGCGCTTGCGGTGATCCTGAATGCTGGCGCCTTCACCCACACCAGCATCGCCATTCATGATGCCATCAAGGGCATCACCGTGCCGGTGATCGAGGTGCATCTATCAAATCCGCATGCGCGGGAGGAATTCCGCCACACCAGCTACGTCGCCAAGGCGGCACGCGGCACAATTTCGGGCTTCGGTGCCGCATCGTACCGGCTGGCGCTGGACGCGGCGGTTGCTTTGCGGCATTGAGCCAGACTTTCGAGGGGCAACTTACAGGATCGTCATGGCGGACTCCAAAGGCATTGCAGTGGATACCGGGCTGGTGCGCGAACTGGCCGAACTGCTGGATTCGACCAATCTCACCGAAATCGAGGTGAAGGATGGGGAACGGGTGATCCGGGTGGCGCGCACGGCTGCCGCTGTCACCATGGCCGCCGCCCCTTCCTATGCGCCTGCCCCGCCGGCTGGCGGCTGGCCGGCACCGCCACCGGCGGCTCCCGCCGCTGCTGCGCCTGCTGCTGATGGTGATTTCAAATCTCATCCCGGCGTGGTGAAGTCGCCCATTGTTGGCACCGCCTATCTCACGCCGGAACCGGGCGCCGCGCCGTTCATTTCGGAAGGCGCCAGCGTGAAGGCTGGGGACACGCTGCTGATTATCGAGGCGATGAAGGTGATGAACCCCATCGCGGCGCCCAAGGGCGGTGTGATCAAGGCCATTCTGGTGAGCAGTGAACAGCCGGTGGAATATGACCAGCCGCTGGTGGTGATCGAGTAACCGCCCCGTGTTCCGCAAGGTCCTGATCGCCAACCGGGGCGAAATCGCGCTGCGCGTCCATCGTGCCTGCCGTGAAATGGGCATCCGCACCGTGGCGGTGCATTCAACCGCCGATGCCGATGCCATGCACGTGCGGCTGGCAGATGAAGCCATCTGCATCGGCCCGCCATCGGCCACCGATTCCTATCTCAACATCCCCGCGATCATTTCGGCGGCTGAGATTGCCCAGGCCGATGCCATCCACCCCGGCTATGGGTTCCTGAGCGAAAACGCCCGCTTTGCCGAGATCGTGCAGCAGCACCGCATCACCTGGATCGGGCCCGATCCCGAGCATATCCGCAAGATGGGTGACAAGGTGGAAGCCAAGCGCACCGCCGCCGCCTTGGGCCTGCCGCTGGTGCCGGGTTCCGATGGCCCGATCACCAGTGTGGAAGAGGCGTTGGAAGTCGCTGAAAAAATTGGCTATCCCGTGCTCGTGAAGGCTGCATCCGGTGGCGGTGGCCGCGGCATGAAGGTGATCCCCGATGCGGCCAGCCTGCCGTCGCTGGTGAGCCAGGCCAAGAGCGAGGCCAAGGCCGCCTTTGGCGATGACACCGTCTACATCGAAAAATATCTTTCCGAACCCCGGCACATCGAATTCCAGATTTTCGGTGATGGCCAGGGCGGCGCCGTGCACATGGGTGAACGGGACTGTTCGCTGCAACGCCGCCACCAGAAGGTGCTGGAGGAGGCGCCGTCGCCGGTGCTGAGCGCGGCCGAGCGGGCGCGCATGGGCGAAGTGGTGCGTCAGGCCATTGCCAAGCTGAAATATCGTGGCGCCGGAACCATTGAATTTCTTTGGGAAAATGGCGAGTTTTTCTTCATCGAGATGAACACTCGCCTGCAGGTTGAGCATCCGGTTTCCGAAGCCATCACCGGCCTTGATCTGGTGCGCGAGCAGATTCGCGTCGCCGCCGGCCTGCCGCTGAGCGTCACCCAGGATGATATTCATTTCGAAGGCCATGCCATCGAATGCCGGATCAACGCCGAGGACCCGGCCACGTTCGCGCCGTCCCCCGGCCGGGTGACCGATTTCCACCAGCCTGGCGGCCTGCATGTGCGTGTGGATTCAGCACTTTACGACGGATACCGTATCCCGCCTTATTATGATTCGCTCATTGCCAAGCTGATCGTTTACGGGGCCAATCGCGATGAATGCCTGATGCGACTGCGCCGGGCCTTGGAAGAGTTCGTCATCCACGGCCCCAAGACGACCATTCCGCTGCACCAGGCGCTGATCGAAGACCCGGACTTCCAGAAGGGTGAATATTCGATCAAGTGGCTGGAGCGTTGGCTGGCGGCAAAGGCGCAAGCCACACAGAATTGAGGCAGATTCCGCTGGCATCGTGCCAGCGGAAAGCGCAAGAAAGGCCTATGAGCCGCCCTGTCGCGCATCGGCTTGATCCGGATATGCTGCTCCGTGCGTACGCCAGCGGCATTTTTCCGATGGCCGAACGGGCCGACAGCAGTGATGTCTTCTGGGTTGAGCCCAAGCGGCGGGGGGTGTTGCCGCTTGACGCGTTCCGGATTCCGCGCAGCCTGGCCAAGACCTTGCGGCAGCAGCGCTTCCGCTTCACCGTCGATGCGGCCTTTGCCGAGGTGCTGGCCGGCTGTGCCGAACCGGTGCCGGGGCGCAGCGAGACATGGATCAACCCCTTGATTCACGATGCGTATCTGGCCCTGCATCGCCGCGGCCAAGCGCACAGCATCGAAGCCTGGACCGCCGATGGCGAACTTGCCGGCGGGCTTTATGGGGTCAGGATGGGCCGGGCCTTTTTTGGCGAATCGATGTTCACCCGGGTCAGGGATGCCAGCAAATGCTGCCTGGCGGCGCTGGTCGCCCGGTTGCGGCGGGGCGGGTTCGTGCTGCTGGATACCCAGTTCCTCACCGAACATCTCGCCGGCTTTGGCGCCATCGAGATCCCGGCCCGCGATTATCGCGCTCAATTGGCGGCGGCGCTGGTGGGTGAGGGGGATTTTTTCGTTGATGATGAAGGGCTTGGCCCCAAGGCCGGGCCTTCGGGGAAGCGCATCGCGCAGGCTTTCAGCCACACATCATAGCGCGGATGCTCCATCGCGTTCAGGCTGGGGCTCTGGGCATAAAGCCACCCCGAAAACACCCGCCGCAGCGGATTATTCCCCAATTTTTCATCCACTTGCACGAATGCCCCGGTCAGCGCCGGGCGCTCCCACGGCGGCGTGGTCTCGCAGGTGCGCGCGGTGATGCGGATGCCGGCGAATTCCACATATTGCCCCGGTTTCAGGCTGAACTGGCGCACCTCCCCGGTGCGTTTCGAAAGCGCCCCGATGGTCAGCACCCGCTCCGCCACCGGGGTGATTTGCGTGACGGCACGCGCGCCATTTGTGGCCACATCGCCGGCCACCGGTGGCCGTTCCACGGGCGCGGGTGACGGCGCGGCGGGCCCTGGTGACGGTATGCCGGCCACCAGCAGCGCCGCCGCCAAAAACCGGCTATTTTGCCGCCGCATCGCCGCCCGAACGGTTCACCACGCTGCCGATCAGGCCCATCAGATCCGGCGCGCCCGAGGTTTCGACAATCTCGCCGCCGTCCTTCAGCATGGCGCTGTCTGCCCCCGGTGTCAGCGCCACATAATTGCCGCCCAGCAGCCCTTCCGAGGTGATGGCGGCCGAACTGTCGATCGGCAGCTTCAGCCCGCGGTCAACCGAAAGCCGCACCACCGCCTGATAGCTGCCGGGATCAAGCTCCAGCGCCACCACCCGGCCCACCTTCACGCCGGCCACCTTCACATCGGTGCCGGGGTTCACCCCGGCGATGTTGGGAAAGCGCGCCACCAGCATGGTGCCATCATTGCCGCCGCCCGCCCCGGTGCGCCCGGCGGCATAGACAACGAAGCCGGCCGCCAGCACCACCACCAGCAGGCCGATCACGGCTTCCAGCAGATTGTCCTTCAGCGTGCCGGCCATGATGATCAGGCGTCGGGCGACCAGGCGCGATAATCGCCTGTAGCCGCGGCGCGGCTGCCGCCGGCCACCAGCGCACCGCGTGGGGAATGGGCCAGCGCCGTGCCGGTGGCGGTGGGCGTCCACGGCCGTTCCCAGGCGCGCGTCACCAGCGGCTTCACGCTGGGCGGTTCATTCACCGTCTTGTGCATCCACAAATGCCATTCCGGCGGGATGCGGGTGGCTTCGGGTTCGCCGTTGTAGATCACCCAGCGCCGTTCGCTGCCGTCCACTTGCGCCCGGTAATAGATATTGCCCTGATCGTCGCGGCCCACTTCCTGGCCGTGGCGCGCCGTGAAGATGCGGGTCGTCAGGCCAGGGCCATTCCACCAGGTGAAGATCATCTTGAGCACGGACATCGCGGGGCCTTCCTTCGTGGCCTGCACCAAACACATTTTGCCGCACCCATGCAAGCCTTGGTGCTTCCCTTATGGGCGAAGCTGCAAAAAGCCGCTAACGCATCGGTCCATGAACCAGGGTCGGCGGGTGGCCGCGGCGTGAACCGCGCGCTCACCTTCATTTTTGTCACTGTCCTGATCGATGCCATCGGCTTTGGCGTCGTCATCCCGGTGTTTCCGCAACTGATCGTGCGGCTTTCCGGCCAGCCTTTGGCCATGGCGGCCGAAGTGTCGGGCTGGATCGCCTTCATGTATGCCAGCATCCAGTTCGTGATGGGCCCGGTGATCGGCGGCCTGTCCGATCGGTTTGGCCGCCGCCCGGTGCTCCTGGCTTCGCTGGCCGCCTTTGCCGCCGATTATGTGGTGATGGCCTTTGCCCCCACATTGTGGTGGCTGGTGCTGGCGCGCGTGGTGGCCGGCATCACTGGCGCCACCTTCCCCACCGCCTATGCCTACATCGCCGATGTCACCCCGCCCGAAAAGCGCGGCGCCAATTTCGGCGTGATCGGCATGGCCTTTGGCTTTGGCTTCATCATCGGGCCGGCGCTGGGCGGCTTTGTCGCCCGCTATGGCGA
>JAIXUQ010000047.1 GCA_027483465.1 Sphingomonadales bacterium
GAAATGACCCCGGCCCCCGTCGAGTTCGACATGTATTACAGCGCCTGACCCAACACACACCAAACAGCAAAGGGCGGCCACACCAGCGGCCGCCCTTTTTCGTGACCCACGACCAGGCAGCGTTGCCAGCGCCCGGCCGGGCCGCAGCGCCAGCCGGGTGATTCCCGCAGCCATGCTGGCCCGTTCAGCCTTGATCCGGCCACATGAAGCCAAAAACGCTCATTTCGGACGAAATTTGTGCGTCGCAACAACCAGGATGGATGCGCCTGCGGCTTCGCGTCGCGAACGAGCGAATCTCCAACCCCTTGAAAGGCCAAAAAAAAGGCCCGGAACCGAAGTTCCGGGCCCAGTAAATCCTTGGGGAGGATCGCCATAACGGCATGACCGTATTGCACTGCACAAACCCCAAAAACAATGCGCGAAAATGCGTAGTCGAAAAATAAATTGTCGCACTCCAGGCGGGGCCGGGCTGGCCGCGGCGGCCCGGCCCCGCTTGGCCTCGCCGGGCTGGCATGCCAATAGAGGCGCCATGTCCGATCTGTTTGCCGCCACGCAAAGCTCTGCCGATTATGATGCCAGCCATATCGAGGTGCTGGAAGGGCTGGAGCCGGTGCGCCGCCGGCCCGGCATGTATATCGGCGGCACCGACGAGCGTGCCCTGCACCATCTGGCCGCCGAGGTGCTGGACAATGCCATGGACGAGGCGGTGGCCGGCCACGCCACCCGCATCGAGGTGACGCTGGAGGCCGATGGCAGCCTGGCGATTGCCGACAACGGCCGCGGCATCCCGGTTGATCCGCACCCGCGCTTTCCCGACAAATCGGCGCTGGAGGTGATCCTGACCATGCTGCATTCCGGCGGCAAGTTCAGCGGCAAGGCCTATGCGACCTCGGGCGGCCTGCACGGTGTGGGCATCAGCGTGGTCAACGCCCTTTCGGACTCAACGGTGGTGGAGGTGGCGCGCGGGCGCGAACTCTATCGCCAGCGCTTCTCGCGCGGGGTGCCGCTGGGCCCGATCGAGCATCTGGGCAGCGTGGCCAACCGGCGCGGCACCACCGTGCGTTTCCACCCCGATGCCGAGATTTTCGGCGCCGATGCCGCCTTCCGTCCGTCGCGGCTGTACAAGCTGGCGCGATCAAAGGCCTATCTGTTTGGCGGCGTGGAAATCCGCTGGCGCTGTGCCGCCGAACTGGCCGGCGGCGATGTGCCGGAAAGCGCGGTGTTCACCTTCCCCGGCGGCCTGGCTGATCATCTGAAGGAACGGCTGGAAAACCGCCCGCTGGTGGTGCCCGATCTGTTTGCCGGCCGGGCCGATCTGGCCGCCGGGCCCGATGGCCAGCCGATGGGCGCGGTGGAATGGGCCTGCGCCTGGCCGCAATGGGGCGAGGGCAGTGCCAGCTATTATTGCAACACCATCCCCACCCCCGATGGCGGCACCCACGAGGCCGGCCTGCGGCTGGCACTGACCCGCGGATTGAAGAATCTGGCCGGCCTGACCGGCAACAAGAAGGCCGCCGATCTGGCCGGCGAGGATGTGTTTTCCGGCGCCGAGATCATGTTGTCGCTGTTCATCCGCGACCCGCAGTTCCAGAGCCAGACCAAGGACCGGCTGACCAGCCCGGAGGCGACACGGCTGGTGGAGAACGCCATCAAGGACCATTTCGACCATTGGCTGACCGCCAGCGGCGAGCGCGGCAAGGCGATGCTGGCCTTTGTGGTGGAGCGCATGGAGGACCGGCTGCGCCGCCGCGCCGAGGCGATGGTGAAGCGCAAGACGGCGACCAGCAAATCCTCGCTGCGCCTGCCCGGCAAGCTCACCGATTGCGCCCGGGACGATGCGGTGGGCACCGAACTCTTCATCGTGGAAGGCGATTCGGCCGGCGGCAGCGCCAAGCAGGCGCGTGACCGCAACACCCAGGCCATCCTGCCCATCCGCGGCAAGATATTGAACGTGGCCAGCGCCAACACCGCCAAGATCGGCGCCAACAGCGAGATCGCCGATCTGATCCAGGCGCTGGGCTGCGGCACGCGCGACCGGTATGATCCCGCCCACCTGCGCTATGAGCGGATCGTGATCATGACCGATGCCGATGTGGACGGCGCCCACATCGCCACGCTGCTGATGACCTTCTTCTTCCGCGAGATGCCCGGCCTGGTGCGCGATGGCCGGCTGTATCTGGCGCAGCCGCCGCTCTACCGGCTTGCCGCCGGCGGCACGGTCGCCTATGCGCGCGACGATGTTCACCGGGCCGAATTGATGAAGAGCCTGTTTGCCGGCCGCAGCAAGGTGGAAGTGAGCCGGTTCAAGGGCCTGGGCGAGATGAACCCGGCGCAGCTGAAGGAAACCACGATGGACCCCGCGCGCCGCAGCCTGATCCGGGTGAAGCTGCCCGAAAGCGCCGACGGCCGCGCCGATGTGGCCGATCTGGTCGAGCGGCTGATGGGTCGCAACCCGGAACACCGGTTCCAGTTCATCCAGAGCCACGCCACCGCGATCGCGGCCGACGCCATCGACGCCTGAGCCCTTCGGCAGCCGGCCCAGCGCAGGAATCGTCTTTTCGTGCCAACTCCGCGCATCTCCATCGAAAGCCTTGTCCGCCGGGGTGCGGTCTATGCCGTCAAGGTGGCCAATGTGGGCGCCGGGGTGGTGGTGGCACTGCTGCTGGCACGGCTGGGCGGGCCCGAGGTGCTGGGCAGCTATGCCATGGCGATCCAGACGGCGCAGCTGGTCTCGCTGTTTGCGGTGATCGGCACCGATCAGCTGATGCTGCGCGAGGTGGCCGGGCAGTTGCGCCAGGGCAACGAGGCGCGCGCCGGTGCCGCCATCCGCCATTATGTCGGCTTCGTGCTGCCGCTGGGCATCGCCATCACCGTGATCTTCACGCTGGCGGTGCTGGGCCTGCGCCTTGCCGGTGTCGCACTGGCGGCCGATCCGGCGCTGCTGGCCGGTGGCGGCTTCGTGCTGGCCAATGTGTTTTACCTGCTGGGGCTGGGCGTGCTGCGCGGCATGGGCAATCCGGTGCTGGCCCAGGCCTTTGAAGGCCTGTTCAACCTGCCGCTGGCGCTGGTGCTGGGCACCATGCTGCTGCTGGGCCAGACGATCGCCACCGATCGCGCCGTGCTGCTGTCCACCGCGCTGCTGCTGGCCACCATGGCCATGCTGGCGCTGATCGTCTGGCGGCGCATGCGGCGCTGGGGCCGGAGCGCGGATGCCGCCGGCCAGCCGCCCTTCCCCTCGCCCTGGGTGGACGGCGCGCCGATGATGGTCACCGGGTTGATGCTGTTCATGCTGCAATGGCTGCCACAATTCCTGTCGGGCGCGCTGGGATCGGCGGCCGATGCCGGCGGTTTCCGCGCTGCCTGGCAACTGGCGTTGCCATTGAGCGTGATCCAGGCGACCACGGTGGGGGCGATTTCCGCCAAGGTGGCCGGGGATCTGGCCGAAGGCCGCATGGACGCGCTGCGCCGCCGCGTGCGCCGCAACCAGTTGGGCGTGCTGGCGCTGTGCGTGCCGCTGGCGCTGCCGCTGCTGATCTGGCCGGAACCGATCACCATCTTTCTGTTCGGGCCGGAATTTGCCGGCAACGGCCTGATCGTGCGGGCGCTGGTGGCCACCAATCTGGTTGCCGTCACCGCCGGGCCGATGGCGGCGATCATCACCATGGCCCGGCGCAACCGGGATACGCTGCCGTGGGGGATTTCCAGCGCCCTGCTGCTGCTGGGCCTGTCGCTGTGGCTGATGCCGATCATCGGCATGGCGGGCCTGGCCATCGGCTATGCCGTGGCCGTGCTGCTGCGCACCATCACCTTCTGGCAACTGACACGCCGGATTCTCCACGCCGCGCCGCAAACGGGGCGGACGCCGGCTTGACAAGCCAATGGGCGCCAGACCATTTGGCACCGCAACGACGGAGGGTGGAATGCAAGGCCAGCAGACAGACGTGGGAACCGCGCCTGAGGATCTATCCTCGCCAGCCCGGCACCGCCGCACCTTTGGTGCCATCGCCGGTGCCGTGTTTCAGCGCCGGCATTATGTGGCCGCCGCCAATGCCTTTGCCCGTATAGCCGAGCCGGTGGATTTTCTCAAGCGCTACATCTCCAATGGTGGCAGCTACCCGGCCAATATCGGCGTGAAGACCCCGCTGGGCCAGATCGATTTGACCACCTACACCCCCGATGACATCCAGACCATCAACGAGATTTTCCTCCGCGGCGATTATGATGTTGCCAGCGATGGCGCGGTGGTGGTTGATTTCGGATCAAATATCGGCATTTCGACTGCATTTTTTCTCACCCGCCGGCCGGATGCCTTTGTCTATTGCCACGAACCACTGCCCCGCAACATCGAGCGGCTGAAGGCCAATCTGGCCCAGTTCGCCGGCCGGTTCGATCTGTGTGAAACCGCCGTGGGCACCCAGAACGGCCCGGTGCGCTTTGGCTGGGAACCCACCGGCCGTTATGGCGGCGTCGGCCGTGATACCGGCCAGTGGATCGAGGTTCCCTGCCGTGACAGCAACGAGATCCTGGCCGACATCATCGCCCGCCACGGCCGCATCGACACCCTGAAGATCGATATCGAAACAATGGAAGGCGTGGTCACCGAGCGCATCACCCCCGAACTGGCCGCCAGCATTGGCAGTGTGGTGGTGGAATATCCCTTCCAATCCAATCCGTTGGCTGCCACCCATGTGATGGAAAAGCGCAATTTCTGCACCATGTTCCGGCGACGTTGAGGCACGAACATCATGGCAAGCAACAACAGGGCAAGGCGCGGCCGGTGGCTGGCAAATCTCCGCCGCGACATCCGCAATTCGATCGTTGAGCTGCGCCGGCTCTATTTCAACAATGTGTGGGGCATGAACATCGGGCGTGGCAGCGCGATCAGCTTTTCCGCCAAGCTGGACATGACCAACCCGGGCGGCATCCACATCGGCGAAGACACCGCCATCGTGTTCGGCGCCACTATCCTGTCGCACGACATGACCCGCAACCTGCACACCGATACCCGCATCGGCAGCCGGTGCAGCATCGGCGCCCACAGCATCATCATGCCGGGCGTGACCGTGGGCGATGGCAGCATCGTTTCGATGGGCAGCGTGGTGATGCGTGACGTGCCGCCGGGCAGCATCGTGTTCGGCAATCCGGCACGCGTGCTGGAAACCGGCATCGTTACCGGCAAATGGGGCCTGATCCTGTCCCGGCAGAGCAAGGAAAACGCGGCCGCGGGCGGCACGCCATGATCCCGGCACTGGATGGCAAGGTCGCGCTCGTCACCGGGGCCACACGCGGCATCGGCCAGGCCATTGCGGTGGAACTGGCTGCTGCGGGGGCCACGGTGTTTGCCGGCGGGCGCAACGAGGCGGCGCTGGCCGCGATGATCGCCGCCAGCGGGCAGGCCGGCCGCATCCACCCCCTGCCCTTTGACGTGACCGACGCCGCCGCCACCAAGGCAGCCTTCATGGCGGTGCAGAAACAGGGCGGGCGGCTTGATATCCTGGTCAACAATGCCGGCATCCTCAAGGATGCGCCGATCGAGATGACCGGCGCCGACATGGTGGCCGAAACCTGGAGCACCAACCTCACCGCCACCCTCACCTGCTGCCAACTGGCGGTGCGTCTGATGGCGCGGCCGAAGGACGGCGGGCCCGGTGGCAGCATCATCAACATGGCCTCCATCATCGGCCGCATGGGCTTTCCCTTCCATGCCGCATATGGTGCCAGCAAGGCCGGCGTGATCGGCCTCACCCTCAGCCTCGCCAAGGAGGTCGCGGCGCGCGGCATCCGGGTCAATGCCATCGCCCCCGGCCTGGTTGACACGGACATGACCGCCGGCATCCCGCCCGACAAGCGCGAGGCCATGCTGGCCCGCATCGGCATGGGCCGCGCCGGGCAGCCGGCCGATATCGCGCCGCTGGCCTTGTTCCTGGCTGGCGATGGCGCCCGCTACATCACCGGGCAGGTGATCGGCGTGGATGGCGGGCTGGTCGTCTGAAATCCGGCTACAGGCCGGGGGCGCGCGGCCGTTCACCCCATGCCAGCCTTGCGCTGGCCTGTCGCACACCGCTATAGCCCGGCCAACTTAATCAGGGGATTCCCGCTCATGAAGTCGCTTGCCGCCGTTTTCGCCGAATCGCTGATGATCGATCCCGCCAGCGTGGTTGATGGTCTGGCCTATCAATCGATCAAGGAATGGGATTCGGTCGCCCACATGGTGCTCGTCACCGCGCTGGAAGACAATTACGGCATCATGCTCGACACCGATGACATCATCGCCATGTCCAGCGTGGCCAAGGTGCGCGAAATCCTCGCCAAATATGATGTAGCGGCCTGACTGGCCGGTCCCGGCGATGAGCGCGGCTGCCGCCAATCCCTGGCGCCCCCTGCTGGCCGGCCATGGTGACCGCATCGCCGTGCGCGATGATGCCGGTGACAGCGCCCGTTACGCCGATGTGCTGGCGCTGGGCGCCCGGCTGGACGCCGAACTGGGCCGGCGTTCCCTCGTCTTCCTGCGCACCACCGGCACCGCGTGCGCGGTGGCGCACTGGCTGGCGCTGCTGGCCAGCGATCATGCCACGCTGATCATGGAACATGATCTGGCCGACGAACGGCTGGCCGCGCTGGTTGAGCGCTATCGCCCCGATGCGGTGATCGATGGCAGCAGCGGTGCCATCACCCGCCTCGCCGGCGGCACCGCGCTGCATCCGTCGCTGTCCGTGCTGCTCTCAACGTCGGGCAGCACCGGCAGCCCCAAGCTGGCGCGCTTCACCGCGGCCGCCATCCACGCCAATGCGCTGGCTATCGCCGATTATCTCGGCCTTGGCCCGGATGAGCGCCCGCTGCTCGCCCTGCCCACCAGCTATTCCTATGGCATGAGCGTGATCAACAGCCATGCCGCCGTGGGCGCCACCATCGAGGTGACCGGGCTGGGCGTGATGCAGGGCGAATTCTGGCAGCGGCTGAATGACAGCGGCGCCACCAGCCTGTCGGGCGTGCCCTTCCATTATGACGCCATCCGCCGGCTGGGCATTGATCGGCTGGCCACGCCCACGCTCACCACCCTCACCCAGGCCGGCGGCAAGCTGCCGGTGCCGGTGGCGAGGAAATATGCCGAATGGGCCGCCGCCAACGGCCGCCGCTTCATCACCATGTATGGCCAGACCGAGGCCGGCCCGCGCCTGACGTGGCTGCCGCCCGAACATCTGGCCAGCCACGCCGGCGCCATCGGCGTGCCGATCCCCGGCGTGACCATCGAACTGGTCGGCCCGGATGGCGCTGTCATCACCGAAGCCGGCGTGGCCGGCGAAATGCGCTGCACCTCGCCCGCCATCATGATGGGCTATGCCCAGGATGCCGCCGATCTGGCGCTGGGCGATCAGTTGGGCGGCGTGCTGAGCACCGGCGATCTGGCCATGCGCGACGAGGCCGGCATATTGTCGATCACCGGCCGGGTGAGCCGGATGATCAAGCTGTTTGGCACGCGGGTGAACCTCGATGATGTCGATGCCCGGCTGGCGGCGCTGGATGTGCCGGGCGTCGCCTTCGGGCAGGATGACCAGTTGCGCGTGCTGATCGAGGGCGGCGAGGCTGACGCGGTGCGCGAGGCACTGGTGGCGGCCTTTTCCTTCCCGCCGCGCGGCCTGATGGTGAAGCGGGTGGACACTCTGCCCCGTGCCGCATCGGGCAAGATCCTTTATGCTGCACTGGCTGAGGCATGGGAGACGGCATGATGAGCGCGCGCGACGAATTGCTGGCCAGCCCGCCGTTTGCGCTGGCGGTGGCGGAAAAATCCCGGCTGCTGGGCGCGGCGCTGGCGGAATTGACCGCGCATCACGCCGCCAACTGCCCCCCCTTTGCCAGCATCCTGGCCGCCGCCGGCCACAGCCCGGCCAGCGGGATCGAGGCCACGCCCTTCCTGCCGGTGCGATTGTTCAAGGAACTGGCGCTGAAATCCATCCCCGATGCCGATCTGTTCAAGACGCTGACCTCGTCGGGCACCACCGGCCAGGTGCCGTCGCGCATCTTCCTGGATGTGGGCACCGCGCAGGCGCAGGCGCGCGCGCTGGCCGCCATCACCACCAGCTTCATCGGCAAGGACCGGCGGCCGATGCTGATCATCGATCACCCCGGCGTGGTGAAGGACCGCACCAGCTTCTCGGCGCGCGGCGCCGGCATCCTGGGCATGATGACCTATGGCCGCGCCCATGCCTATGCGCTGCGGGACGGCGACATGGCGCTGGATGTGGAGGCGATCCGCGCCTTTGCCGACGCACATCGCGGCAAGCCGATCTTTGCCTTCGGCTTCACCTTCATGGTGTGGAAATATTTCCTTCAGGCGCTCGAAGCCGCTGACATCACGCTGGATTTTCCTGGCAGCGTGCTGATCCACAGCGGCGGCTGGAAGAAGCTGGAGGACGAGGCGGTGTCCAACGAGCATTTCAAGGCCGTGGCCCGCCAGCGCGCCGGTTTTGAACATGTCCACAATTTCTATGGCATGGTGGAACAGGTGGGATCGGTGTTCATGGAGTGCGAGGCCGGCCGCCTGCATGCGCCCAGCTTTGCCGATGTCATCATCCGCTCGCCGCTGGATTGGCGGGTGCTGGGGCTGGGCGAGGAGGGCATCATCCAGGTGGTGTCGGCCATCCCGATGTCATACCCCGGCCACAGCCTGCTGACCGAAGACCGCGGCATCCTCACCGGCGAGGATGATTGCCCGTGCGGGCGCATGGGCAAGACCTTCCGGGTGCTGGGCCGCATCCCGGCCGCCGAAATGCGCGGCTGTTCCGATACGCACACGGCCCGCGCGGCATGATCCTGAACGATCCCGCCCTGTCGCGCATCAGCGTGATGGCGCCGCTGGGCGGCAGCCTGGCGGCCACCATGGCCGCGCCGCGCGCCGCGCCGTTCGCGCCGGAACGGCTGGCGCTGGTGGAGGCGGTGAGGAAGGCGATCCTGGCCGATCCGCAGGCGCGCAGCCGCCCGGAAATGGTGGCGCTGGCCTATTGGGCGCGCGGCGCCAGCCTGGCGCAACTGGCCGGCACGCTGGGC
>JAIXUQ010000046.1 GCA_027483465.1 Sphingomonadales bacterium
GCATCAAGCTGGATGCTGATCAGCGAGCCATCGGCGCAGAAACTGGAAAAGCCGCGCGGGCCGGTGGCAAAGACATGGGCGCAGCCGGGCAGATCAACCTCCCCCAGCACGCGCCGGGCATCCAGATCAACCACGGTGACCGATTGCGCCGGGGTAAAATTGGTCACCAGTGCCCAGCGATCATTGTTCGTGAGCTGAAACACGCCCTGATAGGGCGTCGCTTGCTGCCGTTTGCCGCCGGGCAGGATGATCTCGCCCTTGGGCTCCAGGGTGGCGGTGTCCCAGATGGTGATGGCATCGGTGCGCTCACCGCGGGTGAGGCGGCTGTAGAAGGTTTCGGCGGTGTAAATCTCGCGCCGGCCCGGGGCATATTGGATGGCGGCAAATTGGGACGCGCGCACCAGGCCCTTCAACGGGCGGACGGGATCCGCGGTGTCCACCACCGCCACCCGGCCATCAATGATCGACAGGAAGCGGAAATCATGCACCAGCATCCAGCTGGCCGGGTAATCGGCCGGCAGGCGGGCCACGGCGGGGATGGTTTCGGCCGGCAGGGGATTTGGCAGCGGCGCCGGCTGTGCGGTGGCAGCCGGGTGAAGCAGCAGCAGCGCCAGCAGCTTGGCGGTCTTGCGCATCGGCCGTTTGCCCCCGTGTCGGCCCGATCCCCCTTGACCGGGCCTCTGGCATGATGCGGAGGCCGGCGCCCGCCTGTCAAGCCGGGCAAACCCCGGTGTGGTTCAGGCGAAATTGAAGCTGATCGAGATGCGTTCGGCGCGGCCGCCGTTGGGCAGCACTTCATGGCGCAGCCAGCTTTCCCACAGCAGCAAAAGGCCGGCGTGCGGCGCCACCGCCACGAACGGGCGCTGTGCTTCGGGGGCATCGGCGCGCCGCTGTGGCGCGTGCATCAGCATGGGCAGGCGCGGGTCTTCGAACCGGATGGCACCGGCGCCGGGTGGCACCTCGATATAGAGCGTGCCCGAAATGCTGCTGTGCGGGTGGATATGGCCACTGTGGCCGCCGCCGGGCTTGAGGATATTGATCCACACACTGTCCAGCCGCGGCTTCTTGCCGGCATAATCCAGCGCGGCGGCATCGGCAAAGGCCAGCGCCTGCCGGCCCAGCCAACGCGCCAGCGCGGCAAAGGCCGGATCGCGCAACGGCAGATCATCCAGCGAGGCATAGCTGGTGTAGCCGCGATAGGCATTGGCCTTGCTCCAGCGCTGGCCGGCGCGATCATCGGCGGCAATCTGGCGGCAGCTTGCGGCCAGATCGGCCAACAGGCCCGCATCGGCCAGATCGGCCTGCCACAGCATGGTGGGAAACAGGGCGCGCGCGCTCATCGCCGGCCTTCTTGGACGGGCGCTGCACCGGATGCAAGCCGCGGCCCGACTAACTCCGATTTGGAGGCAAATCCGCCAGAACGGGCAAAGTCCATTTCAGACATGTCGTTACCCGCTCTGGAGATATCGGCAGCACCTCCCCTCCCGGCTGCCGACTGAGGCAGGAGTGTTTATGGCAAAGGCTTGGATGCGGGCGTTGGCGGTTCTGGTCATGCTCGCAGCCGTGGTGGCACCGGCACCGGCGGCAGCATCGGCCACAGTGATCATGACCCCCACAACCATCAACAGCGCGCTGGCCAAGTTGCGCCCCGGCGACCGGCTGGTGCTGCAGGGCGAATTCACCAGCCGGCTGTTTTTCCGCGACCGGGATTTCGGCAATGTCACTGTGGATGGCAGCCAGGCCGTGCTGCATCAGGGTATCCGTCTGCGCAACGTGCAGAATATCAATATCAACAACATCACCGTCAGCAGGCCGGGTGTGCGCACCACCGAGATTTTCTCGGTGCTGATCGAATCCTCGCGCCATGTCAGTGTGGCCAATGCCACCATCCATGGGCCGAACGGCACATCGGGCACCGGCCTGCGCGCGATCAACTCGCGCTACATCACGGTGCGCGATTCGCTGTTCCAGGGCATGCTGGACGGGTTGAACCTGGCCGCCTCGCCCGACAGCCTGATCGCCCACAATCGGTTCGTGGGCGGCGGCGCCGATGGTATCAAGCTGTGGGACAACCAGCGGGTGATCGTTTCGGGCAACAGCTGCACCAATTTTGTCGTGGTTGCCGGTGCCCATCCGGATTGCATCCAGCTGTGGAGTCTGGCCGGCCGGCCGCTGCAATCCGATATCTTCGTGCTGAACAACAGTGCCATCGGCGATCAGCAGGCCTTCGCATCTTTTGATCCCAAAAGTGGCAGCGGCGACCGGCTCACCTTTGCCGGCAATTATGCCATCACCACCACTGCGCATGGCGTGTCGTGCTACGGCTGCTCGAACAGTCTGTTTCAGGACAATGTGATCAGCAGCATGCCGAATTCGCCGTGGCGCGCCCAATTGTTGACGCCAGGCGGCACCAACAATGTCTTCATCAATAACCAGATCTTTGATCTGCGGGGCCGGCAGGGCCCGCTGGAATCACTGCTGCCGGCACGCGTCTGGTCGGCGCTGGTGCCGTCGATCGCCGGGTTGGTGGGCAGCCAGCACGACAATCAGCGCTGGCAGGCCTTTGCCCCGATGGCCCGTGCCAGCGGCATGGTGGAACCGGTGCCGGAGCCGGCCACATGGCTGATGATGATGGTGGGCTTCCTGTTGATCGGCCGCTCCCTACGCCGCCAGTCGCGCTTGCGCACGGTGGTGGCCTGATCAGATCAGGCCAGGCTGCGCTGCATCATGACGATGTCCAACCGGCGGTTGAATTTCTCGCCAATCCCCTTCAGCACGCCGGCGGTGCGGAACCCGCAGGCACTGTGCAGGCCAATGGAGGCTTCGTTGGCCGAATCCCCGATCACTGCAATCAACTCGCGGAAACCGGCGGCCCGCGATTCGCTGGCCAGCGCCATCAGCAGGGCTTGGCCGATGCCGGTGCGCTGCGCTTCGGGCGAAACATAGACGCTGGTTTCGCCGCAATAACGATAAGCGGCCCGATCGCGGAACTGGGTGGCATAGGCATAGCCATCGATATGGCCCATGGTGACATGCACCAGCCAGGGCCAGCCGTGGGATTTCACCCGCATCAGCCGCTGCGCCATTTCGGCCGCTGATGGTGGTTCCACCTCGAAACTGGCGGTGCCATGCAGCACGGCGGGCGCATAGATGGCGGCCAGCGCTGCGGCATCCTCCATGCGGGCGGGCCGAATGCTCATGCCACCACCTCCAGCGCACGTTCCGGGGGACGCGCCAGCCGGATGCCGCCGGAGCCGATCACCACCGGCCGGTTGATCAGGATGGGATCGGCCAGCATCGCGGCCAGGATGGTGTCAGTGTCGGCTGCCGGCAGCCCGCGGGCTTCCGCCGTGGTGCCGCGGGTGCGCAGCAGGGCCTGCGCGCCGCCCACTGCTGCGGCCACCTGCGCCAGCGTTGCGGCATCGGGCGGGGTTTGCAGATATTCAACCACGCTCAGATCATGGCCGGCGTCGGCCAGCAGCGCGAGCGCCGCCCGCGATGTCCCGCAATTGGGATTGTGCCAGATGGTGATACCCGCCATTGCCCGTTGCCAACCCGTTGCGAACCTTCGGGAACGCTGAACGCAGTCTGGCATGGCCTGCCCGGCAAAGTCCAGCGGGCTTGGCCGGGGATTTTTGGGAGGCTGCGGGCTGTGGCGACTGGATTGTCGCTGCGCTCACACGCTGGGCAGAATGCGCTTGAACGCGGCCACCACACGGGCATCAAAAAGGGTGCCGGTGGCTTGGTCCAGCACGCTCAAGGCCGCTGAAAGCCCCAGTGCGGCGCGATAGGGGCGGTGATTGCTCATGGCATCCACCGTGTCGGCCACCGCCAGGATGCGCGCTTCCAGCCAGATCTCGTCACCGGCCAGCCCGCGCGGGTAGCCCGAACCGTCCAGGCGTTCGTGGTGCTGGCGCACGATCTCGGCCACCGGCTGGGCAAAATCAATTCCCTTCAGCACTTGATATCCGGCATCCACGTGCAGCTTGACCACATCATATTCCAGCGTGGTCAGGCGGGAGGGCTTCACCAATATCTCCACCGGCACGGCATTCTTGCCGATGTCGTGCACCAGGCCGGCCAGCCGCACGATGCGGCACTGCTCATCGCCCAGCCCCATCGCGCGGGCAATGGCCTCGGCCAGCTGGGCCACGTTGCGCTGATGCCCGGCGGTGTAGGGATCGCGCAGCTCGATCATCTCGGCCATGGCCTGGAGCGTCTGTTCCAGTGCCCGGTCCAGCTGCTGCACCTGGGCCAGGGTGCGCTGGCGCAGCTCCTGCTGTTCGGTCATGTCCTGAAAACAGACCACCAGATTCTCGACACTGCCATCGGCGGCATGCATCACCGGCCGCGCGCTCAGCCGGATCCAGCGCCGCCGGCCATCGGGGTGGGGAATGCCCAGCAGCTGGTTGTCCAACGCCCGGCCGGTCCGCACCACCTCCATGATCGGATGTTCGGCACCGGCAAAGGCCGACCCGTCTTCGCGGATCACATCCCATTTGCCCTTGAGCGGGCTCCAGCCGATCATTTCGGCCTCGCTATAGCCCAATATGGCTTCGGCTGCCGGGTTCGCCCGCACCACCCGGCCATCGGCCTGGTGATAGACAACCCCGGTGCTCATGGTTTCGAACAGGGCGCGATAATGGAGGTCGCTGTGCCGCAACTGGTCGCGGGCATCGGCAAGATCGGTCACATCGGACGCGGTCAGGATGATCGCGGTGCACGGCCCTTGTGCCGGTTGCCGCTTCAGCCGCAGGCGCCAGCGCCGGCCCAGCATGCCGGTGTGAATATGTTCGCAGCTGCCGGTGGCAAGCGCCTCCGCGATATAGGACTGCCATTGCTCACGCCGGGCCGGGTCGATGCTGGTGCGCAGATCAAGCCCGCTGCAGTCATCACGGCCAAGCGCCCCCTTGAGCCAGGCCTGGGCGGCTTCGTTGCCATAGATGAATTCGTAGCCGGGATGGGACATGACCAGCACGACGTCCGGCATCTTGGCGATCAGCGATCTTGCCAGCGCGCCCGCCAGCGCCGGCCGCGGTGCAGCCTGGGATCCGGTTGCTCGTGCGCGTGCGTTTGGCATCGTGTCTCCGGTCAAAACATGGCCCGGCCGGCCTTTCGGCCTGCATGAGCCCCAGACTCGGTTCCCCTTTGGCGACGCGGCCATAGCACCACCGCGCCGCCACTGACAGAAGATTGCGCATGACACGACAGGAATGCGACCAGAAAATGGCCGCTGCTGCAAAACGTGATCGGCGGCAATCGCACCATCGCATCGCATTTGCGGGCAACAGTCCGTGAATTTGCATTGTTTTGCGATATGGCGTGCCTTTGGCCATCTTTTCGGCACCCCGCCAGTCCCGCCCCCCTCCCAGCCGCAACAGCTTGACCTTTGGGCTCCACATGGCAGGGCAGGGGAAAGCCGATTTTGGGGAGAGCGACATGGCAGGGCCATTGCAGGGCATCAGGATCATCGAACTGGCCGGGATCGGGCCCGGGCCGTTTGCCGGGATGATGCTGGCGGATCATGGCGCCGAGGTGATCCGGGTGGACCGGCCCGGCGCGCGCATCGATGCCCGCGATCCGCTGCTGCGCGGGCGGCGGCTGATCGGGGTGGATCTGAAAAGCCCGGATGGCCGCGCCCTGGTGCTCGATCTGGTCAAGGGCGCCGACGCGCTGTTCGAAGGCTTCCGCCCCGGCGTGACCGAACGGCTGGGCCTGGGGCCGGCCGATTGCCATGCGGTCAACCCGGCGCTGGTCTATGGCCGGATGACGGGGTGGGGCCAGTTCGGCCCCTATGCCCAGGCCGCCGGGCACGACATCAATTATATCGCTCTGGCCGGCGCCCTGCACGCCTATGGCCGCGCCGGTGACAAGCCGACCCCGCCGATCAACATGGTCGGCGATTTCGGCGGCGGCGGCATGATGCTGGCCTTTGGCATGGTCGCCGCATTGCTCCACGCCAAGGCGACCGGGCAGGGCCAAGTCATTGATTGTGCGATGACTGATGGTGCCGCCGCGCTGATGGCGATGATCTGGGGTTTCCGCGCCAACGGCATCTGGCAGGATGAGCGCGGGGTCAACCTGCTCGATACCGGCGCCCATATGTATGACACTTATGCCTGTGCCGACGGCAAGTTCATCAGCATCGGCAGCCTGGAACCGCAATTCTATGCGCTGCTGCTGGACAAGGCCGGCCTGAAGGATGATCCCGCCTTTGCCGCCCAGATGGATCGCAGCCAATGGCCCGCCCTGAAGGATCGGCTGGCGGCACTGTTCGCCACCAAGACGCGGGAAGAATGGTGCGAAATCATGGAGATGACTGATATCTGCTTCGCGCCCGTGCTCTCCATGGCCGAAGCCCCGCACCACCCGCACAACGCCGCCCGGCAGACCTTTGTGGAGGCCGATGGCGTGATGCAGCCGGCCCCGGCACCGCGCTATTCGGCCACCGTCACCGCTGCCCCGCGTATGACCAAGTCATTGGAAACCGATGCAATTCTGGCCGAATTGGGCCTGGATGAAGCGCGGGTGGCGGCGCTGAAGGCGGGCGGTGTGGTGCGTTGAACCGCGCTGCCTTCGCCTGCCATTGGGAAACATCGCGCGGCCGGTTCCACCCCGAACCGGCCTCGGCCACCCGCAGCCCCTATGCGCGGGACCGGGACCGGATCATCCATTCGGGTGCCTTTCGGCGATTACGCTATAAAACTCAGGTATTTGTCGCGCCCGATGGCGATCATTTCCGCGTGCGCCTCACCCACAGCCTTGAGGTGGCGCAGATCGCCCGCAGCCTCGCCCGGGCGCTGGCGGTGGACGAGGATCTGACCGAGGCGCTCGCCCTGGCCCATGATCTGGGCCATCCCCCCTTCGGCCATTCCGGGGAGGATGCACTGGAGCGGGTGATGGCGCCGTGGGGCGGCTTTGATCACAACGGCCATGCCCTTCGAATCGTGACGAAATTGGAAAGCCGCTACCCCGGTTTCGATGGCCTCAACCTCACCTGGGAAACGCTGGAGGGCCTCGCCAAGCACAACGGCCCGATCCACGCACCGGGCTGGGCGCTGGCCGGGGTGGACGCGGCCTGGCCGCTCGATCTGGCCAGCCATGCCGGGCTGGAGGCGCAACTGGCGGCGATCGCCGATGATATCGCCTACGACAATCATGATCTGGACGATGGCATCCGCGCCGGGCTGTTTTCCGTGGAGGATGTGGCCGCACAGGTGCCATTCGTGGCCGATTGCTGGGCGCGGGTGACGGCACGCTGGCCGCGGGTGACGGCGCGGCGGCGCCTGGTGCCCGAACTGGTGCGCGAGCAGATTGGCCGCATGGTGGATGATCTGCTGGCCACCACCCGCGCCCGGCTGGCGGCCATTGATGCGCGGGGCGTGGCCGATGTCCGCGCCGCCGGCCGCACGCTGGCCGGCCTGTCGGATGGGCTGCGGGCCGAGGTGCGCCTGCTCAAGGCCTTCCTGCGCGCCCACATGTATCGCGCCCCGGCCGTGGCCCGCCTGCGCGATCCGTCCGAACAGGTGGTGGAAAGCCTGTTTGCCGCCCTCCACGCCGATCCCGCCCGCCTGCCCGGTGACTGGGCGGCGGCCTGCCCGGCCGATGAACCCGGCCGCGCCCGCCATGTCGGCGATTTCGTCGCTGGCATGACCGATCGTTATGCGCTCAAACTCTACACCGCGCTGGTGGGGCCATCGCCCCTGCCTGAGGAGATGATGTCATGACCACCGTCCACGGCACCTGTGATCCCCGTTTTGAACGGGTGCGCGAGGCGCTGGCCGCCAGCCTGGGCAGCGGCGCCGATCTGGGCGCCAGCTTTGCCGCCACGCTGAACGGGGAACCGGTGATCGACATCTGGGGCGGCTGGGCCGATGCCGAACAAGCCCGGCCATGGGAGGCCGACACCATCGTCAACGTCTATTCCACCACCAAGACGATGTGCGCCCTCACCGCGCTGTGGCTGGCCGATCAGGGCGAACTGGATTTCGCCCGGCCGGTGGCCGATTACTGGCCGGAATTCGCCGCCAACGGCAAGGCCGGCATCAACGTCGCCATGCTGATGAGCCATTCGGCCGGCCTGTCGGGCTTTGCCGAACCGATGCAGCCGGCCGATCTTTATGATTGGGATCTGGCGTGCAGCCGGCTGGCCGCGCAGGCGCCGTTCTGGGCGCCGGGCACCGCGCCGGGCTATCATGCCATCACCCAGGGCTTTCTGGTGGGCGAGGTGGTGCGCCGCATCAGCGGCAAATCGCTGGGCACGCTGTTTGCCGAGGAACTGGCCGGGCCGCTGGGCGCCGATTTCCACATCGGGCTGGCGGCCGGCCATGATGGCCGGGTGGCCGATCTGGTGCCGCCGCCCAGCGGCGCCAGCATCAGCGACGGGCCGCAATCCGATCTGGCGAAGAACATGAGCAGCAACCCGCGCATCGATCCGCTGGACACGCGCACCAGGGCCTGGCGCGCCGCCGAAATCCCGGCGGCCAACGGCCATGGCAATGCGCGCAGCGTGGTGGCGGTGCAGACGCTGATGGCCAATGGCGGCGTGGCCGGCGGCAAACGCCTGCTCTCTGAAGCCGGGGTGCGCCGCGCGCTGGAATTGCAGATCGAAGGCATGGACGGCGTGCTCGGCATGCCGGTGCGCTATGGCCTGGGCTATGGCCTGCCCGGCCCGCTGCGCCCGCTGCCCAGCCCCAACACGGTGTTCTGGGGCGGTTATGGTGGCAGCCTCGTGGTGTGCGACATGGATCTGAAGCTGTGCATGAGCTTCGTGATGAACAAGATGGCCGGCACCACGGTGGGCGATGTGCGCGCCGGCATGCTGATGGCCGGGGTGTGGGGGGCGCTGCTCACCGGCTGAGCCGGGCGTTTGAACCATATTGGCACTTTTTGCTTGACTATCGTGACGCTTTTGGTTAGTAATTCGGCATGCCTGCGGAATCGGCCTGAACCACCGGCCCACCGCCCGCTCCACTGACCAGACACGCACGCACTCTCCGATCAGCGAAAGGCCCCCTGCGCATGGACAAGCCGCTGCCCACCGGCGACCGTTTCAGCGATGCCCGCGCCGATGCCCTCAGCGTGGCGCGCCGCCGCCCGCGCACCCGCGCCAGCCGCCGCCTGTTCGGCAGCCGGCAGGCCCGCCATGATTTTCTGGATGCGCTGGCCGGCTGTGGCGATCCGGCGCTGGTCGCGGCGCAGCGCAAGCTTTCGCTGTGCGCCCTCTATCGCCTGCGCGCCGAAGACGGTGAATTTGCCGCCCGCTGGGATGCCGCCATCGCCATCGCCTGGGAACAGGTGGAAAACCGCCTGCTCGCCCGGCTGCTGGCCAGCGACGATGTGCCGGCCGCCGAAACGCCGGCCAAGGCCGGCAAGGCTGGCGGGGCCGGCGGGGTGGGGGCCATCGACACGCGGCTGGCGCTGGCGATATTGGGCCCGCGCCTGGCGGCCGCCAGCCGCGAGGCCCAACGCGCCGCCGATCGCGCCGCCGATCCGGTGCCCGAAAGCCGCCATGTGGAGCGGCTGCGCGCCGAACTGATGGCGATCGAGCTGCCACGCTGACCCTGCCGGCCTGACCGGCATATCCGGGGGGATATCCGGCCCAGCCAGGGTCACCGGGCCGCGTGCGGCCCAGCGGGAGCAGCCATCAATGGCCAAGACCCAGCCGGCAGCAGGGCTGCTGGACCGTTTCCGGGCGTTGCCGCCCGAACTGCAGATTTATTACCGCAACACACTTGGACCCAATCCGATCCTGGCGATGATTTCCGGCCCGGGCGCGCTGCGCCCGGCCCAGTTGCCGCCGCCGGGGCCGTGGAAATTGTGGGTGATCCTGGCCGGGCGCGGCTTTGGCAAGACGATGGCCGGCGCCCAGTGGGTGCATGATCTGGCCGGGCGGCGCCAGCGCCGCTTTGCCCTGATCGCCCCCACGCTGGACATGGCCCGCGCCGTGATGGTGGAGGGCGAATCCGGCCTGCTGGACATGGCGCCCAAGGGCCAGCGGCCAACCTGGCAGCCGGCGCTGAAACGGCTGACCTGGCCCAACGGCAGCGAGGCGCGGCTGTTTTCCGGGGCGGAGCCTGACCGGCTGCGCGGCGGCCAGTTCGATTTTGCCTGGGGCGATGAATTCGCCCACTGGCACCAGGGCGAGGAGGTGGTGATGAACCTCAGGATGTCGACCCGGCTGGGGCCGTCGCCGCGCATCCTGCTCACCACCACGCCGCTGCCGCTGGGCTGGCTGAAGGGCCTTCTGGCCGAACCGGATGTGGTGGTGACGCGCGGGCGCACCGCCGACAACCGCGCCAATCTGCCCGATGGCTTTGTGGCCGGGCTGGAACGGCGCTTTGGCGGCAGTGCCACCGGCCGGCAGGAGCTGGACGGCGAACTGCTCGACAATCTTGAGGGCGCGCTGTGGACCCGCGCGCTGATCGAGCGCCAGCGCACGGGGCCGGTGGCGCCGCCGCCGGCCGGGCTGGTGCGGGTGGTGGTGGGCGTTGATCCGCCCGCCGCCGGCGGCACCTGCGGCATCATCGTGGCCGGGCTGGCCGCCGATGGCCGCGCCCATGTGCTGGCCGATGCCAGCGTGGCGGCGGCCCGGCCAGAGGAGTGGGCGCGCGCCGTGGTGGCCGCGGCCGATCGCTGGCAGGCCGATCGCGTGGTGGCCGAAATCAACCAGGGCGGGGCGATGGTGGTGGCGATGCTGAAATCGGTGGATGCGGCGCTGCCGGTGCTGCCGGTGCGGGCCTCGCGCGGCAAGGTCGCCCGCGCCGAGCCGGTGGCCGCGCTTTATGGCGAGGGCCGCGTGCTCCACGCCGGCGCCTTCCCGGCGCTGGAGGACCAGTTGTGTGGCCTCTTGATGGACGGCCGCTACGCCGGGCCAGGCGCTTCGCCCGACCGGGCCGATGCCGCGGTGTGGGCGCTGACCGCGCTGCTGCTGGGCGACCGGGTGGGCCAGCCGGTGATCCGGAACCTGTAGCGGGGGGCGATCCTCCCACTGTGGGGGAGGTGCCCGCAGGGCGGAGGGGGCGGCTCACTCCGGGGTTTGCGCCCGGCCCGCCCCCTCCGCCTCCCTGCGGTCGGCACCTCCCCCCGAGGGGGAGGATCTTGGTCTCGCGCTGACCTCCCCGGATCCTCCCCCTGTGGGGGAGGTGCCCGCAGGGCGGAGGGGGCGGCGGACTTCGGGGTTGGCGCCTGGCCCGCCCCCTCCGCCTCCCTGCGGTCGGCACCTCCCCCCGAGGGGGAGGATCTTGGTCTCGCGCTGACCTCCCCGGATCCTCCCCCTCTGGGGGAGGTGCCCGCAGGGCGGAGGGGGCGGCGGCCCTGGCACCTGCCGCCATCGAACCATTTGCACATGAAGGGGCTGAGCCGATGCGTTTGCCGTTTCTGCGGACCAAGTCCGCCTCCCCGCCGGCTGGCCGGGCGCCGGGAATCCCGACCTGGGCCAGCCCGCTGGTGGACGAGGCCAATGATTATGGCGGCCAGGTGCGCCAGGCCTTTCTGGGCAATCCGGTGGCGGCCCGCGCCATCCGCATGATCACCGAGGGCGCCGGCGGTGCCCCAGTGGTGAGCCGGCCGCTCGATCACCCGGCGCTGGCGCTGCTGGGCACCAGCGGCCATGGCTGTTCCGGGCCGGGGCTGATCGAAACCCTGGCCGGGCATCTGCTGCTGCACGGCAATGCCTATGTGCATGCCGCCACCGCCGGTGATGGCAGCCCGCGCGCGCTGTTTGCGCTGCGGCCCGAACGGGTGCGGGTGGAAACCGATGCGCAGGGCTGGCCGGTGGCGCATGTCTATCGCGCCGGCGGGCAGGAACGCCGCTATCCGGCCGATGCCGATGGCGGCCTGTTGCACCTGCGCAGCTTTCATCCGCTGGATGATCATCTGGGGGCGGGCTGTCTTTCGGCGGCGGCGCCGGCGGTGGCGATCCACAATGCCGCGGCGCGCTGGAACCGCGCCCTGCTTGACAATGCGGCCCGGCCCAGCGGTGCGCTGGTGTACCAGCCTGGTGATGGATCGGTGCTGGCGCCCGAACAATTCGCCCGGCTGAAGGCCGAGATGGAGGCCGCCTTTGCCGGCGCCGCCAATGCCGGCCGGCCGATGCTGCTGGAAGGCGGGCTGAGCTGGCAGGCGCTGAGCCTGTCGCCGGCGGAGATGGATTTTGCCGGCATGCGCGAGGCCGCCGCGCGTGACATCGCGCTGGCGCTGGGGGTGCCGCCGCTGCTGATCGGGCTGAAGGGGGACAACACCTACGCCAATTACCGGGAGGCCAATGTGGCGCTGTGGCGGCTCACCCTGCTGCCGCTGCTGGCCCGCATTTTGGGCGGGCTTTCGGCGTGGCTGGGCCAGTGGTGGCCGGGCCTGGTGCTGGTGGTGGACAAGGATGACGTGCCGGCGCTGGCCGAGGACCGGGCGCGCCTGTGGGAACAGGTGCGCGGCGCGGACTTCCTCGATTCAGCGGAAAAGCGGCGGATTCTGGGGCTTTCACAAGAGGATGGCCAATGAATAGCATATTGCAGGGATTGCTGGCCCAGGCCGAGGCGGGCGGGGCCGCCCGGGTGACGTTGCAGGCGATGATCGAGGAGGCGGCCGAAAGCGGCGCCGCCCGTGCGCTGGCCCGCCTGGGCCTGACCGACGACAAGGCCGGCCACGACATCGGCGAGCTGCGCCAGCTGGTTCAGGGTTGGCGCGATGTGAAATCATCGGCGATCAAGAGCCTGGTGGGCTGGGTGGTGCGCTCCCTGGTGGCCGTGCTGCTGGTGGGCATCGCCTTCAAGCTGGGCCTGGTGCGGGGAGGCGAGGCATGAGCGCGAGCCCGAGCCAGGATTTGCGCATCGCCGGCTATGCCAGCGTGTTTGGCCGGCCCGACAAGGGCGGCGACGTGGTGGTGAAGGGTGCCTTTGCCGAGGCCGCCGCGCCGCTGCCGCTGCTGTGGCAGCACAAGCAGGACGAACCGATCGGGTTCGTGGAAAGCCTGATGGAGGATGCCCGCGGGCTGCGCATCACCGCCCGCATCGTGGGCGACGGGCGCGGGCGGGAGGCCGCCGCGCTGGTGCGCGCCGGGGCCATTGACGGCCTGAGTTTCGGATACCGGGTGAAGGCCGCCAGCCCGACCCGGATTGGCCGCCGCCTGGAGCGGCTGGAGCTGGTTGAAGTCTCGCTCGTGACCTTTCCCATGCAGGGCGAGGCGCGGGTTCTGGGCTGGCAGGAGGAGCAGGACTGATGCTGGAAGTGAAATCTGATACGCTGGGCGCGGTGTTTGACGCCGGGGTGGAAGTGCCGGGACGGCCGGTGCTGGAAGCCAAGGCGGTGACCTCGGCCCCGGTGCGTGGCGGCCTTTCGGTGCCGCTGGAAATCGATGCCACCATCGACCGGGTGCTGCGCGTGGCCTCGCCCATCCGCAGCATCGCGCAGGTGGTGGAGGTGGGCTCGGCCAGCTATCGCCGGCTGATCACCACCACCGGCGTGGTTTCGGGCTGGGTTTCGGAAACCCAGGCCCGCCCGGAGACGGACACGCCCGATTTCGCCGAAATCGCCCCGCCGATGGGCGAGCTTTACGCCAATCCGGCCGCCAGCCAGGCGATGCTGGACGATGCCAGCTTCAATGTGGAGGCCTGGCTGGGCGAGGAGATCGGCCGCGAATTTGCCCGCGCCGAAGGCGTGGCGTTCGTGAGCGGCGATGGCATCAACAAGCCGCGCGGCTTCCTGTCGGCGCCCACGGCGGCCACGGCGGATGCCACCCGCCCGTTCGGCACGTTGCAGTTCATCACCTCGGGCGCGGTGGGCAATTTTGCCGCCACCAACCCGCAGGATCGGCTGATCGATCTGGTGCATGCGCTGGCCAGCCCCTATCGCCAGGGCGCGGTGTGGGTGATGAACAGCGCCACGCTGGCGCGCATCCGTAAGTTCAAGACCAGCGATGGCGCCTTCATCTGGCAGCCGGGCCTGGGCCCTGACCAGCCGCAGACGCTGCTGGGCTATCGCGTGGTGGAAGCCGATGCGATGCCGGATGTGGGCACCGACAGCCTGAGCATCGCCTTCGGCAATTTCGAGGCCGGCTATCTGATCGCGCAGCGCCGCGAGACGGTGGTGCTGAAGGACCCCTACAGCAACAAGCCCTATGTCCATTTCTATGCCACCCGCCGCGTGGGCGGGGCGGTGCTGGACAGCCGCGCCATCAAGCTGATGCGTTTTTCGGCCTGAGGCGTGGCCGGGGCCGGCGGCCCGTCCCCCGCCGCCGGCCCCACTTCCCTATCCGCGATGGAGCATATCATGGCTGACAATGTGACGGCTCCGGCCGCAGGGGTGGTGTTTGCCACCGATGATATCGCCGGGGTGCACTGGCCGCTGACCAAGCTGGCCTTTGGCCCCGACAACAGCGCCACCCCGGTGGCCGATGCCGCCGGTGCCCGCCTGCCGGTGGTGATCGGCGGCACGCTGCCGGCCTTTGCCAGCCCGCCGGCCGTCACCATCGGCGGCACCTTGCCCGGCTTTGCCAGCCCGCCGGCCGTGACCATCGGCGGCAGTCTGCCCGGCTTTGCCAGCCCGCCGGCCGTCACCATCAGTGGCAGCCTGCCGGCCTTTGCCAGCCCGCCCACCGTGGAGCTGGGCGCCACCAGCCTGGCGGCGCTGGAAAGCGTGAGCATCAACGAGCCGCCGGTGCGCACCCTGGCCAACAACATCAGCCTGGCCGCCGGGGCCGCCAGCACGGCGATCACGGCGGTAGCGGCCGGCAGCTATATCTTCGAGGCGATCTTCACCGGCAGCGATCTGCAGTTGCAGCGGCTGGGCCCGGATGGTGCCACCTGGATCAACGCCGGCACGCTGGCCACCAGCGGCAGCGTGGGCGTGGTGCTGGCCGCCAACGACACGCTGCGGCTGCGCAACGCCAGCGCGGCCGCCATGTCGGCCATCACGGCGCGGGTGGCCTGATGAGCAGCCGTTTTGCCAAGGCGTTCGGCATCGCCCGCGGCTGGGCGAACGCCAGCGCGCAACCCAGCACGACCCCGGATTTCAGCCTGTCGAATGCCACGGTCACGCCCGCGTGGGGTGTGGTGGCGGTGGGCAATCTGGTGCCGTCCAACGCGCCTGCGGGCGCCTATTTCGTGCTGGTGGGTGAACCCGCCGGCCTAGCGGTGGTGAACGGCTGATGGCGATCCAGGTTCAAACGATTGGCGCGACCGATCTGCGGCTGGCGGCCAATATCACCAAATCGGTGAACTGGGCCAATCCCCGTGTGGGTAGCGCGCTGGATGGCCTGATCGTGGGCCATTGGCGCGGCCTGATCGTGCGCATGCCGGCCACCGCCACCGGCAACGTGGATTATGCCATCCTGGGATCGGATGCCAGCAACAGCGGCAATTTCTCGGGCGCGTCTGAAGAGGTGCTGCGCATCGGCGGGGACAATGTGGGTCGCGGCGCCTCGCGCATGCGGCCGTTCCTGCGCACCCGCAGCAGCGGGGTGGATGGCTTTGCCGGCACCGGCGGCGCCGAAGGCATTGCCAGCGGCCTGCCGCAACTGGGCGCCGGCGTGCCCACCTTCCTGTTGTGGGGCATCAATTATCTTGAGCATCTGGCCACCCCGGTGTGGGCCGGCTGGTTTGCCAGCGTGCCGCTCACCGGGGCGGCGGCCGGGCAGGTTTCCAGCTATGTTGCGCCAACGCCGATCGCGGCCAGCTGGATCAGCGCCACCAACGTGATCCTGTTCCGCCAGATGTTCGCTGCGCTGGCCCTGGTCAACACCCGCACGCCGGTGGGCTTTGCCGCCGAGCAACTGGCGCTGGCCCAGGGCGATTTCCCGTGGGACACCGCCAACAACCGCCCGCACCATGATGCGGTGGCGGCGCTGGCCGGCTTTGGCGCCAACACGCCCCTCACCTATGCCGGGCTGGTGGCGGCCCAGGCCGGCGGCGGCCTGCCCTATCCCAACTGCGCGCCCGGCCGCAGCGTGCTTGAACATCACTGGACCCTGCGTGATCTGGCCACTGGCCTGGCCAATGGCGGCAGCGCCGGTGCCGCCCCGCTGGTGCCCACCGATCAGAACAGCCTGACCGGCGGCCTGGTGGACGTGGCCGATCTTGCACCGGCACATTATTATGCCCCGCCGGTGGTTGATCCCACGATCAGCACCCCGCCGCTGCGCTTCACCGGCGGCCGCGGCACCCGCGCCACCCAGGTGAGCGGCACCCGCGATGCGACGCAGACCATGCAGCGCCGCTGGGAGCGCATGAGCGACAGCGCCGCGGTGAGCGGCTTTGACTGGGCCACGATCGCCAGCCAGAGCGGCACCGCCTGGACCACCAGCGATCTGTTGCCGGCCGGCGGGCCCTATCGCCTGCGCGTGCGCTATGCCGCCAATCCGGCCAACACCGCGATCAGCGAGGATTGGCTGGTGGGCACCGCCGCGTTGCTGCACGGCCAATCGGGCATGGAATATGCGCTGTTCAACGGCAATCAGCCCGGCGTGAACAATCTGGGGCTGGCCGTGGCCGGCACCGCCCAGGGCCTGTTCCTGAAACTGAACAACCAGAGCGGCGGCACCGCCACCGCCTATGCCCGGCCCGCGCTGTTGCAGGTGCGGCTGCGCGGCGGGGAAACGCCGGTGGTGGGCAGCGGCGCGGTGGCCATGCTGAACGAATGGAGCGCGGCCAATCCCGATCACCCGCTGCTGATCGTTTCGATGGCGATCAATGGCACCGGCATGGCCGATTGGGCCGCCAATGGCGTGGCCTATGCCGGCTCCACCCCCGGCCATCCCAGCTGGACCTTCATGGGCAGCATCGGGGCGGTGGCCGATGCCGCCAGCGGCAATGCCAGCGGCGTGGTGGAGGCTTATGCCGCCGCCCTGGGCCGCTTTGCCGATGCCCATCTGCTGATGTGGCTGCCCGGCATCAGCACCGATGCCGCCGTGCGCACCGCCTATGTGGCGGGCGTGGACGCGCGCTTCAGCAATGCGCCAGCCGCGCCCTGGCTGATCCTGCCGCCGTGGCGGGTGCACCGCGATACCGGCGATCTTTCGGGCCAGGTCATCACCCGCGCGGCCCATCTGGATTTCCATGCCCAGCTCGGTTCGCGCGGCATCCTGGGCCCCAACTGGCTGGATATCGTCAACGACAGCACGCAGAGCGGCCACAGCGCCTTCAACAGCGCGCCGGGCGTGCCCAGCACGGTGTTGCCCGTGAGCGATGGCAACCGTGTGGGGCAAAGCCGGCTGGGCTTCGGCCTGGGCCGGGCGCTGGCCTGGGCCTGGGATCGCAGCGTCAAGGCCAATGGCCCGCGCGTGCTGGCGGCCTGGTACAGCGATGCCGGCCGCACCAGTATCCAGGTGGAGCTGGGCCGGCAGGTGCGCACGCTGGGCGGTGCTGCCATCCGCAACGAATTCTGGATCAGCACCGACAATGGCACCAATTTCGCCCAGACCGGCTTTGCGGTGGCGTTGTCTGCCGATGGCACCAGGGCGGTGCTCACCAGCACCGGGGCGGCCTTTCCGGCCAGCAATGTGCGGGTGGATTATGGCCGCAATTTCCCGGCCAACCCGGCGGTGAATGCCGACGAGGCGGCCAGCGAACGGCTGCTCGATGGCCTGCTCTATGATGGCGAAACCCACCGCGGCGGCACCAATTTTGCCGCGGCGGCGCGGGCGGGCAATCCGCTGCAGGGTTCCAACCGCGTGGGCGCCGGCGTGGCCGGGGTGGCGGTGGCGGCGCGCGGGGCGGCCCGGCTGGTGGCGACCGAACGCTGGACCGGCACCCGCAACGTGACGGTGCGGATGATGGCCGCCGATGGCGTGACCGTGCTGCGCGAACGCACCATCGCCGTGACCGGGAGCTGAACCGTCATGATCCTCACGCACTTCATGCTGTTCCTGGTCCAGCCGGCGGTGGAGATCGTGCCGGCTGCGGTGCGGCTGCCGGTTGCGGCCGGGCCCAGCGCCATCATCCCGGCTGGCACAAGCAATGCCCGCGTGCCGGTGCTGCGCGTGGGTGCGGCGGCGGCGCTGCTGCGGGTGGGCCGGGCCTGACGGCGGCGGCCCCTGCCGGAAAACGGCCGCACGGGCGGCCAGCACAAGCCGGCGGCCGGCGTGATGGCCGCCTTTGCGGGAGACGAGATGCCATGGCGAAATATGCCAATCCGCTGGCGCTGGATGCAGCGCTGGCCGTGGTGGCCGGGGCCACCCATCTGGTGGTGGTGAGCGGGGCACCGGCCACGCTGGCCGATGTGAATGCCACACGGCTGGGCGAAGCCGCGCTGGCCGCCGGCGATTTTGCCGTGGGCGATGATGGCAGCGGCGGCCGCCGCCTGCTGGTGGCCGGCAAGAGCGGGCTGGTGGTGCTGGCCAATGGCACCGCCGATCATGTCGCCTTGATCGATGCGGCGGCCGGGCGGCTGCTGCACGTGACCAGCTGTCCCGCGCAGCCGCTGCTGGCCGGGGCCAGTTTCAGCGTGGCCGGCTGGGCGTTCAGCATCGGCGCGCCGCAATGAACGGCTGCGGATTGCAAGCGAGGAGGGCGGCATGACCGGCTATTTCGTGAAGGATCCCGGCAGCAGCCTGGATCATGTGGTGGACTGGCAGAGCGAATATCTGGCCGGCCGCAGCATCGCTGAATCGAGCTGGCGGGTGGAACCGGCTGGCAGCACCGCCATCAGCCTGAGCGGGGCGCAGCTGGCCGATGGCCGCACGTCAATCCGCATTGGCGGCGGCGCGGCGGGGCGGGTATATCGCATCGTCAACCGGATCAGCCTGGCCGATGGCACCAGCGATGAACGCAGCCTGGTGCTGCGGGTGGAGGACCGGTGATGAGCGTTTATTCCCTGGAGGCCGGGGCCCTGGTGGTGGGCCTGGCCGAATGCAAGGCGGCGCTGCGGCTGGAGCGCGATGACGAGGATGCCCTGATCGCCGGCCATATCCGCGCCGCCACCGCCCTGTGCGAGGCCTTCACCGGCCTGTGGCTGATCGAGCGGGAGGGCGAGCAGCGGCTGGCTGGCGACCTGGTGTGGCAGCGGCTGCTGGCCAGCCCGGTGGTGAGCGTGACCGGCGTGTTCAGCGCCGGCGTGGCGCTGGCCGATGGCTGGGAAGCCGAAGTGGCGGCCGATGGCACCGGCTGGGTGCGGCTGGTGCGGCGGCCGGACGCCCCGGTGGTGGCGCGGTTTCGCGCCGGCCTGGCGGCCGATTGGAACGGCGTGCCCGAACCGCTGCGCGCCGGCATCGTGCGGCTGGTGAGCCATTTCTTCACCCATCGCGATGCCGCCGATGCCGGCCCGCCGCCGGCCGCCGTGGCGGCGCTGTGGCGGCCGTGGCGGCGCATGGCGCTGGCCTGATCCGAACGGGAGAGCATTGATGGCGGATGATCTGGCCGGCCAGTTGGCCGAACGGGTGGAGATCGAGCAATGGCGGCCGGCGCGCGATGCCGCCGGCGCCGATGCCGGCACATGGGCGGCGCTGGGCAGCGGCTTTGCCGGGGTGGTGCCCGATGGCGCTGCCGCTGTTGTGGCGGGCGAGGCGCGGCGATCGGGCCGGCGCTGGCGCGTGCTGATGCGGCGGCGGCCGGAAATCGTCGGCGCGGCGGCGCTGCTGGTGCGGCTGCGCTGGCGCGGGCAGCTCTTGAGCGTGCTGAGCGCTGAGGACGACCCGCGCCAGCCCGACCGGGTGGTGTTGCGCTGCGACGGGCGGCCGGCATGAGCGCGGTGCTGGCGGCCCGGCTGAAGGCGCGGGCCGCGGCACTGGCGGCGGCGCGGGCCGCCGCCGTGCGGGCGCGCATCGCGGCGCGCTGGGCCGGTCTGGGCACGCTGGCGGCCGATGGGGACGGGGTGCGGCTGGCCGCGCCCGATGTGGAGCAGCGCCGCTTTGGCGGGCGGGACCGCCTGGCCGATCCGCGCCTGCTGTGGCCGGGAGAGGATTGATGGGCGCGAGTTTGGCGGTGCAGCAGGCGCTGGTGGCGGCGCTGGCCGGCGTGGCCGGGGTGACCGGCGTGTATGACGGGCCGCCCGTGGACGCGGTGGCCCCCTATCTGGTGATCGGCCCCGATCTGGTGGGCGATGCCGGCCACAAGAGCGGCGCCGGCCACGAACATCGCGTGGCGGTGACGGTGTGGGATGACCGGCCGGGCGTGGCCCGGCTGAAGGCCGTGCTGGGCGCGGTGGAAGCGGCGGCGACGGCGCTGGGCGGGGTGTGGAACGGCCAGCGCATCGTTTCGGCACGGCTGCTGCGGATGAGCGTGGGCGGCGTGCAGGACGGCTGGCGGCCGGGCCTGATCGAGCTGCGGGTGTTGACCGAGACAGTGTGAACGAAAGGACCGGACAATGGCGATGGAAAAAGGCTCGGCCTTCCTGTTGAAGGTGGGCAATGGCGCGGTGCCGCTGGCGTTCACCACGGTGGCGGGCCTGCGCACCACGCAGATGAGCGTGAACACCGAAACCGTGGTGGTGACCAACCAGGGCTCCGGCGGGTGGCGCGAATTGCTGTCGGGCGCCGGGGTGCGCTCGGTCTCGCTGTCGGGATCGGGGGTGTTCACCGGATCGGTGGCGGAAACCCGGGTGAAGACCAGCGCGTTGACCGGGCGCATCGATGATTATCAGGTGCAATTCGAAAGCGGCGAGACGGTGACCGGCCGTTTCCTGATCAGCCGGCTGGATTATGCCGGCGATTTCAATGGCGAGCGCACCTATACGCTGCAACTGGAAAGCAGCGGCCCGGTGGTGGCGGCGTGATGCCGGCCAACGCGATCCGCGGCGAGGCCGGGCTGGACCTGGGCGGGCGCCCGGTGCTGATCCGGCCCAGCTTTGCCGCGCTGGTGGCGGCGGAGGCCGAACTGGGGCCGCTGTTTGCGTTGTGCGAGCGGGCGGCGGCCGGGCAGCTGACCCTGGCCGAGATGGCGGCGCTGCTCTGGCATTGCGCGCCCGAACCGGGGCTTGATCGCGCCGCCTTTGCCGAAGCGCTGGTGGCCGGCGGGCTGGCGCGTGCCACCCCGGCGCTGCGCGTGCTGCTGGGCCAGATCCTGGCTGGGGCGGGATGAGCGGCGATTTTGCCGGCGTGGCGCGGCTGGCGGCACATGCCGCGGCCGTGCGGCTGGGCTGGCGGCCGGCCGAATTCTGGGCCGCCACCCCGGCCGAACTGCTGACCTCGCTGGGGCGGGACCAGCCGGCGCCCGACCAGCCCGGCGATGCCGGTCTGCTGGCCCGCATGATGGAGCAATTTCCCGATGCAGAATTCTCAGGTGGATGAACTCATCGTCAAGGTGAGGGCCGATACCGGCGGCTTCATGGCCGGCGTGGCCGACATGCAGCGCACGCTGGATGGCCCCTTTGCCGGCGGGCTTGACCGGGCCGGGGCCGGCCTGTCCCGCTCGCTCACCCGCGCGCTGGCTGATGGCAAGCTGGGCTTTGATGATCTGCGCCGCATCGCGCTGACGGCGCTGGCCGATATCGCCCAGAGCGCGCTGAAGCTGGATCTGGGCGGCATCCTGGGTGCCGGCGGCAGCCGCAGCCTGGGCGGCGCGCTGGGCGGGCTGTTGGGCCTGCCCGGCCGGGCCACCGGCGGGCCGGTGACGGCGGGCCGGGCCTATATGGTGGGCGAACGCGGGCCGGAACTGTTTGTGCCCACCGCTTCGGGCCGGGTGGAGGCGAATGGCGCCGGCGCTGTGGCCCCGGTGAACATCACCGTGAACGTGGCGGCCCCGCGCGATGCCAATCCGCAGATGATGCGCCAGACCGGCGCGCAGGTGGCCCGCGCCGTGGCGCGCACGCTGGATCGGGTGCGGGCATGATGCGCTGGTGGCTGGCCGGGGCCGGCGATCAGGGCCGCACGCGCTGGGTGCGCCGCTTTGATCCGCGCTGGTGGCTGGTGGATTTCCCGCGCCCGATGATGGCCAGCGTGACCACCAGCGGCAGCGAAACCGTGGTGGTCGACGTGGAATTCCAGCGCCGCGCCGACCTGGCCGGCCTGATCTGGGAATCGGCCGACCGCTGGAGCCATCCGCTGTGCGCGCTGGCCACGCGGCGCGATTATCGCGGCCTCGTCTGGCATTTCCGCTGGCAGTCCAGCGGCGATTTGCTGCCGCTTGATGCCGTCAATGGCCCGGTGCTCACCATCGAGGGGCGCGACGCCGCTGGCCAGCCCAGGGTCTGGTATGTGCGGCTGTGGAATTATGCGGTTGGCAGCGCCACCGATGCCGAAATCCGGCTGGATTTCGATGCGCTGGCCGGCGGCTTCCTGCTCCCGGCCGAGGCCGATCCGGTGTGGCCCGGCGATATCGACCGGCTGTTCATCAGCCTGGTGCCGCCCGGCCATGATGGCACGGATGCGCCGCTGCCGGCCGTGGCGCGCGGCCAGGTGCGGCTCACCAGCCTGCTGGTGGATGGCGATGGCGCGGTGCTGCCGGCCGGCGCCCCCGGCCTGCCGCCGCACGATTGGCGGCTGTGCACCGCCTATGACGACCTCTACAACCAGACGCCCGAGCGTATCTTGGAACAAGCGCTGCTGCTCGGCTGGCGCGGGGCCATCACCCATTATCTGGGCATGAGCCATTTCATGGCGCTGCTGCCCGATGGCGCGGGCGGCTATCGCGCCGATCCGGCCCGCCCGCTGTGCGATCCGGCGCTGGCCTGGCACCGGGATTTCCTTGCCCGCGCCCATGAACTTGGCTTTGCGCCGATCCTGTCGCTGTCGATGGAGCTGTTTGCCGCCCATTGCCCGCCCGATTGGGCGCAGCGCGATGCCACCGGCGCCATCGGGTTGACCGGCTGGGTGCCGCCATCGGCGCTGCTTTCCCCCTGCCAGCCGCAGGCCCAGGCCTGGCTGCGTGCCGTGGTGGCAGCGGTGATGCCGCTGGCGCTGGCGGCCGGTTGTGCCCCGGCCTTTCAGGTGGGCGAACCCTGGTGGTGGGTGGGGCCGAACGACCGGCCCTGTCTTTATGATGCCGCCACCGTGGCGCGCTGGCAGGCCGAGCGTGGCAGCCCGCCGCCGCCGATCCTCGATATCAAGGGCGCCAAATCGCCGGCCGAGCAGGCCTATCTCGATTGGTGCGGCGCCCGGCTGGCCGAAGCCACGGCCGGCATGGTCGCCGCCGCGCGCAGCGCCGCGCCGGCCACCGTCTCCCACCTGCTCTTCTATGCGCCGCAGGTCTTGCTGGTGGATCGGCCCGATCTGGCGCGGGCCAACATGCCGCCCGGCTGGGCGCACCCGGCCTTCGATGTGCTCCAGCTTGAGGATTACAGCTTCGTCACCGGGGCCAACCAGGCCGGGCAGGCCCGGGCGCGCGCGGCGGTGGATGGGGCGCTGGGCTATCCGCTGACCCGGCAACATTATCTGGCCGGCTTCGTCCTCGATCCGGCCGATGCCGCCGCGCACTGGCCGCTGATCGCCGAGGCCGCCAGCGCTGCGGCCGCCCGCGGCGTGCCGCAGCAGTTCATCTGGGCCTGGCCCCAGGTGGCGCGCGATGGTTTCACGCCCTTTGCGCTTGCCGATGAGGAGGAAGATGCTGCCATGCCGGCCTTTCACGATGTGCGCTTTCCGCTGGAGCTGGGCTTTGGCGCCACCGGCGGCCCCGGCTTTTCCACCCAGGTGGTGGTGACCGGATCGGGCGCCGAACAGCGCAATGCCGATTGGGCCGATGCCCGGCTGGAATATGATGCCGGGGTGGGCATCCGGTCGGAGGCGGACCTGTCGCAACTGATCGCATTCTTCCGCGCCCGGCGCGGCCAGGCGCATGGCTTTCGCTTCCTTGATCCGCTCGACAACAGCAGCGCCGCCGCCGGCGCCGAACCGGCCGCCGCCGATCAGCGCATCGGCACCGGCGATGGCAGCACCACGCGCTTCGCCCTGATCAAGTCTTATGGCGATGATGGCGTTGCCGATGCCCAGGTGCGCCGCATCACCCGGCCCTGGCCGGAAAGCCTTGTGGTGGCCATCGATGGCGTGGCCCAGCCGGCCGGCTGGAGCCTGGCGCCCGGCGGCCACATTGATTTTGCCGCGCCGCCGCCGGCTGGGGCCGTGGTTTCCGCCGGCTATCGCTTTGATGTGCCGGTGCGCTTTGCCACCGATCGCATCGAGGTGTCGATCGCCGGCTGGCGCGCCGGCGAACTGCCGTCGGTGCCGCTGATCGAGATCAGGGAGGATTGAATGGCCGGGCCCCTGATCGCCGATGATCTCACCCACCTGGCGCTGTGCTGGCGGCTGGTGCGCCGCGATGGCGTGGCGCTGGGCTTCACCAGCCATGATCGCGATCTGCTGGTGGATGGGCTGGTGCATCTTTCCCGCCCCGGCATGTCGCCTTCGGCCATCGTGCTGGGCGATGGCGTGACCGCCGATGATCTGGAGGTGGCCGGCGGCCTGTCGGCAGCCGCGCTCACCCGCGCCGATTTGCTGGCCGGGCGCTGGGATGGCGCGCGGCTGCGGCTGTTTCTGGTGGATTGGCGCGATCCGGCGCTGGGGCAGGTGGCGCTGGCCGCAGGCACTTTGGGCGATGTCGCGCTGGGGGAGGCCGGGGATGCCGGCTTTGTTGCCACGCTGGAAAGCCCGGCGGCCGCGCTGCGCGCCAGCGCGGTGGAGATTTGCTCGCCCGAATGCCGGGCCGAACTGGGCGATGCCCGCTGCCGGGTCAGCCTGCGCGGCCGCAGCCGCATCGCCGCCATCAGCGCGGCCGACGCCGGCCGTTTCCAGGTGAGCGGCCTAAACCCCGCCGATCATGCCGAATGCCGGATGCTGGTGCTGGATGGCGCGGCGGCCGGGCTGGAACGGCGCCTGATCGCAGCGGTGGAGGGCTGGCTGCACATGGACGAGCCGGCCGCGCTGGCGGTGGGTGACCGGGTGCTGCTCACCGAGGGGTGCGACAAGCGTTTTGCCACCTGCCGGGACCGTTTTGGCAATGCCGCCAATTTTCGCGGCGAACCGCATGTGCCCGGCGGCGACATGCTGCAAAGGATCGGCGCATGAACGGCATCAGGCCTCTCAGCCGCCGCCGCCAGGCCGCGCTGGCGGCGGCGCGGGCCGGCATCGGCACGCGCTTTCGCGCCCAGGGCCGCCGCGTCGGCCTGGGGTTGGATTGCATCGGCGTTGCGCTGCTGGCCGCGGCCGGCGCCGGCGTGCGGCTGGGCGCGGTGCCGGCCTATGCGCTGGGCGGGCTGCATGATGATCTGCTGGATGAAACGCTGCTGGCGCTGGGCTGCCGGCGGGTGCGGCGGGCGCGGCCGGCGGATCTGATCAGCTTTGCCCTTGCCCCCGGCCATCGCCATCTGGCGGTGATCAGCGAGGCCGGGATCATCCATGCCCATGCCGGGCTGGGCCGCGTGGTGGAAGGGCCCATCCCGCCGGAATGGCCGGTGGCGGGGCGCTGGGCCCTGCCCGGCCTGCGATAAGGCGGAGACTGTCATGGCAACCTTGGTGCTGGGCGTGGTGGGCCGCGCCCTGTTGGGCCCGATTGGCGGCATTGCCGGCACGCTGCTGGGCAATTCGCTTGATCGCCGGCTGCTGGGCGGCCGCCGCGAGGGCCAGCGGCTGGCCAATCCCGAAATCCAGTCGGCCGCCTATGGCGAACCGCTGCCGGTGGTGGCTGGCCGCATGCGGGTGGCGGGCAATGTCGTGTGGTGCAGCGGCATCCGCGAAACCGCCAGCCGCAGCGGCGGCGGCAAGCGCGGGCCGGCCACCACCAATTACAGCTATGCCGCCAGCTTTGCCGTGTTGCTCTGTACGGGGCCGATCGATGGCATCGGCCGGGTGTGGGCCGATGGAAGGCTGATCCGCGATGCTGGCGGCCAATGGGTGTTCCCGGTCATGATGCGCCTGCATCAGGGCAGTGAGCGCCAGCCGCCCGATCCGCTGATCGCTGCCGCCGAAGGCATCGCGCCAGCCTTTCGCGGCCAGGCCTATGTGGTGTTCGAGGATCTGGCGCTGGGCGAATTTGGCAACCGGCTGCCCAATCTCAGTTTCGAGATCAATCCGGCGGCCCCGGCTCAGCCGCTGGGGGCGGCGATGGCCGCGCTGGCGGCGCGGGCCGGGGTGGATCTGCCGGCCACCGGCCAGTTTCCGGCGGTCACCGGGCTTTATGCCGGGGCGGCAGCGCCGCTGGCCGATGTGATTGGCCCCGCCCTGCGGGCCAGCGGCGCGGTGCTGGCCGCCGGCGCCCGGCTGGTGGGCGATGATCCGCAGGCGCTGCCGCTGATGGTGGCGGATCAGGACCAGGCCCGTGCCGGCGGCGATCGCGGCGCGGCGCGCACCCGCCAGCAGCGCACTGGCGATGCCAATCTGGCCGATGCGGTGGAATTGGCCTATTTCGATGACAGCCGTGATTTCCAGCCTGGTCTGCAACGTGCCAGGCTGCGGCCCGGCCTGAAGATTGACAATGATGTGCTGCCGTTGGTGCTGAGCCCGGCGACGGCCAAGCAGATGGCGCAGGAGCGCTTGCTGCGCCAGCAGGCGGGGCGGCGGCGGCGCAGCCTGCGCCTGCCGTGGCGCTTTCTGGGCCTGACCCCGGGGGACCGCATCCGCCTGGCCGATGGCGTGTGGCAGGTAAGCGAAACCCGGTTCGAGGCCTTTGTGCTGCATGTTGATCTGCGCCGCGCGGCCGGTGTGGCAGCCATGGCGCAAACGGGCGATGGCGGCCGGGCGCTGGCCCAGGTGGCACAGCCGGCCGGGCTGACCAGCCTGGTGGCGCTGGACGTGCCGCCGCTGCCGGGCGAACTGCCCGAAGCGCCGCGCCTGTGGCTGGCCGGCGCCGGGTCCGCGCCCGGCTGGCGCCCGGCCGCCGTGGAGATCAGCCTTGATGGCGGTGCCAGCTTCATGGTGGCGGGCCAGCTTCCGTCGGCCGCCGTGATCGGCACTGCCCGCACGGCCATGCCGGCGGCCAATCCCGCCCGGTGGGACCGGTTTGGCCAGTGCGAGGTGGAATTGCTGGGCGAGGCGATGTGGCTGGAAAGCCGCAGCCCGGATTCGGTGCTGGCCGGCGCCAATCTGGCCTTGCTGGGCAACGAGATCATCCAGTTCACCACTGCCGAGGCCGTGGGCGATCGGCGCTTCCGCCTGTCGGGCCTGTTGCGCGGCCGGCGCGGCACCGAAGCGCAGGTGGCAGGCCATGCGGTGGGGGAGCGCTTCGTGTTGCTCGATCCCGGCGCGCTGCTGGGCCTGGCCCTGCCGCTGGAGCGGCTGGGCGAGACCGTGCTGCTGCGCGCCACTGGCAGCGGCGACGGCGCTTCCAGCCCGCTGGCGGTGACAATCGGCGCGCGCGGCCTGCAACCGCTGGCGCCCGTTCATCTTTCGGCCCGCCGGGTGAATGCCGATCTCGTCTGCCGCTGGATACCGGCCAGCCGCGCCGGCTTTGGCTGGCCCGATTTCACCGATGTGCCGCTGGGCGAGCGCAGCCCGGCCTGGCGGGTGCAACTGGTGGATGCCGGCGGTGTGCGGGCCGAAGCCGAGGTGATGACCCCGCAATGGCAGGTGGCCGCGCCGCCGGGGCCGTGCCGGCTGGACGTGACCCAGCTTGGCCTCACCCTGGGCGCCACTGCCAGCCTGCCGATCCTCTGAAAGGACCTGACCGATGCCGCAAACCGATCGCCTTGCCCTGCCGCTGATCGCCGCCGGGCAGGCCCAGAAAGATGTCACCCACAACGAGGCGCTGGCCCGGCTTGATCATCTGGTGGCGCTGGCCGTGGTGTCGCGCAGCGCCGCGGCGCCGCCGGCGGCGCCGGCCACCGGCGATGTTCACATCGTGCCGGCGGCCGCGGCCGCGGCCTGGGGCGCGGCCGCCGGCAGCCTGATGGCGTGGCAGGGCAATGGCTGGCTGGCGGTGACGCCGCTGCCCGGCCAGGTGGCGCTGGTGCGAGATGAGGCGATCATGCTGGTGCATAACGGCAGTTGGCAGCCGCTGTGGCCCGTCGCCGGGCTGAGCATCGGCGGGCGCGCCGTGCTGGCGGCGGCGCCGGCCAGTGTCGCGCCGGCCAGTGGCGGCAGCGTGGTGGATGCCCAGGCCAGGGCGGTGCTGGGTGCGTTGATTGCCGCATTGCAGGCCCAGGGCGTGCTGGTGTGAAGACGTGATTGCATGGTGGATTTTCACGCCATCACTGTGGCCTGCCCGCAACAATATCAGCAATTCCCCGCTTGCTTGAGCCTGTTTGGCTGCGTTAGAGGTTCGCCGATGCCAGATGATCTGGCACGACTCTAAAAGGGGATGATGATGCGCAGCTATGCGATCGGTCTGATCCTCGCAGCGACGGCCCTCAGCGGCGCCGCCAATGCGAAGGACAAGGCTTGGTACATTGGTGTGGAAGCCGGCGTCGGCTTGCTCCGGAACCAGGACCTGGATATTTCGACGGCGAACCGCACCGCCACCGTGGCCAACGCCATCAAGCAGAATTATTTCCCCGGCTTCGATGTCGGCGGCAATATCGGTTATGATTTCGGCGGCTTCCGCACCGAATTCGCGCTCAACTACATGCGCAACCGCAACCGCAGCAGCTTCGTGGAAAACAGCCCGCCGGCGCTGAACTACACCACCGCTGCCGGCACCGGCACGCTGGGCATTCCGCCGGTTGGCGCCTACCCGGACGCGGGTGGCTCGGCCTCGGCGCTCGCCTTCATGATCAATGGCCTCGTCGATTTCGGCGGCAAGGACAAGGCGATCGGTGGTTACATCGGCGCCGGTGTTGGCATCGCCCGCACCAAGCAGTTCGGCCGCCTGCGCAACCCGGGCCGCGTGTTCGTTGACGATGCCGATACCGGCCTCGCCTGGAACCTGCTGGCCGGCGTGTACAAGCCGATCAGCGACCATGTCGATATCGGCCTGAAGTATCGCTACATGAACGTCAGCGATGTCGGCGTCTTCACCAACAACGGCCTGCCGGTGGACACCCGTTTCCGCAGCCACAACCTGCTGCTGACGCTGACCTACAATTTCTTCGAAGCGCCGCCGCCCCCGCCGCCGCCGGCCGCGGCTCCGCCGCCCCCGCCGCCGCCGCCCCCCCCGCCCCCGCCGCCGCCGTTGCCTCCGTGCCCGCCGCCGGCCGTGACCCCGGGTCCGTTCCTGGTCTTCTTCGATTGGGACAAGTCGGCCATCACGCCGGAATCGGCGGCGATTCTGGATCGCGCGGCTGAACAATATGCCGCCACCGGCCAGACCAAGGTCGCGCTGGCTGGCCACGCCGACAAGTCGGGCAAGGATGATTACAACGCCAAGCTGTCGCAGCGTCGCGCTGACGCCGTGAAGGCCTATCTGGCCGGCAAGGGCGTGCCCGCCGATGCCATTGCTACCGAAGCCTTTGGCGAAGGCCGCCCGCTGGTTGATACCGCCGACGGTGTGCGCGAACCGCAGAACCGCCGCGTGGAAATCACCTTCAGCGGCGCGCCGGCTCCGGCGCCCACCGGCCCCTGCCAGCCGCAGTAAGCGCTGGCACAGCCGCAAAGATCGGGGGAGCGACCATATGGTCGCTCCCCTTTTTTTTTGTGCCTGTGGCGCAAGACCTTGGTCCGGCACCCGTGCCGGCGGCGGCTCAGTCGGTTTCGCTGATCAGGTCCAGCGACGGCAGCAGCGGCACCACCACATCGGCGCCGTTCAGGCCGGCGGCCGGCGGCACATAGGCCAGCGCCGCGCGCACCAGCGGCACCTGTTCAGCCGCAATGGCCGCCAGCGTGCCCACATTGGCCATGCGTACCGCCAGGCCGGCCTGGGCTGCGGCCCAGCAGAAGTTATACTGGGCATCCAACGTCGAAAAACTGTTGTAGCTGCGCGTGTTGTAGCGATCGAAGGCGGCCGGCCCGCCGCGCTTGAGCGTGCGATTGAAGTGGCCGGCCAGCACGGTTTGCGCCGCCACCAGTTCTGGGCCGTGCTTGCGCAGCATCTGGTTGTAATTGTCCACCGATCGCAGGAATGGCGAATACTGGCATTGCAGCGCTGCCACGTTCAGCGCCGCGCGCAGCATCCACACAGCGTGGGCGCGTGTTTCGGCCGGGGTCGCCTTGGTCAGGGTGACGGGGCGCGGCACCATGATGCCGGGTGTCACCGGTGTGGCCGGTGGTTTCGGCACCGGCTTTGCAGCGGCGCGGGCGGGCGGGCGCTTGGCGCCGCGCTTGCGGGCCGGGGCCGCTTCGGCATTGGCCGTGATCGTCACGGCGGCAAGGCAGGCCCACAAGGTCAGTCGAATGGTCATCGTCTTGGTCGTCCTGGGATCGTCCGGGCCAGGCTGATGGACCGGGCGGCGCAACGGCTGCCCGGCGCACCAGCGGGGCCGATCAGCCCAGAATGCTGCCGAGCGACAGCGCGACCGACATGTCGCCTTCGATCTTCAGCTTGCCCATCATGAACGCCATCTGGGCATTTTGCTTGCCGGTGGCGATGTCCATGAAATCGGCCATGTTCACCTTCACGGTGCAGGCCGTGGCGCCGTCTTCGTTGCTCACCACCACGGGCGACACCGTGTCATCGATCCGCACCAGGCCATCGGCGCCAAAGTCGAACTTCACCGATTTCTTGAACTGGCCGCCGGCACCGATGCGCTGGCTCATCTGCGACGTGATCTCTGCAAGGCTCATATTGTTTCCTTCCCCAAAGCAAAAAGGGCCGCCCCGCGAACGGGACGGCCCTTCCTAAAGCAATTCGACGAAAAGTCGAACTTACTTGGCAGCCGGAGCGGCTTCGGCCGGAGCGGCCGGAGCGGCTTCAGCCGGAGCAGCCGGAGCCATGGCATCGGCCGGAGCGGCTTCCGGAGCCGGAGCGGCTTCCGGAGCCGGGGCGGCTTCAGCGGCCGGAGCGGCTTCCGGAGCCGGAGCGGCTTCTTCAGCCTTCTTTTCGCCGCAAGCGACGACGAGCAGGGCGGCGCCAGCGATGATCGAAGCGGTCTTCAGCTTTTCGACGATGGTCATTGTTCAAACTCCTTGGACGGTATCGCCTGGACCCAGGACGAGTTGGGACGGCAAACCCATATCCCCCAACCGCGGTAGACATTAGCGATGCCGCCCGGTTCGTGCAAGAGCCACATGCAGCGCCATGGTGAAACGTCCACCATGGCGCGGCTGGCCATCAGCCTGCCATCGCCGCCAGCATCGCCGGCAGATGCCGGGCCAGCGCCGCATCCACTTCGGCCATGGTGGCAGGGCTGCCCAGCGCGCGCAGGCTGGTCACAGGTTCCTGCAGGCCGCAGGGAATGATTCCTTCAAAATCAGAAAGTTGCGGGGAAACGTTCAGCGACAGGCCGTGAAAGCTGACCCAGCGCTGCACCCGGATGCCGATGGCCCCGATCTTGGCCGGGCCGTGCGGCCCATCCACCCACACGCCGATCTTGCCCTGGATCACACGGCCGGCCACGCCGAAATCGGCCAGCGCTGCGATCACCCAGGCTTCCAGGGCCGCGACGAATCTGCGCACGTCCCGCCCGCGCGCCGCCAGATCGAGCATGACATAGACGGTGCGCTGCCCCGGCCCATGATAGGTGTAGCGCCCGCCACGCCCGGCGGCGAACACCGGAAACCGGCCCGGATCAACCAGTTCGGCCGGATCGGCGCTGGTGCCGGCGGTGTAGAGCGGCGGATGCTCCACCAGCCAGATGCATTCGGGGGCGCCGCCGGCCCGAATCGCCGTCGCCTGCGCCTGCATGTGCGCCAGCGCGGCCGGATAGTCGGTCAGCCCCGGCGCCACCTCCCAGACCGGATCGGCCATCACAGGCTGGCGACAAAGGCCCTGAGATCGGCCAGGAACAATTCCGGTTCCTCCAGGCTGGCGAAATGGCCGCCGCGCGGCATCGTCGTCCAGTGGCTGACATTATAACCCCGCTCCACCATCGCGCGCGGCGGGAAGGCGAGCAGATCGCGCGGGAAGGCCGCCACCCCCACCGGCACCGTCACCCGCGCGCCGGCCGGCATGGCAAAGCCGCCTTCCAGGAACATGCCGCGATAAATCCACGTCGCCGTGAGGAAGCTGCGGGTGGTCAGATAGATCATGATGTTGGTGAGCATCTGGTCCATGGTGAAGGGCGGATCGGTGTAATCGCCCGCCACGTCCGACCAGCCGACGAATTTTTCGGCAAACCAGGCCGCCACACCCATCGGCGAATCCATCATGGCAAAGCCCAGGCTCTGCGGCTTGGTGCCCTGCAGATGGAGATAGGCGGTTTCGGCATCGCGGATGGCCACCGCCTTTTGCAGCCAGGCGCCTTCCTCGGGCGTGGTGGGCGCCATGTCGGCGGGCCTCAGGCCAAAGCCGGACAGGTGGATGGCCCGCACCCGTGCCGAATCCAGCCCGATCCAGCCGCCAATCACGCAGCCCCAGTCGCCGCCCTGATAGAGATAGTCGTCATAGCCCAGCGCGCCCATCAGCGCGTCATAGCGGCGGGCGACCTCGCGCGGGCCGATCGGTGCCGATGGCCGGTCAGACCAGGCATAGCCCGGCAGCGACGGGGCGACGACATGGAAGGCCGGGGCCGCCGGGTCTTCCGGCTCGGCCAGCCGTTCGATGATGGCATCAAATTCCAGGATCGATCCCGGCCAGCCGTGCGCGATCAGCAGCGGCCGCGCATCCGGCCGGCTTGAGCGCAGATGCACGCAGTGCAGGTGGAAGGGCTGGCCGCCATCCGTGCCCACCGCCACCCGCACATGTGGAAGGCGGTTGAGATGCGCCACCGCGCCGGCCCAGTCATAGCCATCCAGCCAATAGGCGCGCAGCCGTTCCATGTAATCGCGGTTGGCGCCGTGCCGCCAGCCGGCGTCGGGCGGCTCCTCAAACCAGCGGAAGGCCGCCACCCGCTCGCGGATCCAGGCCACCTCGGCCGCGTTCACCGGGATGGTGAAGGCCGCGCCGCTCATGCCGCCAGGCCCAGCTTGCGCTCCAGCTTCACCCGGCTGGCGATGATGTCGGCGGCCTTTTCGGCGATCATGATGGTGGGGGCATTGGTGTTGCCCGAAACCAGATAGGGCATCACGCTGGCATCGATCACCCGCAGCCCTTCCACGCCGTTCACCCGCAACTGGCCATCCACCACGGCGTTGGCATCCACGCCCATGCGGCAGGTGCCCACCGGGTGATAGATGGTCTCGGCCCAGCCGCGCATCTTTTCCAGCAGGGCAGCGCGGTCGGTCACCTCCGGCCCTGGCCAGGCTTCGCCGTCGTTATAGGGGCCAAAGGCCGGCTGGCCCCCGATGCGGCGGGCGATTTCCACCCCGGCCACCAGCGTTTCCACATCCTCGGGCGCCGAAAGATAATTGGGATCGATCGCCGGGTGCGCCAGCGGATCGGGCGATTTCAGCCGGATGGTGCCGCGGCTTTCCGGGCGCAATTGGCACACGTGCAGCTGATAGCCGTGGCGGCCATCCATCTGGCCGCGCCCGTGCGGATTGCCGCGCACCGGCATGAAATGCATCTGGATATCGGGCGCCGCCAGGCCAGCGCGGGTGGAGAGGAACGCCCCAACCGGGGTCGGCATGTGGGCGCCGTTGCCGCTGCGCGTGAACATCCATTTGCCCAGCGCGATCATCTTGTTGATGAATTTCGAATTGTTGTTGAGCGTGACGGGCTGGCTGCAATGCCATTGCACGATCACGTCCAGATGGTCCTGCAGATTGCCGCCCACGTCCGGGCTGTCGGCCACCACCGCGATGCCGAACTGCCGCAGATGCGCGGCCGGGCCGATGCCCGACAGCATCAGCAATTGCGGGCTGTTCACCGCGCCGCCGCACAGGATGATCTCCCGGCCCATGGCGCTGGCTTCGGCCTTGTTCTGGTCATAGGCCACGCCCACCGCCCGCCGGCCTTCGAACAGCACGCGCCGCGCCTGCACCCCGGTGCGGATGTCCAGATTGGCGCGCGCCCGCACGGCCGGCGTGAGATAGGCCTTGGCTGCCGAGAACCGCTCCCCATCCTTGATGGTGGCATCATATTGGCCGGCGCCTTCGAACTGTGGCCCGTTGAAATCATCGGTGCGGCCATAGCCCGCCTCCACCGCCGCCTGCAGGAAAGCCTCGTTGAGCGGATTGGGCAGGGCGCCCTTGCGGCTGCTGTGCAGTGGCCCGCCGCTGCCGTGATATTCATCGGCGCCGCGCTCCGAATCCTCGGCCTTGCGGAAATAAGGCAGCACATCGGCCCAGCCCCAGCCGGTCAGCCCCAACTGGCTCCAACGGTCATAATCGCTGGCATGGCCGCGGATATAGACCATGCCATTGATCGACGAGGAGCCGCCCAGCGCCCGCCCGCGCGGCCAATACAGCCTGCGCCCGCCCAGATGCGTCTGCGGTTCGGTCCAGAACGACCAATCGAACGGGCTTTCCTTGTCGGGCGGGATGATGTTGGCGATGCCGGCCGGCATCTGGATCAGCATCGAATTGTCGTTGCCGCCGGCTTCCAGCAGCAGCACGCGGGTGCCGGGATCGGCCGACAGGCGATTGGCCAGCGCGCAGCCGGCCGAACCGGCGCCGACGATGATGAAATCAAACTGGTCCATGCCACACTCCCCAAATCCTTGCAGCCACGCTAGCCCGCGCCGGGCCCCCGCGCAAACCGAGAAACTGGAGGGGCTGTGCGCCCGGTTCAGGCCATGGCGAGGCTGAGGCGCGCGCGGGTGCCGGGCCGGCCATCGGGGCGGGGGCCCAGCGTCAGCTGGCCATTGGCCACCTGTGCCAGATCAAGCGCGATGGCGAGGCCAAGGCCATGGCCGGGCATGGATTCGTCCAGCCGCACGCCGGGCTGCCACAGCTGCGCCACCGTGTCGGCCGGGATGCCAGGGCCGTCATCGGTCACGCTGATCGCCACCGCGCCGCCATCGGCCTGCCAGTCCACATGCACCGTGCTGCCGGCCCATTTGCCTGCATTGTCGAGCAGGTTTGAGAGGATTTCGGCAAAGGCTTCGGGATCGATCGCCAGCCGCACCGCCGGGCCGGCGGCGCTGAAACCGATATGGCGGGCGGCGTGCAGCCGCTGCATGGCGCTCAGCAGCGGCGCGATGGCGTCGGGCAGGGCGGTTTCGGTGATGGCGCCCTGGCCGGCGGCGGCGCGGGCGCGGGCCAGGTGCCAATCCAGCCGGCGCGCCATCGCCGTGCACTGGGCCAGCAGCGTCTGCCCGGCCGGCTGATCGGCCAGCGTTTCGGCTTCGTCGGTGAGGATGGCGAGCGCGGTGCGCAGGCCATGGGCCAGATTGCCCGCCTCGATGCGGGCGGCCGCAACCATCGCCTCGCGGCTTTCGATCAGCCGGTCAAGATCCTGGGCCAGCGGCTGGATTTCCGCCGGCCAGGCCGTGCCCATGCGGCGATCCTGCCCGGCGCGCACGCGGGCGATGCTGGCGGCCAGCCGATCGAGCGGACGGGTGGCAAAGCGCAGCGCCACCAGCGCGCCGGCGATCAGCAGCAGCGCCGATGCCGCCAGCCAGGCCAGCAAGTCCTGCTGAAAGGCGGCGACCACCCGGTCCATGTGGCGCAGATCAGTGGCGATCTGGAAATGCAGATGATCGGCCCCGCTGCCGCTGGCCACCGCATAGACCATCACCGGCCCCGACGGCCCGCGGTCGCGCCGGTGGCTGATGGCGTGCCCGTCTTCCGGCAGATCGGGCAGACGCGCCGCCCCCAGCGAGGGCGAGCGCAGCACGGCGCGGCCCTGCCGGTTGATCTGCCAGTAATAGCCGGAACCGCCCACGCCATAGCGCGGATCCGACAGCGGGCGGCTCAGCTGCAGCCGGCCATGGCCCCCGGTGCTCAGGCCCACCAGTTCCACCAGATGCTCTTCCAGTTCGGCATGGAACACGCCTTCGACATGGCGGCGGAACAGCGCGCTGGCCGAAACCCCGATCAGCACCAGCCCGGCGATCAGCCAGGCCAGCATGGCCAGCGCATAGCGGGCGCGCAGGCTGGTGGGGGCGGCGCCGATCATGGTTCCAGCCGATAGCCCAGGCCGCGCACCGTGGTGATGGCGCCGGGGCCCAACTTGCGGCGCAGCCGGCTCACCTGCACCTCCAGCGTGTTCCAGTCCCGCTCCGCCGCCAGCGGATAGAGGCGTTCCAGCAGATCGGCCTGCGACAGCACATGGCCGGGCCGCCGCATGAACAATTCCAGCAGGCGATATTCGCGCGCCGACAGCGCCAGCGGTGCCCCGGCCCGGCTGGCGGCGCGCGCTACCGGATCAAGCTCCACATCGCCGGCCCGCAGCCGTGGCGCGCCATGATCCTCGTGCCGGCGGATCTGGGCGTGCAGCCGCGCCACCAGTTCCTCGGAATGCACCGGCTTCACCACGAAATCATCGGCCCCGGCGTTCAGCCCGGCGACTTTTTCCTGCCAGTTGCCGCGCGCCGTCAGGATGATCACCGGCACCATGATGCCGCGTTCGCGCCACTGCCTGAGCAGGCTGAGGCCATCGATGCCGGGCAGGCCCAGATCAAGGATGATGGCGCTGTGCGCGGCCAGATCGGGCCAATCAAGCGCGGTCAGCCCATCGCCGGCGCGATCAACCGCAAAGCCGGCCGAACCCAGCCGCCGCATCAGGCGGGCGGCCAGTTCGGCATCATCCTCCACCAGCAACAGGCGCATCGGCTGCTCCTTTCCTGGCCACACCCATGGCCCGGCAATCTTGCATCAGGCTGACAGATTGTCAGCTTCATGCAAGCTGATGCTGCCACCTTCCCCGGCATGAACCCTGCCGCTCCCTCGCTGGCCACCCTGATCCCGCTTGCCGTGCTGCTGGCCGCGTGCGGCGGCGATGCCCTACCGCCGCCGGCCCCACCCCCGGCCATCGCACCGCAAACGGCGCTGGCCGTGCCGGCCGGGCAGATGATCCTGGCCGAACTGCCGGCCAGCGTGGTGCAGCCGCCCGGCGCCCGCGCGGCGGTGGCAACGCCCTTTGCCGGGCTGGTGCAATCGGTGCATGTGCAGCCCGGCCAGGCGGTGCGGCAAGGCCAGTTGCTGGCCGTGCTGATCAGCCGCGAGGCCGCCGGCCTGGCCACCGAACGGGCCCAGGCCGAACAGCGCCGCCGGCTGGCCGCCGCCGAAGCCGCGCGCCTGGCTGAGCTGGCGCGGGCCGGCGTGGTGGCCGGCAGCCGCGCCGATGCCGCCGCCAGCGCCAGCGCCGAGGCCGGCATCGCCGCCACCGCCGCCCGCCAGCTGGCCGGGCAGGCCGGGGTGGGCAGCGATGGCCGCATCCGGCTGGTGGCACCCATCGCCGGCCGGGTGGTGAGCATGGCCATTGATGCCGGCGCCGCCGTGGACGGCAACACCGCCCCCATCATCATCGAACGCGAAGGCAGCCGCTGGCTGGCGCTGGCCATTCCCGAACGGCTGGCCGGCGCCGTGCGGCCGGGCCTGAATGTGCGCACCGCCGCTGGCCAGACCGGCCGGCTGGAAACCGTGGCCGGCGCGATCGATCCCGCCACGCGCGGCTTTGCCGCGCGCGCCCGGCTGGACGATGCCGGCCCGGCGCTGGTGAGCGGCCGGCTGCTGCGCCTGACGATCAGCGCGCCCGCCCCGGCCGGCGCCGTGGCGGTGCCGGCCGCCGCGATCAGCAACGACAATGGCCGCGATCTGGTGTTCGTGAAGGGTGCCAGTGGTTTTGCCCTGCGCCCCGTCACCCGCATCGGCAGCGGCGATCCCGCCGTGATCACCGCCGGGCTGAAGGCCGGGGAGCGCGTGGCCACCAGCAACCTGCCCGAACTGCGGGCGGCGGCGCAGCCCTGATGCTGCAGGCCCTTGTCAATGCCGCGCTGGCCCGGCGCTGGATCACGGGCGCGTTCAGCCTGCTGGCGGCGCTGGTGGGCCTGTGGTCGTTCATCACCCTGCCCATCGACGCCTTTCCGGAAATCGCCCCCACCCAGGTCAAGCTGATCCTGAAGGCACCGGGGATGACGCCGGAAGAGGTGGAAGCCCGGGTGATCACCCCCATCGAACAGCAGATGCTGGGCATGCCCGATCAGCAGATGCTGCGTTCGGTGGCCAAATATGCCATCGCCGATATCACCATCAGCTTCTCCGACGCCGCCGACATCTATTGGGCCCGCGCCCAGGTGGCCGAACGCTTTGCCGCCGTGGCCGCCGATCTGCCGCCCGGCGTTTCGGGTGGCCTCGCCCCCATTTCCACGCCGCTCAGCGACATCTTCATGTTCACGCTGGATGGCCCGCAAAGCCTGGCCGAGCGGCGGCGCATCCTGGATTATGTCGTGCGCCCGGCCCTGCGCACCGTGCCCGGCGTGGCCGATGTGAACGTGCTGGGCGGCCGGGTGGAAACGCTGGAAATCCGGCCCGACATGGCGGCCCTGGCCGCCGCCGGCATCGGGCTGGAGCAGTTGCGCGCCGCCGTGGAGGCCGGCAACCGCAACGATGGCGCCGGCCGCGCCGCCGCGGGGGAAACCACGCTGATCGTCCGCGCCGTGGGCGCTGTCACCACGCCCGACGATCTGGGCGCCACGGTGATCGCCGTCACGCCCACCGGCCCCTTGCGGGTGCGCGATGTGGCCGAGGTGCGCATCGGCAGCCTGGCTCGCTATGGCGCGGTGACGGCGGGTGGCCGCGCCGAGACGGTGCAGGCGGTGGTGATCGGCCTGCGCGGGGCCAATGCCGCCGCCGTGGTGGCCGGCATCAAGGCGCGGCTGGCCGAACTGCAACCCACGCTGCCGGCCGGGGTGAAGCTTGGCGTGTTCTATGACCGGTCCGAACTGATCGATCACGCCGTGGGCACGGTGGAGGAGGCGCTGCTGGAAGCCGCCGTGCTGGTGATCCTGCTGCTGCTGCTGTTCCTGGGCGATTGGCGCGCGGCGCTGGTGGTGACGGCGGCGCTGCCGATGGCGGCGCTGATCACCTTCATCCTGATGCGCGGCTTTGGCCTCACGGCCAATCTGATGAGCCTGGGCGGGCTGGCCATCGCCATCGGCCTGCTGGTGGATGGCGCGGTGGTGGTGGTGGAGAATATCGTCGAACAACTGGCGCGCGGCGGCAGCGATGCCCGCACCCGGCGCATTGGCCTGGCCACCGGCGAGGTGATCCAGCCGGTGGCATCGGGCATCATCATCATCATCCTGGTGTTCCTGCCGCTGCTCTCGCTGCAGGGGCTGGAAGGCAAATTGTTCGCCCCCGTCGCCGTCACCATCGTGCTGGCGCTGGCCGCCTCGCTGCTGCTGGCCCTCACCCTCATCCCCATGTTGTCGGATCTGGTGCTCAAGGCCCATGAAGCCGGCCATGAACCCTGGCTGATGCGCCGCCTCAATCCCGTCTATGGCCGGGTGCTGGCGCTGGCGCGCGGGCAACAGCGGCTGGTGGCGCTTTTGGCGCTGGCGGCGCTGCTGCTGGCCGGCTTTGCCTATACCAGGGTGGGCAAGATTTTCCTGCCCACGCTGGATGAAGGCGCGGTGCTGGTGCAACTGGCCAAGCATCCGTCCATCGGGCTGGATCACAGCATCGCCGATGATCTGGCCGTCGAACGTTCCGTGCTGGCGCGCGTGCCGGAAGTGACCGGCGCCTACGCCCGGCTGGGCACCGACGAACTGGGGCTGGATCCGATGGGCCTCAACGAAACCGATCTGTTCCTGTCGCTGAAGCCGCGCGCGGAATGGACCGTGCCCGACAAGGCGGCGCTGACCGAGAAGATCCGCGCCGCCGTGGATGCCCACCCCGGCATCGAGCCCAGCTATACCCAGCCGATCGAGATGCGCGTGTCGGAAATGCTCACCGGCAGCCGCGGCGATCTGGCGGTGAAGATTTTCGGCCCCGATCTGGCCGAACTGTCCCGGCTGGCCGCTTCCGTCGCCTCCCGGCTGGAGGCCACGCCGGGGGCGACCGAGGTGATCACCGTGGCCGATGACACGGTGGATTATCTGCAACTGGCCATCGACCGGGAGGCCGCCGGCCGCGCCGGGCTGACCGTGACCGGGGTGCAGGATGGCCTGCGCGCCCAGTTGGAAGGGCTGCCGGCCGGCACCATCACGCAAGGCCTGATCCGGGTGCCGGTGATGATCAACGCCGGCGCTGCCGCCGTGCCCGATGGCGCCGCCGCGCTGATCGACACGCCGCTGGTGGGCGGCGATGGCCAGCGCGTGCGCGCCGGCGATGTCGCGGCGGCGGCGCGGGTGGCCGGCCCGGTCAAGCTGGAGCATGAGAATGGCTCGCGCTTCGCCCTGGTGCAGGCGTTCGTCTCGGGCCGCGATATCGTTTCCTATGTGGGTGATGCGCAGGCGCGCATCGCCGCCGAAGTGAAACTGCCGCCCGGCTATCGCATCGTCTGGGGCGGGCAGTTTGAGAATCAGCAGCGCGCCGCCGCCCGGCTGGCGCTGGTGCTGCCGCTGGCGCTCGCGCTGATCTTCGGCCTGCTCGTCCTCACCTTCCGCGCCGTGCGGCCGGCGGTGCTGATCCTGTTGATGATCCCGTTCGCGCTAGTGGGCGGCATATTGGCGCTGTGGGCCAGCGGCGAATATCTGTCGGTGCCGGCCTCGGTGGGCTTCATCGCGCTGCTCGGCATCGCCGTGCTCAACGGGCTGGTGATGGTCAGCTATATCCGCCAGTTGCGCGGCCAGGGCCTGGCGCTGGCGCAGGCGGTGGAGGAGGGGGCCCGCCGCCGCCTGCGCCCGGTGCTGATGACCGCGAGCATCGCCGCCTTCGGGCTGGTGCCGCTGCTGTTTGCC
>JAIXUQ010000029.1 GCA_027483465.1 Sphingomonadales bacterium
ATCTGGTTGCCGGCGTGCCGGTTACCCGCTTCACCAACGCCGGTGACGTGTCGACCCGGGGCGTTGAAATGGACTTCCTGCTGCGCCCGGTGAAGGATCTGAACATCGCCGGTGGCCTGGCCTACACCGATGCCAAGGTTGACCGCTTCAACGCGCCGGCTGGCGCAGCGGTGATCCCGGCTGGCACCCCGCTCGGCTTCGCGCCGCGTTGGAAGGGCTCGTTCGGGCTGGATTATCGTTATCGTACCGGTGGTTCGATCGATTTCACCTTGGCCGGCAATGTCTCGCACCAGTCGAGCCAGCTCAGCCTGTTTGATGCCAACGCCGCACTGCGCACCGCCGGCATCATCCGGCCCTACAGCCTGGTCGATCTGCAGTTCGGCCTGGTGCAGAAGGACGACAAGTTCCGCGTGACCTTCCTGGTGAAGAATCTGTTTGACCAGAGCTTCCCGGCCCAGATCACCAACTCCGGCCTGGGCGGCAACCAGCTGATCGGCCTGCGCTATCTGATCCCGCGTGAGGCGGATCGCTATTACGGCGTCCAGGCCCGCGTGAACTTCTGATCGCAGCGCGGCGTGTGGCTATCGCAGCGCGATAGCCACCGACTCGCGCAAGATCGGCCGGCGACCCAAAAGGGCGGCCCCAACAGGCCGCCCTTTTCGTGTGTCGTCCGACGGCGTGGCTTTGCCACGCCCATTCTTCCTTCCTTCTTCTGCCCCGCCCTGCAGACTCGGCGGCTCCGCCGCCGGCTGCGGCCAGCACGGCCAATCCGGATCATTCTGGCCCGATCATTCTGGCGTCCTTGCACCTCCCCTTGCCTGGCTGGGGCGGATCATCACGCCTCCGCGTCCCGCTCGATCGCCTCCATGGCTTCATCACTCAGCCCGAAATGATGACCCACCTCGTGCACCAGCACGTGGGTGACCAGCCTCTCCAGCGTGTCCTGGCCTTCGGCCCACAGATCCAGGATTGGCCGGCGGTAGAGGAAGATCATGTCAGGCAGGGCGCCGGAGGGCAGCTCGCCTTTCAGGCCGACATGGCGGCCCCAATAGAGGCCAAGCAAGTCCCAAGGCGTGTCCAGCGCCATCTCGGCCATCACCAGATCGTCGGGGAAATCCTCCACCTTCAGGATGACATCGGCGAGGTGCTGGCGGAACAGCGGCGGCAGCCGTTCCACGGCGGCTTGTGCCAGGGCTTCGATATCGGCAAGGGACGGGGCACGCATCATCAACCCGCAATAGGACGAAGCCGCGCCATGGTCGAGAAACTGGATGACGCCGCCCGCGCCGCACTGGCCGCCGAACTGCCGGGCTGGACGCTGGAGGGCGAACATCTGAAGCGCAGCCTGCGCTTTGCCGATTTCAGCACGGCCTGGGGCTTCATGGCCCGGGTGGCGCTGCTTGCCGAGCGGCATGACCATCACCCCGAATGGTTCAACGTGTGGAACCGGGTGGACATCGCGCTCACCACCCATGATGCCGGCGGGCTTTCGGTGCGGGATGTGGCACTGGCGCAGGCGATCGACGCGCTGCTGTAGCGGCCAAAGGAAAGGCGGCATCCCGGAAGATGCCGCCTCTGCCCCTCATCGGGCTGTTCGGTGCAGCCCCGGGCCGTGACGGGCGGCTGACGCCGGCGCCGTTCGGCCGCTGGTCCCCGCGGTCGGGTCACCGGGACCAGAAGCGGTAAAATCTGCCATCCAGATGTGGGATGGCGTTCACGATTGGGCCTTGCCTTCAAACATTCTGCACGATTGCAAGACCCTGCCCGTGAACGCCATCTCACCTCTTCAATCGAGACGCGCGCGACCATCGCCAGCCCTGTCCGCTTATGCTTTGGACTTTGGGCCCAACGCGTTCTCCCTCCCCTACCGAATCGGAAGCTAATACGTCATTCGGGCAAGGTCAACGGGGGCTCAGGGGGCAGGCAGCAGGCCGTAGACGACACAGGCTTCGGCGCTGAGCGGATAGAGCGGCGGGGTGAGCGTGACCTGCACCGCCTCGGCCTGTTTTTCGAGGCTGGGCGGTGGCGGCGCTGCCATCGCCAGTGTCGGCATGGCCATTTCGGCCCGCAAAGCCGTGGCCGGAGCATCGATGTCCTGCGGCGCGCTTGGGCCGGCATAGCTGGGCCAGCCGGCCAGCACCTGGGTCTGGCAGACCCCGCCCGATGGATCGATCACCTTCACCCCACCCAGCCGGGCGCCGGCCGCCGCCGTGGCCAGCCGGGCGCGGCGTGCGGCATCCTTCACCGCCGCCTCATAGAGCCAGGTTTTCAGCTCATTGCTCTCCTGGAGATTGTAGCGCACCTGATCGATGCCCGACGGCCGGGCCGCAACGCTCAGCCGATAGGCCCGTTCCAAAACAGCGATGTCGCGCACCTCCACCGCCAGCACGGCGGTCACCTCATAGGCCTCGATCTGATCGGCGCGGGCATTTTCCTGCATCTGGCCGTCGCGGGTGCGATATTGTTCATACAGCGGGCGGGTAAGGAGCGTGGTGGTGAGCCGGAGCTTGTCCTGCCCCAGCGCGGCCAGCGCCGCATCGAGGGCGCGGGCCTGGGCGCTGGCCGCCGTGGTGGCATCGGCAGCGGTCTTCTTCACCACCGAAAAGCGCGCGCTGAACTGGGCGCGGTTGGCCGGCACCTCGGTGCGGACATAGCCCATGGCGGCGATCACCGGATCCTTCATCCACCACGGCGCCGGGATGAAGGGCTGGCCGATACTGGCCGGCGGCACCTGTGCGGCAGCAGCGGTGGCGGAAAGGGCGGCGATAAGGGCGAGACCATGCTTCATGGGCGCCACTGTGGGGCGGGCATGGTTGCAGGATGATGAACGGGCGGGCGGCCGGTAGAGGCCGCCCGCCCGCCAGCTGCTCGCCAAGCGCCGTTCAGCGCGGCGCCATGCGGATACCGCCGTCCAGCCGCACATCCTCGCCGTTGAAATAGGAATTGCGGCACATCTCGACGGCTAGGCTGGCATATTCCTCGGGAATGCCCAGCCGCTTGGGGAACAGCACGGTGGCGCCCAGCGCCGCCTTCACATTGTCGGGCGCGCCCTGCAGCAGCGGTGTGTTGAAGATGCCGGGCAGGATGGTGTTCACCCGGATGCCCTCGCTGGAAAGATCGCGCGCGATCGGCAGGGTCATGCCCACCACGCCGCCCTTTGACGCCGAATAGGCCGCCTGGCCGATCTGGCCATCCTCAGCTGCCACCGAAGCGGTGTTGACGATAGCGCCGCGCTCGCCATGCTCCAGCGGCGGCAGGGTAAGCATGCCGGCGGCCGACTTGGCGATGCAGCGGAAGGTGCCAACCAGGTTGATCTGGATGATGCGGTCAAAGGCATCGATCGGGAAATGCTTGATGCTGCCGTCTTCCTTGGAGCGGCTGGCGGTCTTGATCGCGTTGCCGGTGCCGGCGCAGTTGATCAGGATCCGTTCCTGCCCGATAGCGGCGCGGGCCTTGGCAAAACCGGCATCCACCGATTCGTCGCTGGTGACATTGACATTGCAGAACACGCCGCCGATTTCGGCCGCCACCGCTTCGCCCTTTTCGGCGTTCATGTCGAAAATCGCCACCTTCACGCCGTGGCTGGCCAGCAGGCGCGCGGTTGCCGCGCCCAGGCCCGATGCGCCGCCGGTGACAACCGCCGACAAGCCGTCCAAGTTCATTTGATCCTCCCACGCTGGCAATGACTGCGCCCGCTTATGGGCAGCACCATGGGCGCCCGCAACCTTTCCAAAGCGTCAGCCCTGCTGCCGGGCCTGACGCTTCAGTTGCGCCTCGCGCACCGCCAGATAAATGGTGGACCCCAGAATCAGCGCGCCCCCGGCCAGCGTGAGGCCATCATAGCGTTCGCCAAACAGCAGCACCCCGGCCGCGGTGACCAGGCCGAAACGAACGAAATCAAACGGCAGCACCGCCGAGGCTTCGGACAGCGAGAAGGCCCGCGTGAGGGTGAGCTGGCCCACCGCCGCGGCAGCGCCGATGCCCACCAGCCAGCCCCACGCCGGCTGCGGCGGCAGCCGCCACACGAACAGCGCCGCGATCAGGCTGGGCAGCAGGATCAGGATGAAGGTCCAGGCTGCCACTGCGCGCGGATCATCCACGCCCACCAGGCTGCGCATGGCGACGATGGAATAGCCCGTGGAGACAGCCGAGATGATCGCGGCCAGGATGCCCGCTGTCATCGGCACCTGGCCGGGGCGCAGCACCAGCAGCATGCCGGCAAAGCCCACTGCCAGCGCCACCAGCCGGCGCACCCGCAGCCGTTCGCCCAGCACGATGGCCGCGCCCAGTGTGCCGAACAGCGGCGCCGTGTAGTTTATGGCCAGCGCATCGGCCAGCGGCGCATTGGCCACGGCATAAAATGTGCCCATGGTGGCGATGAAGCCCGAGGTGGCGCGCCCCAGATGCACGCGCGCCCGATCACGGCGAATCAGGCCGGGATTGCCGATGATCATCGGCAACAAGAAGATCAGGCCGAAGAAATTGCGGAAAAAGACAATCTCGAAACTGTGCAGATGCTGCGCCGCATAGCGAATCATCACCCACATCGACGCAAAGGCGCAGCAGGACAGGATGAACCAGAACGGGCCGGAACGGGACACAAGGCCCCGGTTACGCGCTCAGGCCGGGGCTGGGAAGCCGGAACCGCTCCGATCAGGCGTCAAGCAGGCGCGCCAGCGTCGCGACATCGCTGTCGATCTCGCGGTCCTGGCCGCGCAACTCCTCCACCTTCTTCACCGCGTGCATCACCGTGGTGTGATCGCGGTTGCCAAAGCGGCGGCCGATTTCCGGCAGCGAACGCGGGGTCATCTTCTTGGCCAGATACATGGCGATCTGCCGCGGCCGCGCCACATCGCGGGCACGCCGTTCCGACAGGAGATCAGAGAGTTTCAGGCCATAATATTCAGCCACCTTGCGCTGGATTTCGTCAATGGTCAGCTTCTTCTCGTGGGCGCGCAGCAGATCGGCCAGCGTCTCGCGGGTGAATTCCAGCGTAATCGGCTTGCCGATCAACAGGGCAAAGGCGGTAACCCGGTTGAGCGCGCCTTCCAGTTCACGCACATTGGCGGTGATCTTGCGGGCCAAGAATTCCACCACATCATCAGGCACCTGCACCCGGGTGCCCAGCGCCGCCACCTTGGCCTGCAGGATATTGAGCCGCAGCTCGTAATCGGCCGGGTTGATATCGGCCACCAGCCCCCAGGCCATGCGCGACAGGATGCGTTCCTGGATGCCCTCCAGATTCTGCGGGCTGCGATCGGCACTGATCACCAGCCGCCGCCCGGCGCCGATGATCTCGTTCATGGTGTGGAAAAATTCCTCCTGGGTGGAATCCTTGCCGGCGATGAACTGCACATCATCGATCATCAGCAGATCAACCGAGCGCAGGCGCTGCTTGAAGCTGATCGTGTCCTTGGCGCGCATCGCGGCCATGAACTCCACCATGAATTTTTCGGCCGAAAGATAGGCCACCCGGGCCTCGCGGTGGCGGGCCAGAAAGGCATTGCCGATGGCATGCATCAGGTGGGTCTTGCCCAGCCCGGTGGCGCCGTGGAGGAACAGCGGGTTGAAGCCCGGCTGGCCCGGTTCGGCCATGGTCAGCGCCGCGTTGTACGCCAGTTCGTTCGATTTGCCGACGATGAAATTGTCAAAATTATAGCGGGCATCAACCGGCAACGGCTGGCTGGGTGCCGGCATCACGCGCGGCGCCGGGGCCGTGGCTGCGCTGGCAACGATGCTCACACGCCGGATACCGGGATGGGCGGCGGCGAAATGGCGGCGCAGCGAATCGCCGAAATTGCTGTTCACCCAATCGGCACCAAAGGCCGTTGGTGCGGCCAACCGCACCAGATCGCCTTCCCAGCCCACGAGATTGACCTGCGCCAGCCAGGCATCAAAGGCATGGTCGCCCGCTTCCTGGCGGAGAGCGGCGCGCACATGCTGCCACAACTCGCCCACGGCCGGATCGACCACCGCCACCGGCACCACCGGCGCCGCCATTCCCACTGCTGCAGATGCAACCGCACTCGACACTGACATTCCTTCCGCCGCCCCGCACCCGCCAGCCCCGGCACCCCATACCCGGCTGACAGCCACGCCCCGTCTGTTGCCTGGAGTGCCGGCCGCACAGGACCGTTCCCGCCAGACACGAGGCGAAGCCATTTTGTTCAATCATCGACTGGAACCTGGCGGTGCAGAGCGCACCGGGTGATCCAAACCTGAAGCCAGATAAGCAAGGCCATGTGACAGGGGCAAGCGAACAAATTCGATCCGGAGGCAAATTTTTCGATTGACAGGCCTGTGGAAAACTCTCCTTCGAAGGCCTTTCAAGCAACTGAAAATAAACCATAATTCGACAACATCCGGTCGATTCATGCGCGCCGAATCATGGCCAAGTCATTGGATTTTTTGTGTCACTCCGATGACAGGACGATGACATCGACTGCCGCTCCGGCAGCGCTTGCTGGCAGCGGATTCCGCCGCTGGCAGCCGGCGGCAACAGCGCATCGTGACCAGTATCACCATATTGGTGGCACCAGTGGCGGCGAATCGGCGGCAATTGCCGGCCAGGCATGGAATGCACGCCATCCAGCGCGCCGCGGACGAAAAAGGGCCCAGCCAGTCGGCCGGACCCTATTCGGTCTATTCACTGCAATGCTTACCCCACTGAGCAGTGGGGCAACAGCAAGACCAGTGCCTCAGGCGCTCAGCGCCTTCAGACGGCTGGCCAGACGGCTGATCTTGCGGGCCACGGTGTTCTTGTGGAGCACGCCCTTGGACACACCGCGCATCATTTCCGGCTGGGCCGCCTTCAGGGCTTCGGCCGCGGCCGAAGCATCGCCAGCGGCCAGACTGGCTTCCACCTTCTTCACGAAGGTGCGGATACGGCTAACGCGCGCCTTGTTGACGGCGGCGCGGCGAGCGTTGCGGCGGATACGCTTTTCTGCCTGGGGCGTGTTGGCCATGGGGTTCCTGCAATCGGTCAGTCAAAAGGGAGGGCCCGCGCCCACGAGGCCGGTGCCGGAAGCTGAGCGCCATAGTGGAGCCGGCTGGTGCGGTCAAGCCTTTCGCCGCGCCGG